>NZ_JAIXIG010000016.1 GCF_020297365.1 Curtobacterium oceanosedimentum
GCACGCGCCACGCCCGAGCTCGCGGTGACCCGGGCCACGCTCCGCCCGCCGTGGTGCTGCTGCTCAGGGATCGTCCAGGCGAGGGCGGTCACCTCGGACCATGAGTCTCGACATCGTCTACACCGCCGCCGCCCACGCCACCGGGGGCGGCCGCGACGGGCACGTCCGCAGCGAGGACGACCGGCTCGACCTGGACACCCGCCCGCCCCGGGAGATGGGCGGCAGCGGCGAGGGCACCAACCCCGAGCAGCTCTTCGCCGCCGGGTACGCCGCGTGCTTCCTCGGCGCCCTGCACGCCGCCGGCCGGGAGCTCGAGGTCGACACCACCGGCGCCGAGGTCTCGGCGGAGGTCAGCATCGGCAGCGCCGGCGACGGCACCTTCGGCCTGGCCGTCGAACTCGACGTCTACGCCCCCGCCGCCGAGCGGGAGCAGCGCCAGCGCCTGACCGAGCGCGCCCACGAGATCTGCCCGTACTCGAACGCCACCCGCGGCAACATCACCGTCTCGATCTCGATCGTCGACTAGCGTTCCGGCGTGGTCACCGACGAGACGCGCTGCCCCTGCCTGAGCGGGAACCCCTACGGCGAGTGCTGCGGCCCGCTGCACGCGGGGGCCGTCGCGCCGACGGCCGAGCGGCTCATGCGCTCCCGCTTCACCGCCTTCGCGCTCGGCCTGCCGGAGTACCTGCTGCTCACCTGGCACCCGCGCACCCGCCCGGCGGAGCTCGAGCTGGACCCGTCCCAGCGCTGGACCCGGTTGGACGTGCTGGCGACCAGCTCGGGAGGCCCGTTCGACTCCCGGGGCACCGTCACGTTCCGTGCGTGGTGGCGTTCCGACGACGACCGCGGCACGCTCGAGGAGACGAGCGACTTCGTCCGCGAGCAGGGCCGCTGGTTCTACGTGGACGGCGTGGTCGGCTGATCGTCGTCGTCGGTGACTCCGCGGCTACCGCCCGATCACTCCGGGCAGGCCGACCGCGGTGCGCATCGCCCGGCGGACCCCGGCCTCGTCGGGCAGCAACTCGTCCTCGTCGCCCGTCAGGAAGAACCGGATCTGGCCGATCGCCTGCTCGGTGAGCATGTCGAGGCCGTTCAGCACGCGGCCTCCGGCGTCCGACCAGCGCCCGGCCGCGGCGGTCGGCCACGGTTCGTAGGCGACGTCGAAGAGCACCGCGTCGGGCCCCGACGGACGCAGGTCGAGCGGGTCGGCGGCGCCACCGGGCAGCGTCGAGACGACGAACCCGTGGTGCGTGCCGGGGAGTTCGGTCAGGGGGTGGACCTCGAGCGTCACACCGAGCCGGACGGCCAGGTCGACGAGCGCGCGCGTCTTCGCGGCGTCCCGCACGAACACCCGGACGAGCGACGCCCCGAGCCGGACGGCCGCGGTCAGGGCGCTCGCCGCGGTGGCCCCGCCGCCCAGGATCGTCGCCTCGCCCGGCAGGTGCCCGAGCGCCTCGACCGGGCGCACCAGCCCCTGCACGTCGGTGTTGGCGCCGGCTCGGACGATCGTGGACCCCTCGTGGCGGAACGCGACCGTGTTCGCGACCCCGAGCTCGTCGACGAGCGGGGTGGTGCGGTCGAGCAGCGGCAGCACCTCGCGCTTGAGCGGCATCGTCAGGCTCAGCCCACGCCACTCCGGACCCCGCCCCGCGACGAACGCGGCGAGCCCGCCGGACGCGACCTCGTGCCTCCCGTACGTGAAGGGCAGGTCGAGCGCGTCGTAGGCCGCAGCGTGGAGCGTGGGCGAGAGCGAGTGCGCGATGGGGGAGCCGAGCACCGCGAGGTGCGTGCGGCCGGGATCAGATGGCGCCACGGTGCCCCAGCCTATCCAGGCGTGCTCCTGAGCATCCCGTTAGGTTAGGCTACCCTTCGTGAACTCTCCCCTCCGTCTCCGCCGCGTGCTCGCCGCAGCCGGCGCCGTCGCCGCTGCGTCCCTCGTCCTCGCCGGGTGCGCCTCTGGCTCCGACTCCTCCACCGGATCGTCCTCGGGTTCGTCCGACGCGGCGTTCCCCGTCTCCATCACGACCGGCCTCGGCACCACGACGATCGAGTCCGAGCCGAAGCGCGTCGTCGCACTCGGCTGGGGCGACGCGGAGACCGCGCTCGAGCTCGGCGTGCAGCCCGTCGGCGCGAGCGACTGGCTCGCCTTCGGTGGCGACGGCGTCGGCCCGTGGCTGAAGGGGGCGTACGACGAGTCGCCGAAGATCATCCAGACGCTCGAGCCGAGCTACGAGGACATCCTCAAGCTCGACCCCGACGTGATCCTCGACGTGAAGTCGTCGGGTGACAAGGAGCGGTACGACAAGCTCTCGGCCATCGCGCCGACCGTGGCGATCCCGAAGGGCGGCGAGAACTACCTCGCCTCGACCGAGCAGCAGACCACGATGATCGCGAAGGCGCTCGGCAAGGAGTCCGAGGGCAAGGAGCTGCTCTCCGGCCTCGACGACGCCTACGCAAAGGCGCGCGAGGCGCACCCGGACTTCGCGGGCAAGACCGCCGTCGTCGGTGCGTACAGCTCCGAGGGCTTCGGGGCCTACGCCTCCACCGACAGCCGCTCGACGTTCATGCGCAACCTGGGCTTCGAGATCCCGGAGGCCATCGACGAGCAGGCCGGCAAGGAGTTCTCGGTGCGCCTGTCCGACGAGAACCTCGACCTGCTCGACGCCGACCTGACGCTGATCCTGCCGATCTACGTCGACGCGTCCGAGGCGTCGTCGAACAAGCTGTTCCAGAAGGTGCCGTCGGTCGAGGCCGGGCACGCGATCGTGTTCGACGACCAGGACGTCTCGTCGGCGTTCTCGATGGGGACGACGGCGGCGATCGAGTGGGCACTGGACAAGCTGCCTTCGCAGTTCGAGGAGAAGCTCGGCTAGGGCTGGTCTCGCTGGTCGGTACTGCTGGTCAGTGCCACTGGACCGACAGGGTGCCGCCGATGTTCGGTGGCACCCTGTCGCTTTCCGGGCTGGGCCGTGCGCGCTGGCGTGCGCTCGCGGTCTGGTGGGGGTCGCTAGACGGCGACGGTCGAGCCGAGCAGCGCGAAGAGCAGCGCGATGAGGGGGAGCGTGCCCTGCTTGAACGCGGAGTTGACGTACTTGCGGCCCGACCCGAGCAGGATCACGGCGGCGCCGAGCATGCTCGCGGTCGAGAAGACCACGAGGGTCCAGCCGCTCACGGTGTTGCCAGCCAGGACGAGCACGACACCCAGGATCGCGCCGATCGCCAGGAACAGGTTGTAGAACCCCTGGTTGAACGCGAGCGACCGGGTGGCGGCGGCGTCGGTCTCCGAGGCGATGCCGAAGACCTTGCGAGCCCGGGGACTGGTCCAGATGATGGACTCGAGGAAGAAGATGTACACGTGGATCAGGCCCGCGAGAACCGCGAAGACGCCCGAGATCACCAGCAGGACCGACATGCCCCCATTGTCGCAGGACTCCTCGGGGATCGGCTCCGCGTCCGCCAGTAGGCTCGGTGCATGAACGACGACGTCACCCCGCCCGACTCCGACGCGACGGCCGTCGCCGAGCTCCGGAGCATCCGGCAGAGCATCGACAACATCGACGCCGCCGTCATCCACATGCTCGCCGAGCGGTTCAAGTACACCCAGCGCGTCGGACACCTGAAGGCTGCGTCGGGCATGCCGGCGGCCGACCCGGACCGTGAGCGCATCCAGGTCGCACGACTCCGGTCGCTCGCCGCCGACTCGCACCTCGACCCCGCCTTCGCCGAGAAGTTCCTCAACTTCATCGTCGCCGAGGTCATCCACCACCACGAGCGCATCGCCGGGCGCGACGAATGAGCGCCGGACTCCCGACGCTGCTCATCGGCTCGTACACGGCGACGGGCGGTGGGAACGGCACCGGCATCTCGCTGGTCGACGGCGGGCCGGCCGGAGTGCTCCCGACGCCCCGGACCGTCGCCGTGCTCGACGACCCCTCGTTCCTCGCCGTGTCGGGTGACCGGGTCTACGCCGTCTCCGAGAAGAACGACGGCGGCGTGTCCGCCTTCCGGCTGCAGGGTGGCGCGCTCGAGCACCTGTGGGACGCCACCGCCGGCGGCGACGCCCCGTGCCACGTCCGGGTCGACCCGTCCGGCGCGCTCGTCGTCACGAACTACGTCTCCGGCACGGTCGCCGCGATCCCGCTCGCCGTCGCCGAGTCGCACGCGGCCTCGGTGACCGCCAGCGACGGCGTGGTGCTGCACGGGGAGGCCGACCAGCGCTCCGTACCGGCCGATGCCGTCACGGTCGTCGTGCTCCCCGACGCCACCGGTCCCGACGAGGACCGCCAGGACGGCCCGCACGCCCACCAGTCCGTCGCGACACCGGACGGCACGGTGCTGGTCG
Source organism: Curtobacterium oceanosedimentum (assembly GCF_020297365.1). Classification (GTDB taxonomy): domain Bacteria; phylum Actinomycetota; class Actinomycetes; order Actinomycetales; family Microbacteriaceae; genus Curtobacterium. The sequence continues at coordinate 4,343 of NZ_JAIXIG010000016.1, forward strand.
CCGACCTCGGAGGCGACGCCCTGCACGAGTTCCGCATCGTCGTGGACACCGAGGGGCGTGCGGGTGACACCGTGCTCGAACCGCTCCGCGTGCACCACGTCGAACCGGGGACCGGGCCGCGGCACATGGCCTGGTACGACGGCGACCTGTTCGTCGCCGGCGAGCTCGACGGCCGGGTGCACCGGCTGCGGCGCGACGACTCCGGCTCGTTCCGGACCGTCACCACCGCTGCGACCTTCGACGGCGAGGTGGGGGAGTCCCTGCTCAGCCACATCGAGGTCGACGACGCCGGCCGCGTGTACGTCGCGGTGCGGGGGCGGGACCTGCTCGTGGTGCTCGACGCCAGCGACGGTGGGCTGACGATGTCGGCGTCCGTGCCGTGCGGCGGAACCTGGCCGCGGCACTTCGCCCGGGTGCCCGGGTTCGTCCTGGTGGCGAACCAGATGTCCGACGCCGTCGCGGTGCTGCCCCTGGACGCCGACGGGCTGCCGGGCGGAGCGGTCGCACAGATCCGGGTGGGTACGCCGACCTGCGTCGTCCCGCTCTGAGGCCGGGGCTTCCGCGCGCTGTCGTCCTCGTGGGCGCATGACGCCGGCGTGTTCGGCGTGGGCGCATGACGACGGCGTGTTCCTGAGGGCGCATGACGCCGGCGTGTTCGTGCGCGCGCATGACGCCGGTGTGTTCGGTGGACACCCCGACGACGTCGAGACGCCCCCGAACTCGGCGGCGTCTCGATCCTTCGGCGGCGTGGAGCCGAGACGCCGGCGTGTTGCTGACTCGCTGGCGTCGCACGGGCCCCCGGACGCGCTGAGACGCCGGCGTGTCCGGGAGCCCGAACGCGTCCGCTAGAACTCGATCAGGTTCTCGAACGGACGCCCCTCGGCCAGCGCGGCCACCTGCTTGCGCATGAGCTCGACCGACCTCGGCACGCTCAGGTCGGTGTTGCCGCCGACGTGCGGGGTGAGCACGGTGTTGGGCGTCGTCCACAGTGCGTGGCCGGCGGGCAGCGGCTCGGGGTCCGTGACGTCGAGCGCCGCGAAGAGCCGCTCGGACTGCAGCTCGGCGACCAGGGCGTCGGTGTCGACGACCTTGCCCCGTGCCACGTTGACCACCAGGGCGCCGTCCGGCAGCGCGGCGAGCAGCTCGGCGTCGACCAACCCCTCGGTCTCGTCGGTGAGCGGCGCGATGAGCACGAGCACGTCGGTCGTCCGAGCCAGCTCGGGCAGTTCGCCGAATGCGTGCACGTGCCGGCCGTCCTGCTCGCGAGCGGTGCGGGCGACCACGGTGACCTCGGTGCGGAACGCCTCGAAGCGCGCCGCGATCGCGGACCCGATCGCCCCGTACCCGACGACCGTCACACGCCGGTCCGCCAACGACCGGGTCTCGCGGGCGTCCCAGACGCCGTTCGCACGGTCGGTCTGGAACGCCGCGATCTCGCGGAGCGACGTCAGCGCGAGGCCGACGGCGAGCTCGGCCGTCTCGTCGTCGTGGATGCCCCGGCCGTTCGCCAGCGCGGCGTGGCCGGGCACGTGCGGGATCGCGTGCTCGTACCCGGCGCTCGGCAGCTGCAGCAGCTGGAGCTCCGGCAGGTCGTGCACGTACTGCCACCGGTGTCGTCCGGCGAAGTAGAACGGCAGGAACGTGATCGCGACCTCGTCCGGGCGGGGGTGGGGCGCTTCGACGTCCCAGACGTCCAGCTCGACACCGTCGGGGACGGGACCGAACCGGTCGACGAGCTCGGCGAAGGGCAGCGTGACGATCGGCATGCGCGAGCGGCGCCTAGGCGTCGGTGCGCGGCGAGAACGCACCGTCGGAGTCGAGCGGCCCACGGCCGACGTACCCCTCGGTGACGTCCTCGACGATCACGTCGCCGAAGCGGGCCGGCAGCGTCGCGGCGTGGGTGCCGCGCAGCTCGTCGACCGTCGCCTCGAACGCGCCCTGGACCTCGAGCGTGCCCGACGTCGCGTCGGTGACGCCGATGCGCAGGACCGGGAAGCCCCGACCGTCGCACATGCCCTGGAACCGCACGTCGTCCTCGCGGCGGACGGTCACGATGACGCGGCCGGTCGACTCGGAGAACAGCGCCGTCGCGGTGTCGATGCCGTCACGGGTCTCGACCTCGTCGAGGACCACACGGGCGCCGATGCCGAAGCGCAGGACCGACTCGGCGAGCGACTGGCCGAGGCCGCCGTCCGCCAGGTCGTGCGCGCTGGTCAGGAGCTGCTCGCCCGACGCCGCGTACAGCAGCTCGGCCAGGGCCTTCTCGCGCTCGAGGTCGACCGCCGGCGGGCGCCCGCCCAGGTGCCCGTGCACGGTGCCGGCCCACGCCGAACCGTCGAGCTCGAGCGAGGTCGTGCCGAGCAGGTAGATGTTGTGGCCGTCGTCCTGCCACCCCGACGGCACGCGCTTGGCGACGTCGTCGATGATGCCGAGCACACCGACCACGGGCGTCGGGTGGATCGGGGTCGTGCCGGTCTGGTTGTAGAACGACACGTTGCCGCCGGTGACCGGGATGCCGAGCTCCATGCAGCCGTCCGCCAGGCCCTCGACGGCCTCGGAGAACTGCCACATGACCTCGGGGTTCTCGGGGGAGCCGAAGTTCAGGCAGTCGGTGACGGCTGCGGGCACGGCACCGGTGACGGCGACGTTGCGGTACGCCTCGGCGAGGGCCAGACGGGCGCCCTGCTTCGGGTCGAGCTGGCAGTAGCGGCCGTTCGCGTCGGTGGCGATCGCGACACCGAGGCCCGTCTCCTCGTCGACGCGGATCATGCCGCCGTCGTCGGGGAAGGACAGCGCGGTGTTGCCGAGCACGTAGGTGTCGTACTGGTTCGTGACCCAGTTCTTCGACGCCAGGTTCGGCGAGCCGAGCAGGCTGAGGAACTGCGCCTTGAGCGCGGGGCCGTCGGAGGGACGGTCGAGCGAGGCGGCGGTGTCGGCCTGCAGCGCGTCGATCCAGGTCGGGTAGGCGACCGGGCGGTCGTAGACCGGGCCGTCGACGGCGACGGTGCGCGGGTCGACGTTCACGATCTCCTGGCCCTGCCAGTCGATGACGAGGCGACCGGTGCCGGTGACCTCGCCGAGCACGCTGGTCTCGACCTCCCACTTGCCGACGACGCTCAGGAACTCGTCGAGCTTGTCGGGGCGGACGACCGCCATCATGCGCTCCTGGCTCTCCGACATCAGGATCTCTTCGGCGGTGAGCGTGGGGTCGCGGAGCAGGACGTCGTCGAGCGAGATGTGCATGCCGCCGTCACCGTTGGAGGCGAGCTCCGAGGTGGCGCAGGAGATGCCCGCGGCGCCGAGGTCCTGGATGCCCTCGACGAGTTCCTTCTGGAACAGCTCGAGACAGCACTCGATCAGGACCTTCTCGGCGAACGGGTCGCCGACCTGCACGGCCGGACGCTTGGTCGGGCCGCCCTCGGTGAAGGTGTCGGAGGCCAGGATCGACGCGCCGCCGATGCCGTCGCCACCCGTGCGGGCACCGAACAGCACGACCTTGTTGCCCGCGCCCGAGGCGTTCGCCAGGTGCAGGTCCTCGTGGCGCAGGACGCCGACCGCGAGGGCGTTGACCAGCGGGTTGCCCTGGTACACCGGGTCGAAGTAGGTCTCGCCGCCGATGTTCGGCAGGCCGAGGCAGTTGCCGTAGAACGAGATGCCACCGACGACGCCGTGCACGACGCGCTGGGTGTCCTCGTGGTCGATCGCGCCGAAGCGGAGCTGGTCCATCACGGCGACCGGGCGGGCGCCCATCGAGATGATGTCGCGGACGATGCCGCCGACCCCGGTGGCCGCGCCCTGGTACGGCTCGACGTAGGACGGGTGGTTGTGTGACTCGACCTTGAAGGTCACCGCCCAGCCGTTGCCGACGTCGACGACACCGGCGTTCTCGCCCATGCCGACCATCAGGTTCTTCGTCATCTCCGGCGTGACCTTCTTGCCGAACTGACGGAGGTAGTTCTTGGAGGACTTGTACGAGCAGTGCTCGCTCCACATGACCGAGTACATCGCCAGCTCGCCCGAGGTGGGGCGGCGGCCGAGGATCTCCTTGATGCGGGCGTACTCGTCCGGCTTCAGGCCCAGCGCGTCGTACGGCTGCTCCTTGTCGGGGGTGGCCGCCGCGTCCTGCACGGTGTCGGGCTTCGGGCGAACGGAGGTCGTCACGGTGTCGTTGTTCCCTGTCACTTGACGAGCGCGTGCTCGATCACGGAGGTGAAGAAGGTCAGGCCGTCCGTACCGGAGGCCATGGCGGCGGGGGTGTCCGGGCCGAAGCCGGCCTCCGTCGCGTGCTCGGGGTGCGGCATGAGGCCGACGACGTTGCCGCGCTCGTTCGAGACGCCAGCGATGTCGTCGATGGAGCCGTTCGGGTTCACGCCGACGTAGCGGAACACCACCTGGCCGTTGTCCTCGATGCGCTTGATCTCGTCGGCGTCCGCGACGAAGCGGCCGTCGGCGTTCTTGAGCGGGATCGTGATCTCCTGCTCCGCCGTGAACCCGCTGGTCCAGGCGGTCGAGGTGGTCTCGACGCGGAGCTTCTGGTCGCGGCGGATGAACTGCTGGTGCGCGTTGCGGGTGTGCGCGCCGGGCACCAGGCGGGCCTCGGCCAGCATCTGGAAGCCGTTGCAGATGCCGAGCACGGGCATGCCCTTGCCGGCGGCGTCGATGACCTCGGCCATGATCGGGGCCTTCGCCGCGATGGCGCCGGCACGCAGGTAGTCGCCGTACGAGAACCCGCCGGGCAGCACGATGGCGTCGACGCCCTGCAGGTCGTGGTCGCCGTGCCAGAGCGCGACGGGCTCGGCACCGGCGAGGCGGACCGCGCGCTGGGCGTCGCGGTCGTCGAGCGAGCCGGGGAACGTGATGACGCCGATCCGCATGGCGCTCACTCGGCCACGCTCACCGAGACGACGTCCTCGATCACGGCGTTGGAGAAGACGTCGGCGGCGATCTCGCGCACCTCGGCCAGCTTCGCGTCGTCGACGGGGCCGTCGACGGTCACCTCGAAGCGCTTGCCGATGCGGACGTTGGTCAGGTCGGCCTTGCCCAGGCGGGCGAGGGCGTTGCCCACTGCCTTCCCCTGGGGGTCGAGGATCTCGGCCTTGGGCATGACCTCGACGACGATCGTTGGCACGTGTTCTCTCCAGCGCTTCAGGGGTGGGGGGACGCGACCAGTCTACGGGGCGCGCGCGACACGCCGGGACGGATCCGGGCCTCCTGTGGGGAACGTCCTGTGCGTTTGCTCACCTGTGTTCCACTCCGTATATTCGACGTCGAATAGTCCAGTCGGAAGACTGTCGCACCGATCTGTCAGGAGGCCCGGATGGCGTCGCTCACGCCGCTCGCGTTCGCCGCGCTCGACCTGCTGAACGAGGCGCCGATGCACCCCTACGAGATGTTCCAGACGATGCTCCACCGCCAGGAGGAGCGGAACGTCAAAGTGCGACCGGGCACGCTCTACCACCAGGTCGGCCGTCTCGCCGAGCTCGGCCTCGCCGAGGTCGTCGGCACCGACCGCGACGGCAACCGGCCCGAACGCACCACCTACACGATCACCGACGCGGGGCGGACGGCCCTGGCGGACGGGCTGCGCCGCATGGTGGCCGAGCCCGCCGACGAGTACCCCGAGTTCCACCTGGCGCTCTCGGTGCTCGAGAACCTGCCGCGGGTCGAGGCGGTCGATGCCGTCCGGGCCCGGATCGTCGCGCTCGAGCGGGAGCGCGACGAGTACGACGAAGCGCTCCGGCGAGTGCACGCGAAGCAGCTGACCGAGCGGTACTGGCTCGACGTGTCGTACGTGCGTGCCATGCTCACCGCGCAGATCGAGTGGCTCCGCACCACGGTCGACCGCATCGACGGCGGCGACCTCCCCTGGGACGGCCCGGCCGTCCCCACCGAACTCCCCACCAACAGCAAGGACACCACTCGATGACCACCGTCACGCCACCGCGGACGACCGAGAAGAAGCCGTGGCCCGCCCTCTGGGCGCTCGTCGTCGGGTTCTTCATGATCCTCGTCGACTCGACCATCGTGTCGGTCGCCACCCCCACCATCGCCCAGGAGCTCGACGCGGACATCAACGCCGTGATCTGGGTGACGAGCGCCTACCTGCTCGCCTACGCCGTGCCGCTGCTCATCACCGGTCGGCTCGGTGACCGCTTCGGCCCGAAGGTCATGTACCAGATCGGCCTCGTCGTCTTCACGCTCGCCAGCCTGTGGTGCGGCCTGGCCGGGTCGATCGAGGTGCTCATCGTCGCTCGCGTCGTGCAGGGCCTGGGCGCCGCGATGATGAGCCCGCAGACGATGTCCGTCATCACGCGCATCTTCCCGCCGCAGAACCGCGGCGCGGCGATGGGCCTCTGGGGTGCCGTCGCCGGCATCGCGTCGCTCGTCGGCCCGATCCTGGGCGGCCTGCTCGTCGACGGCTTCGGCTGGGAGTGGATCTTCTTCGTGAACGTCCCCGTCGGTGTCGTCGCCTTCGTGCTCGCGCAGCGCTTCGTGCCGTCGTTCGACCGTCACGGGCACCGCTTCGACTACCTGGGCATCGTGCTGAGCGCGGTCGGCCTGTTCCTGCTCGTCTTCGGCATCCAGGAGGGCGAGACCTACGACTGGGGCACCATCGCGGGTCCGATCTCGGTCTGGGCGCTCATCATCGTCGGCCTCGTCGTGCTCGCCGCGTTCGTCGTCTGGCAGGGCGTGCAGCAGGGCGAGCCGCTGCTGCCGCTCGGCCTGTTCCGCGACCGCAACTTCACCCTGGCCAACGTCGCCATCACGGCCGTCGGTGTCGCGATCGCGTCGTTCGCCCTGCCGATCATGCTGTGGGCACAGGACGTCCTGCGTTTCTCGCCCACCCAGGCCGCGCTGCTCCTCGTGCCGCAGGCCGTGCTGTCGGCGGCCCTGGCCCCGATCGTCGGCAAGAACCTGAACCGCTGGAACCCGCGCTGGGTCGCCGCGTTCGGACTCGCCTGCTTCTCGGCGGGCCTGTTCTGGTTCGGCGCCCTGCTGTCGAACGGCGCCGAGTGGGGCTGGGTGCTCCTGCCGAGCGCGCTCCTCGGGCTCGCCAACGCCTGCATGTGGGGACCGCTGTCGGTCTCGGCGACGCGCAACCTGCCGCCGAAGCTGGCCGGTGCCGGCTCGGGTGTCTACAACACCACGCGCCAGATCGGTGCCGTCCTGGGTTCCGCGGGCATCGCCGCCCTCATGGAGGCGCGGATCACCGCGAACTTCCCGGCATCGTCCGGCGGGCCCTCCGCCGGTGGCGCCGAACAGCAGGTCGGCGCGCTGCCGCAGTTCCTGCAGGAGCCGTTCGCGACGGCGATGGGGCAGTCGCTCTACCTGCCGGCGATCGTGCTGGTCGTCGCCATCGTCGCGGCGCTGTTCCTGGCGAAGCCGAAGCAGACCGTCGCCTGGCAGCAGACCGGTGCGGTGACGTCCGAGTCGGACGCCGCGCCCGACGCCGAGCCCGCGGGGGCCCCGTCGAAGTAGGGCGCGTGCGCACTTCGTGAGCAGGAATGGTCGGGTCGCCTTCGGGCACCCGACCATTCCTGCTCACGAAGTGGGAGCAGGGGCACGCGCGGGCGCCGTGCGGGACAGGAGCCAGACCCCCACCGGGACGGCGACGGCACCGACGACCGCGACCGGGAACGACAGATGCAGCTGCATGACGAGGAACGCCGGGCCGATCGTGCAGACCGCCGCGGCGGCGACGAGCGGCCAGGCCGGCCGGTCCGCTCCGGGTAACAGTCGGGGCAGGGGCCGGTCGAACCAGCGGAGCGCACGGGCGACCCCGAGCGCGACGGCGAGCACCACGACCAGCGCGACGACGCGCGACGCCCACCAGGGGCCGGAGCCCGGCGTCGGGAACGGCACCCCGACGAGCAACGCGATGCCGTTCAGCGCGATGAAGAGCGGCAGGTGCCACAGGTAGATGGTCATGCCGTCGCGGCCGAGCACGAACACCGCACCGAGCGCCGCCCGGGTCTGCATCAGCCGCGTGAGCGGAGCGTGCACGAGCTGGACCAGGCAGGCCTGCGCGATCGCGAGGAACGCCAGCGGCAGCATCGGCGGGTTGAGGTCCTGCAGCATGTCCGGCGCCCACAGCCCGACCGAGGTCATCGGCACGAGCGCGGCGTACGCGGCGACGGCGATCCCCAGCAGCAGGGCCTTCGAGCGACGCCCGAACCAGCCGTCGGCCCACAGGAACCCGAGCTGCTGCGCGAAGAGCCACACCGGGCCGAGGTTGAGCAGCCCGACCTCGGCGACACCGGTGGCCAGGCGGACGGCGTCGACCGCCGCGGCGAGCACGAGCAGCACGGCGAGGGTGGCCCAGGGCGCCCGCTGGTGCAGCCGCATCATGACCGGGACGCAGCACTGGGTGATGCCGTACGCCGCCAGGAACCACAGCGGGGAGCCGATGCCGAACGCGACCTCGGCGAGCAGCTCCGGCGGGGTGCCGACGGCCGTCGCGACGCCGAGCCCCAGCGCCAGGAACACGAACAGCGGCACGGCGGGACGGAACAGCCGGACCAGGCGGGTGGCGACGTAGTCGCGGGCCGGGTCGGGCGCGCCCCGGGCGACCGTGCTGCGCCAGCCGACCGCACTCGCGAACCCGCCGACCACGAAGAACAGCGGCATCACCTGGCCGACCCACGTGGCGGCGACGTACCAGGGCAGTTCCTGCAGCGGGCTCGTCACCCGCACCCCCTGGTCGTCCGCGGCGACGCCGACCATCGTGACGTGCACGATGACGACGAGGACGACACAGGCCGTCCGGATGAGGTCGACGACCAGGTCCCGCTGCGCGATGATCCCCCGGACGTCCGGTGCGCTGTTCGCCTGCTCGGGCAGGCCCTGGTGCGTGGACATGTCCGGACGCTAGCGTGCGCCGGCGTCGGATCAGCGCCGTCCCAGCCGATCGCGACCGGATCGTGACGACGAGGGCGACGGTCGTCGGGTCGTCGGGTCGCCGCGACGGAGCGGGCACCGCGCTCGTGTACAGTTGCGGTGTTGTCTTGATCCCTGCAAAAGAGAGGCGCAGCATGGACGCCGATGCCGATCTGCTCCGCTCGTCGGGCCTGCGGGTCACGACCCCGCGACTCGCGGTGCTCCGAGCGGCCGACGCGATGCCGCACGCCACCGCCGACGACATCCTGACCGCCGTCTCGGCCGAGCTCCCCACCACGAGCCACCAGGCGGTCTACGGCGTGCTGAACGCCCTGACCGGCGTCGGGCTCGTGCGACGCATCGAACCCGCGGGGAGCCCCGCGCGGTACGAGCGCCGGACCGGCGACAACCACCACCACATCGTCTGCACGCTGTGCGGCGCGATCGAGGACGTCGACTGCGCGGTGGGCCACGCGCCCTGCCTGACGCCGTCCCAAACCCACGGCTTCGCGGTGACGACCGCCGAGGTCACCTACTGGGGCATCTGCGACCGCTGCGCCGCGGCGGAGCGTGACGCCCCCGGCGACGACGCCGGCCCCTCCGAACTTCCCTGACCGATCCGACGTCCCACCACAGGAGGAACCGTGTCCGACCAGAACACGCCGACCGCCACCCCGACCACCACGACCAACAGCGGTGCGCCCGTCTCGAGCGACCAGCACTCCATGGGTGTCGGCGCCGACGGCCCCCTCGCGCTGCACGACCACTACCTGGTCGAGAAGCTCGCCCAGTTCAACCGTGAGCGCGTCCCGGAGCGGGTCGTGCACGCCAAGGGCGGCGGCGCCTTCGGTACCTTCACCGTCACGCAGGACGTCAGCCGGTACACCCGTGCTGCCTTCCTGCAGCCCGGCCAGCAGACCGAGATGCTCGCCCGCTTCTCGAGCGTCGCCGGTGAGCAGGGTTCGCCCGACACCTGGCGCGACCCCCGCGGCTTCGCGCTGAAGTTCTACACGAGCGAAGGCAACTACGACCTCGTCGGCAACAACACCCCCGTGTTCTTCATCCGCGACGGCATCAAGTTCCCCGACTTCATCCGCTCGCAGAAGCGCCTGCCGGGCTCGCACCTGCGCAACCACGACATGCAGTGGGACTTCTGGACCCTGTCGCCCGAGTCGGCGCACCAGGTGACCTGGCTCATGGGCGACCGCGGCCTCCCGTCGAGCTGGCGGCACATGGACGGCTTCAGCTCGCACACCTACCAGTGGATCAACGCCGAGGGCGAGCGCTTCTGGGTGAAGTACCACTTCCTCACCGAGCAGGGGCACGCGACCCTGACGCAGGAGGACGCCGACCGCATCGCCGGCGAGGACGCGGACTTCCACATCCGCGACCTGTACGAGGCCATCGAGCGCCAGGACCACCCGCGCTGGACCCTCAAGGTGCAGGTCATGCCCTACGAGGACGCTGCGAGCTACCGCTTCAACCCGTTCGACCTGACGAAGGTCTGGCCGCACGCCGACTACCCGCTCATCGAGGTCGGCACGATGGAGCTCAACCGCAACCCGGAGAACTACTTCGCGCAGATCGAGCAGGCGACCTTCGCCCCGTCGAACTTCGTGCCCGGAATCGCCGCGAGCCCGGACAAGATGCTGCTCGCGCGCATCTTCAGCTACGCGGACGCCCACCGCTACCGCGTCGGCACGAACCACGCGCAGCTGCCGGTGAACGCCCCGAAGAACGAGGTGCACTCGTACTCGAAGGACGGCGCCATGCGCTTCGACTTCCAGAAGGCCGAGGTGCCGGTGTACGCGCCGAACACCCTCGGTGGTGCGCACGCCGACCCGACCGCGACGGACGAGACGCCGGGCTGGGAGTCCGACGGCGCCCTGCAGCGCGCCGCCGCCACGCTGCACGCCGAGGACGACGACTTCGGCCAGGCCGGCACGCTCTACCGCGAGGTCCTGGACGACGCCGCCCGCGAGCGCCTGGTCGGCAACATCGCCGGGCACGTCTCGAAGGTGACCCGCGACGACCTGCGCGAGCGCGTCTTCGCCTACTGGACCAACGTCGACCCGGACCTCGGCGCGCGCGTGCGTGCCGCGGTCGTGCCGAGCGCGCCGGGGTCGAACGAGGACCCGGAGGCGGTGGCCGTCGAGGCCTGATCCGCCAGGCACCTGACGGACGGGAGGCCCGGTACCAGCTGGTACCGGGCCTCCCGTCCGTCCGTCGGTCGCGTCCTAGACCTGCTGGCCGTTGAGCATGATCGGTCCGGTCGGCCAGTCCTCGAGCTGTGCTGCCACCGGCAGCACCATCCACCCGCCCTGCTCGGTCTCGGTCACGCCGACGCCGTCGGCGGTGAAGGCCGAGAAGGTGCCGACGGCGTCCGCGACCTCGTGCCAGCCAATGTGCGCGTAGAACGGGACGCGGTCCTCGCCGGCGCCGAGGAAGCCGTACGGCACGCGCAGGCCCTCGAGGACCGCGCTGGTCCGCACCAGCAGCTCGCGACCGACGCCCGTGCCCTGCAGCTTCGGCGCCACCGCGACGATGCCGGTGTCGCCGACCAGGACGTCCTGGCCGCCGACCGTGATGAACATGCGGCGGATGCCGAGGTGGGCGAGGACCGTGCCGTCGGCGCCCCAGCCGATCACCCGGCGCTCGGGCTGCATGCCGGCGTAGTCCCGCCCGCCCACGTACCAGTGCGACCAGTCGGGGAACGCCTGCCCGAGCAGTGCCGCGATCGCTTCGTGGTCGGTGAGCGACAGGGTGCTCTCCTCGACCACCTCCCACCGGATGTCCTCAGTCACCCGTCCATCCTGCCGGTCCCGCGGCCGACGTGGGGAGGTTTCGCGCTGGGCGACACTCCGCGGGTCCGGGCACGCGTGAGCTGTCGCGCAGCGCGAGGTGTCGCTGCGCGTCAGCCGCGACCCGGCGTCGTCACCTCGATGCGGTTCGCCCAGGGGTCGTCGAACGCCACGGTCCGGCCGTCGTCGGCGAGCTCCACGCCGCCGTGGCGCATGCGCTCGGTCAGGGCTCCGAGGTCGTCGGCGCCGGGGACCTCGATCCGCACGAGCCCCAGGCCGAGTGCGAGCTGTCGCCGCCCGGCGCCGCGGGAGTTCCAGGTGTTCATCGCCATGTGGTGGTGGTACCCGCCGGCGCTGACGAACAGTGCCTCGCCGAAGCCGGCGGTGGTCTCGAACCCGAGCGTGTCCACGTAGAACGAGCGTGCGGTGGCGACGTCGCCGACGGACAGGTGCACGTGGCCGACCTTGCCCGGGCGTGCCGCGGCGGTGTCCAGGGCGTCCTGCGTCAGGTGGGACTGCAGGAACGCATTCGGGTCGACGTACTTCGTGTCCATGTCGACCATGCCGTGCGTCCACGACCACTCGGTGCGGTCACGGTCCCAGTACAGTTCCACGCCGTTGCCCTCGGGGTCCGTGAAGTAGAACGCGTTGCTGACCAGGTGGTCGGCGCTGCCGGTGAAGCCCGCCGGGTACTGCGTGGCGACCGAGTACAGCGCGGCGGCCAGGTCGGCACGGGAGTCGAACAGGATCGCCGTGTGGAACAGTCCGGCCTCGCGGGGCCCGGCGTGCCGCATCGCGGGGGCGTGCTCGAGGACCACGATCGGCGTGCTGCCCCGGCCGAGCACGGCGACGCCGCCGTCGTGGGAGAGCAGCGACAGTCGCAAGCCGTCGCGGTAGTACCGGATCATCGCGTCGAGGTCGGCGACGCGGAGCGTGACGGCGCCCATCGCGGTGTCGGAGGCGAGCAGTTCGTGCGGTGGCATGCACCCAGTGTGCGCCGGAATGGTTGACGCGTCAACCAATTCGATGACGCGTCAACCAGTCCGCTGGATCAGGCGCGGTTCGAGATCCCGCCGTCCGACGTCAGCAGCTGCCCGTTCACCCAGGCGCCCTGCTCCGAGCACAGGAACCCGACCAGCGCGGCGGTGTCCGAGGGGCGTCCGAGCCGACCGAGCGGCGTGCCCTCGACCGCCCACCCCTTGACCTCGTCGGACATCCACCCGGTGTCGTTCGGCCCCGGGTTCACCACGTTCGCGCTGACGCCGAGGGCGCCGAGCTCCTTCGCCGCCCCGAACACGATCCGGTCGAGCGCGCCCTTCGACGCTCCGTACGGCAGGTTGTAGGCGATGTGGTCGCTCGTCAGCGCCACGATCCGACGCCGGTCGCGCGGAGCGGCGTCGCCCGCGCGCTCGAGTGCCGCAGCGTAGGTCTGCACGAGCAGGAACGGCGCCCGCGCGTTGACCGCGAAGTGGCGGTCCCACGACTCCACCGTGGTGCTCCGGAAGTCGGAGTCGACGGACTCGCAGTGCGACATGACCAGGGCCGTGACCGGCGCGCCCGCCTCCGTCTCGGCGCGGCCGACGAGCGCGGCCGCCTGCCCCGGGTCCTCCAGGTCGACCGGGAGGCGCGTCACCCGTGCGCCCGCGGCCTCGCACTCCTGCACCACGGCATCGACACCGTCGGGGTCGGCCCCGCCGCTCACACGCTCGTCGTACGGGCCCCACCACGAGATGGCGAGGTCCCAGCCGTCGGTCGCCAGGCGGGTGGCGAGGGCCGCGCCGATGCCGGCTCGGCGACCCACCCCGGTCACCAGGGCGAGGGGTCGTGCGGACGTCATGCGTGCCTCCAGTCCGACGCGCCGTCGCGCCGATCGGTCCCCAGTCTGCCGGACGCGACCGCCCGGACGGGCGCGTCGGACGGTTCCTGCCGCCGCCGGCCCGCCGGTCGGGCCAAGATGGACGGATGCGAGCAACACGTCGGCCGCACCGCCCCGAGCGAGGGCCCCGTGCCGGTCGCCCGGATCCGCGCCACCTCCCGCTGTCGCACGTGCGCGACCGCATGTCGTCGTACATCTACGGCAACATCACGGTGCTCGCCGCCGCCATCGCCGTGGACCCCGAGGTGATCGAGCACGGGGCGGCGGTGTGGGCGGTGCTCGCGACCGCGGTGCTGACCTACCTGGCGCACGTGCTCGCGCACCTGGTGGCGCACGGCCTGGGCGACGACGGCACCGAGTCCGACACCGACCGCCGTGAGTCCGCCGTCGTGATCGCACGGAACGCCAACCCGATCGCGACGTCGGGCCTGATCCCCGCGGTGCTCTACGCCGCGTCGTGGGCCGGACTGCTGCCGGCGGGGTGGGCGCAGACCGCAGCGCTCGTCATCCTGGTCGTGCGCATCGCCCTGGTGGGTGTGTTCGTGCAGCGGTTCAGCGGGCAGCGGCCCACGTTCGTCGGGCTGTGGGGCGGGATCGTGCTCGCCGTCGTGGCGCTCGTGATCGGTGCCGTGAAGGTGGTGTTGACGCATTGAGCGAGCCCGGAGCCGCCGACCGCCCCGGCACCGCCGACGACGCTGCCACCAGGACGACGCGCGGCACGGGACGGTTCCTCCGTGACCTCGTGGTCATCGTGGTGGTGGCGCTCCTGGCGTCCTTCCTGGTGAAGGCCTACCTGGTGCGGTCCTTCTTCATCCCGTCGGCGTCGATGCAGGACACGCTGTTGGTCGGCGACCGGGTGCTCGTCAACGAGCTCGTGCCCGGCCTCGTGCCGCTGCAGCGCGGGGACGTCGTCGTGTTCCAGGACCCGGGCGGCTGGCTCGGGATGGGCCAGGGCGACGACCTCATCAAGCGGGTGATCGGACTGCCGGGCGACACCGTCTCGTGCTGCGACGCCGACGGGCGGCTGTCCGTCAACGGCCACGCGGTCGACGAGCCGTACGTCGTGCGTCAGCCCGGATCGGACCGCGTCGCCGCGGACGACTTCGAGGTCACCGTGCCGGCGGGACGGATCTGGGTGATGGGCGACAACCGACCGAACTCGGCCGACTCCCGCGTCCACGGCACCGTGCCCGTCGACGACGTGGTCGGGCGGGCGTTCCTGACGACCTGGCCGGTCTCGCGCTGGACGGTCCTGTCGCGGTACGGCGACGAGTGGGACCGGGTGCCCGCGCCGTGAACCGTGCCCGTCGCGCTGCTGCGCGGCGGTCAGCAACCCGTCGTCGTCAGGGCGACCGACGCCACACCGTCGGCGGTGACGGTCGTCGACTGCGGGCACAGGTCGCCGGCGCGGACGGTGACCTCGCCGAGCGGGACCCCCGCGAAGTCGGCCGTGCCGCCCGGGAACACCCGCTGGTGCTCGGAGCGCTTGCCCGTCGACGCGAACACCTCGACCTCGTACGGGTGCTCCGCGGCGTTCGCCGACACCGTGACGGAGAGCTGTCCCGTCGAGTCGTGCGCACCGCACCCGGTCAGGGCGACGGCCACAGCGACGCCGAGGACGGTTGCGGGGACGGAGCGGAACACGCCTCCCAGGCTACGCCGACACGCGGGGAGTACCGCGCCCTCCGGACTGGGGACAGGTCCTGTCCGGTCTGCGCGTTACCGTGGTCGCATGCAGCCGGAGACCGCGACGTCCGTGCCCGCACCAGCAGGAGCCGATGCGGTCCGCCGCGCTGCCCTGATCACCGCGCTCGACATCGTCGAGGGCGGGGTCGAGGAGCGCTTCGAGCGGATCACCCGGATCGCCCGCGAGGCCTTCGGGGTGTCCGGCTCCTTCCTGAACCTGGCGGGCGAGTCCACGCTGACGATCGCCTCGCAGCAGAGCGAGCAGCGGTTCGGGCCGGTCATCCCGCTGCAGGACACCTTCTGCGGGCGCACCCTCGGTGAGCGCGGACCGGTGGTCGTCCCCGACGCGAGCGCCGACGACCGGTACTCGGACATGCCGATGGTCGTCGGTGACCCGAACGTCCGCTTCTACGCCGGCGTCGGGCTCCGCGCCGGCGACGACGACCTGAAGATCGGCACGCTCTGCCTGATCGACCCGCAGCCCCGCACGCTCGAGCCGGACGACCTCGCGCTGCTGCAGGAACTCGGGGTGTGGGCCGAGCGGGAGCTCGCGGCCGGCGCCGACGAGGACCGGTTGCGCACCGTGCTGACGGGCCTGGAGCCCCCGGCGGTCGACGTGCCCGGCTACCGGATCGCCGGGCTGTCGATCCCGCACGGCGTGGTGGCCGGTGACTTCCACGACTGGCACCGCTCCGGCCCGGACGCGCTGCACCTGTCGGTGTCGGACGTGATGGGCAAGGGCATGTCGGCCGGGCTGCTCGCGGCGAACCTCCGCGGCGCCCTGCTCGCCCGCGGCGACCTGGACCCGGGGGTCGCGGTCGCCGAACTCGAGGCGCAGGTGGCCCCCGAGTTCGGTCGCGCCGAGTCGTTCGCGACGATGTTCCACGGCCGCTTGACGCCGTCGACCGGCCGCCTCGACTTCACCGACGCCGGCCACGGACTGGTCCTGCAGCTCCGCGAGGACGACGAGCGGATCATGCGGTCGTCGGACCTGCCGATCGGACTGCACCCGGCGGGCCTGCCGCGGGCGGCGGGGTCGCTCGTCCTGCGGCCGGGTGACGTCCTGCTCGTGGTCACCGACGGCGCGCTGGAGCTCTGGGACTCGACGCTCGCGTCGCTGTCCGAACTCGGTGCGCTCTACCGGCAGTCGCCGGACATCGAGACCTTCCTGCAGCGGGTGCGGCAGCGCGCGGCCGAGCACGACCCCGGCGACGACCTGACGGTGGTCGTGGTGGCGCGCGACGCGTAGCGCGGCCGCGCGGGTGGCCGCAGCGGGGCGCTCGACGTCGCGTCAGGCGCCGAGGCGCTCGATGAGCTCCGCGTACCGGGCCGCCGTGCGGCTGACGATCTCGTCCGGCAGCACCGGCGGCGTGCCCTGGCGGTCCCAGTGCGCGCTGAGCCAGTCGCGGACGATCTGCTTGTCGAACGAGTCGGTGCGGTCGGCGGACCGGGCGTCCCAGTAGCGGCTCGAGTCGCTCGTCAGGACCTCGTCCGCGATCCGGATCCGGCCGGTGGCGTCCTGCCCGAACTCGAACTTCGTGTCCGCGATCACGACGTCCCGCTCCAGGGCGATGGCCGCCGCCTCGGTGTAGACGTGCAGCGAGCGCTCGCGCAGCGTCGCGGCGGTCTCGGCGCCGACCAGGTCGACCGTCTGCTCGTACGAGATGTTCTCGTCGTGCTGGCCCTGCGGCGCCTTGTACGCCGGCGTGTAGATCGGTTCCGGCAGGCGGTCGCCGTTCGACAGCCCGGCGGGCAGGGCGACACCGCAGACGCTGCCGGTCTCCTGGTACTCCGCCCAGCCGCTGCCGACCAGGTAGCCGCGCACCACGCACTCCACGGGGAACATGTCGAGCGGCATCACGTGCATGGCCCGCGCCTCGACCTCGGGCGGGACCGGGGTGCCGCCGGACGACGGGCCGATCAGGTGGTTCGGCACGTCGCTGAGCTGCGTGAACCAGAACCGCGACAGCCGCGTGAGCAGCTCGCCCTTGCCGGGGATGGGCGGTTCCAGCGCGAAGTCGTACGCACTGACCCGGTCGGACGCCACGAGCAGCAGCTCGGACGCGCTCGCGATGTCGGGGGTGCCCTCCGGCACGTACAGTTCGCGGACCTTGCCCGACGAGACGTGCCGCCAGCCGGCGATCTGTCCGGCGGCGCTCACCGGGCGACCTTCGCGGCGATGTCGGTGCGGTACTGCGCGCCCTCGAGGGCGATGTCGCCGAGCCCCGCGTACGCCCGCTCGCGGGCCTCGGCGAACGAGGTCCCGGTCGCGACGACGCTGAGGACGCGGCCACCGGTGGCGACGAGTCCACCGTCGAGCACGCCGGTGGCGGCGTGTGCGACCGAGACGCCGTCGCGGGCGTTGGCGGCGTCGATGCCGGTGATGACCCGGCCGGTCCTCGGGTTCTCCGGGTAGCCCTCGCTCGCGAGCACGACCGTCACCGCGGCCTCGTCGCGGAACACGGGCGCCGGGGCGCCGGCGAGCTGCCCGGTCGCAGCGGCCAGCAGCAGCTGGCTCAGCGGCGTCGCCAGGCGGGGGAGGACGACCTGCGTCTCCGGGTCGCCGAAGCGGGCGTTGAACTCGATCACGCGCACGCCCTGCTCGGTCACGATGAGCCCGCAGTAGAGCAGGCCGACGAACGGCGTGCCCTCGTGCTCCAGACGACGGACGGTCGGCAGTGCGACGAGGTCGGTGACCTCGTCGACGAACGCCTGCTCCGACGGCCAGCGGTCGGCCAGCCACGGCAGCGGCGAGTACGCACCCATGCCGCCGGTGTTCGGCCCGACGTCGCCGTCGGCGAGGCGCTTGTAGTCCTGTGCGGGGCTGAGTGGCCGGACGTCGTGGCCGTCGCTCAGGAAGAACAGCGAGACCTCTTCGCCGTCCAGGAACTCCTCGACCACCACGGGGCCGTGCTGCAACCAGTACGTGGCGTGGTCGACGGCGGCCTGGCGGTCCTCGGTCACCAGCACGCCCTTGCCCGCGGCGAGTCCGTCGGCCTTCACCACGTAGGGTGCGCCGAGCTCGTCGATGGCGGCCACGGCTTCGTCCACCGTGCCCGCGGAGACCGGACGGCCGGTCGGCACGCCGGCCTCGGCCATGATCCGCTTGGCGAACGCCTTCGAGCCCTCGAGCTGTGCGGCGGCCTTGCCCGGCCCGAAGACCGGGATGCCCCGGGTGCGGACGGGGTCGGCGACGCCGGCGATGAGCGGGGCCTCGGGCCCGACGACGACGAGTTCGACGCCGTTCTCGATCGCGTACTCGGCGACCAGGGCGCCGTTCGTCGGGTCGAGGGAGACGGTCTCGACGTCGGCGGCGATGCCGGCGTTGCCGGGCGCCGCCGTGATGACGTGCGCGGCCTGCCCGTCGCCCGTCCCTTCAGCGAGGAGGGCCGTGATGATCGCGTGCTCGCGGGCACCGGAACCGAGGACGAGGATTCGCACCAGATCACCCTACCCAGCCCGACACGCCGCCCGCGATCCACGGGGCTAGCCTGTGCAGATGCCACCCAGGAGGATCGAGGACGCCGACGGACGCGCAGCACTGGCCGCCGTGCAGCGGGGGGAGACGTCGCGCCCGGTCGTGGCGACCGCCGTGCGGTGGACGCTGCAGTGCCTGGCGGACGACGTCCCCGGCAACAGCGTCGAGGTGCGGGTCCCGCCGTTCGCCGCCGTGCAGGCCGTCCCCGGACCGCGCCACACGCGCGGGACGCCGCCGAACGTGGTCGAGACGGACGCGACGACCTGGCTCGCGCTCGCGACGGCGTCGCTCACCTGGGACGACGCCGTGGCGCAGGCGCGGGTCAGCGCGTCCGGATCGCGCGCCGACCTGACGGCGTTCCTGCCGGTGCGATTGCCGGTCGCCGGTGCGAATTAGGTAGTCCCTACCGATGCGAGCGCATCGACCGGATCCCTACGCTGGAAGTCGCCGGGATTCGGACCCGACCCGAACGGGTCCGAACCCGGCGACAGGGACCAAACTACGCGATGTTGCGCACCACCTGTCAACCATCGCGGCGAGTCGTGGTGCAACTCACAACCTTCCCGCGTCGCTGGTGCGCGCCCGCGTGCTCAGATCAGGCCGCTGAGCTCCGACCGGGCGTGCAGGTCCCACTTCGTGAACACGCGGGACAGGTGGGCGTCGATCGTGCGGGTCGACAGCCCGAGGACCTCCGCGATCCGCCGGTTGCTCAGCCCCTGCGCAGCGAGCTCGGCGACCTCGTACTCGCGCTTCGTCAGCGCGGGCTTCACCTGGCCGGCCGCCACCGACATGCCGTGTGACGCGAGCACGCGCTGCGCGGCGAGCACCCGGGTCTGGTCGCCGGCGAGCTGTGCGTCGGCGTACTCCCCGATCGCGGTCGCGAGCGGCCCGTCGACGCGGGCGGCGGCGTCCCGCAGACGGTCGAGTGCCGCCGCGGTGTCCCGTCCGTTCTGCATGGCCACCGAGTAGTGCAGCGCCTGGCCGTACATCACGTGGGTCCACGAGCCGTTCGCCGTGCTCCGCGCGATGATCTCGTCGGCGTGCTGCAGCCCGGCGGGGTTGCCGAGCAGGGACTCGGTCCACGCGATCGTCACGGCGACCTGCTCGCCGGTGATGCGCATCGCGCGCTCGGGGGTCGTCCGGGCCCGGTCGAGCGCGGCGGCGGCCTCCTCGGCGTTGCCGGCGAACGCGTGCGCCATCGCCAGACGCGCCCACGGGTACGCCGCGAACCCGCCGTGGTCGGCCACGTCGTACCGCTCGCACGCGGCTGAGAACGCGGCGATCGCGTCGTCCCACCGTCGCTGCCCGATCGCCAGGTTGCCCTGCCCGATGAGCTCGAGCGTGAAGTCGTACTTCAGGTACGGGCTCGACCGGCCCGCGGGGACCTCGATGACCAGGTCGTCCAGGTCGCCGCGCCACACCTGCACCTGGTGCAGCACCGAGGTGTTCTCGCCGACGCTCCAGGGGGCGTCCTCGACGTGGGCGATGGCCGTGGCGACCGCGCGGCGGGCGAGTGCCGCGGCCGCTTCGAGCCGTCCCGCGGTCGCGAGCGCCATCACCGCGCACGGAGCCACCACCAGGAAGGACACCGGCACCGTCGGGGCGTGCTCGATCCCGGTGCGCTCGACCTCCGCCCGGACCTCGGCGAAGTCCCCGCCCCAGCCGAGGTGCGCCATGCGGAGCAACCGCAGTCGCTCGACCGCCTCGTCGGACACCAGCCGGGACGCAGCCTCGGTCAGCGCGACGGCGGCCGCGACGTCGTCGTCGTGGAACTGTCGGATGTTCGCCAGGGTCTCGCACGCCTCGATCACGGCGTCGTCCGACACGGCGCCGCGGTGCTGCTTGGCCACGGCCCAGGCGGCTTCGGCGTCCGCACGCCCCGCCTCGCGGCCGTCGGAGTACGAGTGGGCGAGGGAGCGCAGGCAGTGCGCCGTCACCTGCTCCGTCGGCGTCAGGGTGGTCCGGAGCGCGGCAGAGGCCAGCGCGATGCCGCTCTCGTACTCCTGCAGCCGCACCGCGACCTGCGCGGCGTCGACGAGCTGGTCGACGGAGGGCAGCACGCCGCACTCGAGCGACCACAGCACGGCACGGAGGCGCGCGGCGGGCGGAGCGCCCTCGGGTCGGTCGGCGCGGAAGGCGTTGGCGCGGGCGAACAGCGCGGTGCGCCGGGCCACCGGCACGAGCGTGCGGATGACCTCGCCGACGAGCGGGTGCGACGGCCGCACCACCGCGGCGCCGTCCTCGAGGGCGTCGATGCGGACGAGGCCGAGCGCGACGACCCGGTCGACGTCGCCACCGGACACCAGGCCGAGCAGGCGCCCGAGCGGGATGGGGTCGGCGAGGGCGACGATGTCGACGACGTCACGCAGGTCCTCGGGCAGGGCACCGAGCTCCGTGCGGTACATGTCCGACAGGCTGTCGGACGCCGTCACCCGACCACGCCAGTACCACCCGGTCGCGGTGTGGTCGAGGGCCCCGGACGTGCGCGCGGCACGGACGACCTCGCGCAGGTACAGGGGGTTGCCGGCGGTGGCGCGGTGCACCCGCTCCGCCGAGGCGATCTCGAGCGGCGAGCCGAGCGCCTCCGTCACGAGCGAGGTGGTCTCGTGCAGCGTGAGCGGCTGCAGGTCGATGCGCTCGAGCAGGTCGTCCTGCCACAGCGCGCGGAGCGGTTCCTTCAGGGCCGTGAAGTCGCGGCAGGTCAGCACCAGCCGGGCACCCTGCCGCCGCACGAGCCAGGCGACGTAGCGGGCCGACACGGCGTCGAGGTGGTCGGCGTCGTCGACGCGGAGCAGCACGTCGCGGTCGGCGAGGTCCGCGATCGCGGCCAGGCGTTCCTCGGCGGTGGAGTCGTCGGACAGCTCGGAGATCGAGGCCGGCAGCTCACCGAAGCGCTCGGCGATGACCTCGAACGGCATGGACCGGCTCGCGGCGACCGCGGTGATCGGCACGACGACCGTGCGTCCGGTGCCGTCGCGTGCCGCGACGCGGTCGGTGACCCGTGCCGCGACGGTGCTCTTGCCGAGGCCGGGGGCACCGACGATCGCGACGCTCCAGCGGTGCTCGGCGAGGACCGCGACCGCGCGGTCCTCCTCGGCGCGCTGCGCGACGGGCCAGGCGGTCCGGGCGGGCGAGTCCGACAGGCGGCCACGGCGCGAGGTGGTCCGATCACGCATGCGGCACACTCCTTCCCTCGGCCGTCCGATCAGTGACGACCATCCTCCCCCGGAACCGTGCGCTCCGCACAGGCGCGGCACGTCCCACAGTGGGGGACAATGGTCGGGTGAGCAACACCGATCGACCCGACGAGCAGCCGGCAGCCGTCCCTGCCCGCACCCCGGCCCCGGCGCCCAACGCGGTGGCGTCGCCCGACGAGGTCACCATCCGCCGTGCCCCGAAGTTCGGGGTCTTCATCGTCGGTGGCGCGGTGCTCGGCTTCCTCGCGACCCTCGTCGTGGTCTCGCTCACCATGAACCTGCCCGGCCAGGACGACGACACCAGCTTCGGCGGCCTCGTCGGCTACTTCAGCCTGTGGGGGGTCACGATCGGTGCGTTCGTCGGCGCGGTCGTCGCGGTCGTCTTCGACCGCGTCTACGCCCGCCGCGCCGCCCGCCTGACGGCGGAGCGCGTCGAGGTGGAGCTGCCCCCCGAGACGGTCGACGGCGAGCTCGACGACCACGGCGACCAGCGGCCGTAGCCGCCCCCGATCAACGGACGGGAGGCACGGTGCCAGCTGGCACCGTGCCTCCCGTCCGTCACGTGGTCGCGTACCGGACGCGACCTAGCTGAGCTGGTTCGCCTCGACCCAGGACAGGTACTCCGGGCTGACGGAGCCCGTCACGTACTCGCCCGTGAAGCAGCTCATCTCGAGCTCGGTCACGTCGGAGCCCTCGATGATGGCGTCCCGCATGTCGCCGATCTCCTGGTAGATCAGGTGGTCGCTGCCGAGCACGCGGTTGATCTCCGGGATCTTCCGGTCGTGCGCGATGAGCTCGGCGCGCGTGGGCATGTTGATGCCGTACACGTGCGGGAACCGGACAGGGGGAGCGGCGCTGGTGAACGTGACCTCGTTCGCACCGGCCGCCCGGGCCATCTCCACGATCTCCTTGCTCGTCGTGCCGCGCACGATCGAGTCGTCGACGATCAGGATGTTCTTGCCCTTGAACTCCGACGACATCGCGTTGAGCTTCTGGCGCACCGACCGCTTGCGCTCCGCCTGGCCCGGCATGATGAACGTGCGGCCGACGTAGCGGTTCTTGTAGAAGCCCTCGCGGTACTCGATGCCGAGCTTCTGCGCGACCTGCATGGCGGCCGGACGGCTGGAGTCCGGGATCGGCATGACCACGTCGATGTCACCGGTCGGCGCGTACTGCTCGATGGTGTCCGCCAGGCGGTTGCCGAGGCGGAGTCGGGCGTCGTAGACCGAGATGCCGTTCATGACCGAGTCGGGGCGGGCCAGGTAGACGTACTCGAACGAGCACGGCACCAGACGCGGGTTCTTCGCGCACTGCCGGGCGTGCATCTGGCCGTTCATCTCGATGAACACGGCCTCGCCGGGGGCGATGTCGCGCACGATCTCGTAGCCGCCGGACTCGAGCACGAGCGACTCGCTCGCGACGACCCACTCGGGCTGGCCGGCCTCGTCGAACTTGTGGCCGAGGATGAGCGGGCGGATGCCGTACGGGTCACGGAAGGCGAGCAGCCCGTGCCCGGCGATCGTCGCGATCGTGGCGTAGGAGCCCTCGACGCGCTCGTGCACGCGCTCGACGGCGTCGAAGACCTGGCCCGGATCGAGGTTCGCGCCGCGCACCTGGCCCTGCAGCTCGTGCGCCAGCACGTTCACCAGCAGCTCGGTGTCGCTCGTCGTGTTGAGGTGCCGACGGTCGATGTCGAACAGTTCACGCGTGAGTTCCCGCGTGTTGGTGAGGTTGCCGTTGTGCACGAGGACGATGCCGTACGGCGCGTTCACGTAGAACGGCTGGGCCTCTTCTTCGTTCGTCGCGGCGCCCCTGGTGGCGTAGCGGACGTGGCCGAGCCCCATGGTGCCGAGGAGGGCACGCATGTCGCGGGTGCGGAACGCCTCGCGCACGTGCCCGCGGGTCTTGTGCATGTGGTGCACGTGGCCCTCGACCGTGGCGATGCCCGTCGAGTCCTGCCCGCGGTGCTGCAGGAGGAGCAGTGCGTCGTAGATGGATTGGTTGGCTGGGCCCTGCGCAACGAGGCCGACGATGCCGCACATTCGCGGGTGTGCTCCAGATCAGTAGAATCGGGGGGTACCGCCCAAGTCTGCCATGCCACCGCGAAGGACTCAGCATGCCCAACCCGTACGCCGAAGCCGGAGTGGACACCGCCGCCGGTGACCTGGCCGTCGAGCTCATGAAGTCCGCGGTCGCGGCGACCCACAACTCCTCGGTCCTCGGCGGCGTGGGCGGGTTCGCGGGGCTGTACGACGTGTCGTTCCTCAAGGACTTCGACCACCCGCTGCTCGCGACCTCGACCGACGGCGTCGGCACCAAGGTCGCCATCGCGCAGGCGATCGACAAGCACGACACCATCGGGCAGGACCTGGTCGGCATGGTCGTCGACGACATCGTCGTGGTCGGTGCCAAGCCGCTGTTCATGACCGACTACATCGCCTGCGGTCGCGTCGTGCCGAACCGCATCGCCGACATCGTCGCCGGCATCGCCCGCGGCTGCGCGGCGACGGGCACCGCCCTGGTGGGTGGCGAGACCGCGGAGCACCCCGGGCTGCTCGGCCCGGACGACTACGACGTTGCCGGTGCCGCGACGGGTGTCGTCGAGGCCGGCTCGCAGCTCGGCGCTCACCTGGTGCAGGACGGCGACGTCGTGCTGGCGATCGAGTCGTCGGGGCTGCACTCGAACGGGTACTCGCTGGTGCGCCACGTCCTGGCGGCGCGGGGGGTCGGGTTCACCGACGTCCTGCCCGAACTCTCCGGTCCGGTGTTCGGCGGCTCGGTCTCCGTCGGCGAGGCACTGCTTGAACCGACCCGCCTGTACACCTCGCCGCTGCTGGAGCTGCTCGAGCAGCACCCGGGCGCCGTGCACTCCCTGTCGCACGTGACCGGCGGCGGCATCGCGGCGAACCTGGCGCGCGTGCTGCCGGTCGGCTCGTGGGTCGAGGTCGACCGCTCCACCTGGCAGCCGCTCCCCGTCTTCCGGGTGCTCGCCGACATGGCCGGCACCCCGATCGAGGACACCGAGGGCACCTGGAACCTGGGCATCGGCATGTTCGCGGTCGTCTCCGCCGCTGCGGCCGCCGACGTCATCGCATCGCTCGCGGCGTCGGGGATGCCGACCTGGCCCGTCGGGACGATCTCGACGTCCGCGCGTGACCTGACCGGGTTCGAGCAGGGCGCGAAGGGCGTCGACGGCGGTGCCGTCCGGCTCGTCGGGAGCTACGCGGGCTGACGCCGCGCGCGGGTGCGTCGCGCCCCGCCGTGGTGCGTGCCCGCCGGGCCTGGTCGGTGAGGTCGCACTTCGTCGCGGAAGTCGTTCGCGGGTGGGGGCCGGAGTGCGATCTCAGCGCAGGGCCCGCCTCCCGCGGGTGCGGGGCGGGCCGACGGGTGCCTGGTCGACGCCGGGCGCCGGGCCGACGCCGGGCGGTGAGGTCGCACGTCGTCCCGGAAGCCGTTCGCGGATGCCGGCCGGAGTGCGATCTCAGCGCATGTCGACGGCACCGTCCGGGCACGCTGAAACGCCGCGCTGCCCGAGGGCTGCGCGGCGTGACTGCGAGGGAGATCAGGCGGACTTGTTCTGGTCCGCCTGGGACTCGAAGTCGTCGTCCTCTTCTGCCGGCTCCGCACCGTACTGGTCTGCCCAGCGGTCGACGTAGTCCTCGTCGGAATGTTGTCCGGCGGAGAGCTCCTGCTCGAGCGCACCGTAGTTCGTCTGCGGGCTGAAGTACTTCAGCTCACGGGCGACCTTGGTGTGCTTCGCCTTCTGACGGCCGCGCCCCATGCGTGACCCCCTCGTTCGGCTCTGGTCCGGTCCTGGCGAATGACGGAAGATCACTCGGGGAACCAGACGGTTCGTGGTTTGAAATCTGCCGATCACTCTACCATGTACCTCGATCTGGACGTCGCGCGACGGCTGGCCCGCACAGCAGAATCGAAGTGATGACGGAACCCCTCGAGCCCCCGGTCGACCAGCACGCACGCGTGGTCGTGATCGGCGCGGGGCAGGCCGGCCTCTCGGTGGGATACCACCTGCGGCGCCTCGGACTGGTGCCCGGCAGCGATCTCGTCATCCTCGACCGCGCGCCGAGCACCGGGGGAGCGTGGCAGTTCCGCTGGGAGGCACTGCGGCTGGGGGCGGCCCACCGGGTGCACGACCTGCCCGGCATGCGGGCGATGGGCCTGGCGTTCGACGACGCCGACCGGTCGCGACCCGCGCGGGACGTGGTCGGCGAGTACTACCGGCGGTTCGAGCAGCACCACGACCTGCGCATCCGGCGCCCGGTCGCGGTGACCTCCGTGGCCCGGCTGGACGGGGGACCGGCGGGCATCGCTCCAGCGGACGCAGGCCTGTGCGTCACGACCCGCGGAGCCGACGGGGCCGTCCGCAGGATCCGAGCCGACGTCGTCGTGAACGCCTCCGGCACGTGGGGGACCCCGTTCGTCCCGTGGTACCCCGGCCGTGACGTGTTCCGAGGGCGGCAGGTCGACACCACCGAGTACCGCAGCGCCACCGAGTTCGCGCGGCAGGACGTCGTGGTCGTCGGCGGTGGCACGAGCGCCATCGGGTTCCTGCTCGAGCTCGACGGCGTCGCCCGGTCGACACGGTGGTTCACCCGCCGCCCGATGGTCTGGGCCGGGACCGCGTTGCTCGACGTCGAGTCCGCGGTGGCCGCCGTCGACGAACAGGACCGGGCCGCCCGTGCCGGCGAGGTCCTACCGAGCATCGTCAGCGGCACCGGGGTCCCGGTGTCGCGACGGATCCGCGCCGGGATCGACCGTGGCGTGCTGCACGACGAGCCGATGTTCACGCGGATGGACGCGGACGGTGTGGTGACCGCTGACGGCGGCCACGTACACGCCGACGCGGTCATCTGGGCGACGGGCTTCCGGGCCGACCTGCGGCACCTCGCGCCGCTGCACCTGCGGACCGCGGCGGGCGGCGTCGTGGTCGAGGACGGGCGGTCGGCGGACGAACCCCGTCTGTTCCTGGCCGGCTACGGGCCGCAGGCGTCGACGATCGGCGCGAACCGGGCCGGCCGACGCATCGCCCGCCAGGTCATGGACGCACTCGCCGGCTGACCGCGGGCCGACGTCGGCGACGGCGCAGGCGCCAGCGCCGACACTGACGTCAGGCGGGCAGGGGCTCCTCGACCCCGCGACGCCGCCGCGAGGACCGCAGGACGAGGGCGTCCACCGAGAACCGCCCCGGCCCCGTCAGCGCCACCGCGAGGGACGCGACCGCCAGCACGAGCACGTACTCGAAGCCGCCCTCCTGCGCGAAGAACCCGGCGGTGGCGTGCGCGAGGAGCCCCGCGACCACCATGTCGACGGCGAGCAGCACCCCGACGATGCGGGTCGCGATCCCGAGGACGAGCAGCACGCCACCGACGAGTTCGAGCCCGGCGACGAGCGGCGCGGCGACCTCGGCGAGCGGGACGCCCATGCCCGAGAAGCCCTGGGCGACGGTCGGGATGCCCTGGGCGAACTTCTGCGCGCCGTGGGCGATGAAGACGGCTCCGAGGACGATGCGGAGCGCGGTCAGGCCGAGGGAGGTCGATGTCGTTCGCATGGCCCCGACGGTAGCTGTTGACGTGTCATCGATGCCCCTCGACCGGGGGACTGCCCGCGCTTCGGCAGGACTTGCCCAGACGGCGTCCAGGCAGCGGTCCGCCGAAGCGCGGACCCGTTCTCAGGAATCCGTGCCGCGGCCCGTCTCCTGCTGCAGGCGGTCGATCTGCTCCGAGGCCTGCGCCTTGTTGAGGTCGGCGGGGAGCTCCTCGCCGGCCTCGCGGGCCAGGGTGTCCAGGTAGCTGCGCTGCGGGCCGGTCATCGGCTCGTCACCGGTGACCCACTGCTCGGGGTCCTTGCTGGCGGTGGTGGACGGGTCGGGTCGGGGGCCACCGAGGGTCTCGCCCTGGATCGGTGCGTCCTGGGGCTGCTGCTCGTCGCGCTCTGCGTCACTCATGTCGGCGACCGTACGCCGCACCTCCGTCATGCCTCGCAGCGGGGGCGTCCCCCGGACACCGCCGCACCGCAGGACGGATGCGCCGTGCTCGCGCCGGTCAGACGGGCGTGGCCGTGTAGCGCACCAGGTCCGGGCCGACCGCGCTCGTGGCGATCGGCACCGTCCGGTCGTCTCGCCGGATCCAGATCGTCGCCGCACGCTCGTCGATCCGCTCCACGGCGTGCAGCGAGCCGTCGAGCAGCACCGATGCCGAGACCACGACCCGACCACTCGCCGGACGCGGCGGCAGGCCGACCAGGTCGTCGTCGAAGGCGGGGTGCTCGCCGGGCTGCAGGAACGGCGAGACGGGCGCGGTGACGACCTCGAGCCCCTCGTCGACCTCGGTCACCGCGACCAGGCGCACGGCCTGGTCGGTCGGCAGCGGGACGTCCACGACGGGGGCGTCGGCGGGGCCGGCCAACGCGCGGAGGGCGGGCCGACCGTCGGGGGCGAGCCGGGCCTCCAGGCCGTCGACCCGGACGCGACCGCGCCCACGCGAGTCGGCGTACAGCCCCGGCTCGATGCCGGACTGCCGTGCCTCGAGCCGCGAGAGGACGACGCGGTCCGGGCGGTACCAGTCGCGGAGCGCGGCGGGGTCCACCCAGCCGACGCTCGGCACGCCACGGGAGAGCGCGGCGGACTCGTCGGCGGCGCGTTCGTCGAGCGCCCCGAGCGGGTGCTCGCCGCGCACGGCGACGAGTCCCTCGTGCGGGCTGCCGGCCGGCGGCTCGTGGTCGAGCACCTCGACGCGCTTCGAGACCTTGCCGCCGTGCCCGTCGAACGTGGCGAACGTCCGCAGGTCACTGATGGTCATGGGGTCACATGCTACGACTCGTCGGAGCCCCGTCGCGGTGGCGAGGGGACCAGGGCGTGGATCTCCCCCGTGCAGAGCGCGGGGTCGACGCCCTCGGCCGGGCCGGCCGGACGGGTCGCGCGGCGCGGCTGGATGCTGTTGCGCTCGACCGACCGCAGCAGGCGATCCGCGCCCGGAGCCGCGGCGTCGGTCGACGGGCCGGGCTGTGCCGGACGGCGCAGCGGGGGCCGCACGGGCTCTCCCCGGCGCTCCTGGCCGGGCAGCGGACGGGACCGACGGCCGTACAGCAGCTCGGACGAGTCGAGCAGCCACGGCACGAGCGCGACGGTGACCCCGTGCACGAGCAGCAGCTTCTTGCGGATGCGGCGGCCGCGGTGGTTGTGGAGCAGGCTCTCCCACCAGTGCCCGACGATGAAGATCGGGGTGTAGACGGTGACGACCTCGGAACCGTGCTCGTGCCGGTGCGCCTTGATGTACTTGATGAGCGGCATCGAGATGTCGCGGTACGGGCTCGGCACGATGGTCAGCGGCACGTGGATGTCGTACTCCGCCCACTGGTCGCGCAGCCGCTGGGCGTCGGCGTCGTCGATCGCCACGTGCACCGCCTCGATGCTCGCGTGCTCGGCGGCGACCGCGTAGTCGAGCGCCTTGAGCACGGGCTTCTGCAGTTTGTTCACCAGGACGATCGCGTGGTCGCCGGTGGCGCCGAACCGCGTCTCGACGTCGGCCTCGATCTCGTGCGAGACGTCGCGGTAGTAGCGGTTCACGCCGAGCATGAGCACGTACAGCACGGGCATGATCAGGAACACGAGCCAGGCGCCGTGCGTGAACTTCGTGATCGTGACGATGACGAGCACCACCAGGGTGAACGTCGCACCGATGGCGTTGATGGTGCGGGAGCGCACGACCTGCCCGCGGTGCACGGGAGCGTCCGCCGTGCCGTCGCGGTCGGCCCGCAGCAGCCTCGTCCAGTGCACGACCATGCCCGTCTGCCCGAGCGTGAACGACACGAAGACGCCGATGATGTAGAGCTGGATGAGGCTCGTGACGTTCGCCCGGTAGACCACGAGCAGCGCCGCGGCGACGAGCGCCAGGACGATGACGCCGTTCGAGTAGATGAGCCGGTCGCCGCGGGTCGACAGCGCCTTCGGGGCGTACGAGTCGCGGGCCAGGATCGAGCCGAGCAGCGGGAAGCCGTTGAAGGCGGTGTTCGCGGCGAGGAGCAGGACCGCGGCCGTCGTCGCCTGGATCACGAAGAACAGCACCGAGTTGTTGCCGAAGGTCGCCGCCGCGATCTGGGCGATGAGCGAGCGCTGCGGCGTGGTCGCGCAGTCCGCGAAGCCCTGCAGGTCGCAGGCGCGCTCGGCGTAGTGCACCTGCGACACGAGCGCGAGCGTGATGAGCCCGATGAACAGGACGATCGCGATGCCGCCCATCGCGACCAGGGTGGCCTGTGCGTTCTTGATCTTCGGACGGCGGAACGCCTGCACGCCGTTCGCGATGGCCTCGACGCCGGTCAGGGCCGAGCAGCCCGAGGCGAAGGCGCGCAGGAGCAGCAGGATGAAGGCCGCCTGCGTGGTGTGCTCCACGTTCTCGACGGTGTAGGCGGCGGATTCGGCGATCGGAGCGTCGCCGGCGACCACCCGCACGAGCCCGACGACGACCATGACGAAGACCGACGCCACGAACAGGTAGGTCGGGATCGCGAAGGCCTTGCTCGACTCCCGCACGCCGCGCAGGTTGGTGGCGGCGAGCAGCACGACGAACAGCAGGGCGAGCTCGACGCGGAAGTGGTCGAGCATCGGCAGCGCCGAGATGATGTTGTCCACGCCCGAGGCGACCGACACGGCGACCGTCATCACGTAGTCGACGAGCAGTGCGCTCGCGACGACCAGCCCGGCCTTCTCGCCGAGGTTCCGGTGCGCCACCTCGTAGTCGCCACCGCCCGACGGGTACGCCTTGATGAGCTGCCGGTACGAGGCGACGACCACCACGAGCAGCAGCACGACGAGCGCCGCGACCCACGGGGCGAACGTCAGGAACGCCATGCCGCCGAGCAGCAGGATCATCAGGAGTTCCTGCGGCGCGTACGCGACGGAGGACAGCGGGTCACTCGCGAAGATCGGCAGCGCCAGGTGCTTCGGGAGGAGCTGTCCTTCGAGCTTCTCGGAGGGGAGTGGATCCCCGATCAGTCGTGCTTTCAACGACCGGACCTCGTTCGTCACGAGCGGCAAACCTACTCAGTTCCGGGCGCGAGTCAACACGGTCGGGCAGCCGGGTATTCCCGGACGGTCACGGACGTCGCGCCGACGGCGTGGCGCACCCCGGACGCTTGACGCGGCGTCAACCAGTACTGTCGCGAGGGTGAGTGCTTCGACAGACACGGGTGACGCAGCTGCGAAAGCGCCGCACGGCATCGCCGACGTGGCGCGTTCCGCCGGGCTGTCCAGCCGGACCCTGCGGCACTACGACGCGATCGGCCTGCTGCCGGCCACGGCGGTGGGCGACGGCGGACTCCGCCGCTACGACGACCGCGCGCTCGTCCGGCTGCAGCGGATCCTGTTGCTGCGGGGGTCGGGGCTCGGCCTCACCGAGATCGCGCGACGGCTCGGCACCGACCTCGGTGCCGACGGCGACACCGACGACGACGCAGCGGCGCTCGCCGACCACCTCGTGTGGCTCGAGCGGGAGCGCGACCGGCTCGCCCGCCAGCTCGCCGCGGTGCGGACCACCGTGGCGCGGCTCGAGCGCGGCGACCGCCTGACGGCGGCCGAGGCGTTCGACGGCTTCGCGCCGACGCGGTCGCCGGCAGCCGACGCGGGGTGACACGCGACAGGCGGTGCGGACGCGGCCGGGAGGCTCGGGTCGGCACCGCCTGTCGGGCGCGGGTCGTCAGAGCGACCGGCGCAGGGCCTCCAGTCCGTCCCGCAGCCGCGTCACGGTGTCGGCGGCGAGCGTGCCGCGCGTCGCGCGGCGACGCAGGTCCGCACGGACCTGCTGCCGGAAGGACGACAGTGCCATCTCGAACTCCCGCAGGGCGCGGGCGCTGTCGGACGGCACCGACTCGGGTTCCGGACGGGCACCGGTGCGGGGACCCTCGGCGGAGGCGGCCAGGTCGGCGCGCAGGGAGCGCATCGCCTCGCCGACCGAGGCGCGGACGCCGTCGGCCAGGGACTTCACCGAGTCCGCCACACCGTTCTCGACGGTCGTGATCTCGTCGGCGCGGGCTGCGAGCTCGGCGCGGCCGGCGTCGGTGATCGCGTAGACGGTCTTGCGGCCGTCGGCGGTCTTCGTGACCAGGCCGTCCTCCTCGAGCTTGGCGAGTCGGGGGTAGACGGTGCCGGCACTCGGCACGTACGTGCCACCGAACCGGTCGCCGAGCGCCTGGATGAGCTCGTAGCCGTGCATCGGGTGGTCGGCGAGCAGCACGAGCAGGTACAGGCGCAGGTGGCCGTGTGCGAAGACGGGGCTCATTCGGGCACCTCGCCGTCGTTCGTCGGGGCGGCGGGGGAGACGTCGGCGGGCGGCGCGTGCAGCACCGCGATGTCGCCGGACACCGAGTTGACGCGCAGGTCGAGCCACTGGCCGGAGAGCTCGCCGCCCTGCTTGACGTACGAGCCGCGCACCCCGCGGATCTCGGCGTCGTCGAACTGCAGTCTGCCGGTCGCGGTGTTGACGCTGCACTTGTAGGCGACACCGTCCTCGAGCCGGACGTCCACCGAGCCGGACACCGTGTTCACACGGGCCGACTCGGGCACGCCGTACAGGTCGAGCACGACGTCGGCGGAGACGCCGTCGGCCTGCAGCCGGGGGATCTCGCCGGTCGCCACGACGGCACCGGAGACCGTGTGCACGGTGAGGGCGCCGTCGAGGTCGCGGATGGTCGTGGCGCCCGAGACGGCGTTCACCGTGACGTCACCCGCGACGCCGTCGACGACCAGGTCGCCCGACACCGTGTTGAGCGTGGCGCCGCGGTCCGTTCCGGACAGCAGCGCCCCGGCGGACACGACGCCGAGGGTGATGCCGGCGTCGCGGGGGACGAGGATGCTGACGTCGGCGTGGGCCTTGTCGCGGAAGGACTTCAGGAACCCGATGGGGTCGTCCCACCGGACCTGGGGGTGGTCGACGGTGAGGGTGTCGCCGTCGACCTCGACCAGCAGCTGCTTGCCGGACACGCTGTGGACCTCGATCCGGGCCGTCGGCTCGTCGTGCGCGACGACGTCCACCTGCCCGCCGACCAGGCCGACGCGCACGGTGCGCACGATGCCGGTGTCGATGACCTTGGGCTCGTCGACGAGCCACTTCTCCTGCGCCATGGTGCCTCCTTACTCGCGATGTATCGCGTCTGTGGAGGTCACGCTATATCGCGTTCCGCGCCGCCGCAAGGGGTCGCGCGGGATCGTGAGCAGGAATGGTCGGGTCGGAGCCGTGGACCCGACCGTTCCTGCTCACGGAGTGGGCGTGTCGGGGGTGGGGCGGGCCTCCAGGGCCGGTGCGGCGACGCTCGGTGGCGGCGCTGCTGCCGTCCGCTCGGGGCTCCACGGGAACCGGCGGAACCACGGCATGAGCGGCTGCACCATCGGGCCGATCGCGAACGCGGCGATCACCGTGCCCGCGCCGACGTCGCCACCGAGGGCCCAGCCGACGGCGACCACCGTGACCTCGACCAGCGTGCGGGCGAGCCAGATCGGCCACCCGAGCCGCTGGTGCAGCCCGACCATCAGACCGTCCCGCGCGCCCGTGCCGAAGCCGGCCCCGATGTAGAACGCCGTCGCGACCGCGAGCAGCACCAGGCCGGCGACGAACAGCGCGATCCGGGCGGGCAGCCCGGACGGCTCCGGCACGAGCCAGAGCACCAGGTCGGCGCTCGGCCCGATCGCGAGTGCGTTCAGCAGCGTCCCGATCCCCGGCTTCTGGCGGAGCGGGATCCAGAGCAGCAGGATGACGCCGCTCGACACCACCGTGATGACGCCGAACGACCACGGCAGGACGTTCTCCAGCCCCTGGGTGAGCACGGTCCACGAGCTGACGCCGACCACCGCGCGCACCTGCAGGGCGGTCGCTGCGCCGTAGAGGAAGAGCCCGACGAACAGCTGGACGAAGCGGAGGGTGAGGGCGGTGTGGCGTGCCATCCTGCGATGGTGCCGTCAGATTGGCCTGCTGGTCGAGAGCCAATCCCGCTACCGTGGACCCGTGACCCCCGTCCTGCTGAGTGCCCGATCCGCCGCCTCGCTCCTCACCGACTGGCGCGACGGCACCGACGCCCCCGCCTACGAGGCGTTGTCCGACGCGATCCGCGTCCTCGTCATCGACGGCCGCGTGGCCCAGGGGGCGCGGCTCCCCGCGGAGCGCGGTCTCGCCGCAGCGCTCGGCGTGTCCCGCACCACCGTCGCGAACGCCTACGCGCGGCTGCGGTCCGACGGGTTCCTGGTGTCCGTCCGCGGGTCGGGCAGCGTCGTCCACCTGCCGCGCGACCTGGTCGGCCGACCCGATCCGGAGCGACTCGGCGGGGTCGTCGAGGGCGACCTGCTCGACCTGCGCAAGGCAGCCCTGCACGCCGCCCCCGGCATCGACGAGGCCGTCGAGCGCGCGGTCCGGCACGTCCCGGCGGCGCTCGCCGGGATCGGCTACGACACGGTCGGTGACCCCGGGCTCCGCGCCGCGATCGCCGACCGCTACACCGCACGCGGGCTGCCGACGGACCCCGGCCAGGTCGTCGTCACGATCGGTGCCCAGCACGCCATCGCCCTGCTCGCGCGGGTGCTCGTCCGCCGCGGCGACGCCGTGCTCGTCGAGTCCCCGACCTACCCGCACGCGCACGAGGCCTTCCGCGAGGTCGGCGGCCGCCTGGTCGGCGTCCCCGTCGACGCGCGGACCGGGTGGGACGCCGCCGCGCTCGAGACGACGCTGCGTCGCACCGCGCCCTCCGTCGCGTACGTCATGCCCGAGCTCCACAACCCGACCGGTGCGACCATGTCCGCCTCGACCCGCTGGCTCCTGCTGTCGGTCGCGGCCTCGGTCGGCACGACCGTCATCGCCGACGAGACGATGGGGGAGCTCCGGATCGACGGTTCGCCGTCGTCGCCCCTGGCGGCCGCGGACCCGTCGGGGGCGTCGGTCGTGATGATCGGTTCGGCCGCGAAGGTCTTCTGGGGCGGCCTGCGGATCGGCTGGATCCGGGCCGCACCGGCGCTGCTGCAGCGGCTGCTGCTCGCCCGCCCGACGGGCGACCTCGGCACCCCCGTGCTCGACCAGCTCGTCGTGCGCGAGCTGGTCCCGCGCACGGCTGCCGTCCTGGAGGCGCGGCGTGCGTCCCTGCGCGAGGGTCGCGACGCGGTGGTGGGCGCGCTCCGGGCGCGGTTCCCCGAGTGGGACGTCCCGTCGCCGGCGGGTGGGTTGACGACGTGGGTGGGCCTCGGCCGACCGGTGTCGAGCGCGCTCGTGCTCGCCGCGCGGGCCGAGGGCGTGGTGCTCGCGTCCGGCGGGGTGTTCGGCCCGGACGGCGGGTTCGAACGGTTCCTGCGGGTCCCCTTCACGATGGCCCCGGCGGACCGTGGTCGCCTGGTCGACGTGCTCGGCCGCTCGTGGGACCGGGTCGGCGGCGAGGCGGCCGGGGTCAGCGGGTCGCTGGCCGCGGTGGTCTAGGGCCGAGGTCATCCTCCGGGAGGAGCCGCCGTCGCGCTTCTCGCCCCGCAGGCTGACGTGCGCGGGCACCGGCTGCGCGAGGCTGGTCGCGTGAACGCCACCATCTCCGCTCCGGTCCGGTCCAGCACCCCGAGCGTCGAGCCCTGCCCGGCCGTCCCCGCCGTGGTGCGCGTCACGATCGCGCTGAGCGGGGCACTGCTGGCCGGCGTCCTGACGTCGTTCGGTCAGGTGGTGCCCGCGCTCGCCTCCGTGTCGAACTCGGCCGGCCCGTGGTTCCTGGTCGCCGTGCTGCTCTGCGCGGTCGCCGGTGTCCGCACCGGGCGGATCGCCCTGCCGCTCGCGATGGTGCTCGGCGTCGTGCTCCTCGAGCTCATGCACGTGGGCTACTGGGCCACCACGGTGCTGCGCGGCTTCCCGGACTCGCTGTCGCTCACGAACCCGTGGGTGCTGCTCGGGGTGCCGGCCGGCCTGCTCGCGGGTGCGGTCGCCGTGGCCGTGCGGTCGCGCGACGTCCGCTGGTCGGCTGCCGCGTTCGGCGTCACCGCCGCGGTGCTCGTCGGCGAGGGGGTGCGCGGGCTGCTGCAGGTCGCCGCGACGACGGGGCAGACGACCTGGATCGTCGAGGTCGTGGCGGGGGTGCTGCTGCTCGGCGTCGGGATCGTCACCGCACGGTCCTCGGTCGGGCGCGTGGTCGCGCTCGGCACCGCGGTCGTCGGTGCCGTCGGGGTGCTCGGCGCGTACCTGCTGCTCGGCTGAGCGCCGGGCGTCCGGCGGTGTCCGTCGGCACGTCCGCGGGCGCGCCCGTCGGAGTCCGCTGTCGGACGCCGGACGCCGGACGGCGTTCGGTGGCTGACGCCGGTCGTTCGTCAGTCGGGCCTGCGAGGATCGACCCGTGCACCTCCTCTCGGTCTTCAGCCTCCGCAACCGTGCCCTCATCGCGCTCGTCACGATCGTCGTCGCGGTCTTCGGTGGCATCTCGCTGACGAGCCTCAAGCAGGAGCTGATCCCGAGCGTCGAGTTCCCGCAGGTCGCGATCGTCAGCGCCTACCCCGGTGCGACCCCCGAGGTCGTGTCGAACGACGTCTCGACCGCGATCGAGCAGGCGATCCAGGTCGTCCCCGACCTCGAGTCCACCAGTGCGACCTCGTCCACCGGGCAGAGCGTGGTGTCGGCGTCGTTCCAGTACGGATCGAACCTGGCGAGCGCCGAGGACAAGATCCAGACCGCGGTGAACGCGCTGTCGCTGCCCGACTCCGTGCAGACGCAGATCGTCACCGGGTCCTTCGACGACCTGCCGGTGCTGCAGGTCGCGGTCTCGGCCTCCGGCAACCAGGAGCAGCTCGTCGACCGGCTGCAGGCGTCCGCGATCCCCGACCTCGAGAAGCTCGACGGTGTGCGGCAGGCGGACGTGTTCGGCAACCCGGGGCGCCGCGTCGTCATCACGCCCGACCCGGACGAACTCGCCGCCCGCGGGCTGAGCCAGACGGCGATCTCGGACGCCCTCGACGCCAACGGGACGCTGATCCCCGGCGGCACGCTCACCCAGGACGGCTCGACGCTCTCGGTGCAGACCGGTGAGCGGATCGCGTCGCTGCGGGACATCCGCGACCTGCCGCTCACGAGCTCGTCGGAGTCGTCCGGCGACGGCGGCTCCACGACCGGGACGACCGGCTCGGGCGGCTCGGGCGGCGCGGCGAGCGGCGACGGGACGGCGGCCGTCCCGGGTGGCGGCACGGGCGGGGCCGCCGGTGCCCCTGGTGCGACGGACGGCGCCGCGACCGGCGCCACGGGTGCGACGGACGGTGCGGCGACCGGCACCACGGGTGCGACGGAAGGGGCCGCGGCCACGCCCACGGACACGACGCTCGGCGACGTCGCGAAGGTCGCGATCACGGAGTCGCCGCGCACCTCCATCAGCCGCGTCGACGGCGAGCAGGCCCTGACGATCTCGATCACGAAGACGCAGGAGGCGAACACCGTCGACGTCTCCACCGTCGTGCGCGACGCCCTGCCCGGCATCGAGGACAAGATCGAGGGCGACCCGCGGTTCACGGTCGTCTTCGACCAGGCGCCCTACATCCAGCAGTCGATCGACTCCCTGGCCGAGGAGGGGCTGCTCGGCCTGGCCTTCGCGGTGATCGTGATCCTGGTCTTCCTGCTCTCGTGGCGGTCCACCCTGGTCACCGCGATCTCGATCCCGACGTCGGTGCTGCTGGCGGCGATCGGCATGCGCGCGGCCGGGTACACGCTCAACATCATCACGCTGGCGGCCCTGACCATCGCGATCGGCCGCGTGGTCGACGACTCGATCGTCGTCATCGAGAACATCAAGCGCCACATGCTCCCGGGCGTGGACCGCGGTCGTGCGGTGCTCGACGGCGTGCGCGAGGTGGCCGGTGCGGTCACCGCCTCGACGCTGACGACCGTCGCGGTGTTCCTGCCGGTCGCCTTCGTGGCGGAACTCGTGGGCGAGCTCTTCCGGCCGTTCGCGGTCACGGTCACCCTGGCGCTCGTCGCCTCGCTGCTCGTGTCCCTGACCATCGTCCCGGTGCTCGCCTACTGGTGGCTCCGCGCACCGAAGGCCGCCCCGGGCGCGGCCACCGCGGTGCCGGGCGCAGACCCCGCAGTGCCGGGCTCGGCCACCGCGGCGCCGGCGGACGGAGTGGCGGACGGTACGGCCCCCGATCGTCCGGCGGGAGCCCTCTCGTCGGCGGCCGACCTGCACGACGCCGACCGACCCGACCGTCTGCGCCGCGTCTACCTGCCGGTGCTCGGATGGGTCGTGCGGAAGCCAGTCGTCGTCATCCTGCTCGCCCTCATCGTGCTCGGCGGCACCGGAGCCGCGGTGCCGTTCGTCACGACGAACTACCTGGGCGACTCGGGGCAGAACACGTTCACCGTCACCCAGGACCTGCGGGCGGGGTCGAGCCTCGCCGTGCAGTCCGACTCCGCACGCGAGGTGGAGCGGGCGCTCCAGGACATCGACGGCGTCGAGACCGTCCAGACCACGATCGGCACGAGCGGCCAGTCGCTCCAGGCCGCGTTCGGCGGCGGCGGGACGGCCTCGGTGCAGTACGCCGTCACGACCGACGCCGAGGCCGACCAGACGACCATCCAGTCCGCGGCGCGGGAGTCGCTGACGGACATCGACGGCGTGGGCGAGATCACCATCGCGTCGTCCGGCGGCGGGTTCGGCGGGAGCAGCGACATCGAGGTCGACGTCACCGCGCCCACGCAGGCACAGCTCGAGACCGCGTCCCGCACCGTCCTGCAGGCCATGCGCTCGGTCGACGGCACAACCGGCGCGACGAGCAACCTGTCCGCGGCGGAGCCGTTCCTGGCGGTCCGGGTCGACCGGCAGGAGGCCGCTGCGCTCGGACTCACCGAGACCCAGGTCGGCGGCCTCGTCGCCGCAGCGGTGTCACCGCGGGACACCGGCAGCATCGAGATCGACGATGCGACGCTCGACGTCTACATCGCCGACCCCGAGCCACCGACCACGATCGCCGCGCTCCGCGACCTCGAGGTGCCGACGAGCACCGGCACCGTCCCGCTGACCGACGTCGCCACCGTCGAGCGGTCCGAGGGCCCGACCACCGTCACCACGACGAACGCCGCGCGCACCGCGACCATCACGGTGTCGCCGGATCCGACGAACCTCGGCGCCGCCGTGCAGTCGGTCACCACGGCCGTCGACGAGCTCGACCTGCCGCGTGGCGCGTCCGCGTCGATCGGTGGGGTCGCGGCCAGCCAGTCGTCGGCGTTCTCGCAGCTCGGTCTCGCGGTCCTGGTCGCCGTGCTCATCGTCTACGTGATCATGGTGGCGACGTTCCGGAGCCTGCTCCAGCCGCTGCTGCTGCTCGTGTCGGTGCCGTTCGCGGCGACGGGCGCGGTGCTGCTGCAGATCGCCACGGGCGTCCCGATCGGCGTCGCCTCGCTGATCGGCCTGCTCATGCTCGTCGGCATCGTCGTGACGAACGCGATCGTGCTCATCGACCTCGTCAACCAGTACCGCAGACGCGGGTTGCGGGTGCGCGAGGCCCTGGTCGAGGGCGCCACCCGTCGTCTCCGACCGATCCTGATGACCGCGTCGGCGACGATCTTCGCGCTGCTGCCGATGGCGATCGGCCTGACCGGCAAGTCGGGGTTCATCTCGCAGCCGCTCGCGCTCGTCGTGATCGGCGGCCTGGTGTCGTCGACGCTGCTGACGCTCGTGGTGCTGCCGGCGCTGTACCTGGTGGTCGAGCGGGCCCGGGAGCGCAACGCGGACCGGATCGCCGCGGGCAAGACCCGCAAGCAGGCGCGGGCCGAACGACGCCAGGAACGGCTGGAGCGACGCCAGGAGCGACAGCGCCGACGTGCGGCGCGGTCCGGCGGCGCTGCCTAGCGGCGGTACTCGGCGTCGACGTCCCCGACGGCGCTGCCCGAGGGGGCGGCGACGGAACGGAACCACGACGCCAGCACGACGGTGACCGTCACGAGGAACACCGCGGCGGCGCCCTGCGACACGACCACCAGGTGACCGGTGTCCGCGGCGTACCCACCAGCGGCGACCGCGACCACGAACGACGTCCCGAGGAGCAGCTCCGCCGCCGTCCGCACCGCGGGACGGTCCCACCCGGTCGGGGCGGGACGGTCGGGGTGGGCTGCGGCGTCGATCACCCCGGCAGTCTGGCGGCGGCCGTGCCGCGGCGGCAGACCCGACTCCGGGTGCCACCCGCCCGGGGCACGCGCGGCTGGCGCGGGACAGTCCGCTCGGGCGTGCGCCGGCGTCAGCCCAGCTGGGTGCGCAGGAACGTGACCACGCGACGGCTCATCGCCTCGTCGAGCTGCGCGATCGAGTGCGCCGTCCCCTCGACCGCGACGAAGGTCACCGGCACGTCGTGGGACCGGAGGGTGGCGGCGAACTCCTGCGACTCCCACAGCGGGATGAACTCGTCCGTCGAGTGCCCGATGAAGAACGGCGCGGTGTCCGACGTGACGTGGAACTCCGGCGACGCCCGGACCGCTGCCGGGCACCTGGCGTACGACCGGCAGCCGAGGTAGAGCAGCTGCTTGCGCTGGAACGACGCCGACACCCCGTCGGGCTCGGTCGAGCGGGTCGTCAGGTTGGTCGGTCCGCTCAGGTCGACGACGGCCCGGATCCGGTCGCCCGCGGCGTACGCGGCCGAGTCGTGGTCGGTCACGGCGAGCATCGCCGCCAGGTTGCCGCCGGCGCTCCCGCCGAACACCCCGACGCGCTGGGCGTCCACGTCGTACGTCGCCAGTGTCGCCGGCCGGTACACGTAGTCGAGCGCCCGGCGGACGTCGTCGAGGCCGGCCGGGAACGGGTCCGTCGGCGCGAGCCGGTAGTCGACGTTGAAGGTCACGAAGCCCTCGGACGCCAGGTACTGGCACACCGACCGGTACGCGGCCGTCGCCTTGTCGCCGTGCGACCAGCTGCCGCCGTGGATCATCAGCACCGCCGGCCGGCCGGACGACGGCTCGACCGCCGCGGTGTCGTCGCCGTCTGCGTCGGGTCCGGCCGTGGCCGAGGCGGACGGCGTGGCGGTGGGGGTGGCCGACGTCTCGGGGGCGCTGTCCGCCGGCAGGCAGACGTCGAGCCGCTGCAGGGGATCGGTGCCGTACGGCACGTCGGCGACCACGTCGATGCCGTGGTACCGCAACGACAGGGGGTAGATGACGCTGTCCGCGGTGACGGTCGCGTTCTCGTCACCCACCGGGTCCGTGCTGCAGGACGTGACCGCGCCGAGCGCCACGACCGCGGCGACGAGCGCGAGCACAGGACGGCGGCCGGACTTCATCGGTTCCACGCTAGCCGCCCCGGCGTGGTGCCACGTCACCCGAGCGGAGGACCCGGGTCGAGATCGCGCCCCGCCGGACCGCTCCGGGGCCCCGCGGCAGTGCGAGGATGGGCACGGCATCCGCCACCCGCACCGCAGGAGGACCCGTGAGCAGTCGCAAGGCATGGAACGCCGACCCCGAACCGCTGCTCCGCGTCGGACCGGGGTTCCGCCTGGACCAGGTCGACCCCGGCGCCACGCCGGGGTTCCCCGGTCGCAAGATCGACGGGCTCGAGGCGCTCGCCGCGGGCGCCTCGCGCCTCGCCGCCCTGCAGGAGCGGCTGTACGCGGCGTCGACCGCGGGGGACGAGCGCCGGGTGCTGCTCGTCCTGCAGGCGATGGACACGGCCGGCAAGGGCGGCATCGTCTCGCACGTCGTCGGCGCGGTCGACCCGAACGGCGTGCACTACGCGGGGTTCGGGGTGCCCACCGCCGAGGAGCTCGAGCACGACTTCCTCTGGCGCATCGAACGGCAGCTCCCCGCGGCGGGACAGCTCGGCGTGTTCGACCGGTCCCACTACGAGGACGTGCTCGCAGGACGCGTCCGCGCCCTCGCCGACCCGGAGGAGATCGAGCGTCGCTACGGGGCGATCACCGCGTTCGAGGACCGGCTCGCCGCCTCGGGCACGACCATCGTCAAGGTGATGCTGCACATCTCGAAGGACGAGCAGCGCGAGCGCCTGGGCGAGCGGCTCGACCGCCCCGACAAGCACTGGAAGTTCAACCGGGGCGACATCGACGACCGCCTGCTCTGGGACCGGTACCAGGAGGCGTACCAGATCGCCCTCGACCGCACCTCGACCCCGCAGGCGCCCTGGTACGTCGTGCCCGCCGACCGCAAGTGGTACGCCCGCCTGGCGGTGCAGCAGCTCCTGCTCCGCGCGCTCGAGGACATGCACCTGTCGTGGCCGCAGGCCGACTTCGACGTGGCCGAGCAGCGACAGCGGCTCGCCGCGTCCTGAGCACCCGGCCTGGAGGCCCGTCCCGCGCCCGCCCCGCCGGCTGCGGCCGCCGCGGGGCTGGCATCAGGGCCGGTGCTCGCGTAGACTCCATCGGTCGGCCTTCGACGCCGTGACACTGTGATCACGGAATTCTGCTGGGTGTGTGTTGCTCGAGGGCTGGAATCACGTCGACTCGCGACGGGATGAACCCCCTCTCCGCAAGCAGCCCCCGCCGATGTCGCTGTCGGGCGCTGCGGTACGTTGCGCACCCGAGAAAGTAGCCATGGCCCCGTACAACAAGGGCGGCGCGGACAACCGCGCCTCCGACCGTGTCCGTCACCCGAACGGCACCCCTGCCGCCCGGTCCAGCAAGCACCGCGGGTTCCGCGCTGCCGAGCCGTCGCAGCCGCGCCAGAAGCAGCGCTGGGACGCCGAGGAGCGTCGCGGCCGCTCGGCCCAGGGCGAGCGTCCGGCCCGTCCGAACTGGGAGCCCCGCGACAGCGGCCAGCGGCGCCCCGAGCGCGACGACCGTGGTGGTCGCGGCTTCAACCGCGACGACCGTGCCCCGCGCCGGTTCGACCGTGACGACCGCGCGCCGCGCAGCTCCAACCGTGACGACCGCGCGCCCCGTCGTGACAACGACGACCGTCCGCGTCGGTTCGACCGTGACGACCGTGCCCCGCGTCGGTTCGACCGTGACGACCGTGCTCCGCGTCGTGACAACGACGACCGTCCGCGTCGGTTCGACCGTGACGACCGTGCCCCGCGTCGGTTCGACCGTGACGACCGTGCTCCGCGTCGTGACAACGACGACCGTCCGCGTCGGTTCGACCGAGACGACCGTGCCCCGCGTCGGTTCGACCGTGATGACCGTGCTCCGCGTCGTGACAACGACGACCGTCCGCGTCGGTTCGACCGTGACGACCGTGCGCCGCGGCGCTCGTTCGACCGCGATGACCGCGCTCCGCGTCGCTTCGACCGTGACGACCGTGCCCCGCGTCGCTCGTTCGACCGCGACGACCGCGCCCCGCGCCGCGACCCCGAGCGCGAGGCCCGCTCCGAGCGCACGGCCTTCGTGCCCGCCGACGACGTCAAGCTCGAGAAGCTCCAGGCCGAGGCCACGATCGCGGCCGACGTCGAGGGCGTGACCTTCGGCGACCTCGGCATCGGCGGCAACATCTCCCGTGCGCTGCAGGAGCTCGGCGCCAGCAGCCCGTTCCCGATCCAGGCGGCGACGATCCCCGACGTGCTCGCGGGCAAGGACGTCCTCGGCCGCGGCCGCACCGGCTCCGGCAAGACCATCGCGTTCGGCGCACCCCTGGTCGAGAAGCTCATGGAGCACGGCGGTGGCACGAAGCGCAAGATGGGCCGCGCGCCGCGTGCGCTCATCCTCGCGCCGACCCGTGAGCTCGCGCTGCAGATCGACCGCACCGTGCAGCCCATCGCCCGCTCGGTCGGCCTGTTCACGACGCAGATCTACGGCGGCGTGCCCTACGGCCGGCAGGAGGGTGCGCTCGAGCGCGGCGTCGACATCATCGTCGGCACCCCCGGTCGGGTGCAGGA
The DNA here is from genome assembly GCF_020297365.1 of Curtobacterium oceanosedimentum. GTDB lineage: Bacteria > Actinomycetota > Actinomycetes > Actinomycetales > Microbacteriaceae > Curtobacterium. Next base: position 48,068 of record NZ_JAIXIG010000016.1, read on the forward strand.
CCTGATGAACAAGGGGAAGCTCGACCTCAGCGAGGTCATCATCTCCGTGCTCGACGAGGCCGACCACATGTGCGACCTCGGGTTCCTCGAGCCGGTGCAGGAGATCCTCTCCGCCACGGCCGAGGTCACGCCGCAGGGCAACCGCGCGCAGAAGCTCCTGTTCAGCGCGACGCTCGACACCCAGGTCGCGGCGCTCGTCGAGGAGTTCCTGCACGAGCCGAGCGTGCACGAGGTCGCGGGGGAGGACCAGGCGTCCTCGACCATCGACCACCGTGTGCTCGTGGTCGAGCAGCGCGAGAAGGACCGTGTCCTCGAGGAGCTGGTCGCCGGCGACGGCAAGACCATCGTCTTCGCCCGGACCCGTGCCTACGCCGAGCGCCTGGCAGACCAGTTCGAGGACGCCGGCATCCGCGCGACCTCGCTGCACGGTGACCTGAACCAGTCGCGCCGCACGCGCAACCTGCAGCTGCTCACCAGCGGCCGGGTGAACGTGCTCGTCGCCACCGACGTCGCCGCCCGCGGCATCCACGTCGACGACGTCTCGCTCGTCGTGCAGGCAGACGCCCCGGACGACTACAAGGCGTACATGCACCGCTCCGGCCGCACCGGTCGTGCCGGCAAGGAGGGCACGGTCGTGACGATCGTCCCGCGCGGCCGCATCCGCAAGATCGAGGGCATCCTCGAGCGCGCGGAGATCGAGGCGGACCTGGTGCAGGCCGCACCCGGTGACGGCATCGTGTCGGAGCTCGCCGCGCGGTAGTCGCGACCGCACGACGGACGGGAGGCCTGGTACCAGCTGGTACCGGGCCTCCCGTCCGTCACACGGTGAGCAGGAACGGTCGGGTGGATCGAGACGACCCGACCATCCCTGCTCACGAAGCGACAGCGCGAGCGCGCGTCATCGGTTGAAGAACAGCAGCCCGCGCACGAAGCCGGCCTGGCCGGCGTGCTGCGTGCAGTCGTCGAGGATGCTGACGAGCCGCGCGCCCGCCGTCACGGGCGGGTCCCACGCGTCGTCGACGACGGGGTCGAGGTCCTCCGGGCCGAGCGTGCCGAGGTACGCGACCGTGCGCTCGTGCACCGCGCGCAGGTACCCGGTGAGCAGCTCGGCCGACGCGCGCACCCGGCCGACGTCCTCACGGGACATGCCGTACCCGAGCGCCTCGGCCGGGAACGGCAGGCCGAACCGGTCGTACCAGCCGTCGGCGGTCCACACCTGCTCGGACCCGGCGAGGTCCGCGATCTGGGCGTCCTGCCCGCGGGCGATGTGCCACGCGAGCCAGGCCAGCGTGTTCGCCCCGGTGGCCGGTCGTGCCGCGAGCTGGTCCTCGGACAGGCCGTCGACGGCCCGCTCGACCGTCTCGGGGATGCGGGAGAACGCTTCGGTGAGGAGTTCTGAGGGGGTCATGGCGCTCACGCTACGCGCGGGCCACGACACCCGTCGTCACCCGGTGACGCTGCTGTGGTGCCGGTCCAGGGCGTCGCCGAACCCCTCGAACGCGGCTGCGACGACGGCTCGGTCCGCCGGCGCGACGACCTGCCGGAAGGCGTCCGCGTAGACCTGGCCGATCTCCCGGGCGACCGCGCTGCCCGACGGCGTGAGGTGCAGGAGCACGCTCCGCCGGTCGTCGGGGTTCGGGCGGCGTTCGAGGTGCCCGTGCCGCTCGAGTCGGTCGATCAGCGACGTCATCGCGCCCGTGGTGAGCTCGAGGTACTCGCCGGCCTGCTTCGGGGTCACCCCGGCACCACCGGTGGAGTGGAGGAGGAACACGAACCGGGTGTCGGTGGCGTGCAACCCGCGGGTGGCGCTCTCGTGCTGCAGGACCCGGGCGTGCTGCATCTGCAGCACCCGGAACGCGGTGAGCAGTCGGGGCAGGTCGCCCTCGGGGTCCGGGACGTCGGGCGACACCGGTGCCGGGGGTGTGCCGGTGTCCAGCCGAGCGGGCGGGACGGCGGGCCCGTGCTCGGGCAGGACGACCTGGTCGGTGTCCGTCATGGGTGCTCATCTCGCTGTGGGGGTGGGAACTTCAGTCAACAAGTATCTTAATGATTGAGATACCCCCAACACGGGGGGTGTCCTCGATCTTGTGGGTCACTCGACGGCGAAGTAGCTTGATCGTCGTACCACCTCGGCACGTAGCGCGACCAACCATCGCGGGCCCGGCCGGACCACCGATCAGATCTCTTCCTCACGGAGTACACCCATGTCTCGTGTCACCCCTCGTGCTGCCCGTCTCGCTGCCTGGATCGCCATCCCCGCCGCGCTCGTCGCCTCCGGAGCCGTCGTCTCGACGGCCTCGTACTCGGCCTTCTCCGCCACCACCGTCAACCCCACGAGCAACTGGACCGCCGGCAGCGTCGCCCTGTCCGACGACGACAACAACACCGCGCTGTTCACCGCGACCGGCCTGAAGCCCGGCTCGACCGGCTCGAACTGCATCACCGTGACGTCGACCGGCTCGCTGCCCTCCACCGTCAAGCTGTACGGCACCAACGCGTCGACCACCAAGGACCTCGCCGCCAACGTCACCCTCACCGTCGAGCAGGGCACCGGCGGCGGCTTCGGCACCTGCGCCGGCTTCACCCCCGCCGCCAGCAGCGGCACGCTCTACAGCGGCACCGTCGCCGGCTTCGGCTCGGCCTCCACCGACTTCGCCTCCGGCGTCGGCACGTGGGCCCCGACCGGTTCCGCCTCCGAGTCGCGCGTCTACCGCGTGACCTACACCGTCCCGAGCACCGCCCCGAACACGGTGCAGGGCGGCACCGCATCCCTCGGCCTCACCTGGGAGGCCCAGAACAGCTGATCCGGGCACGGGACGACCCGTCCCGTCCGGTCCCGATCCGCAACGCGCCCCTGGTCGAAGGCAGTCATGAGCAGCTTCGCAGTGCACGGTGGTCCCACACCGCACGCCGCGGTCCGTGACGCCGTCGACTGGGGGCGCGTCGTCGTCGCCACGCTCGCCCGGGGCGTCGTGGCGACGCTGCTCGGCCTCGCACTGTGGGCGGCGGCACCCGCGGTGATCGGCTGGCAGCCCACCACCGTGATGACCGGGTCGATGGAGCCGAGGATCACCCCCGGCGACGTGGTCGTCTCACGTCCGGTGGGCTCGGGCGAGATCACCACGGGCAAGATCCTGCTCGCCGACGACCCGGACCAGCCGGGGCACCTGCGCATGCACCGGTACGTGGACGACGGCCCCGGCGGCACCCTGATGACCAAGGGCGACGCCAATCCGCAGCAGGACTCCACCCCGCTCGAGCGCTCGGCGGTGCACGGGATCGGCTTCCTGCGCATCCCGTTCGTCGGGACGCCGGTGGTCTGGATCCGCCAGGGGCAGTGGGCGCCGCTCGTCGCGCTCGCCCTCGGCCTGACGGCCGTCCTCGCGCTCTGCACGATCGACGGGTCGCTCCGGCGGCTCGTGGACACCGAGACCGACGGCACCGACGACGACGCCGGTGCCGGTCCGGCCGGTGGTGCGGACGACGGCCAGGAGGCGCCGCCCACCCCCGCCACGGAGCGCACCTCGTCCGTCCCCACGGCCCTCACCCGGCGCGGGCTCCGTCGGCGTGCGCGTCGCGTCCGCCGACTGCGCCGCGTCGGCGGGGGCGCCGCGGTGCTCGTCCTCGCCGCGGCGGCCGGCGTCCTGCTGCCCGGGCAGGCCGACGCGGCACCGTGGTCACGCACCACGGTCGCACGGCCCTCGACCCTCACCGCCGGCACCGCGACGGGCGTCCCCACCCTGACGTGCACGCAGGCCGGCACGAACACGGTCACGATCGCCTGGACCTACGACAACGTGACCGTCCCAGCGTCGTTCGACCTGATGAACGGCACGACGCAGGTGGCGACGACGACGACCCCCGGAGCCCGCTCCATGGTCTACGGCGGCGCCGGGCTCCTGAACCTCGGGACGACCTACACGCTGAACCTCCGCACGAACCTCGGCAACACCTGGACCGCCACGAGCACGCCGACGGTCAAGATCCGGGTCACCTCGGTGCTGGGCCTGGCCTCGGCGAGCTGTGTGACCGCCTGAGTCCTCCACAGGCGGCCGCGGGGTGTCCGGGGATGTCCGCGGCCGCCGTTACCGTTGCCGCATGCGCATCCTGCACACCGGCGACTGGCACCTCGGCCGCACGCTGCTCGGTGCGGACCTCCTCGAGCACCAGGCGGCGTTCCTGGACTGGCTCGTCGACCTCGTGCGCGACCGTGGCGTCGACCTGGTCGTCGTCGCGGGCGACGTGTACGACCGGGCGATCCCGCCGGTCGACGCCGTCCGGATGCTGTCCCTCGTGCTCGAACGGCTCGCCGAGACCACCACGGTCGTGCTCACGCCCGGCAACCACGACTCGGCGGCACGGCTCGGCTTCGGTGCCGGGGTGATGGGCCGTCGTGTGCGCATCCTCACGGAACCGCTGCACGTCGGCGAACCGGTGCTCGTCGACGACCCCGACGGTCCGGTCGCGGTGTACGGCATCCCGTACCTGCACCCGGACCTCACCCGGCACGCCCTCGCGGCCGTGCCGGACGAACCCCTCGCGCGTTCCCACCACGCGGTGGTCCAGGCGGCGACCGACCGCATCCGAGCTGACCTCGACGAGCGACCCGGCACCAGGAGCATCGTCGTCGCACACGCCTTCGTCGGCGGCGCCGACCCGACCGACAGCGAGCAGGACATCCGCGTCGGCGGGGTCGACCGTGTGGCGGAGTCCGTCTTCGCGGGCTTCGACTACGTCGCGCTCGGGCACCTGCACGGGCCGCAGCGCGTCGGCACCGACGACCGCGTGCGCTACGCGGGGTCGCCGCTCGCGTTCTCGTTCGGGGAACGCCACCAGCGCAAGTCCGTGACCCTCGTCGACCTCGACGCCGCCGGCACGGTCGCCGTCGAACTCGTGCCCGCACCGGTGCCGCGCCGCCTCGTCGACGTCCGCGGCAGCATCGACGACGTCGAGTCGGGGGCGTTCCGCGCCGATGCCGACGCGTGGGTGCGGGTCGCGGTGACCGACACCGTGCACCCCGAGCGCATGTACGCCCGCGTGAAGGACCACTTCCCGCACGCCCTCGCGATCACGCACGAACCCGCCGACCGACCCGCGACGACCGCGGCGCGTGCCGTGACGGCGACGTCCGACCCGGTCGAGGTCGCGGCCGACTTCGTCGCCTTCGCCACCGGTGGCGCACCTGACGACGACGAACGGTCCGTCCTGACCGAGGCGTACGAGGCCGCTGCGCTCGCCCTGCAGCGCGACGGGGACCGCTGATGTACCTGCACCGACTCGAGCTCCGCGCGATCGGGCCCTACCCCGAGCTCGTCACCATCGACTTCGCCGCGCTCGCCGCGTCAGGGGTGTTCCTGCTCGAGGGGCCGACCGGGTCCGGCAAGTCGACCATCATCGACGCCGTCGTGTTCGCGCTGTACGGCGGCCTGGCGGGGGCCGACGCCAGCTCCGACCGCCTGCACAGCCAGCACGCCGACCCGGCCGTCGAGCCGTTCGTCGACCTCGTGTTCGAGACCGGTGCGGGCACGTACCGGGTCCGACGCACCCCGCAGTACGACCGGCCCAAGCAGCGGGGGACCGGCACGGTGAAGCAGCAGGCGTCCGCGCAGCTGTTCCGCCTGGCGTCGCCGACCGACGCCGTCGGCGAGCCGCTGTCGTCCCGTATCCCCGAGGTCGGTGTCGAGATCGCCCGGATCGTGGGCCTCGACCGCGCGCAGTTCCTGCAGACCGTGGTGCTGCCCCAGGGCGAGTTCGCCCGGTTCCTGCGCTCGCCGGGCGAGGACCGCCGCAAGCTCCTGCAGTCGCTGTTCGGCACCCAGGTCTACGACCGCACCGCCGACGAACTCGCCGCACGACGCCGGGCGGTGCAGGCCGAGGTGGACGGTGCGGACGACCGCGTGCGGGACGCCCTGGCCCGCTTCGCGCAGGCCGCAGGGCTCCCGGACGCCGACGAGCTCGTCGTCCCGCCCACGGTGGCGTCGGTCCGTGCCGACGCCGACGCCGCCGGGGTCGACCGCGCGACCGCCGCGGCCGTCGCCACCGCCGCCGCCGAGCACGAGCGGTCGGTGACCACCCGGGCCGCCGCACGCGAACGACGGGCGGTGCTGCTGCAGCGACGGGCCGCCCTCGACGCGGACGCACCGGCGATCGAGGCCGCGCGGACCGCGGTCGCGACGGCCGAGCGCGCCGCCCGCGTCGCCGTGGTGGCCGACGGCCTCGACGCCGCCGCCGCCCGCGTCGACACCACCTCGTCGGCCGCCGCCGACCTCCGTCGCGGGCACGGCCTGGTCGGCGTCGACGCGGCCGAGGTGCTCCGGCGTCGGGACACCCTGGCCGACGACCTGTCCGCCGTGCGGCACCTGGTCGCGGTCGAGGACGGCGCCGCCGCCCGCCGCGCCGCCGTCGCCGAGGCCACGGCGACCGCCGAGCGACTGACCGCCGACCTCGGCCTGCTCGATGCCGCCCTGGAGGCCCGACCGACCGAGCGGGCCCGCATCGTCGAGGACGCCCGCGCCGCATCGGTCACGGCGGCCGATACCGACGCCGCGGCGCACGAGGTCCGTCGCGTGCAGTCGCTCCGCGCCGACCTCGTCGCCCGCGACCGATCGGCGGAGCGCGTCGTCGTCGCGGAGCGTGCCGTGGCCGGTGCCCGGCACGTCGCGACCCGGGCACTCGAGACCGAACGGTCGCTGCGCGAGCGTCGCATCGCCGGGCTGGCCGGGGAACTCGGCGCCGCCCTCGGGCCGGGCGACCCGTGCCCGGTGTGCGGTGCGACGTCCCACCCGTCGGTGGCGACCCCCCAGGACGACCACCCCTCCATCGACGCGGTCGAGGCCGCCGCCGACGCCAGCCGACGGGCCGACCAGGACCTCGCCGACGCCGCCACGGACCTGGCGGTCGAGCGTGCCGAGCACGAGCGGCTGGTGGGCGTCATCGGCGACCTCGACGCCCCTGCCCTCGAGGCCATGGCCGCCGCAGCCGACGACCGGGTCCGTGCCGCGCACGACGCCGCCGCACTCGTCCTGCGGCTCGAACGGCAGCGGTCCGAGCACGACGCCGCCACCCGGGCCCTCGAGCGTGACCGGAACGACCTCGACGCTCGGCGCACCGTGCTCGCCTCGTCGGCGGTGTCCGATGCCGAGCGGCTCGACGCCGACCTCCGGACGGTGCACGACGCCGTGGACCGGCTCGCCGCGCAGCTCGACGACCGCCCGACCTCGCTCCGTGCCGCTGTCGAGGCCCTCGACGAGCGGCTGACCGTCCACCGCGCCGTCGCCGAGGCGGACGACCGGGCGACGGCGGCAGCGCGTGCCCGTGACGAGCGGCGCGCCGAGGTCGACCGCGTCCTCGACGAGCAGGGCTTCACCGACGTCGCAGCGGCCCGGGCCGGCGTGCTCGAGGCGGACGTGGTCGCCGGGCTCCGTGCACGGATCAGCACGGCCGAGGCCGAGCGGGCCGTCGTGCAGGCGGGGCTCGACGACCCGGCGGTGGTCGCGGCGGCCGGCGACGACGCGGAGCAGCTCGACCTGCCGGCGGCGCAGGCCGATCGGGTCCGCACGGCCGCCGCGCTCGACGAGGCCACCCGACTCGCGGTGACCGCAGCGCACCGCGCCGAGGCCGTGGAGCAGTGCGCGGCCGAGGTCGACCGCACCGTCCGTGCCCGGCAGGAGACCTCGGCACGCAGCCGCGCGATCGTCCGCCTCGCCGACGTCGCGAACGGCGTGGGATCGGTCAACCCCACGGGCATCACCCTCGGCACCTACGTGCTCATGCGCCGCTTCGAGGACGTCGTCGCCGCGGCGAACGACCGGTTGCGCGGCATGCTCGCCGGTCGCTTCACGCTCGAGACCTCCGACGAGCGCGAGTCCGGCTCGCGGGCGCGGCGGACGGGTCTGGCGCTCGCCGTGCACGACCACACGACCGACACCGTCCGAGACCCCCGCAGCCTGTCCGGCGGCGAGACCTTCACCGTGTCGCTGTGCCTGGCGCTCGGCCTGGCCGACGTCGTGCAGGCCGAGGCGGGCGGCGTCTCGCTCGGCACGCTCTTCGTCGACGAGGGCTTCGGCACCCTCGACCCGGAGACGCTGGACGACGTGATCGGGCAGTTGTCCCGTCTGACCGCCGGTGGCCGACAGGTCGGCATCGTCAGCCACGTCGAGGAGCTCAAGCAGCGGATCCCCGAGCGGATCGCCGTGCGGCGGACCGCGTCGGGCGGCTCGCGCGTCACGACGACGGTCTGAGCGCGGACGTCGTCGCGCCCGGCCGACCGGAGACCGGGCCTACGAGGTCGGCGTCGACTCCACCGTGCCGTCGGGCGGCGGCAGGATGTCGGCCGCGATCCACGGGAAGACCCACTGGAACAGCACGAAGACGACGGCGGCCAGGAGCACGAGCAGCTCGAGCACCTTGAGCGCGGTGGGACCGGGCAGCAGACGCCAGACCAGGGGGAAGATCACTTGGCGGTCTCCGAGAGTTCCTTGGGGGTGCCCTCGGACGCGGGCATCCAGTAGTCGAGCTTCGCGTGCGTCACGAAGCGTTCCGCGGCGGACCACATCGGGTGGCAGGCGGTGAGGGTCAGCCAGCGGTCCTTCGCGGTGGGTTCGACGCCGGGCTCGTTCGGCACCGGCGCGATCGTCTCGATCTTGTCGGGCGTGACGATCTGGCTGTCGGTGACCCGGTAGACGTACCAGACGTCGAACTTCGTCTTCGCGTCCGTGATCCGGACCACGACCGGGTCGCCCTCCTGCAGCTCCGCGATCTGGTTGAGCGGCTTGCCGTAGGTCACCCGGTGCCCAGCGACGGCGAAGTTGCCGGGGGCGCCGGGCATCGCGGTGTCCCGGTAGTGGCCGAGCCCGATCGTGTTGAGCACCTGCTCGCGGTCGGTGCCCTCGCCGATGGGGCGGTCGTAGTCGGCACCGAAGCGGGGGATCTGCATCGAGCCGAACACGGTCGACGTGCCCGGCGGCTCGTCGAGCACGGGAGCGGTGCCGCGGTGCTCGGTGCCGTCGGTGTCGGGCGGGGTGATCCGGTCGAGCCCGTCCACCAGCTTCGTCTGCTCGTTGACCGCGACCACGTCGGTCCACCACGCGGTCCACACGACGTACAGCCCGGTGCCGGCGCCGGCGATGATGAGCAGCTCGGCCAGGAGCGACACCAGGGCACCGCCCACGGTCTGCCGTCGACGGGGAGCGCGACGCGATCGCGATCCGGCGGCGTCGGCACGTGCGCTGCGGCGCGTCGGGACGCTGTCGTGTGCGGTCACGGGGCTCCTGATCGTCTGGCTGGTCGGACAGGTCTATCAGACCACGTCGACGGGACGGTGACGACGTTCTCCCCACCCCCGTTAGCGTGGTGCGCATGGAGTTCTGGACCCGACCCTTCCGCAGCGAGGACACCGACGCCGTCGTCGCCCTCTGGGAACGGTGCGGCCTGGTCCGCCCGTGGAACGACCCGCGGCGCGACATCGCCCGCAAGCGCACGGTGCAACCCGACCTGTTCCTGGTCGCCGGGGCGGTCGGGACGGACGCAGTCGTCGGCGCGGGCATGGCCGGGTACGACGGGCACCGCGGCTGGGTGAACTACCTGGCGGTGCAGCCGGAGCTGCAGGGGTCCGGGCTGGGCCGGCTGATGATGGCGGAGTTCGAACGACGCCTGACCGCCCTCGGCTGCCCGAAGCTGAACCTGCAGGTGCGGGCCGGCAACGAGCGGGTGATCGGGTTCTACGAGTCGCTCGGCTACACCGACGACGACACGGTGTCGCTCGGCAAGCGGCTCATCCCCGACGCCTGACGCCCGCAGCCACGGCTCTCGATCACACGAGCGCCAGGGTCACCGACGCGACGAAGGCCAGCACGATGCCGGTCCACTGCTGCCCGGTCAACCGCTCCCGCAGCACGATCCCGGCCAGCACCACGGTGCCGATCGGGTACAGCGCGTTCAGGACGCTCACGACGGGCAGGGTCGCGGGGTCGTCGCCGCTGTGCAGGGCCGCCTGGATGCACACGTTCGCCATCGCGTCGAGGACGCCGCACGCGGCCACCGTGACCAGCAGCCGCAGGCTCCGTGCGCGACCCGACCGACGCCCGGGAGCCGCGGCAACCCCGTCGGGGCGGGCCGACGTCGGGCCGGACACCGGGCCTCCCGTCCGGAGCACGACGACGAGGGCCGCCGCACCCAGCAGCACCGCCTGCAGCACCCGCGCGACCACCAGCGGGGCGATGCCCGAGCCGCCCGGCGTCATGTCGTACGCGAGCACGATCCCGCCGAAGCCGCACCCCGCGACGGCAGCGGCGACGACCCCGCGTGCGGTGAGCCGCGCGCCCGAGGCGTCCCGCACGACCGCGACCAGCACCACGGCGACGACCGCCACGACCAGCGCGCCCGTCGCCAGCGGGGACAGCACCGTGCCGCGGAGCAGCGCGACGACGACCGGCACCACGGCGGCGAAGACGGCGGTGACGGGGGAGAGCACGCTCATCGGGCCGATCGCGAGCGCCGCGTAGAGCAGGAGCACGCCGATCCCGCCGGAGACCCCGGCGACCGCACCCCACAGCGTGCCGGTCCACGAGGGCACACCGCCGAGCACCGCGAGTCCGACCAGCAGCGGCACGATGCCGACGGCCGCCGCCACCGCGGCGACGGTGACCGGTCGGACCCGGCGCGACGCGAGCCCGCCGAGGAAGTCCGCGAACCCGTAGACGACCGCGCCGGACAGGCCGAACAGGACGGTGAGCACGGCTCCCATCCTGCCCGGCCCGGTAGCCTGCGTCGCGTGAGTGTTCCCTACCAGCGCCTGCCCCGGATCGACGCGCGCTGGAGGTGGTGGCGGCCGCTCGTCGCCGTCGCGTTCCTGGCGGGGTGGTACCTCGTGTCGCAGATCGTCATCGCGATCGCGTACTTCGTGCCGATCCTCCGGGCACAGGGCGCCGAGGGGCTCGTCGAGCTGCAGAACGACCTGGCACGCGGTGCGCTCGACCCGACGGACCCCGTCCTGCTGTCGATGTCGCTCGTGTCGCTCGTGGTCCTGCTGCCGGGCATCCTGCTCGCCGTCAAGATCGCGCGCGTCGGACCGGCGGGCATCCTGTCGTCGACGCGCTTCCGGGTGCGCTGGGCCTGGACGGCGTGGTGCCTGCTGCCGACGCTCGTCATCGCCGCGTTCATGTTCTGGTGGCAGGGGAGCGGCATGCTCACCGTCGACGGGGGCCTGGCCTGGAACCACGACGTGATCGGCCAGTCGACCGTCTCCCTCGGCACGCTGACCCTGACGATCGTCCTCGTGGTGCTGCTCGTCCCGTTCCAGGGCGCGGCCGAGGAGTACATCTTCCGTGGGTTCCTGATGCAGACGATCGCGTCGTGGATCCCGCGTCGCACCGGCACGATCATCGCCGTGGTGGTCTCGACGGTCGTGTTCGCGGTGCTGCACATCCCGAACGGCTACAACGTCTGGGGCATCCTCGACGTCGGCTCGTTCGGCCTGATCGCGGCGATCATCGTCCTCCGGACCGGCGGGCTCGAGGCCACGGTCCTGCAGCACGCCTTCAACAACATCATGATCTTCGTGCTGCAGGCGCCCGGCTGGTCGCGGATCGACCTGACCTCGTCCGACGCGAACGGCACGTGGCAGGGCTGGCTGGTCACGCTCGGCACGTCGCTCGCGTTCTGGGCCATGGTCGAGTTCCTGGCGTGGTGGCGGGGGCTGGACCGCCGGTTCGCCGGGCACGAGGCACCTCGGTTCCGCGGTGTGGTCCCGGCCTGGGCGGGCGGCGTCCGCTGGACCCGCCCGGGAGGCACGGGCTGGGCGACCACGCCGGCCCGCGCCGACGACGTGGCCCGCTCCGACCACCGTGCCGAGCCCGGCACGGACGGCGCCGAGCCCGGCACGGACGGCGCCGACCCCGGCGAGGCGCGCTAGCCCCGGCTGTGGACGGTTCGGTGGGTGTCGCCGGTCGCCCGTAGGCTCGTGGCATGAGCACCACGCCCGCGCCCGCCGTCGTGTCTGCTCGCGCTGCCGTGTCCGCACCCCGTGCTGCCGCGCTCGACGTGCTGCACCGGGTGTGGGGGTACGACGCCTTCCGCGGCGAGCAGGCGTCCATCATCGACCAGGTGGTCGGCGGTGGTGACGCCCTCGTGCTCATGCCCACCGGCGGTGGCAAGTCACTGTGCTACCAGGTGCCCGCCCTCGTGCGCGACGGCGTCGGGGTGGTCGTGTCACCGCTCATCGCCCTCATGCAGGACCAGGTCGACGCCCTCGCGGCGAACGGCGTGCGCGCCGCCTTCCTCAACTCCACGCAGGGCCCGGACGAGCGCGCCCGGGTCGAGCGCGCGATCGTGCAGGGCGAGGTCGACATGCTCTACCTCGCGCCGGAGCGCCTGCGGCTCGAGAGCACCCGGGCGCTGCTGGACCGCGCGCGGGTCGCACTGTTCGCCATCGACGAGGCACACTGCGTCGCCCAGTGGGGCCACGACTTCCGGCCGGACTACCTCGAGCTGAGCATCCTGCACGAGCGCTGGCCCACCGTGCCGCGCATCGCGCTGACCGCCACCGCGACGCCGCAGACCCACCGCGAGATCTCCGCCCGGCTCGGCCTCGACGACGCCGCGCACTTCGTCGCCGACTTCGACCGGCCGAACATCCAGTACCGCATCGAGCCGAAGACCGGCGCGCTGCAGCAGCTGCTCACCTTCATCCGCACCGAGCACAGCGGTGACGCCGGCATCGTCTACTGCCTGTCCCGCAACTCGGTCGAGCGCACCGCGACCGCGCTGGCCGAGCAGGGGATCGACGCCCTGCCCTACCACGCGGGTCTCGACGCCCGGGTGCGTGCCCGCAACCAGTCGAGGTTCCTGCGCGAGGACGGCGTGGTGATGGTCGCGACGATCGCGTTCGGCATGGGCATCGACAAGCCCGACGTGCGGTTCGTGGCCCACCTGGACCTGCCGAAGTCGGTCGAGGGCTACTACCAGGAGACCGGTCGCGCCGGTCGTGACGGGCTGCCCTCCACGGCCTGGTTGGCGTACGGGCTCAACGACGTCGTGCAGCAGCGCCGGATGATCGACCAGTCCGAGGGCGACGCCGCACACCGTCGGCAGCTCAGCGCCCACCTCGACGCCATGCTCAGCCTGTGCGAGACGATCGAGTGCCGCCGCGTCCGCCTGCTCGCGTACTTCGGGCAGGAGAGCACCGCGTGCGGCAACTGCGACACCTGCATCGCGCCGCCGGAGTCGTGGGACGGCACCGTGCCCGCGCAGAAGTTCCTGTCCACCGTCGTCCGGCTCGACCGTGAGCGCGGCCAGCGGTACGGCGTCTCGCACCTCGTCGACATCCTGATCGGCAAGCGCTCGCCCCGCGTGCAGGAGCTGCAGCACGACACGCTGGCGACCTTCGGCATCGGCACCGAGCTGTCCGAGGGGGAGTGGCGCGCGGTCGCCCGGCAGGTCCTCGCCCAGGGCTACGCGGCGGTCTCGGGCGACGGCTTCGGCACGGTCGTCCTCAGTCCCACCAGCGCCGACGTCCTCAAGGGCACCGTGCAGGTGCGCATGCGGCGGGACCCGGTCAAGGCACCGCGGGCCGGACGCAGCAGCCGACGCACCGTGGTCACCGACATGCCGCAGGAAGCCGTCGGCCTGTTCGAGTCCCTGCGCGCCTGGCGTGCGGCCGAGGCCCGCGAGCAGGGCGTCCCCGCGTACGTGGTGTTCAACGACGCGACACTGCGGGGCATCGCCGCCGTCCGACCAGCAGACGTCGACCAGCTCGGCGAGATCTCCGGGGTGGGTGCCGCGAAGCTCGAACGCTACGGCCGCGCGGTGCTCGACGTGGTCGCGCAGGCCGACTGACCGCGTCTCCTGCTGCATGCCGTCAGCGGCATGCAGTCGTCCGGCGCCTGATTACACTCGGAAGCTCGCCACCACGAGGAGGTCCGGTGTCCGGTTCGACGAAGTTCACCACCGCGCTGAGCCGCGCCGTGGTGACCCCGCTCGCCCGGTTGCTGTGGCGTCCGAAGATCGTCGGGCGGCGGAACGTGCCGAAGCGCGGCCCGGTGATCCTGGCGAGCAACCACCGCTCGTTCATCGACTCGCCGGCGATCACGCTGATGGCCCCGCGCAAGGTGTCGTTCCTGGCGAAGCAGGAGTACTTCACGGGAACGGGGTTCCGCGGCGCGGTGTCCCGGGCGTTCTTCGGCGGCATCGGTGCCATCGGCGTCGAACGCGGTGCCGGGTCCGCCGCCCAGCAGGCCCTCGACCTCGGACTGGCTCGACTGCAGGCCGGCGAGGCCTTCGCCATCTACCCCGAGGGCACGCGGTCCCTCGACGGACGGATCTACAAGGGCCGCACGGGTGTCGCCTGGCTCGCGCTGACGAGCGGCGCTCCCGTCGTGCCCGTCGCCCTGACCGGCACCGAGGACGTGCAGCCCGTGGGCTCGCGCTTCCCGAAGCTCGCCCGGGTGACCATCGAGTTCGGCACGCCGCTCGACCTGTCCGGCTTCGGCGAGGCGTCGTCCGGCCGAGCGCGCCGACACGCGACCGACGCGGTGATGGCGGCGATCCAGGAGCTCAGCGGGCAGGAGCCGGCCAACGCCTACAACAACCCGCCCGCGGCCACGATCGTCGAGCGCGTCCGTCGCGTGCTCCAGCCGGACGACCCGACCGCGGCGGCCGTCGACCCGGACTGACGAGCCGACACGCACTATTGCACATCTGGAATACCGGTGGTTGAATGAGGGCGTGCCGCCGGCACCCCTCCCGCGCGGGACGCCCGAGAACGTCCCGCACCCCGAACCCAGATCGGACGGTCAGCAGCATGTCCTCCACCCCGCTCTTCGACTCCATCGCCCAGCGCCGCGAGCGGGGCGACGCCACCGCTGCGCCGGCGCGCGCCGTCGACACCCCCGCCCCCACCTCACCGATGACGGCACCCGTCCGCTCCGGTGACTCCGCCCTCGTCCCCGCCGCACTCGTCGCGGCCATCGACGACATCCCGGTGCGTGTCGCCGCGGCCGGCGCGGCCGGGCTCGCCGTCCGACCCGAGCACCGCGAGCTCGTCGAGACCGTCGCCGACGCCATCACCCGCGCGGTCGTCGACGCCGTGGTCGAGGAGCTCGACCGCATCGCCCGCGACGGCGTCGTCCGCGCCTGACCGGGCGGTCGCGCGCACGATGCACCCCATCGCAGACGCTCCGACGTTGCGCCCCCGCGGCGCCGAGCGGCGGTCCGCGAACCGATCAGCAGCGTCCTCGCAGCGCCGTGCACGACACGGAGCGCGACGCGACGCTCACCGAGCCGCCGGGGTGGCGGTGTCCCCTCCCGTCACCCCGGCTCCCACCACCCCGGCTCCGACCACCCGGCTCCCGCCACTCCGGATCCGTCCGTCGCAGTGGCACCGGCCGCCGGGCGCCACCCCCGCGAGCACGTCTCGTTCTTCCGCGGGCCGGCGCTCCGGACCCTGCCGACCGCGGCCGCCTCGGTCGTCACCTGCCTCGTCGTGTCGGTGGCGTCACCGCAGTCCGCCGTCGCCGCCCCGTCCGTGTCGGCGTCGCAGCCGACCGGGTCGCAGTCCTTCGTGGCCGAGGGCACGGGTCGCACCGCGGTCCACCGTGACGGCTTCACGGTCGGCGCCGGTGCCCGAGCGCTCGGAGCGCCGCACCCCGGGTCGGCCGCCACCGCCGCACGACCCACCGTCGGTCCGGTGCCCGATGCCGGCGGCTTCGGACCGCGTCGCGTGGCCGGGTGCGCCGCGTGCTCGTCGGACCACCGGGGCATCGACTTCGCCGCGTCCGCCGGTACGCCCGTCGTCGCGTCGTTGCCCGGTCGGGTCGTCTCGGCCGGACCGCTCGGCGGGTACGGCAACCAGGTGCTCGTGCAGCATGCCGACGGTGTCCAGACCCGGTACGGACACCTGTCCGTCATCGCCGTCCGGCCCGGCCAGGTCGTCGCGGCCGGGCAGGGCATCGGGGCGGTCGGTGACACCGGCGTCTCGACCGGGCCCCACCTGCACTTCGAGGTCGTCGTCGCCGGCGTGCCCGTCGATCCCGCCGCATGGCTGCGGGGGCGCGGACTCCTCTGAACACCCGCGCCTGAGCCGACGCAGCAGCCCCGGCGCCCCGACGGCCCCGGTACCCGCGGCAGCCCGCCGCCCGCAGCAGCCCCGGACCGGGGCCGGGCGTCGACCGCGCCGTCCGGCGTAGCGTCGAGGGCGCCACGGCACGGTGTCGCGGCGGGACGGAGCAGACGTGCGGGTCACGGTGTTGGGGACGGGTGCGATGGGTGCCGGAGTGGCGGGGTCACTGCTGCGCGAGGGGCACGAGGTCACCGTCTGGAACCGGAGCGCCGACCGGGCCGCGCCGCTCGCCGACCGCGGCGCGACCGTCGCCACCAGTCCGGCCGACGCCGTCGAGCGCGCCGAGGTGGTCCTGCTCACCCTGTTCGACACCGACGCGGTGGTCGACGTGCTCGAGCGGGCCGCCGGTGCGGCGCCGAGCGACAGCGTGTGGGTGCAGGCCTCCACGATCGGGGTCGACGGCACCGCCACCGTCGTCCAGCTCGCCGAGCAGCACGGCATCACGCTGGTCGAGGCGATGATGCTCGGTACGAAGGCCCCCGCCGAGCAGGGGAAGCCGACGATGCTCGCGGCCGGACCGGGCGAGCTGCTGGACCGCGTCACGCCGGTGCTCGACGCCGTCGGCGCGAAGACCGTGCGCGCGGGCGACCACGTCGGTGACGGCACGGCCCTGAAGCTCGCGGCGAACGCCTGGATCGCCTCGATCACCGCCGCCACCGGCCAGTCCCTCGCCATCGCGGCGGCGCTCGGCCTGGATCCCGACCTCTTCCTGCAGGCCATCGAGGGGAGCGCGAGTGACTCCGCCTACGCCCACACGAAGGGCGCGGCGATGATCGCGCGCACGTTCCCCGCGCAGTTCGCGCTCGACGGGTTGCGCAAGGACATCGGGCTCATCACCGACGCCGCTCGGACTGCCGGCGTCTCGACGACCCTGCTCGAGGCACTCGACCGGGTCTACGCCGACGCCAGCGCCGCGGGCCACGGTGCCGACGACATCGCGGCGGTGGGCACCGCCTTCTGACGGGTGGTCGGCCCTCAGTCGCGGCGGAACAGCCGACGCAGGCGCTTCGTGAGTCGCCCCACGGTCTCGTCGTTCATCGTGTTCGCGAGCTCGAAGGCCTCGCGAGCGGGGTCGGCACCACCCTGGATGCGACGGAGCGCGGCGTCGGCACGTGCCCGGGAGTCGAGTTCGGCGAAGGGCATGTCGTCCTCGGGGTGGTGTGTGCCGCGAGGGTCCATGGGGGCCAGGCTACGCGCCGGGTGACTCGTCCGGGTGCACGTCGACGTCGTCCACGACCCGGACCATCTCGTCGAGGAACTCCACGACCACCGCCATGTCGTCGGCCGGCAGGTGTTCGGTGACCTCGAGCGCTCGGGTGTCGAGTTCCTCGATGACGCGCAGTGCGTGCCGCATCGACCTGCCGGTGGCGGTCAGGATGACGCCGCGGCGGTCGGAGGGGTCGGGGTGTCGCTCGACGTGCCCGCTGCGGACGAGCCGGTCGACGAGCGCGGACGTCGACGCCGCGGTGATCTCGAGTCGCTCGGCCAGGTCCTTCGCGTTGACGGTGCGGTCCTCGTGTCCGGCCTCGATCAGGACGCGCAGTGCGAGGAGTGCGTTCTCGCCGATGCCGAGCGCCTCGCGAGCGCGACGCTGTGCGGCACTCTCGGCCGCGCGGTAGCGCCGGAGGGCGTTGAGGACGTCCATGGCGGAGACCGCCGGGTCCTCGTACCAGTACCCCGCGGTGCTGGTCATCACCTCGGACGTCATGGGATCAATGCTAGACGCTCTAGTTAGATTGTCTAGCGAGTGCGGAGTCAGGACACCGCAACACCCGTGACGCGGTTCCGTAACACCGCGGCAACGCCGGCTCGTTAGGTTCACGGCATGCAGGAGCAGCCGTGCTGAGTCGCCTGGCGGGGAACGTCTTCCACGTGGGGAGCGCGGTCGAGCGCACCGACGTCGTCGCCCGGCTGCTGGACGTCTACGTCGCCCGCCGCGAACCCGGCACCGTCGACGACGACCGGCTGGTCGCCGCGGAACTCCGCAGCGTGGTCGGGACGGCCGGACCGGCGCGCGACGCCGACCGCACCGCGACGATCGACGCCCTGGCACTCGACCGGCACGAGCCGGCCTCGATCGCCGCGGCGGTGGGCGTCGCCCGAGACCACGCCCGCCGTGCCCGCGAGGTCGTGTCGAGCGAGCTCTGGGACTGCCTCGACGTCACCCGGTCGCGGATGCCGCGCAAGATCGCGCCGGACCGCGCGCACGAGTTCCTCGGGTGGGCGCGGGAGCGCAGCGCCCTGGCCATCGGCGTGGTCGAGGGTGACGCCAGTCGCGATGAGGTGTGGGAGTTCTTCGCGCTCGGCCGTGCACTGACCCGCTGCGCCTCGACGGCCCGGCTCCTGGCGTCGCGGTTGCTCGAACCCGACGTGGTGACGTCGTGGAGCGCGGCGCTCCGGGCCTGTGGCGCGGGCGAGGCGTTCCTGCGCGGTCGCGACCACGCACCGGTCCCGGCGGACGCCGCGGCGTTCCTGCTCCTCGACGAGCACAGCCCACGGTCGCTGCGGTACACCGTGCACCGCGCCGCCGAGTGCCTGGCGGACGTCGCTCCGGCCTGCGTCGCGGACGAGGTCGGCGACTTCGCCGAGGTGCGCGCCGCGCTCGACGCGCTGCCCCGTGAGGAGGCGCTCGGCGCGGTCGGCGCGGTCGGCGACCGCGTCGCGGCCGCCGCCGACCGCGTCGCGTCGGCGCTCGACGAGCGCGTCTTCTCCACCGCCGCCCCCGTGCTCTGACGCGACCGGTCCGCCCTGGGCGGTGGCGGGGACGGACGGGAGGCCCGTGGCGGCGTGGTGTCGCGCCTCCTGTCCGGTGGGTGGGACGGTGACCGTCAGACGCCGCTGGACCGGTCGGCCAGCGTTTCGTCGCGGTGCAGCTCGCGGCGGAGCGCGGCGCGACCGCCGACCACCGGCACCGCGTGCGTGACCGCGAGGTGCAGGGGTGCGTCGGCGTCGTACCGCAGCCGCAGTCGTTCGTGCCGGACCAGCCACACGAGCGCGATGGCGAGCGCGACGAAGCCCGAGGCGGCGCCGACGACGATCGCCCAGCGGGGGCCGGAGGCGTCGGCGACCGCTCCGACGAGCGGGGCGCCGATCGGGGTGCCGCCGGCGAAGATCGCCATGTACAGCGCCATCACCCGGCCGCGCATCGCGGGCGCGGTCGTGGTCTGCACCAGGGCGTTCGCGGTGGTCATGAAGGTGAGCGAGGCCAGGCCGACGAACACGAGGACGACCGCGAAGGTCCAGTAGGTCGGGGCGAGCGCGGCGGCCGTGCAGGCGAGCCCGAACGCGCCGGCGGCGGCCACCAGGGTGCGCATCCGGGGGCGTTCCCGCCGGGCGGAGAGCAGGGCCCCGAGCACCGAACCGATCGCCATCACGGAATTGAGCAGGCCGAACTCGCCGGCGCCCTGGTGGAACTCGACCCGCGCCATCGTCGAGGTGAAGATCGGGAAGTTCACGCCGAACGTGCCGACGACGAAGACCATGCAGAGCACCACGATGATGTCCGGGCGGGTCCGGACGTACCGGAAGCCCGCGATGACCTGCCCCCTGCCGCGGCCGGCCCGGACCCGTTCGGCGAGCCGCTCGGGGTCGACGGAACGGAGCGCGAGCAGGACGGCCAGGAACGACCCGGCGTTGATCACGAACACCCACCCGGAGCCGATCGCCGCGATGAGCACCCCGGCGACGGCGGGTCCGATGAGCCGCGCCGCGTTGAACGACGCGGAGTTGAGGGCCACCGCGTTCGCGACGTCGTCGCCCTGCACCACGTCGGAGACGAACGCCTGGCGGACCGGGGCGTCGAAGGCGGCGACCACCCCAAGTGCGAGGGCGAAGCCGTAGAGCGACAGGAGCGTCGCGGTGTGGGTGAGCACCATGACGCCCAGGCCGAGACCGAGCAGTCCCATGAGACCCTGCGTGACCATGAGCGTCCGGCGGCGGTCGAACCGATCGGCGACCAGGCCGGTGAGCGGCAGGAGCAGCAGCTGCGGCCCGAACTGCAGCGCCATGGTGACGCCGACCGCGACGGCGTCGTCGTCGGAGAGCTGCGTCAGGACGATCCAGTCCTGGGCGGTGCGCTGCATCCAGGTGCCGACGTTGGACACCAGGGCGCCGGCGAACCAGATCCGGTAGTTGCGGCCGGCGAGGGAGCGGAACATGGCGGTCACTGCTGGGCGAGCCTCCTCAGGATCCCGGTCGCGTCGGCGAGCGTGGTCCGTTCGTCGGCGGTCAGGGCGGCGAGCCGCGGGGTGAGCCAGTCGTCCCGGCGGCGCCGGGTCTCCTCGACGAAGGCCGCTCCGGCCGGGGTGGCGCCGATGAGCACCTTGCGGCGGTCGTCGCCGTGCTCGCACTTCGAGACGAGCCCGCGCTCGAGCAGGACCGCGACCGTCTTCGTCATCGACGGCGGGGTGACGCCGTCCTGCCGGCTCAGGTCGGCCAGGGTCATGGCACCGTCGCGGTGCAGCCGGGCGAGGGCGGAGAACTGGGCGTCGGTGACGCTCGAGTCGGCCGTCTGCGCACGGAGCGTCCGGGACAACCGGTTCACCGCGATCCGGAGGTCGGTGACGTCGGGCATCGGTCGTCAGCCTACCTCATTAGTTCAGCGAACGAACTGGTTTGCCGGTGTACGCTCGAACTGGGCAACAGGTGTTGTCCAGAGAGCAGGAGGAACATGTCCGAGTTCGAGGGCAAGGTCGCCGTCGTCACCGGTGGCGGCAGCGGCATCGGCGAGTCCGTCGCGAAGGAGCTCGCCGCCGCGGGCGCGAGCGTCGTCGTCACCGACATCAAGTTGGACGCCGCGGAGCGCGTCGCGTCCGAGATCACCGCGGCCGGCGGGACCGCCAGCGCGTTCGAGGCGAACTCCGCGGTGGCCGCCGACAACGAGCGCATGGTGCGGTTCGCGGTCGACACGTACGGCGCGCTGCACCTCGCCGTGAACAACGCCGGCATCGGTGCCGCCCCGCAGCCGATCGGCGAGTACGACGTCGCCGCGTGGGACCGCGTCCGCGCGGTGGACCTGGACGGCGTCTTCTACGGGCTGCGGTACGAGATCCCCGCGATCCTGGCTGCCGGCGGCGGCGCGATCGTCAACATGTCGTCGGTGCTCGGCTCGGTCGGCATCGCGAACAACGCCGCCTACGTGGCCGCGAAGCACGCGCTGGTCGGGCTGACCAAGGTCGCCGCGCTCGAGTACACCGCCCAGGGGGTCCGCACGAACGCCGTGGGCCCCGGGTTCATCGACACGCCGCTCGTCCGCGCCTCACTGAGTGCCGACGAGCTCGCCGGGCTCGAGGCGCAGCACGCCGCGGGGCGCCTGGGCACCGACGCCGAGGTCGCCGCGCTCGTGCTGTTCCTGCTGGGTGACCGCGCGTCGTTCATCAGCGGCAGCTACCACCTGGTCGACGGCGGCTACAGCGCGCACTGACGCCGGTCCGGTCCTCCCGTCCGTCAGCGGCCCTGCCGGGCCGGTCCCGCCGGACCGGTCTCGCGGTCCCGGTCCCGCCGTTCCGGTCTCAGTGGAACTGGGGGATCGTCAGCCAGATGCCGGCGAGCACGGCGGCGACGCACACCGCGAAGCACAGGACGGCGCCCGCCAGGGCCACCGGCGGGGTGTGCCCGGAGCGCGGACCCTCGTCGGAGTACTGCGTGCGCTCGCCACCCGCGTCGACCGGTTGCCCGGTGCCGAGCAGCCGCAGGCCGAGCGTGTAGACGAGCACGATGCCCACGGCGGCCACGAAGCCGACGCCGGCGACCGTGGCGATGCTGGTGAAGTCGATGTCCATGGTCGTTCCCCTCGGTCCGTCGTGCCGGTCAGTTGCTCGTGCCGGTCGGCTGCGGTTCTGCCCGCTCGGTCGGTTCGTCGGTCATGTCCCGTTGCGAGATCGGCTTGCGCTTCGCGAGGGCCCAGAAGCCGAGCCCGCCGGCCAGGGCGAGCACCGCGACGAGCACCAGACCGATCGTCGAGGTCGATGCGAGCCAGGTCGCGAGCGCCCCGACCACCGCGGCCGCCGGCAGCGTGACGACCCACGCGACGACGATCCGGCCGACGACCGACCAGTGCACGTCGGCGAGCTTCTTGCCGAGCCCGGAGCCGACGACGGCGCCGCTCGTGACGTGCGTGGTCGAGAGCGCGAAGCCCAGGTGCGACGAGATGAGGATGGTCGCGGCGGAGCTCGTCTCGGCGGCGAAGCCCTGCGGCGACTGCACGTCGGAGATCTTCTTGCCGACGGTCTGCATGATCCGCCAGCCGCCGGTGTAGGTGCCGAGGCCGATCGCGAGCCCGCAGGCCAGGACCACCCAGAGCGCCGGCCCGGTGCCGGCCGCCTGGTAGTCCGCGGCGATGAGGGTCAGCGTGATGACGCCCATCGTCTTCTGCGCGTCGTTCGTGCCGTGGGCGAGCGACACCAGCGAGGCCGAGATCGTCTGCCCGTGCCGGAAGCCCGTCGCTGCGCCGTGCGTCGTGGCGTTCTTCGTGAGCACGTACGCCACGTACGTCGCCACCAGGGCGATCACCCCGGCGATGACGGGCGAGAGCAGCGCCGGCAGCACGACCTTCGACACCACCGTCGCCCAGCTGATCGAGTTCAGGCCGGCGCCGATGATCGCGGCACCGATGAGCCCGCCGAACAGGGCGTGGGTGGAGGACGAGGGCAGCCCGAAGTACCAGGTCGCCAGGTTCCACAGCACCGCGCCGACGAGTCCCGCGAAGATCATCGTCGGGGAGATGCTGACGCCGTCCTCGCCCTCGCGGATGATGCCCTGCGAGACGGTCTTGGCGACCTCGGTGGACAGGAATGCGCCGACCACGTTGAGCACGGCGGAGATGAGCACGGCGGTCCGGGGCTTGAGCGCTCCCGTGGCGACCGACGTGGCCATGGCGTTCGCGGTGTCGTGGAAGCCGTTCGTGAAGTCGAACACGAGGGCCACGACGATCACCAGCGTGACGATGACGATGACGTCCATGCGCAGGACGGTAGGCCTCGCTCCGACCCGCCTGCGTGAACGCCGGATGAACAGGTGCGGGATGGGGTCCGTCTGCGAAGATGCCGGTGTGCCGACCTTCTCCGCCGCACGGGGCGACGCCTCGTTCACCGACGCGCACGGCGTCGAGATCGTCTACTCGACCTGGCGCGCAGCGCGGCCGAAGGGCGTCGTGCAGATCGCGCACGGCGTCGGCGAGCACGGGCTCCGGTACGAGCCGCTGGCGCAGGACCTGGTGCGTGCCGGGTACACCGTGCACGCGAACGACCACCGCGGGCACGGGCGCACCGGCCTGGCGCAGTGGGACGGTGACCACGCGAAGCTCGGGCGGCTGGGACCCGGGGGACTCCGGGCGGCGATCGCGGCGGTCGAGCAGATGAGCGCGGTCGCCCGCGCCGACGAGCCGGAGCTGCCGCTCGTGCTGCTCGGGCACTCGTGGGGGTCGCTGATGGCGCAGCGGATCGTGAACACCTCGTCAGATCGCTACGACGGGGTGGTCCTGTCCGCCTCGGCGTACCGACTGCCCGGCTGGATGAACAGCGGCGACCTGAACGCCCGGCACGCGGGCTCGGGGCCGACGAAGTACGAGTGGCTCAGCCGCGACCGGAAGGTCATCGACGCCGTCGGGCTCGACCCGCTCGCGGTGGAAGCCGACGTCATCGGGCTGTTCGGGCTCGCCGACACCCTCCGGCTGCTCGGGGTCCCGCGCCGGGGCATCCCGCACGACCTGCCGATGCTGCTGCAGGTCGGGTCCGACGACACGCTCGGCGGCCCCCGGTCGGTCGAGCGCCTGGCGCAGGCGTACCGGCGGCGCGGCCGGCTCTCCGACGTCACCGTGCACGTGTACGAGGGCGCTCGGCACGAGGTCTACAACGAGACGAACCGCGACGAGGTCATCGCCGACCTGGTCGCCTGGCTGGACCGGTCGATCGCCCGCTGACGCCCGTGCGGAACCCGGTCGGTGGACCGGAATAGGGTTGCGGCATGCACGGTGAGTACAAGGTCCCCGGGGGCAAGCTGGTCGTCGTCGACCTCGAGGTCGTCGACGGCGCGATCCAGCAGTTCCGTCTGGCTGGTGACTTCTTCCTCGAGCCGGACGACGCGCTGCCGCTCATCGACGCGGCCGTGAACGGGCTCCCCGCCACCACGGACGCCGCGGGGATCGCCGCTGCGGTCCGTTCGGCACTGCCCGAGGACGCCGTCCTGCTCGGCTTCACGCCCGACTCGGTGGGCGTCGCGGTGCGCCGGGCGTTGTCCCGTGCGTCGAGCTGGCGCGACCACGCGTGGCAGGTCGTCCACGAGGGGCCGATCAGCCCGAACGAGCACCTGGCGCTCGACCAGGTGCTCACCGAGGAGGTCGGCGCCGGCCGTCGTGGTCCGACCCTGCGCATCTGGGAGTGGGACGAGTCCGCCGTGGTCATCGGGTCGTTCCAGTCGCTCCGCAACGAGGTCGACCCGGAGGGCGCCGCGAAGTACGGCGTGCAGGTCGTCCGGCGCATCTCGGGCGGCGGCGCGATGTTCATGGAGGCGGGCGCGATCATCTCGTACTCGCTGTACGTCCCGGCCGACCTGGTGCAGGGCATGACCTTCGCGGACTCGTACGCGTACCTGGACGAGTGGGTGATCGAGGCCCTGAAGACCCTCGGCATCGACGCGTACTACCAGCCGCTCAACGACATCACCTCGGCCAAGGGCAAGATCGGCGGCGCCGCCCAGAAGCGGCTCGGCACCGGGGCCGTGCTGCACCACGCCACCATGAGCTACGACATGGACGGCGAGAAGATGGTGCAGGTGCTGCGCATCGGGCGCGAGAAGATGAGCGACAAGGGCACGACGTCGGCGGCCAAGCGCGTCGACCCGCTGCGCTCGCAGACCGGGCTGTCGCGGGCCGAGATCATCGAGCGGCTCGTCGACACCTTCACCACGCGCTACGGCGCGACGCCCGGTCAGGTCACCGCCGACGAACGGGCGCGGGCGCAGGAGCTCGTGCGGACGAAGTTCTCGACGACGGAGTGGCTCCAGCGCGTGCCGTGATCTCCGTCAGCGCTCGTCGTCGTCAGACTGCAGCGTGAGGTCGACCTGGCCGCGGCCGGACCTCGGAGCGAGGGTCGGTCCCGCGAGCGGAGCGGAGGCGACCCACGGGCCGGTGCCGGCGGAGTCCTCGACTTCGTCGTCGTACTCGTCGTACTCGTCGGGGTCGTCGTCGTGGTCCGCTCCGCCTCGGACGCCGAGCAGCTTCCTGGTGAGTGCCGACCGTTCCGTCAGCAGCGAGTCGAGCGCGGCCCCCAGGTCGCCGTCCTCCGGCTCTGCTCCGCGCAGGGCGGCGCCGAGGACACTCCGACGCATGAGCTCCTTCGCGAACGAGCCGGTCGTCCCCTCGGCACGCTCAGCGGCATCGGCCAGGGCTGCGTCCGAGAAGGGCAGCGCGCCGGCGTAGCGACGGAACAGCCGTCGGCGCTCGGGCAGCTCCGGCAACGGGATCTCCACGGCGAGGTCGACCCGTCCGGGGCGGTCGGCCAGGGCGCGTTCGAGCACCGACACCCGGTTGGTGGTCATGACGAAGGCGACGTCGGCGTCACCGTCGAGGCCGTCGAGTGCGTCGAGCACCTCGAACAACAGCGGTTGCGGCGATGCATGCCGTTCCATCGCGACGAGGTCGATGTCCTCGAGCACGACGATCGACGGTTGGAAGGTCCGCGCGATCTCCGCCGCCGCACCGATCGCCGCGATGCTCGAACCGGTGAGCAGGACAGCCGTCACGCCCTCGGTCCGGGTGAGCAGGTGCCGGATCGTCAGCGTCTTGCCGGTGCCGGGCGGTCCGTAGAGCAGCACACCACGCTTGAGGTGCTGCCCGGCAGCGAGGAGTGCTTCGCGCTGGTCACCGATCCCGACGACGTGGTCGACCACCTCGTCCAGGACCCCGTCGGCCAGCACGACGTCGTCAGCGGCGACCTCGGGACGCCGGAGGAACGTCGCCCCCGCGTCGGCGCCGTACTCGGAGGGCACGAACGACAGGACCTGCCCCCGCAGGACACTGCGTTCGATCATGAGCGCACGGAGTCGCCGCAGGAACGCCGCGGCGGCGTCCTGGTCGGCTGCGATGACCTCGAGGGTCGCACTTGCCCGGCCGTACTCCGGATTGGCGGCACGCTGGACGACCGCGACGGGTGACCCGTCGAAGGTGAGCAGGCGGAGTCCGAGGGACACCACCCGGCGCGTGGTGTCCGGGCCGGTGGCACGGTCGCTGTAGCTGACCGGCCCCGGCGCCCACTGCATGTGCTGGTTCGCGAGGAACTCGCTGACGGAGCTGTGGAACCGGGAATCGTCCCCAGCGATGCCGATCAGCGCGTCTGGCTGCCCACTGGTGAGCGACTCGAGCGCGATGTCCGCGTCGACCAGGCGGTGGTCGGGCAGCTCCTCGGTGACCACCGGGATCGACTGCGGATCGACACCGAGGTGGTCCCGCACCCGTTCGCCGATCGGCGTCAGGGCTGCACGCTGCTCAGCCCCCGCGAGTTCGTTCGCGTGGTCGATGTAGCGGGCGAACGCCCGCATGAGGTCCCGGTCTGCGTCGTCGAGCACGGCGCCATCCTGGCACGTCGAGGTGTCTGGCCGACGCGGCGACCGGAGCCGAGGGGGGACGCACCGGCCGCCGCCGGACGAGTCTCGTCGTCGATCCCATGAACCAGACGTGTGGATCACGAGAATCCCCCGCGCGGCTGATGTCGGCGGCGGAGCACCCACGTAGCGTCACTGGCGTGAACTGGTTGATCTTCCTGGGGGCGGTGGCCGCGGTGGCCGTCGTGGTGTGGATCGCCGATCGCGCGGGGTGGATCGACCTGTCGAACAAGTCCACGCGCAGCGGCGGATCCGGAGGCGTCATCGGGATGCTGGACGAGGTGTTCGCACCGACCCGGCAGGAGACGCAGGCGGAGTACGAACGGCAGTCGCGCCTCCCGAAGGAGGCACCGACGCCGACGGACGACGACCACGACCTGCTGAGCGGCAGCGTGCTCATCAAGGTGCCAGCGGTGCGGAGCGCCGGGCGGCACGAAGCCCGCGTCGGAACGCACCACCGCTCGTACTGACGGGCGCGGCGACGCGCGCCGCGTCGGCGGTCAGCGGGTGGTGAGCTCCTGGTAGTCGGGGTGGCGCTCGATCCAGGCGTGGACGTAGCTGCAGTCAGCGACGACGCGCTTCGACGACCCCGAGCGGACGTCGTCGAGGGCGTGCTGCACGAGGATCGAGGCGTGGCCGCCGCCGCGGTGCGCGGGATCGACCTCGGTGTGGGTGAAGTGGATCGTGTCGCCGTCGACCTCGTACGCGGCGAGACCGATCACCTCGCCGTCCTCGACCAGGGAGTACTGCTGCGCGTCGGTGTCGTTGCGGACCTCGGGGGATGCCATGCCGCCGAACCTACGCCGCGGGGTCGTCGTCGCCTGGGTCGACGCTGGGTACGGGAAGATGGAGTCGTGCACAGCGGAGACGACCGAGGCCCGGACCGCGTGGTCCTCGGCGACGCGCTCGACGTGGTGCCCGCGTACCCCGACGGCTCGTTCACCCTGGTGTACCTCGACCCGCCGTTCAACACCGGGCGGTACCAGCGGCGGCACGCGAGCTCGGCGGTGCCGAAGGCCGACGGACCGGTGATGGGGTTCCACGGCCGGACCTACGAGCGGGTGCGCGGGGACCTGATGCGGTTCGACGACCGGTTCGAGGACTACTGGTCGTTCCTCGAGCCCCGCCTGCTCGAGGCCTGGCGCCTGCTCGCCGTTGACGGCACGCTGTACCTGCACCTCGACTACCGCGAGTCGCACTACGCCAAGGTGCTGCTCGACGCGCTGTTCGGCCGTGAGTCGTTCCTCAACGAGATCGTCTGGGCGTACGACTTCGGTGCCAAGTCCAAGACGCGCTGGCCCACCAAGCACGACACGATCCTGGTCTACGTGAAGGACCCGACGCGGTACTGGTTCGACTCCGAGGCCGTCGACCGCGAGCCGTACATGGCCCCCGGGCTCGTCACGCCCGAGAAGCGGGAGCGCGGCAAGCTGCCGACCGACGTGTGGTGGCACACGATCGTGTCGCCGACCGGCCGCGAGAAGACCGGCTACCCGACGCAGAAGCCCGAGGGGGTGCTGCGCCGGATCGTGCAGGCGTCGTCGCGCGAGGGGGACTGGGTGCTCGACTTCTTCGCCGGCAGCGGGACGACGGGGGCGGTGGCCTCGGCGCTCGGGCGGCGGTACGTGCTGGTGGACGACAACCCGGCGGCGATCGAGGTCATGCGGAAGCGGTTGCCGGGGGCGGCGTTCGAGGTGG
>NZ_JAIXIG010000017.1 GCF_020297365.1 Curtobacterium oceanosedimentum
TCACCCGCTAGTCACACCCCAGCCCGGCCGGTCCTGGTGGACCGGCCGGGCTGGGGTGTGACTAGCGGGTGATCTTCACCGAGGACGAGGTCCGCGCGGTGTTCCAGAGGGAGTCACCGCTGTACACGACGGTCAGCTTGTGCGTGCCGGCCTTGAGGCGCGGGAGCGAGACGGTGCCGCGCCCGGTGCTCGACAGCGACACCGAGGCGAGCGTCTTGCTGCCCTCCTTGACGGTGACCTTGCCGGTCGGGGTCACGCCGGCGCCGCTCACGGCGACGGTGACCTTGGCGTGGGACTTCGCGGAGACCGACTTGACCTTGCCGGCCTTCACGGTCGGCGCGCCCTTGGCGACCTTCACCGTCGACACGGCGCTCGTCGCGACCGTCCCGCCGGCCGTGGCCGGGGTGTAGGTGGCGACGAGGCTGTACGACGTGCGCTTCGGGACGAAGGAGACCGACGCGGTGGTGGCCCCGGCGGCGACCTTGGCGGTGCCGACGGTCTCCGTGCCGTTCTTGATCGTGACGGTGCCGCCCGTGGCGTTCCCGCCCGTGATCGTCGTGGTCACCTTGGCGGTCTTCCCGACCGTGAGACGCGGGACCGTCATCGTGACGCCGGTCGCTGCGGAGACCGTGACCGTGGACGCTGCCGAGGTGCTCGACGCGACGCCGGCGAGCGCCGGGATGAACAGCGCGTTGACCGAGGCCGTGCCGCTGGGCAGGGTCACCGGGGCGGTGACGCTCTTCGCGCCCTTGGCGATGGTGCCGGTCCCGACGACCGTGGAGCCGTTGAGGAACCGGACCGTGCCGCCGCCCGTGCCGAACGAGTCGACGGCGACGGTGGCGCTGACGGGCTTGCCGGCGACGGCCTTCGCCGGGATCGACAGCGTGGTGGTGCTCAGCGACGCCGAGAAGGCACGCAGCTGGGCGTAGCCGCAGGTGGTGGCGGCGTTGGTCGCCGGCTCCGGCAGGAACCCGTAGGCGGCGATGGTCGCGGTCTGCTTGCAGACGAGCGAGTCCTTCCCGACGAACGTCTTCGCGATCGCGCTGGACGGGTCGTCGGCCAGACGCGACGGGACGATGTTGTAGACGTCGCGGACGAAGCCGGCGAAGGCCGGGTTGGTCGCGTAGGCCTTGCCGCTGCCGGTGGTGGCCGGGGTCTGGCTGCCGGCCGTCTTGCCGAGGTCGGCGAGCGTCACGCCGTGGCGACGGTCGGTGACCCCGCCGACACCGTTGGCCTGCGCGACCCACTGGCTGACCGAGAACGGGGCGATCGCGAGCGTCGAGCCCGTGTCGGCCGCGACCACGGCGGTGCCGTCGTGCTCCTCGATCGGCTTGCCGGCCGAGGTGTCGGACACGAAGGAGTTCGTGCTGGTGAAGCCCGAGGCGTCGGTCAGACCGAGCTGGCCGAGGAAGTAGCTGCGGGTGCCGGAACCGAACTTCGGCAGGAGCGGCTGGATCTTGGCGGCCTTGGTGCCGTCCGGGCCGGTCGCGGTGCTGCCGACCGAGTTGTAGGTGCCGTCGGCGTTGAAGTACGCGTACGACACGTCGCCGCGGTAGACGTTCCAGAGCGTCGGGGCCGTCTTGGCCTGCGACCCGTCACCGACGTAGAAGGGCACCTTCGCCAGCGCGCTGCCCGGTGCGTAGGCGACGTCGACGGCGTCGCGGGCGAACGGCACGTAGGCCAGGACACCGTCGGCCGACTGGTCCTTGGCGGCGGGGCCGCTCGACGACCGGGCGAAGTCGAGCTGTCCGACGACGGACTCGTCGATGGTCGTGCTCGTGCCGTCGGCCAGGGCCACGCCCGACTTGTTGGCGACTGCACCGATCGAGACGAGCAGCTCGTCGCGGCCGGCACCGGAACCGGAGACGCGCGGGATGGCCGCGCCGCCGGAGCGGGTGACGACGGTGGGGCCGGCGTTCGTCGCGTCGTACGAGGCGATCTGGTTGCCCCCGACCGCTGCCGCGACGCCGTTCATGACGTCCTGCGTCGTGTCCGAGCCGAGACCGACGAGCTTGCCGAACGCGTTCCCCGCGGGGTCGGCCTGGGCCGCCGGCACGGAGAGGGCACCGACGATCAGCGCGGCTGCACCGAACGTGACTGCCGTCTTGCAGAAGGTGTTGACCTTCATGGCTGGTGTTTCCTTTCGTGGGTTCGACGCTGCCCAGGTGGCAGCGGTCGTGGGGTGGAACTCGGTCACACGTGGGCGGCGGCCAGCATCGCCAGCCTCCGGCCACGGCGGATCAGGAACGGCCCCACGCCGAGCGCCGGCAGGCCGGCTCCGAGCGCCGCGGCGAGACCCAGGCGGGTCGCCGCGAGCGGCTGGTCGTGGGTGCGTTGGGTGGGTCCGGACGCCTCGTCGACGTCGTTGGTCGACACGGGAGGCGCGGCGTCGGCCACCGGGTCGACGGTCGCCTCCGGCACGGTGTCGGTCGACGTCCCCGGGTCGACGACGGGATCGGTGGCGGTCTCCGTCGTGTCGGTGGGCGGCGGCACCGCCCCGTCGGTGCCGGACGCCGTCGGCTCGGTCGGAGCCGACGTCGCCGGTGGCTCCGGGCACGCGGCGGCGACCGTGCGTGCGTCGGTCAGTCCGGTGGCGACCTGCCCGGCCGCCGCGCGCATGCTGCTCGTCAGCGGGACGTAGCCGGCGGGGAGCTGGCCCTGCTTCTCCCCCGACACCTGACCGGCACCGCTGGCGTACCGGATGAAGCGGGCGTAGTCCGAACGCTCCGCGGGGCTCGAGGCGCAGACGTTCACGGCCGCGTAGCTGAGCACGGCCAGCGGGTACGCCCCCGCGTCGCGGTTCGCCGGGTCCGCGACGACGACGCCGGGGACGGTCGACGACCGCATGGTCGCGATGCCCTTCGTGATCGACTCGGTGGTCGGGGCGACGGCCTCGCCCGCGGCGTTCACGAGCTTCGCGGTGGGGAGCGCGTAGCGGGCGGCCGAGGCCGTGTCGGTGATCGACAGCAGGAACCGGCTCCCCGGCACCTGGGCGCCGAGCGAGGTGTAGCCCTTCGGCTGCCCGAACGGGTTCCAGGAGTCCTTCTGGTTGGGGTCCGCCTTGAGCGTCCGGTAGGCGCCCTCGTGCATGTCGTTCATGTAGGGGCGCATGTCGAGGGTGCCGTAGCCGGTCTCGTCCGGGTCGCCGCCCTTCGCGATGGTCAGGTCGGCCTTCGGGAAGCTGTCGATCGTCGTGTCGGTCGCCAGTGACAGTGGGCGGTACGCGGGGTTGATCCGCATCCCCCACTCGTCCGGGCGCCCGTCCAGGAACGCCGCCGCGACGGGGTCGGCCCGCAGCCACGCCCAGACGCGGGCGTTCGCGTTCGTGTCGCCGAGCGCGACCATGAGGCCGGCCGGCGCGGTGTCGCTCTTCGAGCCGACGAAGGTGGGGTTGAGCGCGAGGAACTCGGGGTCCGTCACGATGCTCGACGGGTTCGCCGCCACCGTGGGGTCGCCCGCGCCGCGGCCGGGCACGTCGGCCTGGTACGACTGCGTGAGCAGCTTCGCGACGAGCCGCGCGTCGAGGGTGAGCTCCTGCGCCTGCAGGCCGTTCCGTGCCCTGGCCGGCGCGTCCGGGTACAGGCGGTAGTCGATCGAGAAGCCGATCACGATCGCCGACTGCGCGACCGGGGCGTACCGGATGGTCGTGTCCGGGGCGGTGGCGGGGTCGAGCGGCGTGTTCACGAGGGCGAGCCGCGATGCCCCGCCGGTCGTCGAGACGATCTGGTGCTGTGCTTCCTCGTCGCCGATCTGCGAGTAGCCGTAGGTCGTGCCGAGTCCGCACAGCGCGGGCTGCCAGGCGGTGACCGCCTCGGTGGCCGGCTCCGACCCGACCAGACGCTGCTCGGCGTTGCCGATCGGGCAGGACTGGGCCACGGACTGGAACCCGAGGGGGAACACGACGCGGTTGCGCCAGGCGGACGCCGACAGCGGTGAGCCGGTGACGCGAGCCGCGGCGGTCGACGCAGCGGCGCCACCGTCGAGGTTGTGGCTGCCGCGCGGCACGATCACCAGCCAGCAATCCCGCGGTGTCGCCGTGCCGGCCACCACACGGTCCTGACCACAGCCGAGCTGCGGCGCCTCGAGCCCCGACTGGGTCTCGAAGGTGACCTGCCCGGTCCCGTCGCTCGCGGTGCGGGCGGCGGTGACCTCGTTCGTGGTCGTCGCGTCGAACTGCTTCGACAGCGCGGTCGTGCTCTTCGCCAGCGTTCCGTCGACGGCGCGGAACGGCACGCGGTAGGCGCGGAGGAAGGGGTTCTCGACGGGTGGGTCGAGCAGCAGGTCGGGGTCCGCGTCCGCTCCGGTCAGGGTCGGGTCCTGCAGCGGGTCGTCCCCGTTCACGAGGTCGCGCTTGGCGGCGCCGACACCGGTCAGCGCCGCGATGGTCGACGACGGAGCGCCCCACTGGCACTGCTCGGGGGACGGTCCGGCCGCCTCGTCGCCCCAGCACTGCATGAGCTGGACGTAGTCGGTGGCGTACTCGCTCGGCGAGGTCGGCTTCGCACCGGTCCAGCTCACCGTGATGCCCTGGTCGGTGAGGTCCTCGGTCTGGCTGACCGTGAAGGACATCTTCGAGAAGTCGTCGGCGTCCGGGTCGGGCGTGGTGGTCGCTCCCCCGGCGCCGAGGGCGGCCTGCGCGTCGACCCACGACTTCGTCACCGCGGACGAGGGCGTGGCCGACGGCGCGGTGGCCGACGCCGGGATCGTCGCGACGAGCAGCGATCCGGCGATGGTCGACGTGACGGCACCGAAGACCAGGGCCGCGGAACCGAGTCGGACGAGGTGCTGGTTCTTCACTTCTGGGCCCTCCGTCGGGACACGAGCACGCCGATGAGCGGGGGCAGCAGGACCACGCCCAGCAGGGCGGCCACGGCGCAGAGCATCAGGGTGCGGGTCGGCGTCCAGCCGTCGGCCGCGTCGACCTCGACCGGCAGCGCGGCCACGTTCTGGCACACACCGCTGTCGGCGTCGCACTGCACCGGCGAGCCGTTGTTCAGTGCTGGCACCGCGCCGGCGCCACCGTTGCCGGCACTGCCACCGGAGAGCTCCTCCGTCGGACCGCTCCCCGATCCCCGGCCGGATCCGCCGGAGCCGGAACCCGAGCCTCCGGAACCGCCGCGCTCGGCGCCGGAGCCCGAGCCACCGCCGGACCCCGAGCCACCGGACGAACCGGCTCCGCCGGACGCGTCCCCGCCACCGCCGGATCCCCCACCGCTCCCGGTCGGCGTCGCGGTGCCCTTCGCCCCGCCGGTCCCGGTGTTGCACTGGGTCGCACCGAGCTTGTCGCACGCGGGCGGCTGCGGTGCCTTGACGGCGAGGGTGTTCTTGCCGTCGGCGGAGAACGTCGGGTTGTTGCACTTGCGGATGTCGATCTTCTTCGCCTCGACCCCGGGGATCCGACGCACCTGGTCGAGCCCGGCCTGCACCAGGTTGATCGGCAGCGGTGAGTACCCGAGCACCTCGGCCTGCTGCTGCCCCTCGCAGAGGAAGTAGTAGTCGAACGCCCCGAGCGTCTTGCCCTTCGCCGGGGTCAGGCTCGCGTCCGTGGTCGTCGGGACCACCATGTAGGAGTACGACGACAGCGGGTAGGTGCGGGCGTCGGGGTTGTCGTAGACGCCGTCGAGGATCTGCGTCAGGTACGACGACGACCGCTTGTCCTGGTTGATCCTCGCGCCGAGCAGGCCCACCGCGACGTTCGAGGCGGTCGGTTCGACGTAGTAGCCCGCCTTGTTCAGCACCTTCGCCACCGGGTACCCGGTCTTCAGCGCGTAGGAGTACTCGACGTACGTGATGGTGCCGACGTTGGCCTTCTGGGCGACGTACCCGGACACGCCCTGCGAGTTCGGCTGGGCGATGAACCCCTTGCCGGCGACCGTCGGGTAGTTCGACGTGATGCCGCACGGCAGCGGCCGGCCCGCCTGCTTGCAGTACGCGTTCCACTCGGACGGGTACTTCTTGCTCATCCAGGTCGTGAACTGCGCCGTCGACCCGGAACCGTCGGACCGGACGACCGGCACGACGCGACGCTTCGGCAGGTCGAGCCCGGGGTTGTCCGCCTTGACCTTCGGGTCGTCCCAGCTCGTGATCTTGCCGGTGAAGATGCCCGCCAGCACCGGGCCGGACAGCCGCAGGTTGGTGATCTGCTTGCCACCGGCGCTCAGGTTGTACATGAACGACGTGCCACCGGCGACGATCGGCATGTAGGCGTAGCCGACGGTCGGCGGGACGTCGGTGACCCCGCCGTCCTTGATGCCGTACGGGATCTCGGAGACGGCGAAGTCGACCGTGCCGGCCTTGAACTGGTTGCGGCCGTCGGAGGACCCGGTGCTGGCGTACCGGACCTTCATCCCGTACTGCTGCACGTTCACGGCCCACTGCTGGATCGCGACGGAGCTCCAGGACGAGCCCGCGCCCGAGATGGGCACGTACGACTCGCCGGCATCGGCAGCGGTGGCGGGGAGGATCGACAGGGCCAGTGCGGCGGCGGCCAGGACCGCGCCCATCAGGCGTGTTCTGCGGGATCTCACGAGTGGTCCTCCTGGGAGGCATCGGCGGGGAACGGGTGGACGTAGCGGCGGGCGTGCCGGCGGACCCAGCCGCCGACGGGGCGCCAGACCGGGCCGGCGGCGGCGACACAGCGCAGGACGAGGCGACGGAGCGCCCGGAGACGTTCGTTGCGGCGCTCGCGGGTCGCGACGGTCTGCGAGCCGATCACGCGGGCGATGACGAAGAGCACCAGCACGAGGAACATCAGGACCGCGGCCGCACCGAAGCCGCGGGCGATCATGTTCGGTTCGGGCGACTTCACGAACTCGAAGATCGCCAGGGGCAGCGAGATCATCGGACCGCTCGTCGGGTCGAGGTTCAGGTCGGGTGCGAAGCCGGCGGTCAGGAGCACCGGACTCGTCTCGCCGATGCCGCGCGCGGTGGCCAGGATGATCGCCGTCACCAGGCCGGAGCGGGACGTCGGCAGCACGACCCGCCACACCGTCTGCCACTGGCCGGCGCCGAGCCCGATCGACGCCTCCTTCAGGGTCGACGGCACCAGGCGGAGCACGACGTCGGCCGACCGGATCATGATCGGCAGCATCATCACGCTGATCGCCAGCGACGCGGCGAACCCGGACTTGTCGAAGCCGAGCCCGACGATGACGCTCGCGTAGATGAAGAGCCCGGCGACGATCGAGGGCAGCGCGGTCATCGCCTCGACGATGGTGCGGACGAACCGGGCGAACGGTCCGGGCACCTCGGTCAGGAACAGCGCCGTGGTCACGCCGAGCGGCACGGTGATCACGAGCGCGATCGAGATCTGGATGAGCGACCCCGCGATGGCGTGCAGCACCCCGCCGGAGGTCATCGGGTCGAGGGGCCCGGTCAGCGCCATGTCCTGCGTGATGAAGTTCCAGTGCGGCAGCGCCTTCGTGGCCCGGATCACGCTGAACGAGACGACGAACACCAGCGTGGCGACCACGACGAACGCGAGCGAGTGCACCGCGGCCGAGACGACCCGGTCGCGCACCACCGCGGCGCTCTCGTTGGTGGCGACGAGCAGCGCGTAGAAGACCAGGAACATCACGTAGGCGACGGCGGCGAACGCGATCGGGCCGGAGACCGGGGCGAGTTCGGTGAACACGATCGACGTGACCGACACCGAGGCGACCGCGGCACCGACGACGCAGAGCACGTCGCTGATCCGGGTGCCGCCGAACCGGCGTTCCTCGGGCCCGCGGGCCGGCTCGGACTCGCGCTCGAGCCGCGGCAGGACGGTGCCGGAGCCGGAGCCGGCGGGCGTCGACGCCGTCACCGAGCTGGCCGAGACGGGGGTCGACAGGGGGACGGTGGGCAGGGGCGACGTGACGCCCGACGGCGCCTGGGTGGTGTCGGTCATGGCTAGCTGCTCGCTCCCGAACGCGATCGGGCCACCACGGCGGACGCGGCGAAGTTGATGCACAGCGTCATCAGGAACAGCGTCAGACCCGCTGCCATGAGTGCCGACATGCCGAAGGGTGTCGCGTCGCCGTACCGCAGGGCGATGAGCGAGGAGACCGAGCTCGCACCGGCCTGCAGGATGTGCGGCTGGATGACGAACACCGGCGAGATGATCATGTAGACCGCGATGGTCTCGCCCAGCGCCCGGCCCAGACCGAGCATGGTCCCGCCGATGATGCCGCCGCGGCCGAACGGCAGCACGACCGAGCGGATCATCCCCCACCGCGTCGACCCGAGGGCGAGCGCCCCCTCGCGCTCACTGAGCGGGGCCTGCGAGAACACCTCGCGCATGATCGAGGTGACGATCGGCGTGATCATCAGCCCGACCACGATCCCCGCGATGAACGTCGAGGCCGTGTAGGCGGTCGGCGACGCGAGCGGGTCGTCCAGGTCGACGCCCGACACCGAGAAGAGCGGGATCCAGCCGAACCACTGCGAGATCCACCGCGACACCGGCGTGATCTGCGACTGCAGGAAGAAGAAGCCCCAGAGCCCGTAGACGACGCTCGGGATCGCGGCCATCAGGTCCACCAGGCCGATGAACGCCTTGCGGATCCGCAGGGGCGCGTACTCGGTGATGTACAGCGCGGTGCCGAGCGAGAGCGGCAGGGCGAACGCGATCGCGACGGCGGCGATCAGGACCGTGCCGACCAGCACGGCGGCGATGCCGAACCGGTGGGCGTCGGGGTCCCAGGCCTGCGTGGTGAGGAACCCGAACCCGGCGACGCGCAGGGCCTCGGAGGCCCGGACGGCCAGGAAGAGCCCGACGAGCAGCATGATCGCGAGGACGGTGACACCGCCGGCACGGGCGATGATCCGGAACCTGACGTCCGACGGGTCCCGCACGACCGTGAGCAGGCGGGGCAGATCTGTGGACAACGGCATCCTTCGGGAATCCGGGGCAGCAGATCGGGTGCGCCGGAGGATGCTGCGCTCCCGTTCCGGCGGGCATCACATTGGCAGTCGCTCGACCAACGAAGGCCCCTCAGCCGGCGTCCAGGAAACGGCTCGAAGGTGAACAGACGGGTTTCCTGAGCGGATCACCAGGTCCGTGTGCTCGCTACGCCCTCCGTTCGGGGGCGGACCGAGCGGTCCGGGGTACAGCGGTCGGGGCACACGCCGCGCGACCCGGAAAACCCCCGATCGGACGGTGGTTCGTTCCCGGAACCAACCATCCCGCTCGGTTCACCCGAACGGGATGACCCGCACCACGATCGCCACCACGAGCATCGCCATCGCGACCACGGCCGCCCGCCACAGCACCTTCCGGTGGTGGTCCCCGAGGTTCACGTTCGCCAGCGACACCAGCAGCAGGATCGCGGGCACGAGGGGGCTCTGCATGTGCACGGGCTGCCCGACGACCGAGGCGCGCGCCATCTCCGCCGGCGTGATCCCGTACGCCGCGGCGCTCTCGGACAGCACCGGCAGGATGCCGAAGTAGAACGCGTCGTTGCTCATGAAGAAGGTCAGCGGCATGCTCAGCACCCCGGTGATCCCGGCCAGGTACGGCCCCATCGAGTCCGGGATCACCGCGACGAGCCAGTCGGCCATCGCCGCGACCATCCCGGTGCCGTCGAGCACTCCGATGAGCACCCCGGCGGCGAACACCATCGACACGACTCCCACGATGCTCGGGGCGTGCGCGACGATCTGCGCGGTCTGCTGCTTGAGCTGCGGGAAGTTCACGAGCAGGGCGATCGCCGTGCCGATCATGAACACGAAGTGCAGCGGCAGGAGCCCCATCACGAGCGCCACCATCACGGCCACGGTCAGCGCCAGGTTGAACCAGATCCGCCCCGGCCGCAGGGTCGGACGTTCCGGGTCGAGCATCGTCTCGGCCATGGTGCCGGTGCCGACCCCCTCGGCGTCGCCCACCGATCCGTCGACGCCCTCGCCGTCGGCACGTCGACCGTCGGCCTTCCCGCCGCGCAGGCCGAGCGCGACCGTGGGGCTGGTGAACATCCCGCCACCGGTCCCGCCCACCGCAGCGAGCACACGGGACCCGGCCCGGGCGTTCGTCCGCTCCGGCACCCGCGCACCCCGCGACGCCTCGGTGAACTCGATCAAGCCGAGCCGCTTGCGCTCCCGCAGCCCCATCGTCCACGCGAACGTGAAGCAGAGCAGCAGCCCCACCACGAGCGACGGCACGAGCGGCACGAAGATGTCCGTCGGGTCGATCTTCAGCGCCGCCGCGGCACGGGCGGTGGGACCGCCCCAGGGCACGATGTTGAGCGTCCCGTTCGTCAGGCCGGCGACGCAGGTCATCACGACCGGGCTCATCCCGAGCTTCAGGTAGATCGGGAGCATCGCGGCCGTCACGACGATGAACGTGGTCGACCCGTCGCCGTCGAGCGACACCGCCCCGGCCAGCAGCGCCGTGCCGAGCACGATCTTCGCCGGGTCGTTGCCGGTCACCCGCAGGATGAACCGCACGAGCGGGTCGAACAGGCCGACGTCGATCATCAGCCCGAAGTACATGATCGCGAACATCAGCAACGCAGCAGTCGGCGCCAGCGTGCCGATCGCCTCGGTCACCATGTCGCCGAGCCCCAGGCCCGCCCCCGCGAACAGTCCGAACACGGTCGGCACGATGATCAGCGCGAGCATGGGCGACATGCGCTTGGTCATGATCAGGACCATGAAGGTCAGGACCATCGCGTACCCGAGGATGACGAGCATCAGGACTCCTTCGTCCGTGTCTAGCAGTCCGGGCACGCTACGACCCGGCCGGGAGGCACGGCGCGCTTCTGCACATTGGCGCACCATCGCGCGTTGCCCGCATTCTGCGCATTGTGCGCAGGCAGGTCGGCCTGCGCTCCGTACGCTGGGGTCGTGACCGACGACCGTTCACGGCGCCCCAGGCTCCGCTTCGCCACCGAGGTGCTCGTGCTGCAGCTCGCCGTCGTCGTCGCGGTCGTCGCCCTGACCAGCGCCGTGTTCGTCCGGATCGAGGTCACCCGGCTCGAGCGGGCCGCCGAGGGGACCGCGCTCGCGATCGCGCAGAGCGTCGCCGGACAGTCCGACGTCCGGGCCCGGGTCGCTCGCCTCAACGTCGACGGCACCGACCTCGACCGAGCGACCCTCGCTCGCGGTCCCGTCCAGCGTGCCGCCGTGGCGGCGCAGCGACGGACGGGCGCGCTCTTCGTCGTGGTCACCGACGACCGGGGCATCCGACTGGCGCATCCCGACGCCGACCGGATCGGCGAGATGGTGAGCACCTCGCCCGAGGCCGCGTTGCAGGGCCGTGAGACCGTGTCGTGGGCGCGCGGCACGCTCGGCGAGTCGGCGCGGGCGAAGGTGCCCGTCTTCGCACCCGCAGGCGGCGGGACGGACGCGAGCCGGGCCTCCCGGCAGTCCCGGGTCGTCGGTGAGGTGAGCGTCGGGTTCACCCGGGCACGCGTCTACGACACCCTGGTCGAGGACAGCGTGCCCGTGCTCGGTGCCGGACTGGCGGCGGTCCTGCTCGCACTCGTCGCGTCGGTGCTCATCCGGCGGCGGCTGGTGCGGCTGACGCTCGGCCTGCAACCGGAGGAGCTCGTGACGCTCGTGCAGAACCAGCAGGCCGTGCTCGGCGGCGTCGGCGAGGGGGTGATCGCGATCGCGCCCTCGGGCGTCGTGACCGTGTGCAACCCCGAGGCCGTGCGGCTGCTCGGCCTGTCCGACCCGGTCGGGCACCCGGTGGGGTCGCTCGACCTGCCGTCGGCGCTGCGTTCGATGGTCGACCGGTCGTCACCCGCCCCGGCGAGCGCCACCGTCGTCGCTGGGCACCGGGTGCTGCTGGTCGACGTCCGCACCGTGACCCGCGACGGGCGTGACCTGGGCCGGGTCGCGGTGCTGCGCGACCGCACCGACGTCGAGGCCCTGACCCGGCGACTCGACGCGGTCGGCGCGATGAGCACGGCGCTCCGCGCGCAGCGCCACGAGTTCGCGAACCGGCTGCACGCGATCTCGGGGCTGCTCGACATCGGCGAGACCGCGCGGGCGCGGGCGTACCTGGCGGACGTGCAGGAGCGCGGACCGCTGCGCTACCCGGTGCAGCACGCCGACCGGCTGACCGAGCCGTACCTGCAGGCGTTCCTCGGGGCGAAGGGCGTCGAGGCGGCCGAGCGTGGCGTGCTGCTGCGGATCGGGGCGGAGACGCTCGTGCAGGGGACGATCTCGGACCCCGGCGACGTCACGACCGTGCTCGGGAACCTGGTGGACAACGCGGTCACGGCGGCGCTCGGCGGCGACGAGTGGTCACGGGACGGCCGTTCCCCGTGGGTGGAGGTCGAGGTGCTCGACGACGGGTCGGCCCTGCACCTGTCGGTGATGGACTCGGGGCCGGGGGTGCCGGCCGACGCCGAGGACTCGCTGTTCGCCCGGGACACGGACACGCTCGCGTCGCCGCCCGACGTCGAACGGGTGCACGGGCTCGGGATCGGGCTGCCGCTGTCGCGCGAGATCGCGCGGCGGCACGGCGGGGACGTGTGGCTCGCCTCCCCCGGCGGCGACGACCACGGCGCGGTGTTCTGCGCCCGACTGGAAGGAGTGGTGTCGTGAGTGCCGTGTTCACCGTGCTGGTGGTCGACGACGACTTCCACGTCGCCGACCTGCACCGGCGGCAGGTCGACGAGGTCCCCGGGTTCCGGGCGCTCGATCCCGTCGGCACGCTCGCCGCCGCCCGGTCCGCCCTGTCGAGCACGGTCGTCGACCTGGTGCTCGTGGACGTGTACCTGCCCGACGGCAGCGGCCTCGAGCTGCTGCGCTCGATCGACACCGACGCCTTCGTGCTGAGCGCCGCCTCGGACTCGGGTACCGTGCGCCGGGCGATGCGGAGCGGGGCACTCGCCTACCTGATCAAGCCGTTCGGAGCGGGCGTGCTCGCGGAACGGCTGCAGGCGTACGCGCGATCGCGGAACGTGCTCGACGAGCGGTCGACGCTCGACCAGGAGGCCGTCGAGCGGGCCTTCCGGATCCTGCACGCCGGCGACAGCGGTGGGGCGTCGCCGTCCCGTGCGGCCACCGCTGCGCTGGTGCTCGAGCAGCTCGTGCCGGGACAGGAACGGTCGGCCGCCGAGGTCGCCGCGGCGATCGGGGTGTCCCGAGCGACCGCGCAGCGGTACCTGGCACAGCTCGCGGCGGACGGGACCGTCGCGATGCAGCTGCGGTACGGGGCCGCGGGGCGGCCGGAGCACCGGTACGTGCGGCGGTGAGCGGGTCGTGTGACCGACCCATGACGGCCGGGAGGCGCGGGGCGGGGCCGCACCGGGCCTCCCGTCCGTCAGGTGGTCACGTGACGATCCGCACCTGCGTGGGCACGTCGGTGACGGCGAACGCCGTCGACGTGCCGCGCACGTCGACGCGGTAGTCGCCGCGGAACCCGCGGACCGGCACCTGGCCGCGGTCGTCGGTGCGCAGCACCGTCGGGCCGAGCCACCACTCCTGCTTGACCAGGCGGCGGAGTGCGTCGTACGACGGCTTCGGCGTGCCGTCGGCACGGACGAGTCCGATCGGCGCACCGAGCCACGCGCCGGCGTCGGTGATGCCCCAGTAGGTGATCGCCTCGACCGAGGGATGCCCCACCAGGCTCCGGTAGTGCCGGTCGAGGTCGTCGGCCTGACGCTGCTCCCCCTCGGGCGTCGACGGCCACGAGTCCACCTGGTGGTCGTTGAGGTCGACGATGTGCGCCGGCATGAGGTCTCCGGAGACGAGCGACGTCTCGGTCAGGTGCAGCGGCAGGCCGTACCGGGCGAACCGGTCGACCATCGCGAGCATCGTGTCCTCGCCCCAGTAGCCCTGGTGCATGTGGGTCTGCAGCCCGATGGCGTCGATCTGCACGCCGGCCTCGAGCACCCCCTCGATCAGGCACTCGTAGGCGCTCGACAGGTCGAAGTCGTTGAGCAGCAGGGTGGCGTCCGGGTTCGCGGCGCGGGCCTCCTCGAAGGCCATCCGGATCATCGGGATGCGACCCTTCGCCCGGGCGAGCGGGGTGATCGCGTTGTCGCCGTTGTCGAAGACCGGCATGATGACGACCTCGTTGATGGCGTCCCAGGTGTCGATGGTTCCCGCGAAGCCGGAGACCTCGCGGCGGATGCGCTCGCGCTGGAGCTGCTCGACCTCGTCCAGCGGGAGCCCGAGCAGCCAGTCGGGCTGGACCGTGTGCCAGACGAGGGGGTGCCCCTTGAGCGCGACGCCGCGGGCGCGGAACCACTCGGCGGTCGTCCGGAGCCTCTCGGTGTCGGGGGCGCCGCGCTCGGGTTCGAAGCGACCCCAGTAGAACGGGAGCGTCGCGGTGTTGAAGACGTCGGTGTACAGGGCGGCGAGGTGTTCGGTGCCCGGGTCGGCCGGAGTGCCGTCGGCGTCGGCGCCGTGTGCTTCTCCGTCGCCGTGCGCTTCGCCGTTGGCGAGGCCGATGAAGTCGAAGCCGATGTTGCCGAAGGCGAAGGCGTGCCGGGTCTGCTCGACCGTCACGTCGGTGTCCGGCATCGGGTGACCGTCGGCGTCGACGATCGTCAGGGTCGTCTCGCCGTGGCGGTGCTCTGGTGTGTGCGTCATCGCGTGTCCTCCGACGTCGTCGTCCGGGATTTGTTGTGCGCGCAAACATAGCACCGAGGGGCGGCGGCGGTGCTCCGCCGAAGCTACCGCTCATCCCCCGCCAGGTGCGCTGCTGCAACACCCCTCATCAGCTGGTCGAGCCGCTCCTGGTCAGGTCTCCGTGATCGCCGTCGGCGCACTGCGATTCAGCGTCGATGCTGTAGCCGCCTTCTGGGGATGCAAGGAAGTCGATCGTCTCGATCGGACCACCGCGGCCCCGGACCCCGAGATCAGGGTCGTCACCGCCGCTCCGATACCGCTCGGTCGTGATCCCAAGACTCTTCCACAACGCCTCGACTTTCCGCAGATCGTCCCTCGGGTCGGCCTCGCCCTCGCGTTGCTTCACGTACACCCAAGTGACTCCACCGCTGTCGTTCGCGTCCCCCGAGCCATCAGATCCGGGACACAGGCCGACTCGCGGGCCGCTGATGACCTTCCAGGAGCCGTCCACAGCGCGAGCCGTCTCATCGACGAGATCCACCACGGTGCGCTTGGCTGCATCGGGCTTGACGGTGTGGCTGGTCGAGGGACTCTCCATCGGTTTTCCTCCTGCGCATGCTGTCAGCAGAGACATCGTCATGATCGCGGCCACCGCCGCGCACGACCATCGCGCCGCGGGTCGTCTCCGCGCCGCGCTCCTTGCAATCGTGGAACCGTTCACTCGTTGGTCACCAGGCTTCCTCGTGATCGTCCGGTCGGGTCACTTTGTCACCCTGACCGGTGGAGATCAGGCCAACGTTCCGGAGCGACTCGGTCCCTTTGTCGAGGTACCCGCGTTTGTCACCCGTGTGTACTCCGTGGTCCAGGACCGGGTTGCCCTCGGTGAGGCCGAACGCGGCAGTGGTCGATCCGTGAGCCGACGGTGCCGTCGCCGTCGGTCGGTGCGATCGTGATCCAACGTGACCGTCTGCGTCGACGGTCGTCAGGGTCGTCAGGGTCGTCTCGCCGTGGCGGCGCTCTGATGCGTGCGTCATCGCGTGTCCTCCGACGTCGAGATCCGGGATTCGTTGTGCGCGCAAACACAGCACCGAGGGGCGGCGGCGGCACCGGTAGGTTGTCGCTGTGCAGGGATCAGGATCGGCGGGGCCATCGTCCTGGGTGCTCACCGCGACGCCGGCCGTCGTCGTGACGAGCCGGTCGGTCGTCGGACCGTGATCGACCCTGACCTGCCGGGCGCGCCGGTCTTCCGCGCGCCGGACGGCCGGGTGTACGTCGACCGCGAAGCGCCCGCCGTCGACACGCTGACCCGGTGGCGTCGGCTGCACGACCCCAAAGCCGTGCGACGACGTGCCCGAATCGTGGGCACCCTCCCCCTGCTCGCGTTGATCGTCGGGTACGCGGTGGGCGGAGCGCTCGGCGTCGTGGTCGCCCCGCTGCTCCTGCCCGGGGAAGACCGAGCGGTGGCCCAGATCATGGGCGTGGGCGTGGGCGGAGGCGTCCTCGCCGTCCCCGCGATGTTCGTCGTCGCCGGCCG
Organism: Curtobacterium oceanosedimentum; assembly: GCF_020297365.1. Taxonomy (GTDB): domain Bacteria; phylum Actinomycetota; class Actinomycetes; order Actinomycetales; family Microbacteriaceae; genus Curtobacterium. Next base: position 16,040 of record NZ_JAIXIG010000017.1, read on the forward strand.
CAGCGTGCTGCCGGACCGCCGGGTGGTCGTGGTGCCCGACGAGGTGGTGGAGCGCGCACCACAGGGAGCGTCCGCCGCGGCGATCTGGCGCTGGTCCACCGCGATCGCCGACGAGGCGGCCGAGCGTCCGACCATCGGCTACGAGACGTACGTCGAGCGTCCGCCCGACCTGGCCCGCGCAGCCCGCGCGACCGAGCGGTACAGCCGGGTCTACCGCGACTACCGCGCGGCCGCTGCCGAGCTCGGGTTGCCGGCTCGGGAACCGGCGATCGAGCTCCCCGCGGAGGAGGCCCAGTAGGGACCGCCTGCGCCGACGCCGACACCGGCCGCCCCGCACCGTCGAGGACGCTGCGGGGCGGCGGTCGTGTCAGTTCACGGAGAGGCGGGAGTACGGAGCGGTCGCGAGCTGCTGCGCCTGGCCGCCGCCCGCGGGGATCCGCCACAGACCCGGCGTCGGTCCCTCCGGGATGCTCGCGAACACCGCACCGGCATCGTCGGTGACACCAGCGTTGAGACCGCGGTCCGTGGCCGTGATGCCCGACACCGTGTACGTCGTCGTCGTGGTGCCGGAACGGACGATCTCGTCGGAGAACGAGCGGTCGATGGCGCAGGGCTTCGGGACGTCAGCCGGGTAGGCGCACCACTGCTTCGACTCGAGGAGCACGAAGCCGTCGTCGGTCGTCGCCCCGATCTCGAACGCGAGCCGGTCGGCGATCCGAGTGGCGTCGTCGGAGCCGTTCGGCACGACGTACCAGGCCGAGTAGCCCGCAGCGCCGACGGTCCACGCGTGCACGTAGACGTTGCCGAGCGCGTCCGACCGGAACGAGTCGATCCTGCCGGACGGGAACGGACCCGAGGCGGTGAGGTTGCGGATCGACACCGCTCCCGAGACGGTCCGCTGGAAGAGCGTCGTGACGGTCGCCGCCGGCCGGAGGGTCGAGACCGTGCCGTTCGGCGCCACCGACCACATGAGTCCGGGGACGCCGACGTCCGGCACGACGGTCGCGGTGCGCGCCCCCACGGGCAGTCGGGTCACCGCACGGCTCACCGAGTCGGTCCAGTACAGGGTGCCGGCGTCGTCGATCCGCAGGTCGGGGGTCACGTGCAGGCCGGAGGCGACGGTCCGGACAGTCCCCTTCGGCGAGCGCTCGGTGATCCGGGTCCCGTCTGCGGACGGGATGAACACGTTGCCGCGGCGGTCGACGACGTAGCCGGTGCCGTTCGGCGCGACGACCTCGGCCGTGCCCGCTCCCTGTGCCGGGAACCGGACGACGTTGTTCGCGGCGTCGAGGGCGTAGAGCGCCTGCGCGACCGGCTGCGGTGCCGGTGGTGTGTAGGTGCCGGTCGTCGAGTGACCGGTGCCGCGAGCGTTCTTCGCGCGGACGCCGAACGTGTACGTCGTCCCCGGGTGCAGGTCGCGGAACGTCGCCGATCGTGCGGTGGCCCGGAGCTTCGTGATGCCGCGGTCGGGCTGGTGCTCGCGCGGCTTCACCCAGACGAGCCAGCCCGTGATCGTGCCGCTGTGGCGGGGCGGACGCCACGACAGTGTGGCGGAGTCGTCCGTGCCGGCGACGGTCACGTGGGTCGGCGTTCCCGGGACGGGCACCCGGGGTGCGGCGTCTGCGGGAGCGACGCCCCCGAAGACGATCGCCGTCACGGAGACGGCGACGAGGAGCATGTTCTTCACGATGGTTCCCCTCTGCCCGGGGCCGGTCGGCGGCAGGCAGCTCATCGAAGCACCGGCCACCACCGAGCGGGAAGGGACTGCGGTGGACCGTGCGGCAAGCCGCAGCGGGCCGGGCGGGGAACGGCCTCCACTACGGTGGCCGGATGGAGAGCAAGCGTCATGCCGAGCTGATCGCGGAGCTCGAGGCCGCCGCGTCCGAGGAGTGGGGTCCACGCGCCCTGCTCGCATGCCTGCAGAAGCTCCGCGACGGCGGTCCGACCGAGGCCGCGATCGTGGTCGTCCACGACGCCTGGGTGACCCCGGACGGCTTCCGTGTCGTCTACGGCTCCCCCTGGGGTCCCCGCGTCGGCATCATCCGCGAACGACACACCACCATCGACTGGGTCGACGCTTACACCACCGGGGACGAGCCGACGCCGGAGGAGTTCGGCCACGAGGTGGCTGACTTCAACATCGGGGAGCCGCTCGGCAGCTACCTGGAGATCCTCGACCACGACGCGGACGGTCTGGGCTGGTGGGGACACATCCCGTTGCGGAGGCGGGGCTGACCATCTCGGCCGGATCCGGTCCACGGGTCCGGAGCGCGCTCAGGACCGGACGGCCTCGATGACGACGTTCTGCTGCGAGCGCCCGCCGTCGGGTCGTTGCAGACAGGTGATGACGACCAGTCGTCCTGGCTCGTCCTCCCAGATCGCGGATGCGTGGGCGATGTCGGGCTTGTCGATCTCCTGGGTGCCGGTGACCGTGTAGGTCGTGTCGTCGACCTGGATCTCCGCGCCGATGCCGACCTTCGATGTCCGACGGTCCACGTCGATGAGGTAGTTCCCCGGACCGGTGGCGCCGTTCCGCAGCGAGTGCATGACGACGAAGACGGTGCCCTTCCGGGCCTGCTCCGGCGGAACGCCCTCGTTGCGGACCCAGTAGGCAGAGGTGAAGCCCGGGGGTTCGATCACACCGTCCACCGCGTTCAACGCTCCCAGGGGCACGTCGAGGCCGACGGACTCCACCACGAACCGGTCGTCGCCGATGGCCGGCACGGCGGACGACTCCGAGGTCGGGGGTACGGCGTCCTCGGCCTGCACGCGGTTGCCCTGCATGTCGACGGGCCCGTTGAAGGAGCGGACGATCTCGGTCCCGGTGAGGGCGAGGGTGACGACCGCGGCGGCGCCGACGGCGAGCAGAACCCACCGTCGACGCCGCCCCGTGATGTCGGAACTAGACACTGTCACCGTTCCGTCGGCGGACGAGCGCCGTGCCGAGCAGTGCCATCAGCACGGCCAGCGCGGTGCCGGCGCCCGCGAACATCGGCCACAGCGGCGCGGCCGTGGTCCCACCGGTCGAGACGACCGGCCCGGACGGGGACGGGGTCACGGTCTGCGCGGTCACGGTCGAGTTCGTGACGCACGAGTCGTCCGTGGCGCAGACTCCGGTGCCGGGACCGGGGTCCACGACGTTGCGGAGCTGCTCGTCGCCCGGGTTCGGGTCCTTCACCGTGAACGAGTAGGTCACCGTCGTGGTGTCGCCCACCGCGAGCGGGCCGGCCCAGGTCAGGGTGTTCCCGTCGACCTTCGCACCGTTGGTGGCGTCACCGTTGTAGGTGGCGTCGTCGGTGACCTGGGTCAGGTCGTCGGTGAACTTCGCCGGCTTCTCGGCCGTGTAGTCGACCTTGCCGGTGTTCGTGACCGTGATGGTCCACGTGACGGTCTCGCCGGGGACGACGCTGGTCTTGTCGACCGCCTTCGACACCGTGTACCCGGGGATGAGGGTCGTGGTCTGGCAGGCGCCGACGCACTCCCCGGAGTCACCGGGGACGACCGCGTTGCCGAGCACGTGGTCACCGGTGTCCGGCGTGTTCACCGTGAACGAGTACGTCACCTTGATCGTCTCGCCGACCGCGAGCGGCCCGGCCCAGGACAGCTCGTTGCCGTCGACCTTCGCGCCGTTCGAGGCGTCCTTGTTGTACGTCGCGTCGTCGGTGACCTTCGACAGGTCGTCCGTGAACGACGCAGGCACATCGGCCGTGTACGCATCCTTGCCGGTGTTCTTCACCGTCACCGTGTAGGTCACCTTCTGGCCGGGCACCGCCGTGTCCGCGTCGACGGACTTCGTCACGGTGAACGAGCGCACCAGCGTCTCGGTCTCGCAAGCGTTCGGTGCGCAGACGCCCGGGGTGGTCACCACGTTGCCCAGGTTCTGGTCGCCGGTGAGCGGGTCGTTGACGATGAACGAGTACGTCACCGTCGTCGACTCACCGACCGCGAGCGGGCCGGACCAGGACAGCGTGGTGCCGTCCACCGTCGCACCGTTGCTGGCGTCATCGTTGTAGGTCGCGTCGTCTGCGACACCGGAGAAGTCGTCGGCGAAGGTCGCCGGGTTCTCGGCGGTGTAGTCAGCCTCGCCGGTGTTCTTCACCGTCACCGTGTAGGTGACCTTCTCACCGGGAGCGGCGCTGGTCTTGTCGACGGACTTGGCGACGGTGAAGTCCCGAACGCGGACCGGGGGCGGCTCGCAACCCTCCGGGTCCGGCTCACAGACGCTCCCCGGCGGCGGGGTGACCACGTTGCGCAGCAGGTGGTCACCGGTGTCCGGTGTGTTGACGGTGAAGGAGTACGTCACCGTGGCAGTCGCGCCGACCGCGAGCGGACCCGCCCAGGACAACGTGTTCCCGTTGATCGTGGAGCCGGTGCTCGCGTCGTTGTTGTACGTGGCGTCGTCGGTGACCCCGGAGAAGCTGTCCGTGAAGGTGGCCGGCTTGTCAGCGGTGTAGGCGACGTTGCCGGTGTTGCGCACGGTGACCGTGTACGTCACCGTGTCCCCCGGGTTCGCGGTCTCCTTGTCGACCGTCTTCGACACTGCGAGCGAGGGGTCGGCCGCGGTGTTCGTCACGTCGCACAGGTACGGGTTGGCGCCCGGCACCCGGAACGTCCACGTGCCGGCTTCACCACCGACGGTCTGCTCGGCGCCGGTGACGGTGTCCGTGCAGACGATCGTCGGCGTGTACGCAGCGATCGTGTTCGTGGAACCAGCCGCCATCACGTCGGTGACCGTGTACGTACGGCCCTCGCTGACCGGCCACTCCTCCTCCGACTTCGCGGTGGTGGCGGTCCCGGTCGTCGTCGCAGAGGTCAGCGTCGACGAGTCCGTGTCCCGCAGCGCGACCGTGAACTGGTCGGCCGTCGCGGCACGACCATCGACGGTCTTCTGCACGCTGATCGTCGGGATGCCCGCCGCCGAGCACCGAGCGCCGTCGTTGCCACCCGAGATCGGCCCGGTCGACAGGTCGATGGTGCTGCCGTCCTCGGGGTTGATGCGGTAGATCTCGCCTGTGGTGTTGTTCGAGAAGTACAGGAACCCTCGGGCATCCGCGTACCCTGCGCCGTAGGCGTTGTTGGCGAGATCGGGCAGGTTCGCAACCCGCGTCACCCGGTTCGCGGCGGGGTCGAACTCCACGAGCGACGGGCCCGTGCCCACCCCGTACAGAGAACCGTCGACGTAGACCCAGTCGCGCACCGAGCCGAAGCCCGCTGCTGCAGCCCCGGCAGCAGTGCCGCTGTCGACGACCTGACCGTAGGTGGGAGACCCGGCGGCGTAGTCGATCTCGTACCACTGACCGCTCGAGAGGGTGAGCCAGTAGTGCCCGTTCGGGTCGACGTCACCGACCACGAAGTTGGTGTCTGCGGGCAGACCTGCCGGCCTGTCGAGCTGCGTGAGCGTGCCGTCGGACGCGACGATGACGGGCTGACCGGTGGTGGTGTCCCATCCGTACATGTAGTTGTCGGTCTGGTTGTAGCCGGTCGCGTTGACGCCGTTCACCATCGACGCGATCTCCGTCGACTCACCGCTGACGAGGTCGACCTGGTAGATCGTGTTCGTGCCGTCACCGGGCGACTGGAACAGGTACCCGTTCGCGCTGCACGTCCATGCGGGACCATCCGCCGCAGATGCCGGCGCTGCCGGCAGCACCGTGGTGCTGAACACGGCAGCCAGTCCAGACGTCAGCAGGGCGCCTGTGGTCAGCGCTGCGGTCGCTCGGAAGCGTCGAGATCGCGGGTGCGTTGGTGCCCCCTTCCGCGTTCCGGTGTTCTCGGCGCGGTGACGCACCCCTGGCAAGCGAAGCTTCAAGACGATCCCCAACTTTCATGCACGCACCTCGACGTGTCGGTGCTCCAACTGATCCGGCGGACCGAAGGGACGATCCGCGGACTCAGTTTCCGGTCAGGTTGAGCGGCTTCACAGTGGATGCAGTCAAGTCAGCACGAACTGACGTTTGCCGTTGCAGGAAATGGCCGGAATTGCAGGTTCTGGTGGCAACATGCAGAACTCGTTCGCATTCCGCTGGGCATTCGTGTTACATCGGACGTCGTGGTGACATCGACGACAATGGGCGTTTCCGCGGCGGAACGCTGCAATGACTTCGGATGGCACCCGCGAGGACGAATAGATCCCCTCCTGGTCGCCGAGACCGGCGAGTACACGCGTTTCGGTGTCGGTCACGCGTGGTCACAATCCGCCGGGTACACCCTGACCAGCGACCCGCGTCGGATCTACCTCGTCCTCACCATCGAAGGCGGTTTCGAGTTCGACGTCAGCGGCACCGTCGTCCCCACCGAGCCCGGCTCCCTGGTGCTCTTCGACGGTGAAGCACCGACCACAGCCCGCACGATCACCGACACAGCCCGCTACGTCTGGTACCTCGAGCCCACGGTCCTCAAGGAAGGAGTGTCCCGGTTCCAGTTCGGGGAACCGATCGCGACCGGCGGCTCGACCGTGCAGGCGCTCACGTCGATGACGAACACGCTCCTCGGGACCCCTGTCACCCCGGCGACCCACACCGCACGTCGGCATCTCGCACTGTCGTTCGAGCACCTCCTCGGCAGCGTCCTCGACGACACCAACGCGCGGGAGACCCGTGACGCTGCCGCGCACCGGGACAGCGCCTTCACGGCAGCGCTGGCATCGATCGAGGAACACTTCCGCGACCCGGCGTTCAGCGTCACCCGGCTCGCCGTCGACCTCGCGGTCAGCCCCCGCACGCTGCACAACACGTTCGCCAGTCTCGGTACGACACCCCGCCGCGAGATCGAGCGTCGCCGCATCACGGAAGCCAACCAGCTCGCCGACCTCGGAGCCGTCAGCCTCGCAGACCTCGCCGCCCGTTCGGGTTTCACCTCGACCAGACAACTCACACGAGCGCTCAACCGAACCCCAGGTCAGCAGGGCCGGTAGGGCCGCGCGCCGCGCCCCGCGAGCTCGAACAACGCAGCTCGAACGACGTCAGCTCGACGCGACCGGCCGCACCAGCACCCGCGTCGGCGGCTCCGCCAGGAGCGCGATGAGGTCCTCGTGCCGCTGCTCGACCTCCTCGTTCGTCTCGGCGTAGTGCCGGTCGAACGAGTCCTGGTCGCGGTAGAACTCGGTGACCCAGATCACCTCGGGGTCGTCGTCGTCGCGCAGGACGATCCAGTCGACGGGACCGTCCGGGTCGTCGACGTGGTGCACGTCCGTGAGCACCTTTGCCAGCGCGTCACCTCCGCCGGGCTGCGCGCGCATCTGCAACAGGACACCGGGCTTCGTCGTGTCGATCACTGGATCCTCCTCCGTGTCGGGTGGAGCGCGGACGCTCCGTTGGAACGACGTTCCACGCAGAGTATGGAACGACATTCCAGAACGTGTCAAGATGGGGCATGCCCTCGGTCGAATCCCGCGCCACGCGCCGCACGGACCCGCTCTCCAGGGACCGACTGGTGCAGACGGCGATCGAGATCCTCGACACCGACGGCGAGGACGCCCTCACCTTCCGCTCGCTCGCCGCACGGCTGACGACCGGGCCAGGGGCGATCTACCACCACGTCGCGAGCAAGAGCGAGCTGCTCCGCGCGGCGACCACCGTCGTCGTCAGCAGCGCGGTGGACGGGGCTCGGACCCCCGGAGAGCCGCTGGACACGGTCCGAGCGCTGGCCCTGGCGGTCTTCGACGCCATCGATGCCCACCCGTGGGTCGGCACGCAGCTCACCAGGGAGCCGTGGCAGCTCGCCGTCGTCCAGCTCTTCGAAGCCGTGGGCGTGTGCCTGCAGGAGTACGGGGTACCGAAGCACGCGCGGTTCGACGCGGTGTCCGCACTCGTCAACTGCGTCCTCGGATCGGCCGGGCAGTACGCCGCCGCCGCCCGGCTCCTGCCCCGCGACACGGACCGGGCCCTCGTCCTCCGCGGCATCGCCCGCGAGTGGGAGCGCCTGGACCCGTCCGACTTCCCGTTCATGCACGCCATCGCCGCCGGACTCGACGAGCACGACGACCGTGAGCAGTTCCTCGCGGGTGTCGACCTCGTCCTCGCCGGCATCCGCACCATCCGTTGATCGACCAGTCCTCCCCGAAGGTGCCGATGCGCGTTCTCCTGCTCGAAGACGACGACGTCGTCCGCGGACTCGTCGCGGACGGACTCCGCCGCCAGGGCATCTCCGTCGACGAGACCACCACCCTCGCGGACGCCGACGTCGCACTGACCGTCAATCGCTACGACTGCGTCGTCGCCGACCGCGGTCTGCCCGACGGCGACGCGGTACGGCTGGTGGCGACCATCCGCGCCGCGGGGACGACCGTGCCGGTCCTGCTGCTGACCGCCCTCGGCACGGTGCAGGACCGCGTCGACGGCTTCGAACACGGGGCCGACGACTACCTGCCGAAACCGTTCGCGATGTCCGAACTCGTGGTCCGGGTCCGTGCGTTGGCACGTCGCGTCCAGCCACCGCGGTCCCCGATCGTCCGCGTCGGCGACCTCGAGCTCGACCTCGCCCGACGCCGCGTCACGCGCACCGGGGTGCTCCTCACGCTCACGGCGAAGGAGTTCGCGGTCCTCGACGTCCTCGCCGAGCGTCCGGGCGCGGTCGTCACCCGGACGGAGCTCATCGAGCGCTGCTGGGACGAGCACACCGAACCGATGTCGAACGTCGTCGACGTGCTCATCGGCCAGCTCCGACGTCGGCTCGGCACCCCGGACCCGATCGAGACGGTCCGCGGTGTCGGGTACCGCCTGCGAGAAGCCGGATGAGCGGGCTCCCGGCCGGTGGCGCGGCTCGCCGGCTCCGACGGACGCGTCTGCTCATGACCGTCTCGTTCGCCGCCGTCATCGCGGTGTGCCTCGCGCTCCTCGCCGCGCTCGCCCTGTCGATCGACGCCACCTCGCAGCGGCGAGCGGTCACCGACGACGTCACCGAACGCGCCGGCGGTCTCGCTCGCGCGGTGTACTTCGACGGCGGCACCCTGCACCTCGAGCCGCTGCGCGAGGACGAACTCGCGGTCGGCACGTCGTTCCTGGCGGTGTACCGGATCGACGCCTCCGGGCGCGTGACCGCGACCCCCGCGCACCTCCCCCGATCCGCCGAGCTCCCGGCCGACCGACGCGACGCGCTGATCGACGCGGTGCTCGAGGAGCAGGGCGCATCGGACCTGCGCGGCGCCGACACCGCCGGTCGTGCCGCGTGGTGGGCTGCGGCACCCGTGTGGGACGACGACGCGATCGGCGCGGTCGTGGTCGTCGGGCAGGACGTCGCCGCGGGCACGGCCGCGCACGACCGCCTCGCCACGGGGCTCGCGATCGGTTGCCTCGTCCTGCTCGCCGCCGCCGTCGTCGCTGGCCACGTCCTGTCGGGGCGCGCCATGCGTCCGGCGGTCGCGGCACTCGACCGCCAGGAGCAGTTCCTCCGCGAGGCCGGCCACGAGCTCCGCACCCCGCTCACCGCCCTCCGGCTCTCGATCGAGGGGACGCCGACCCCGACGTTGGCGGCCCGTGAACAGGCGTTGACGACGGTGGACCGCCTCGACCACCTGCTCGCGGCGCTCCTCACCCGAGCGCGGATCGACGCCGGCACGTTCACACCCGAACGCGTACCGCTCCGGCTCGACCAGATCGTCGAACAGGTCGTGGACGACGTGCGGCAGACGTCCCGCGTCCGTGTCGCCACCGAGCCGACCGTCGTCGTGGGTGATCCGGTCCTGCTCGCCCAGGCCGTCCGGAACCTCGTCGACAACGCGGAACGGCACGCGCGCGAACGCGTTCTCGTCACGGTCGAGCCGCACCAGGTCCGTGTCGTCGACGACGGCCCGGGGGTTCCGGCCGACCGGCGCGAGCACGTCCTGCGACGAGGCACGACCGGCACCGGCACGAGCACGAGCACGGGGACGGGGACGGGGACCGGCCTCGCCATCGTCGCGTGGGTCGCAGAACTGCACGGAGGCACGGTCCGGCTCGACGACGCCCCCGGCGGCGGGCTCGTGGTGACGGTGACCCTGCCCGCTCCGACGGCCTGAGACAGCGCCCGACCGGCGCTTCATCATCGGCTCATGTCCGTTCTGTGAGGCTGCGACCGACCACCGCCCCTCCCGGAAGCAGGACCCACATGCGCACCATCGGCCGGATCACCGCCGCCGTCGCCAGCCTCGCCGTCGTCACGACCGTGGCAGCCGGCTGTGCGGCCCACACCACGTCGACGGACCACGACGCCGCCCGCGTCGGCACGTCCAGCGCGCACATCGCGCTCGGCATGTACTACGGCGACCGCTCGCTCGCCGCCACGAACAAGGCACTCGGCACCACCCCCGCCATCCACCTGACGTACTTCGACTGGGCGTCGGACTGGAGCGCCGACCCCGTCCTCGCCGCCGACGCCCGGCGTGGCCAGACCTCGCTCGTCAACTGGGAGCCCTTCGACGTCGACTTCCACGACATCGTCGCCGGCGAGTACGACGACGTCATCACGGAGCAGGCCGAGGGAGCCGCCGCGCTGACCAACCCCGTCCTGCTCGACTTCGCCGCGGAGATGAACGAGGAGGAAGGCTGGGGCGGACACGACCCCGAGCTCTACATCGCGGCCTGGCGCCACGTGCACGACATCTTCGCGGAGAAGGCGGCCGGCAAGGTGCAGTGGGTCTGGGCGCCGAACAACACCGACAGCGAGGGCGCCCCCACCGCGATCGAGTACTACCCCGGCAGCCACTACGTCGACTGGACCGGCATCGACGGCTACAACTGGGGCACCTCCGACGACGACTTCGACTGGCAGTCCTTCACCTCGGTGTTCCGGGACACCTACCGGGTCCTCCACGAGCTCGGCAAGCCGATCATCATCGGCGAGACGGCGTCGGACGAGGTCGGCGGTGACAAGGCGAAGTGGATCAGGGACATCATCCCGACCCTCGAGACCACGTTCCCCGACATCGAGGCCGTCGTCTGGTTCGACGTCGAGAAGGAACGCGACTGGCGGATCCGCTCGTCGTCCCGCGCCTTCGCCGCCTTCCGCCAGCTCGCCAACGACCCGTCCGTCGTCCCCGCGGACCGCCGCCATCCGCTGCTGACCGAACGCGCCTCCGGTCGCTGACGACCGCCCGGACGGACCGGGTCGCGACCGCGGCAGCCTGGAGGCGCGACCCGCCTGACGGGCGCGGGTCGCGCCTCCAGACGGGTCACCGCGCACGCGGTGCGACCGCAGGTCCGTCGGCTGCGGCCCGCCTAGCCGAGCGGCTCGACGCCGTAGCCGGCGACCACCGCCCGCAGCTCGTCCAGGTACGTCCGCGCCTGCACGGTGAGCGGCACCGAGGCGTGGGCGATCCACCCGATCTCGATGCGTTCGTCGACGTCGAGGGGGATGGCGACGATCTCCGGGTCGAGGTCGTCGCTGATGAGCCCCGTCGAGATCGTGTAGCCGCCCAGGCCGATCATGAGGTTGAAGATCGTCGCTCGGTCCGAGACCCGGATCTCCCGCTTGCTCGACATCGTCGACAGGATCTCCTCCGCCAGGTAGAAGGAGTTGTTCGCGCCCTGGTCGAAGGTCAGCCGGGGCAGGTCGGCGAGGTCGTCGAGGGTCGCGCGCTCCCGTGATGCGAGCGGGTTCCGCCGGGCCACGAAGATGTGCGGCTGGGCGACGAACAGCGGCGTGAACACGACCCCGGCGTCCCGCATCAGCTTGCCGAGCACCTGCTTGTTGAAGTCGTTGCGGTAGAGGATGCCCACCTCGCTGCGGAGCGTGCGGACGTCCTCGATGATGTCCCAGGTGCGCGTCTCGCGGAGCGAGAACTCGTACTCGTCTGCGGCCGCTGCTTCGACCATCCGGACGAAGGCCTCCACCGCGAACGAGTAGTGCTGGGCCGACACCCCGAGCAGGCGGCGCGACGGCTGGCCGCCGACGTAGCGCTGCTCGAGCAGGGAGACCTGCTCGACCACCTGTCGGGCGTAGCCGAGGAACTCGACGCCGTCGACGGTGAGCACGACCCCCCGGGCCGATCGGGTGAACAGGGGACGTCCGATCCGCGTCTCCAGGTCCTTCATCGCCGCGGACAGGGTCGGCTGCGCGACGTAGAGCAGATCGGCGGCCGCGCTGATCGACCCCTCCGACGCGACCTCGATGAAGTACCGGAGTTGCTGCAGCGTGATGTCGTTCGAGACCCGAGCCATAGGTGCAGGCTATACCGCTGCATAGCGTCTGCGTATTACCTGATGGCCCGGGGATCCCGCCATGATCGAGGGACACTTCCCACAGTGCCTCCGGGCGCTCGACGCACGGACTGCGGAGCATGGCGAACGACCTCACCTTCAGCACCACCAGGACCCGGTTCGACGAGGACTACTCCCCCGCCGACAGCTCCCGGCTGACCACGAACTTCGCCAACCTGGCGCGCGGCGAGCGCCGACAGGAGAACCTGCGTGCTGCGCTGGCGATGATCGACGGGCGCACGAACGACCTCGCGGGGGCGTCTGCTGGCGGTGCCGGTGACCGCTACCGTCTGCAGCTCGACATCGTCTCGGTGGCGCTGCAGTTCTCCGACGGCGGGGCGGACGCAGAGTTCCCGCTGCTCGAGATGCTCGACGTCACGATCGTCGACCAGCACACCGGCGAGCGCCACCAGGGGATCCTCGGCAACAACTTCTCGTCGTACCTGCGCGACTACGACTTCTCCGTCCTGCTGCCCTCGTCGTCGTCCGGCGTCCCGTCCGACTTCGGACAGCTGCACGGGGCGCTCTTCCAGCGCTTCCTGGAGTCCGACGCCTTCCGTTCGCAGTTCGGTGCCGAGCCTGTCGTGTGCATCAGCGTCTCGACGAGCCAGACCTACCGGCAGAACGGGTACGTCCACCCGGTCCTCGGCGCCGAGTACGAGCACGAGCACTCCTCGCTCACCGACGACTACTTCGGCCGGATGGGCATGCGGGTCCGGTACTTCCAGCCCGCCGGCGCGGCAGCCCCGCTCGCGTTCTACACGCGGGGCGACCTGACCGGCGACTACTCGGACCTCCAGCTCATCGGGACGATCGCCACCATGGAGACGTTCCAGAAGATCTACCGTCCGGAGATCTACGCCGCGAACACCCCGGCCGGCAGCACCTACCGCCCCACTCTCGACCACACCGACTTCACGTCCACGCCGGTGACCTACGACCGCGAGGAGCGCAGTCGCCTCGGTGTCACCCAGGGCCGGTGGACCGAAGAACACCTCGTGACGCCGCACGGTGCGCTCCTGTCCCGTTTCGCTGCCGAACCCGTCCCCGCCCGCTGACCGTCTGGACCGCCACTTCCATGAGCTCTCTCCTCCCCACCTCGATCGTCGGCAGCCTGCCGAAGCCGTCCTGGCTCGCCGAGCCCGAGCGACTCTGGTCCCCCTGGCTGCTCGAGGGTGCCGCCCTGACCGAGGGCAAGCAGGACGCCCTGCGCTCCGCCGTCCACGAGCAGGAGCGCCGCGGCATCGACGTCGTCAGCGACGGCGAGCAGACACGGCAGCACTTCGTCACGACGTTCATCGAGCACCTGGACGGCATCGATCAGGAGCGCAAGGAGACCGTCCGGATCCGCGACCGCTACGACGCTGCCGTCCCCACGGTCGTCGGCGCCGTGAGTCGTCCCGCCCCGGTCTTCGTCGACGACGCCCGGTTCCTCCGCGCACAGACCGATCGCCCCATCAAGTGGGCGCTCCCCGGCCCGATGACGATGATCGACACGCTCTCCGACCAGCACTACAAGAGCCGCGAGAAGCTGGCGTGGGAGTTCGCCACGATCCTGAACGAAGAAGCCCGCGAGCTCGAAGCTGCCGGCGTGGACGTCATCCAGTTCGACGAGCCCGCCTTCACCGTCTTCCACGACGAGGTGCAGGACTGGGGCGTCGCCGCACTCGAACGAGCCGCCGAGGGCCTGCGTGCCGAGACCGCCGTGCACATCTGTTACGGCTACGGCATCGAGGCGAACAACAGGTGGAAGGAGACGCTCGGCGCCGAGTGGCGGCAGTACGAGCAGTCCTTCCCGCTGCTGCAGCAGTCGTCGATCGACATCGTGTCGCTCGAGTGCATCCACTCGCATGTGCCGCTCGAGCTCGTCGAGCTGATCCGGGGCAAGAAGGTGATGCTCGGGGCGATCGACGTCGCCACCGAGACCGTCGAGACCCCGGAGGAGGTCGCGGAGGTGCTGCGTCGGGCGCTCGAGTTCGTCGATGCGGACAAGCTCATCCCGAGCTCGAACTGCGGGATGGCTCCGCTGGCACGGGGTGCAGCGCTGGACAAGCTCAGTGCGCTGTCTGCCGGGGCGGACATCGTGCGGGCCGAACTGGCGAACGTCGCGGTGCCGGCAGCGCGGTAACGGCGCGGCTCTTCCGGACGGCTCGCCTCGGCAACGGGGCGGGCCGTCCTCCGTGTCGCGTCCCGCAGGTACCCGGGTCTCAGCCCGGATTGGAGGCGCGGCCCGGTTCCGGCGATCAGGCCGCGGTCGTCACTCCTGACTGTCGAGGCTCATCTTCTCGAAGTCCCCCGCGACGCACTGTGAGCTGCCGTCGATCGTGTACCCGCGGGGATCTGCGCGGAAGTCGGAGGAGCTCACCGGGCCACCCCTGCCACGGACGCCGAGGATCGGGTCCTCGCCCCCGGTCTGGTACCGCTCGGTCATGACCCCGAGCTCCTTCCAGTGCTGCTCCACCGCCTCGACGTCGGCCTTCGGGTCAACGCTGGCAGCACGGACCTTGGCGTAGACGTACTGGACGCCCCCGACACCAGGACCGAGGCCGCACTTCCCGAGTCCAGGACCGTCACGGACGTCCCAATCGTCACCGACGACATTCGTCGACTGGTCGACGAACGTGACGATCGACTGCTTCGCTTCTTTCGTGTTCATGCCAGACCCTTCGCTGCAACCAGTGAGAACGGCAACGGTGAGCAGCACTGCTGCTGTCGCCCGGACGACGTCGCCGGCCTTCCGTTGATGTGGCCCCATCTGGCTTCTCCTTCCAGAGACGCATGAGCTTGGCTGCCCCCTGGCAGACCCGATCAGCGTCGAGCGATCAACCCGACTGCACCGATGAGCAGGAGCACGCCACCCACGATGGCGAGCGGCACCCCGAGGATCAGCAAGATCCCGGCCCCGATGTTCGCACCGCCGTCGAACCCGCCGGCGAACGTCGCGATCACCGCCAAGCCGCAGATGAAACCGCCGACGGCGGAGATGATGCCGCCGACGAGGGTGAGTACGCGAAGACCATTCACCTGATCAGCGTATTCGGCGTCTCGCTCCGACTGCGACAGTCTGCACGAGCGTGTGGCGTGGGGTTGGATCCCCTACGAGCCGAAGCCGCCGCCGTCGGGCTCGACCGGAGCTCCGCGCCGCCGGGCGATGAACCACACTGTCGGCCCGAGAATCGGAACGAAGAGAACGACGACCACCCATGCGAGCAAGCGCGGGCCGGAGGTCGACGCTCGCCGCATCAGCGAGATGAAGGCTGCGCCGGCGAGGAACAGCGCGGTGATCGGCACCGCCATCAGGACACTGTCGAGCGATGTCGGAACGAGGGGATCCATGCTCTGCTCCTGGGTCCAGTACGTCATCCTGCAGCCATTCGCCAGTCCAACTGCTCGAACGTAATACATTGCCGTTCTCCGTTGTGAACACTAGCGTCGGTCTCATGACTGGAGCAACGGTGTTCGCGTTGACGATCGAGATTGCAGGTGCCGTCCTCGTGACCTGGCTGACCTGGAGGGCTTCCAACGGATCCCTCGCTCGGAACAGCTTGGCCAGCATCCGGACCCGGATCACGATGTCCAGCGAGTCAGCCTGGCGCATCGGACACCGCGCGGCACTGCGGCCGACGATCACCGCGGGAGCGATCACCGTGTTGTGGTGTTCGGTGAGCATCGGTCTTGCGCCGCTTCGCACGCCGCTCTCCGTGATCGTGGCGTCGATGGTGCTCCTCGGCGGCGCACTCCTGTCCATCCCGGTGGCACACCGGGCTGTGCGCCGCAGCGCAGGCGGGAGGGCGTTGACTACGTCCATGATCACCAAGAGCACGATCCACGAGGTCGAGAACGCGACCGTGAAGGACCGCGACGGCGCATCGGTCGGCAAGGTCGCGCAGGTCTTCCCCTCCGACGAGGACGGCAGCGCGGCGTTCGTCAGCGTCGCGACCGGACTCCTCGGGGGTCACACCGCGCTCGTCCCGGTCGAGGACGCAACCTTCGACGGCACGGACCTGCACGTCGGGTACACGAAGAGCGCGATCAAGGGCGCACCCTCGCCCGGAGCCGGGAACACCTTGTCCGTCACCGAGGCGAACGCCGTCCGCAAGCACTTCGGGCTGTCGCCCGCTGGCAAGGCGACCGGCGACATGGGCGATCCGCACGAGAACCTCGACCAGGCCGGTACCGGTCCGGCTGGCGCAGACGACACCGAGGGCGCGGGAACGACGCCGCCTGCATGAGCTGCGATGACGCGACGACGTCCCCGTCTCGTCCCGTCTCGGGTCCTGACTCCCAGCGCCGCGGCGCAAGCGGCCTGGCCGTGGACAGCGGCGACACGACGGACTGGAGGCGGTGCTCACCAGGTGAGCACCGCCTCCAGTCCGTCAAGTGATCCGGTCAGGACCGCTGGCGGCTCCTGCGGACACCGCTGCGGAGGCACAGGCCGAGGACCACGGCGAGGAGCGCCGCGACGGCCGCCGGACCAGCGCCCTCGGCGCCGGTGTACGCCAGCTCGTCCGCGTCCGGCGTCGTGGTGGCCTGACCGCTCCGGTCGTCGACCGGAGCGACGACGGCACCCGTCGTGGGCTCCGCAGCAGGAACCGTCGGCTCCGTCGGGTTCGTTGGGTCCGTCGTCGTCGGCGGCGTGACGACCGCGGTCGGGCTCACCTCGACGAGCATCGACGCGCTGACCGCTCCGACCGTCGCCGTGATCACGTGCGGCGAGGCGTGGTGGAACGTCACGGTCGCACCGTCGATCTCGTCCGATGCCACGCTGCTGGTGAGCGTCACGTCGCCGGGCGTCACGAGCTCGTTGCCGAAGGCGTCGGCACCGATCGCGTCGACCCGGATCGTCGATCCCTGTTCCGCCGTGACCGTACCGTCCTCGTTCCCCGTGCCGCGCGTGGTCAGCGTGAGCGCGTCGAGCTCGCCCGGGGCGACGTCGATCGTGACCGTGGAGACCGCGGGGAAGCCGACTCCGTTGGTCGCGGTGATCCGGACGACCCAGTGTCCGGCCTTCGTCGCCACACCGGTGATGTCGCCGGTCGCCGCGTCGAAGGTCAGCCCCGCGGGCAGGTCACCGTCGAAGGTCACGGTCGGTGCCGGGGACCCAGCGACGTCCACGTGGTAGCGGAACGGTTCGCCGGCCACGACCGTCGTCGGAAGGGTGCTCTCCGGGGTGGTGGTCGCGGGGATCCCGGCAACCGGCACGGTGCCGTCGGAGGTAACGGTGAGGGGCTCCCACCCGGAGAGGGTGCCGGTGACCTCGACGCTGACGACGTGGCCGAGGTCCGCCTCGACGGGGGTGTAGGTCCGGCTCGTCGCGCCGTCGACGGCGGTGCCGTCACTGAGCCAGCGGTAGGAGAGCTCGGTGCCCTCGACCCATCCGGTGCTGCGCGCGGTGAGCTCGGCACCGACCTGCGCGGTGCCGGTGGCCTCGATCATGGCCGAGGCGTGCTGCGTGCCGGCGATCACGGCGACGTCGGTGGCTGCGTCGACCGTGCGGTCGGTGTAGCCGTCGAGGTGCCCGGCCACCGTGACGCCGAGCACTGCGTCGACGTCGTCGGCCGTGGGCGTGTACGTGACGCCGGTCGCACCAACGATGGCGACGCCGTCGCGGGTCCACCGGCGGTCGAAGGACGTGCCCTCGAGCCAGCCGGTGTCCGTGACGGTGAGGGCGGTACCGACCGCAGGGTCGCCGTCGATGCCGACGGTACCGTGCTGCCGCCCCTCGCCCACCAGGGCCGGAGTGCTGGCGACGGAGTACCGGTCGTAGCCCTCGGCGGTGCCGGTCGCAACGACGTGCAGGGAGTGACCGGCCTGCGCGGCGGTCGGTGTGTAGCTCGCCGAGGTCGCGCCGGCGAGCGCCCGGTCGCCGTCGAACCACTGCAGCGCGACCTCGGCGCCGGCCGGCGTCCACCCGCTGGTCGTCGCCGTGATCGGCTCGGCGACCGTGGCAGCACCGGTCGCGACGGTGCCGGTCTGCGTGCCGGAGGTAGCGGCGACGGTGTCCGAGGTCGCGGTCGTCGCGGTGTACCCGCGCGAGGTGACCGAGGCGATGACGAAGACCTCGTGCCCGCCGATCGCGTCACGGCCGGTGACCGTGTACTGCTCGGTGGTCGCGCCGGGGATCTGGACGTTCGTGCTGTCGCGGTACCACTGGTAGCGCACCGCGGCGTCGGTGGGGACGACCGCGGGGAGCGACGCGGTGAGGACTGTACCGGCCTTCGCGGACGAGCCGACCGTGGCGTCTCGGGCATCGGCGATCCGGACGGTGCCCGGAGCGATCGTGCCGGAGCCGACGGTGCCGAGGTCTGCGGTCTTCGTGGCGGTGTGACGCCCGACGGCGTTCGCGGTCACGGTGACCTGCACGGCCTTGCCGAGGGCATCCGGGGTCGGCGTGTACGTCGCCGCGGTGCTCACCGGGGCGCCGTCGACAGTCCACGACCAGGTGAGGCTCGGGGCCGGGGTCCAGCCGTCCGAGCTCGCGGTCACGCTCTTGCCGACCGCCAGTTTGGCGTCATCGATCGTCAGCGAGCCGCCCGCGAAGTCGCCCATGGGTGTCGCGGTCGCAGTGGCGCTCCACAGCCCGGGGCCGCGGTCGGTGGTCGCCCGGACCCGGAAGTCGTACGCGGTGCCGTCCGTCAGGCCGGTGACCGTCGCGGTCGTCGCCGTGGTCGCGGCGGGCGCGCTCCACGAGCCGGAACCGTGCTCGGCGTACTCGGTCTCGTACCCGGTCACGGTGGTGTCCGCCGGCGGTGTCGGCGCGGTCCACGAGAGCGCGGCAGTACCGTCACCGGCAGTCGCGGTGAAGGTCCCGGGCGCCGGGATCGTCAAGACGTAGGTGCGGTAGTTGAAGGACTCGAAGCCGACGGAGCTGCGGCCGCCGGCGATCAGCCCCTCACCAGGGGCCGGAGCGTTGCTGGTGTAGACCGAGCCCTTGGGAAGCGCGAAGAAGTAGGTCGAGCCGGCCGTGACGGTCGGAGGCGTCGCGAAGGAGACCGTCTGCCAGCCCCCCGCTTGCGAGATGGTCCCGGTGGCGAGCGCCGTGCCCGTCGCCGATGAGCCCGCGTACACCGAGACGAGGCCGGTCACGTTGGTCGCGCCGTACGGCCACCAGTTGATGTCGGCGCCGGTGAGCTGACCGCTCCGGCTGGGGACGTAGACCTGGCCGGAGCCGGCCGGGAAACTGAGCCCGGACCACTGCTTCTCCGTCGCGCGGTCGATCGTGCCGGTGGCCGGAGCCGCCTGCGCGGCGGGGGCAGCGATCAAGGTGAGCGAGCCGACGAGGGCTGCGGCGAGCGCCGCTGCCGAGAGCCGGGCACGGCGACGAGGCCTCGCGGAGCGTGAGAGCACGGGGATCCTTCGGGTGGATGCGACCGATGCGGTCACGGTTGCGCTCACCGTACCGAGGGGAACTCGGGTTGCGCTTCCTCCCGTGTGGGGGCCAAGCAGGGCGATCAGCCGCCGTGCACGTTGCTTCGGCGGGTGCTCGGCTGGTGCGCTGGCCTGGAGGCGCGGCTTCGCTCCGACCGGCATGGGCACCGGCCCGGCTGGCGCGAACGACACTGAGGGCGCGGGGCGACGCCGCCTGCGTGAGCAGTTCTGGAACCCGCGCCGTCGCGCCCGCTGGATGCGTGCCTCCAGACCCGGACTGGAGGCGCGTCAGCGGCCCGCCCCGCCGGTCACGTCGGCGCCGCGTCACCCCGGCGCGTGACGACGCTCAGTTCCAGGGACCGTCCGCCGTGCCGAGGTGCTCTGCGCCGAGCGGAGTGACCGGCAGGGCAGCAAGGCTCGCGAGCCCCACCTGCAGGAGGGCCGCTCGTGAGGTCCCGACACGTCTGATCGCCACCATCCCCTCGATGACCGCACAGAAGTAGGTGCCGAGCGCCCCGGCGTCCGCATCCGCCTAGCCTGCCGTCTGCGCATCCACCCTGCACTCCGACCGTTGCGTTGCTCCGATCGGCCTCGCCGCCAGAGCCAGCGCACTCGACGAGGACCCTGGCCCGCGCGCTGCAGCGACCACGTTCAACCGCAAGCCGCTGGCCGAAGTCGCCGAGGCGCTCCGCCCACGAGCAGCTTCCTATGCCAGCGACACCTCATCCATGAGGGAGATCCATGCCCGCATAACATTCAGACCCTCGACGAGAAGCGTCAGTCCCTCACGGAGAGTGCGAATTGGTCCCCTGAGATCCCGGGAGGACTTCTCAAGAGGCTCAAGGGTCTCGACCATTGAACGAACTGCGCCCAGTCCAACTTCGGACTGCGCCACCATGTTTCGTACCGTAGCGAAAAATTCCTCGAAGTTGGCCTTCGATCCCGGCGTGGCTTCGACTTCCGCGGGGGCCCCTTGGATGATGATCCGGACTCCCTCATCTACGTCATGCAGCAAGGTGGCGAAGTGGTTGCCTTGCGCGCGAATTTCGCGAGCCGGTGACACAAGCCCTTCCGACAATTTACGCGCAACCGTCAGGCGCGCAGCAATACCAGACCCCTGCGCATTTTGCTTGTCAATGTCCCCAGCCGCCGCACTCATTGCTCGACCGATCTCCTCGATCGTTTGGCCAATCGAGAGAACGGTCTCAGTCAGGTCGGGTAAAGCTGTCTCCATCAATCCTAGCTTGTCGAGAGTGCCCGATTCGTCGAGTTGCGCCTCCGCCGACGCCGCGGCAGCGATAACCTCACCACTCGCCACTGCTTGATCTGCTGCGGCATTGGCGGCCACAAGCCGTTCCGCGAGGCCCGAAACTGCCCGCTTGTAATCTCCGGACTGGCGGTCCGCGAATCGAAGCGAAGTCCAATCAACCCACTGAAAGCGAGCAACCAAAGCCATGAGATCGTCGGTCTGTGGATCCTCGTGAAGTCCCGGAAAGTCCACATACAGAATCGGCAGTACAAGTTCTTTGACCCCTAACTTTTCCGCGTTTCTCGCGAAGAAGTTGAGCTCCCGCCGACATTCAGCACTCTTGAAGTAGCGCGGAGTGATTACCGGGATGAAGAAGGCAATCGACGAGAGACCATCATCTATCTTCGGGCGCCAGTCATCACCCCAGGTGAGGTTGTCGCGGTCGAGGAACAGATTGATTGCCTCGCCAGTGAGCATCTCGAACTGCGCAGCGACGTCGCGAGCAAGGTCGGCTATGCGCCCAGATTCTGCGTCGTCATCTACGTGGACATAAGACCAGAAACCATCTATCTGAGCCACGTCGAACTCTCTTTCTCTTGCTGGTCCGGAAGAGGCCGAAGCAAGTTCACGTTGAGGCTCAGAAGTCCCAGTCCTCGTCCTCGGTCTTCTCCGCCTTGCCGATGACGTACGACGACCCCGACCCCGAGAAGAAGTCGTGGTTCTCGTCCGCGTTCGGCGACAACGCCGACAGGATCGCCGGGTTCACGTCCGTCGTCTCCTTGGGGAACATCGGCTCGTAGCCCAGGTTCATCAGCGCCTTGTTGGCGTTGTAGTGCAGGAACTTCTTGACGTCCTCGGTCAGCCCGACACCGTCGTACAGGTCCTGCGTGTACTGCACCTCGTTCTCGTAGAGCTCGAACAGCAGGTTGAACGTGTAGTCCTTGATCTCCTGCTTGCGCTCTTCCGAGGCGCCCTCGAGGCCCTTCTGGAACTTGTACCCGATGTAGTACCCGTGCACGGCTTCGTCGCGGATGATCAGGCGGATCAGGTCAGCGGTGTTCGTGAGCTTCGCGCGCGAGGACCAGTACATCGGCAGGTAGAAGCCGGAGTAGAACAGGAACGACTCGAGCAGCGTCGAGGCGACCTTGCGCTTCAGGGGGTCGTCACCGGTGTAGTAGTCGAGGACGATCTGGGCCTTCTTCTGCAGGTTCACGTTCTCGGTGGACCAGCGGAAGGCGTCGTCGATCTCGGGCGTCGAGGCCAGCGTCGAGAAGATCGACGAGTAGCTCTTCGCGTGCACCGACTCCATGAACGCGATGTTCGTGTAGACGGCTTCTTCGTGCGGGGTGATCGCGTCGGGGATCAGGCTGATCGCGCCGACGGTGCCCTGGATGGTGTCGAGCAGCGTCAGGCCGGTGAAGACCCGCATGGTGAGCTGCTGCTCCTCGGGCGTCAGGGTGTTCCACGACTGCACGTCGTTCGACAGCGGCACCTTCTCGGGCAGCCAGAAGTTGTTGACCAGCCGGTTCCAGACCTCGACGTCCTTGTCGTCCAGGATGCGGTTCCAGTTGATGGCACTGACCGCGCTGATCAGCGGGATGGACTTGCCCGTGGCGTGGACCGGGTCGGTGAGGGTCATGGCTTTCTTCCGGGTGGTGGTGGTGGACAGAACGATCGAACGGACTGGAGGCGCGGGGCGGGGCCCGCCCCGCGCCTCCAGGAAGAGAGCAACAGCTCTACAGCATGCAGCTGACGCAGCCCTCGACCTCGGTGCCCTCGAGGGCGAGCTGGCGCAGACGGATGTAGTAGATCGTCTTGATGCCCTTGCGCCATGCGTAGATCTGCGCCTTGTTGATGTCGCGCGTGGTGGCGGTGTCCTTGAAGAACAGCGTCAGGGACAGGCCCTGGTCCACGTGCTGCGTCGCCGCGGCGTACGTGTCGATGATCTTCTCCGGGCCGATCTCGTACGCGTCTTGGTAGTAGTCCAGGTTGTCGTTCGTCATGAACGGCGCCGGGTAGTAGACGCGGCCGAGCTTGCCTTCCTTGCGGATCTCGATCTTCGACGCGATCGGGTGGATCGACGACGTCGAGTGGTTGATGTACGAGATCGAACCGGTCGGCGGGACGGCCTGCAGGTTCTGGTTGTAGATGCCGTGCTCCTGGATGGACGCCTTCAGCGCCTTCCAGTCGTCCTGCGTCGGGATCGTGATGTTCGCGTTGTCGAACAGCGAGGCGACGCGCTGGGTGGCCGGCGTCCACGCCTGGTCGGTGTACTTGTCGAAGAACTCTCCCGACGCGTACTTCGAGTCGCGGAAGCCGTCGAAGGTCTCCCCCGTCTCGATCGCGATGTTGTTCGAGGCGCGCAGGGCGTGGAACAGCACCGTGTAGAAGTAGATGTTCGTGAAGTCGATGCCTTCTTCGGAGCCGTAGTAGACGCGCTCACGAGCCAGGTAGCCGTGCAGGTTCATCTGGCCGAGACCGATGGCGTGCGACTTGTCGTTGCCGTCCTCGACGCTCCGCACCGAGGTGATGTGCGACATCTGCGAGACCGAGGTCAGGCCGCGGATGGCCGTCTCGATGGTCTTGCCGAAGTCCGGCGAGTCCATGGTCAGCGCGATGTTCAGCGAGCCCAGGTTGCAGGAGATGTCCTTGCCGATCTCCTTGTAGGACAGGTCCTCGTTGAAGGTCGTCGGGGTGTTGACCTGCAGGATCTCCGAGCACAGGTTGGACATGTTGATCCGACCCTTGATCGGGTTGGCCTTGTTCACCGTGTCCTCGAACACGATGTACGGGTAGCCCGACTCGAACTGGATCTCGGCGATGGTCGTGAAGAAGTCACGCGCCTTGATCTTCGTCTTCTTGATGCGCGAGTCGTCGACCATCGCGCGGTAGTTCTCGGAGATCGGGACGTCACCGAAGGGGACGCCGTAGACCTTCTCGACGTCGTACGGCGAGAACAGGTACATGTCCTCGTTGTTCTTCGCGAGCTCGAACGTGATGTCCGGCACGACGACGCCGAGCGACAGCGTCTTGATGCGGATCTTCTCGTCGGCGTTCTCGCGCTTGGTGTCGAGGAACTTCATGATGTCCGGGTGGTGCGCCGACAGGTAGACGGCACCGGCACCCTGACGCGCACCGAGCTGGTTCGCGTACGAGAAGGAGTCTTCCAGCAGCTTCATCACGGGGATGATGCCCGACGACTGGTTCTCGATCTGCTTGATCGGGGCGCCGGCCTCGCGGATGTTCGACAGCAGCAGGGCCACGCCGCCGCCGCGCTTCGAGAGCTGCAGCGAGGAGTTGATGCCGCGCGAGATCGACTCCATGTTGTCCTCGATGCGGAGGAGGAAGCAGGAGACGAGCTCGCCGCGCTGGGCCTTCGCCGTGTTGAGGAACGTGGGGGTCGCGGGCTGGAAGCGGCCGGCGATGATCTCTTCGACCAGGTCGATCGCGAGCTGCTCGTTGCCCTGGGCCAGGCCGAGGGCGGTCATGACGACGCGGTCCTCGAAGCGCTCCAGGTACCGCTTGCCGTCGAACGTCTTGAGCGTGTAGCTCGTGTAGTACTTGAACGCACCGAGGAACGTCTGGAACCGGAACTTCTTCGAGTACGCCAGGTCGTTGAGCTGCTGGATGAAGTCCAGCGAGTACATGTCGATCGTCTCGCGCTCGTAGTACTCGTTGTCGACCAGGTAGTCGAGCCGCTCCTTCAGGTTGTGGAAGAAGACGGTGTTCTGGTTGACGTGCTGCAGGAAGAACTGCTTGGCCGCCTCACGATCCTTGTCGAACTGGATGTTCCCGTCCGCGTCGTAGAGGTTGAGCATCGCGTTGAGGGAGTGGTAGTCCATCCCCGTCTGCGGCGACGTCAGATCGACGTCTGCAACTGCTGCGTCCAAAATGCATCCAATCCTGAGTTGACCGCCGACACGTCGTCAGGGGTCCCGAAGAGTTCGAATCGATAGAGAAGGGGGACGTTGCACTTGCGTGCGATGACGTCCCCTGCCAGGCCGTAGGCCTCGCCGAAGTTCGTGTTGCCGCCCACGACCACGCCGCGGATGAGCGAGCGGTTGTGCGCGTCGTTGAGGAACTTGATGACCTGCTTGGGCACGGCCCCCTCGCCGTTGCCGCCACCGTAGGTGGGCAGCACCAGGACGTAGGGCTCGTCGACGTGCAGGAAGGGCTCACTCGGGTAGAGCGGGATCCGGTCCGCGTCGCGGCCGAGCTTCTCGACGAAGCGTGCGGTGTACCCGGACACGCTCGAGAAGTAGACCAATCGGCTCATGGTGCGCTCCTCTGGAAAGGTGCGGACGGACGGACCGGGGCGACCTGGCGGAGGCGGGTCGCGCCTCCAGGCCGGCGGTGGGTGGTGCGGGTCCGACGGGACCCGCACCGACTCACGCGAGTTCGGCGCTGAGCGTCGCGATCTTGTCGGGACGGAAGCCCGACCAGTGGTCGTCGTCGGTCACGACGACGGGGGCCTGCATGTAGCCCAGGCTCTTGACGTGCTCGAGCGCTGCCTCGTCGGTGGAGACGTCGTGCACTTCGTACTCGATGCCCTTGTTGTCGAGGGCCCGGTACGTCGCGGTGCACTGGACGCAGGACGGCTTGGTGTAGACGGTGACAGCCATGTTTTCCCCTGGTTTCTGGGCCCGTTCGGGGTCCGAAGTTCGTGTGCGGTGCTGAGGACGACGCTACTACATGTTGTGCCCGACGAACCGTCGGACCACTAGAGGAAGTGTTACACCCCTGTAGTTCTCCACAACCCGATCCACAGTGTGGACATTCCGCGAAGCCCGGTTTTCCGCCACTCTCGCATCGGCCACCGACACTCTCCACGTGTTGTGGAGGCACTCCTCCACAAGTGTGGAAACCGACCGTTCGGCGTGTCGCGGAAGCACCCTCCCCCGGACGGGTGACAGCCCGATCCGTCCGGTCCGTACACTCGTCTCGTGAGTACGTACGGCCCCCTCCTGAAGACCCCCGGCGTGGGTCGAGTCATCGCTGCACAGCTCACCGCGCGGTTCCCGTTCGGGATGCTGTCGCTGGCCTACCTGCTGCACGTCGAGCACGTCTTCGACTCGTACGGCGCCGCCGGTCTCGTGCTCGCGACGACGAGCATCGGCCAGGCGATCGCGGGTCCGCTCACCAGCCGCTGGATGGGCAGCTGGGGCATGCGCCCGGTCCTGGTGCTGACGAGCATCGTCGCGCTGCTCAGCATGGCCGTCATCGCCTTCTCCACCATGCCCCTGTGGGCGTACGTGGTGGTCGGGTTCCTGGGCGGCCTGGCGGTGCCGCCCGTGCAGCCGGCGGTGCGCACCATCTACCCCAAGATGGTGACGTCGTCGCAGCTCACACCCCTGTTCTCGCTCGACGCCAGCGCGCAGGAGCTCATCTGGGTCGCCGGTCCGGTCATCACCACGTTCGTCGCGACGCAGATCGGCACGGTCGAGGCGATCGTCGTCGCCATGGTCTTCCTGGTGATCGGCGGCGTGTGGTTCATCGCCTCGCCCGAGCTCGGCCGCGTCCGCATCCCCCGGTCGAAGCGGGCGTTCGGCGTCGTGCTCAAGCGCCCCTCGGTCGTCGTCGCCACCCTGACCGGCCTGCTGCTCATCGGCGCCTGCTCCGCGGTCGAGGCGAGCGTGACGAGCGTCTTCGGCGAGGGCAGCCCGAACGCCGGCATCGTGCTGGCCGTGTTCGCGGTCGGGTCGCTCGTCGGCGGCCTGGCGTTCGGACACCGGCCGATCTCGCGCAACACGCTCTGGACGCGCATGGCCGTCGTCTTCGTCGGCCTCACGCTGGCCCTCGGCGGCACCAACTTCTGGTGGCTCTGCCTGGCCCTCGTCATCGCGGGTGTGGGCATCGCGCCGGCCCTCGCGGTGATGTTCGGGTCGGTGTCGGCGACGGTCAAGTTCTCCGACACCGCCGAGGCCTACGGCTGGATGGGCACCGGTCAGCTGATCGGCGCGGCGGGTGGTTCCGCGGTCGCGGGCTTCCTGATCGACAGCAACGGCCCGGTCGGCGGCTTCACCGTCGGCGCGGTCATGGCCGGCCTCGGCGTGGTGCTGCCCCTGGCAATGCGGAGCTGGCTCCCCGACCTGCGCGGTCGTGACGCGAGCCCCCTGCCCGACACCGAGCCGGTCACCCTCCCCACCTGAGGCACGCCCTCCGGTCCGCGGTGCCGCGCGACGTGTCGGCGTGCCGCCGGGTCGCGCGCGGTCCGGCGCGTGGCGCGACGATGTCGACGTCGTACGACACCGACTTCGTCGCACCGACCGCACAACCCGTCCCTCCACAGCCCGTCAGGCGGCTCACGTCCTCCACGGACGGCCTGGAGGCCCGGCGCACCCCCGCCGGACACGGGCAGGATGGGTGCATGGTCACTCCAGTCTCCCTCCGCGACGGGCGGTCGATCCCCGCGATCGGCTTCGGCGTCTACAAGGTCGACGACGCCGGAGCCGAGACGGCCGTCGGTCTCGCGCTCGACGCCGGCTACCGACACGTCGACACCGCCGAGATGTACGGCAACGAGACCGGCGTCGGCAACGCGATCCGGGCCTCCGGGCTGGACCGCGACGACGTCTTCGTGACGACGAAGGTGTGGAACGACCACCAGGGGCGCGACGCGACCCTGCGCGCGTTCGACGGCAGCCTGCAGCGGTTGGGGCTCGACGCCGTCGACCTCTACCTGATCCACTGGCCGGCGGCGGCGAACGACCGCTACGTCGAGACCTGGCAGACCCTGGTCGAGCTGCGCGAGTCGGGCCGGGCTCGGAGCATCGGTGTCTCGAACTTCCAGGTGCCGCACCTGCAGCGGCTCATCGACGAGACCGGCGAGGTCCCGGCGCTCAACCAGGTCGAACGGCACCCCTGGCTGCCCCAGCACGAGCTCATCGCCTTCCACCGCGAGCACGACATCGCGACCGGAGCCTGGTCACCGCTCGGGCGTGGACGCCTGGTCGACGACCCCGTGCTGACCGGCATCGCGGATGCGCACGGGGTGAGCGTGGCGCAGGTGCTCGTGCGCTGGAACGTGCAACAGGGCGTCGTGGTGCTGCCGAAGTCGGTGACGCCGTCGCGGATCCGGTCCAACCTCGACGTGCAGGGGTTCACGCTCTCCGACGACGAACTGGCGGCGATCGCGACGCTCGAGTCCGGGCAGCGGACGGGCTCGCACCCCGACTCGGTGTCGTAGCGGCGGGGTACGTGCCGTCCAGCAGCTCCGGCGACCGGCCCGTACTGTCGAGGGGTGATCGATCCTCAGCAGACCGCCCGTGAGCATCTCCGACCCGACGAGCAGCTGTACTGGGCGGGTACCGGTGATCCCGCGAAGCTCTTCACGGGCCGCGACGGGTTCCTCGTGCCGTTCTCACTGCTCTGGACCGGATTCGTCCTGACCTCGCTGGTCCAGATACCGCTGAGTGGCGCCCCGGTCCCGGTCGTGATCATCCCGCTGGCCCTGTCGCTCGTCGGCCTGCACCTCGTGTTCGGCCGCTTCTTCGTCAAGGTGCACCGCAAGCGCACGACGGTCTATGCCGTGACGTCCCGCCGGGCCATGATCATCACGCGCCGCGGCTCCCGCGATGTCCCCGTCGAACGCACCGATCGCACGATCACGTGGACCAGGGGCCGGCGCCACTGTTCGGTGGAGTGGAACTCCGGAGAAGCACGCGGTGCGACGGGGTTCCTCGGGGGCGGTGCGACTGGCCGCATCTACGCGAACACCGGGCTCGACGGATTGTTCGGCCAGCAGGTGTTCGCGTTCTGGGACGTCCGCGACGGCGAGGAACTCGTGCGAGCCCTCGACCGCGCGGCGCACTAGGCGGGTCAGGCCCGGCGGTCCTCCTCGGACTGCCACGGCAGGTGCAGGTCGCCGGGCGCGGGCTCGACGTCACCCGCGTCGTCCGCGCCGCCGGTCCCGGGGGCCGCGATGACCTTCGACGGGTCGATGCCGTCCTCGCGCAGGTCGGCGTCGTCACGCTGCTGCGTCTGGGACGCGTCCATCTCGCGCTCGCTCGACGGGCTGTACGCGGTGTCGGCGGCACGTTGCTCGCGCTCGCTCACCCCGTCGACGTCGTCGCTGTGTGCGGCGTCGCGGAGTGCGTCGGTGCGGGCGCGGTCGTCGGACGGCTCGGGGCCGCGGACGTCGGGGATGTTGTCGCTCATGGTGTGTCCTCCTGCACCGGACGGTAGTCCTGCGTCCCGGGGAACGAGTCGGACACGGTTGCGTCACGACGCTCGCTGGCGATCGGTGCCCCCGCTACGATCGCGGCGAGGGGGAACGATGGCACACACACGCACCGCGACGACTGCGGTGATCGGCTCGGCACTGGTGGGACTGCTGCTGAGCGGCTGCACGGCGTTCGGCGGGGACGACACGATCCCGGCGCCGACGCGACAGTCGAGCCAGCGCACGGCTGAGCCCGCCCCCGCTCCGACCGCCACGACCCGCCCCGTCGCGGTCGAGCAGGCCGTGCCCGCCGGCACGGTCGCCGCCGAGACCGACGTCGTCTCGCCGAGCGGTGACACGTCCCTGCACGTGCGGATCGTGGCGAACGACCGCGGGACCTTCGACGCGCAGCTGTCCGACTACCGCACGACCAACCCGCAGCAGATGAGCGTGGAGTTCCGACACCGGCACGCGAGCCCACTCGACGGCGCCGATGCAGTCGCGCGCGACGTGCGGGAGTGGACCGCCGCGAGTGGCCCGCCGCGGTCCTTCACCATGACCGAGTCCGGTGGGCGCCCGGACTACCTGCGCAGCGTGGTGCTGGTCCCGACCTCCGTGCCCGACGAGGACCCGGCGGAACGCCCGTGGGTCGGCTCCGTCCTGGCCGCCGCGGACCTCGAGTGGAACCTGCCGGACCCGTACCCCGACATGCGGGTGACCGTCGGCAAGGACCGGCCGGGCGCGTACGGCACGGTCGCCGACGTCGAGGGTCGGCCGGCCGACTACCGGGTGGCGCACGGCGACGAGCTGTCCACCGTCGCCGAGCGCTTCGGCATCACGCAGGAGCAGGTCCTCTGGCTCAACCCGTACGCGGACCCCCGCGACGACGACTGGCTGCTCGAGGGCAGCCTCCTCAACATCGATCCGGTGCGCCGCTGATGCCGGCGAGACGGACCCTGGCATCGGCGGCGATCGGGTCGGCGTTGGTGGGGCTGCTGCTGGCGGGGTGCTCGGCGTCGAGCGACGAGGCCGTCCCGGCCCCGACCCGGCAGACGTCGGTCGACGGCGCCGGACGGACCTCGGGCACGAGCCCGGCGCCCACCGGCGAACA
The DNA here is from genome assembly GCF_020297365.1 of Curtobacterium oceanosedimentum. Classification (GTDB taxonomy): domain Bacteria; phylum Actinomycetota; class Actinomycetes; order Actinomycetales; family Microbacteriaceae; genus Curtobacterium. Next base: position 46,102 of record NZ_JAIXIG010000017.1, read on the forward strand.
GGCGCAGACGCCGCAGGTCCTGCCCGTCGGCGCGGTCGCCGCGGAGACCGACGTCGTGTCGGCGGACGGCGGCACCCGCATGCACGTCCGGGTCGTCGCGAACCGTCAGGGCACGTTCGACGCCGAACTGTCCGGCTACCGGACCACGACCGACGAGTGGCTCCGCCTCGAGTTCCGCCGCAGCGACGCTGACGGCGGCGGCGACAGCAGCGGCTACGTCGCCGGGGTCGCCCGGTGAGACCCCGCGACCAGCGCACCGGCCTCGGTCGGGCTGTCCGAGGCGGGCCCCACCCCCGATTACCTGCACAGCGTCGCGCTCGTGCCGTCGTCGGACGACGGGGACGCCGGTCTCACCGGCGACGTCCCGGTCCTCGCGGTCGCACCGCTTCGCTGGACGATCCCGGACCCCTACCCTGCGCTGCGTGTCGTCGTGGGCGAGGCTCGACCGGGGGCCCACGGCTGGGTGCACGACCGCGACGGCGTCCCGGTCTCGTACCAGGTCGCGACCGACGATGCGCAGGCGACGGTGGCCGATCGCCTCGGTCTGACGGTGGCGCAGCTCCGGTGGCTCAACCCGACGCTGCCGACGGACGCGGGCGCGCAACTCATCACGGACACCGACCTCAACCTGGACCCCGACGCGCGCTGAACCGCAGCGGACGCTGGAGCCCGAGCCGTCGGTGCGGTCCGTTACGGTGGACCAGCACCACCGCGCACCCGGCACCACCAGGAGGTCCCACCGTGACGATCGTCGCCGCAGCAGACGGCTCAGCCCTCGGCAACCCCGGCCCCGCCGGCTGGGCCTGGTACGTCGACGACGACCGCTGGGCCGCAGGCGGTTGGCCCCGCGCGACGAACAACATCGGCGAGCTCACCGCCGTGCTGCAGCTGCTCCGTGCCACGAAGGACTCCGGCGAACCGCTGCACATCCTGTGCGACAGCCAGTACGCCATCAAGGCCTGCACCGAGTGGCTGGCCGGCTGGAAGCGCAAGAACTGGCGCAAGGCCGACGGCAAGCCCGTGCTCAACGTCGAGATCATCAAGGAGCTCGACGCCGAGCTCCAGGGCCGCAAGGTCACGTTCGAGTGGGTGCGCGGCCACGTCGGCCACGAGATGAACGAGGCCGCGGACGTCCGCGCCCGCGGTGCTGCGACCGCCTTCCAGAACGGTACCGAGGTTCCGCACGGTCCGGGCTGGCCCGGCGTGGAGGTCCCCGAGCCGCAGGCCCTGCCCGAGGCGACCCCGCCCGCGACGCTCTTCTGACGAACGGGGCGAGGAGCCCCGTCGCGGCTCAGTAGGTGCCGTCGCGGCGGTCCTGCTGGGTGATCTGCTCCCCCGACGCCGGGTCGACGCCGGTGCGGGTGGTCGTCGTGGTGCGTCGACCGCCGAACGCGACGGCCAGGCTGATGATGAGCAGCACGACACCGGCGGCCATCAGGATGTAGCCGATCAGGCGGAGGTCGATGCCGGCGAGCTGGATGTTCAGCGCGAAGGCGACGATCGCGCCGATGACGATCAGGGCGATGCTGGATCCGATGCGCATGACGCAGTCCTCTCGGGTGGGGGTGGTGCCGGAGACGGTACACGTCCGCCGACACCCGCGCCGCAGCGTCCCCGGGCCCCGAGCCGAGGCCCGACGCCCGACGCCCGACGCCCCTCAGTCCACGTCCACCTCTGCCCAGCCGTCGAACCGCCCGATCTCGGTGACCCGCACGACGGCCTCGCCGACCTCGTCCGACGCGTCGAGGTCGATCGTCGCCGAGAACCCGAAGTCCTTGTCGCCCTCCGGGTCGGCGAAGATCTGCCGAGCCTTCCACACCCGGGGTGAGGCGGTGGCACCGGCCTCGTCCACCACCAGGTACTGCATCGAGCGCGCGTCGGCATCGGTGCCGATGGTGTCGTGCTCCTCGTAGTACTCCTCGAGCACGGCGTCCCACGCGGAGCGGTCGAACCCGGCGGTCGCGTCGAGCTCCCCGAGCCCGTCGATGTCGTCGGCGGCGGCGAGCAGCACCCGCTGGAACAGGGCGTTGCGCACGAGCACCCGGAAGGCCCGCGGGTTGCCGGTGAGCCGGGCGGGCTGCGGCGGGGCGATCTCCTCGTGCTCCTCGGACGCCAGCAGCACGTCACCGTTGAGCAGCGCCTCCCACTCGTCGACGAGCGACGAGTCCGTCTGCCGCACGACCTCGCCGAGCCACTCGATCAGGTCGTCGAGCTCCTGGGTCCGCTGCTCCTCGGTGATGGTCTGCCGCATGGTGCGGTAGGCGTCCGACAGGTACCGCAGGACGAGCCCCTCGGACCGGGTGAGCTGGTAGAAGCGCACGAAGTCGCCGAAGGTCATCGCCCGTTCGTACATGTCGCGCACGACGGCCTTGGGCGAGAGCGTGAAGTCGAGGACCCACGGCTGTTCCGCCGCGTAGGCCTCGTACGCCGCCTCCAGCAGCTCGGACAGCGGGCGAGGCCAGGTGACCTCCTCGAGCAGCTCCATCCGCTCCTCGTACTCGATGCCCTCCTGCTTCATGCGGGCGACCGCCTCGCCGCGCTCCTTGAACTGCTGCTGCGACAGGATCGCCCGCGGGTCGTCGAGCGTGGCCTCGACGACGGACACCATGTCCAGCGCGTAGGTGGGAGACGACGGGTCGAGCAGCTCGAACGCGGCGAGGGCGAAGGGTGACAGCGGCTGGTTGAGCGCGAAGTTCGGCGCGACGTCGACCGTCAGGCGGTAGGCACCGTCGACCTTCTCGATCACTCGCGCGTTGATGAGCGTCCGGGCGATGACGAGCGCGCGCCGGGCCATGGCGAGCTGACGGGACCGGGGCTCGTGGTTGTCGTAGACCAGTGCCCGGACGTCCTCGAACGCGTCGCCACCGCGGGCCACCACCGACAGCACCATCGCGTGCGTGATGCGCATGCGCGACACCATCGGCTCGGGCTCGGCGGCGATCAGGCGCTCGAACGACGCCTGACCCCAGGACACGAAGCCCTCCGGTGCCTTCTTCCGCTTGATCTTGTTCTTCTTCTTCGGGTCGTCCCCGGCCTTGGCGACGGCCCGCGCGTTCTCGATGTCGTGCTCGGGTGCCTCGGCGACGACGTCACCCTCGGTGTCGTACCCGGCGCGTCCGGCACGACCGGCGATCTGGTGGAACTCACGGGCGGACAGCTGCCGCATCTTCGTGCCGTCGAACTTCGTCAGCCCGGTGAACAGCACCGACCGGATCGGCACGTTGATGCCGACGCCCAGGGTGTCGGTGCCGCAGATCACGGGCAGCAGACCGCGCTGGGCGAGCTGCTCGACGAGCCGTCGGTACTTCGGCAGCATGCCGGCGTGGTGCACGCCGATGCCGGCGCGGATGAGTCGTGACAGCGTCTGCCCGAACCCGGCGCTGAAGCGGAAGCCCGCGATCGCTTCCGCGATCTGGTCCCGACGCGCGCGATCAGCGACGCGAGCCGACATGAGCGACTGCGCCCGCTCCAGGGCCGCGGCCTGGGCGAAGTGCACGATGTAGATCGGCGCCTTGCCCTCCTCGAGCAGCCGTTCGACGGTCTCCTGCACGGGCGTCATCACGTAGTCGTACTCGAGCGGCACCGGTCGCGAGACCCCGGTGACGCGGGCGGTCGGTCGCCCGGTCCGGCGGGACAGGTCGTCGGCGATGGTGGTGACGTCGCCCAGGGTGGCGGACATCAGCAGGAACTGCGCGCGCTCGAGCACGAGCAGCGGCACCTGCCACGCCCAGCCGCGGTCGGGATCGCCGTAGAAGTGGAACTCGTCCATCACCACGACGTCGACGTCGGCGTCCGGGCCCTGGCGGAGGGCCAGGTTGGCCAGGATCTCGGCGGTGCAGCAGACGATCGGGGCGTCGGCGTTCACGCTCGAGTCGCCGGTGACCATGCCGACGTTCTGCGCGCCGAACAGGTCGACGAGCTGGAAGAACTTCTCGGACACCAGCGCCTTGATCGGCGCCGTGTAGTAGCTCCGCTTGCCCTCGGCGAGTGCGGCGAAGTGCGCGCCGGCCGCCACGAGCGACTTCCCGGTGCCGGTCGGGGTGCTCAGCACGACGTTGGCGCCGGACACGAGTTCGATGACCGCTTCGTCCTGCGCCGGGTACAGCGGCCGGCCGCCCTCGGCGGCCCACGCCGCGAAGGCCTCGTAGACCTCGTCGGGGTCGACGACGCCGTCCACCGCCGCCGGGATCGCGGCGACGAGCGGGGGCACGGTGGTGGCGTCGGTCATGTGCCCATCCTCCCAGGTGCGCACGTGTCGGACTGGGCCCACGCCGCCGGTTCCGGTCCGACGCGCCAGCGGCGGACCGGCCGTGCCGGTGGGGAGAGGCCCGGGGCGGCGTCGCCACGGGCCTCCCGTTCGCCACGTCACGGACCCGAGCGCATTTCGATACGTGCGCATAGACTCGCGTCATGCGCGAACTCGGCTTCCTCTCCTTCGTCCCGAACCACGGTGGCACCGCCGGCGCCGCCGGCGCCCTGGAGGACGGGCTGCGCCTGTTCGAGACCGCCGAGTCGCTCGGCTACGGCACGGGGTGGGTGCGCGGACGGCACTTCGAGCCGTACCTGACGAGCCCGATGACGTTCTTCGCGGCCGCCGCCCAGCGCACGAGCACGATCGGGTTCGGCACCGCGGTGCTCGGCATGCGGTACGAGGACCCGGTGCGCCTGGCCGAGGACGCCAGCACGGCCGACCTGCTCAGCGGCGGTCGGGTGCAGCTCGGCATCAGCACGGGCATCGCCGGGTACGGCCCCATCCTCGACCCGGTGTTCGGCACCGTCGACCGCAGCTTCCGCGACGAGGCCGAGGCCCGCGCCGCCCGCCTGCTCGAGGTCCTGCAGGGCGACCCCCTCGGCAGTGCCGGCGCGGGCTACGAGAGCATCCCCGCCGGTGCCGACCTGACCCTGCAGCCGCTCAGCCCGGGCCTGCGCGACCGCGTCTGGTGGGGCGGCGGCAGCATGGGCACGGCGGTCCGCACGGCCGAGAAGGGCCTGCTGCTGCACTGCTCGACCCTGAACACCGAGGACACCGGAGCCCCGTTCGCCCAGGCACAGGCCGACCAGATCGCCGCGTACCGGGAGCGCTTCGCCGAGCTCCACCCGCAGCGCGAGTCCAAGGTCGCCGTCGGCCGGATCGTCGTCCCGCTGCTCGACGACCACGACCGTGCGGTGCACGAGGAGTTCCTGACCGGGTACGCGTCCGGCATGGACGACGAGGGGCGCCCGCTGTCCGGCACGCCGCCGTTCCGGTTCAGCAAGGTGGTGTCCGGCGAGCCGGCGGCGATCGTCGACGCCCTGCTCGCCGACCCGGCGGTGACCGCGACCGACGAACTCGTCATCACCCTGCCGGCGAACGGCGACCGGGCGGCACACGAGCGGATCCTGCGCATCGTCGCCGAAGCGGTCGCGCCGGCGCTGCAGGCCTGACCCTCCGCGGACACGGGGCACCCGGCAGGACCGTGCCGAGCTGGTGAGGCTCACGAGTCCTGCCGGGTGACCATCTCGTCCCTGATCCGCACGAGATGGTCCGCCCATCGTTCCACCTCGACGACGTTTTGTCACAGGCAGCCGCGCGTTCGGGACGAACAACATGATCAAAGGTCACGCGTTCCGTCCACCGTGGAGAAAGTCACTCCCGATGCTCCGGCGATCGGGGGCGGAACGACGAATGCGCCCCCGCGCGGACGCGGGGACGCATTCTGGACGCACCGGGGTGGCCGGGGCAACAACGGCCGGATCAGGAGACCGAGTCGCTCACCCGGCGACCCCATGGTCGGTGCGGGCGCCGTCGGTAACCAGCCGACTGGCGCAGGACGATGTTACTGAATGAAACCGAGCGTTGCGCGGAAACCGGACGAACGCGTCACTCCAGTTCGAGGGTCGTCGTGCCGGCCTCGTCGGCGACCGACGCGCCGACGTGCAGCGTGAAGGTGCCGGGCTCGTACCGCCACGAGCCGTCCCAGTGCGCGAACGCCCGGGCCGGGACCTCGATCGACACCTCGGTCGACTCCCCCGCGGCCAGGCGCACCGGGGCGAACCCGACGAGCCAGCGGACCGGACGGTCCACGGCCGACTCCGCGCGCGAGGCGTAGACCTGCACGACGTGCTTGCCGGCCCGGTCCCCGGTGTTCGCGACGGTCGCGGTGACGATGACGGCATCACCCTCGCGCACCGTCGGCGTCGCGGTGACGCCCTCGATCGACCAGGTCGTGTAGCCGAGGCCGTGCCCGAACGGGTACGCCGGCTCGGTCCCGGCACGGAGCCACGCCCGGTACCCGATGTGCACACCCTCGTCGTACGACACCTTGCCGTCCGTAGGGGTGACGTCGAGCACGGGGACGTCGGCCATCGCGACCGGCCACGTGGTCGGCAGGCGCCCACCCGGCTCGCGCGCTCCGGTGAGCACGTCGGCGACGGCGTTGCCGTACTCCTGGCCGCCGAACCACGTGAGGAGCACCGCGGCGACGTCGTTCCGCCACGGCATCTCCACCGGTGATCCGGCGTTCACGACCACGACCGTGTTCGGGTTCACGGCGGCGACGGCGCGGACCAGGTCGTCCTGGTGGCCGGGCAGCGCGAGCGAGGACCGGTCGTACCCCTCGGACTCCACCTTGCTGTTCGTGCCGACGACCACCACGGCGACGTCCGCGCCGGTGGCGGTGCGGACGGCCTCCTCGATGAGGACCGCCGGGTCCTCGTCGCTCGGCTCCGTGCCGAACTGGTAGGCCAGCACGCCGCCGAGTGCCTCGTCCTGGACGACGTCGTACTCGATCCGGACAGCGACCTGCTGACCGGCCTCCACGGACACCGGCACCGAGCGTGCCGGCGGGTTGAGGAACGCGGCGCCGAGCTGGTCGCCCTCGTACGGTACGTCCTCGTCGAGGACGAGCTCGTCGTCGATCCACATGCGCGAGCGGCCGGCGGCACCGATGCCGATCCGGACGGTGCCGGTCGACTCCGCCGTGTAGGTCGTCGTGATGTCGAGCCGGTCGGCCTCGCGGGTCGGGGCGTCGCCGCCGAACCAGAACAGCGCGGTGGCACGACGGTCCTCGACGTACAGCTCCTCGCCGCCCTTGACGAACGCCACCCGGGCACCGGGCTCCCCCGTCGCCGGGTTCGTGATCGTCGACAGCGGGAACTCGGCGATGCCCTCCTGCACGACCGCGCCGATCGCGTACTCGACGGTCGCGTCGGGGAACGCCGAACGGATGCCGTCGAGCGGCGACACCACGTGCGACGGCACCACGGTGGCCGAGCCGCCGCCCTGCGAACGCGCCTGGTCGGCGTTGTGGCCGATGACCGCGATGCGCGCGGCCCCGGGGGCCTCGAGCGGCAGGACACCGGTGTTGCGCACGAGCACGACACCCTCGGCCTCGGCCTCGCGGACGAAGGCCACACCGTCCTCGACGTGCACGGGCTGCGCGGCGACGGGCTCGAAGCCCTCGAGCGCACCCACCCGGGCGGCGAGCGTCAGGATCCGACGCACCTTCCGGTCGATCGCGTCCATCGGCACGTCGCCGGCCTGCACGGCGGCGAGCAGCGGACCCTCACTCCACCACAGGTTCGGTCCGGGCATCGCGACGTCCTGCGACGCCTTCGCCGAGTCCACCGAGCGCACGCCCGTCCAGTCCGACACGACGATCCCGTCGAAGCCCCACTCCGAGCTGAGCGGGGTCTCGAGCAGGTCGTGCTCCGACGCGGTCACGCCGTTGATCGCGTTGTACGAGGACATGATCGCCCACGCGTGCGCCTCGGTCACGGCCTTCTCGAACGCGAGCAGGTACAGCTCACGCAGTGCCCGGTCGGACACCTCGGTCGACGCGGTGAAGCGGTCGGTCTCGTAGTCGTTCGCGATGTAGTGCTTCGGCGTCGCGGCGACACCGTTCTCCTGCACACCCTCGACGTACGACGCAGCGAGGTCGCCGGTCAGCACCGGGTCCTCGCTGAACGCCTCGAAGTGTCGGCCACCCAGCGGCGAGCGGTGCAGGTTGATGGTCGGGCCGAGCACGACGTCGACGCCCTTCCGACGGGCCTCCACCGCGGCGGCGGCGCCGTAGCGCTTCGCGATCGCACGGTCCCACGATGCCGACAGAGCGGTGGCGGACGGCAGGTTCAGCGACGGATCGCGCTCGTCCCACACCTCGCCACGGACGCCGGAGGGGCCGTCGGACATGAGGATGCGACGCAGCCCGATCTTCTCGATCGGCCAGGTCGTCCAGAAGTCGCGCCCGGTCAGCAGCTGGACCTTCTCGTCGGTGGTCAGCTGGTCCAGCAGCGCGTCGATGCGCTCGGTCAGCGGCGTCGCCGCCGCACTGGAGGCAGTGCTCGCGTCGTTCACGGTGGTCACGTGGTCGGTCCTCTCGTCCAGAGCCGAAGCCGGGTCGCCGACGCACCGTGCGCATGCGCCCTCGTCGGCGACGTCCTCACGGTAACACTGAAAACCTAACCTGGGTCGGTTTCTCTCAGCACATCGGGAGCGGTACTCTCTCGCCATGACACGACGGGGTTCGTACGCGAAGGGCATCGCGAAGCGTGGGGAGATCCTCACGGTCGCCCTCGACCTCGTCGCCGCACGGGGCTTCCGGCGCACGAGCATCAAGGACATCGCCGACGCCGTCGGGCTCACCCAGGCCGGCCTGCTGCACTACTTCGACTCCAAGGACGACCTCTGGGTCGAGATCCTCCGCCGCCGCGACGAGGTCGACCTCGCCCACGACTGGGGGATCTCGGCGGCCGACCCCGGCGCGTTCCTGGCCGCCATCGTCCGGCACAACACCGAGGTCCCCGGCCTGGTGCAGATGTTCGTGAACCTGTCGGCCGCCGCCGCGACGGACCCCGAGCACCCCGCGCACGAGTACTTCCGCGAGCGCTACGAACGCAGCCGCGGGGACTTCACGCGGGACTTCCGGGTCATGCAGCAGGACGGTCGTCTGCGTCCCGACGTCGATCCGGAGCAGCTGGCGAGCGTGCTCCTGGCGATCTCCGACGGCATGCAGATCCAGTGGCTCTACGACACGTCGCGCGACATGGCCGAGCACGTCGAGCTCGTCGCCCGGCTCGCCATCGCCCAGGCGGCCCCGACCCCCATCTCCTGAGCCCGACCGCCGGGGCCTGCCGCCGCGGGGTACGGACAGGGCCTGGTCGGGTCAGGCCGACCGGGGCAGGATGGTCGGTGCCCGCCAGGGTGTGTTCCGACGACGATGTGGAGTGACGCGATGACGCGTGTAGTGGTGACCGGTGGCAGCGGCAAGCTCGGACGAGCGGTGGTGCGCGACCTCGATGCCCACGGGTACGACGTGGTCCTGCTCGACCGGGTCCCCTCGCCCGACAAGCCCGAGCGGGTGCCCTTCGTCCGGATCGACCTGACCGATCACGGTCAGGTCCTCAACGCCCTGCTCGGCATCGACGACCGGTACGACTCTGTCGACGCGGTCGTGCACCTGGCCGCGGTGCCGGCTCCCGGGCAGGTCCCCGACGTCGCGCTCATCACGAACAACGTGACCTCGTCGATCAACGTCTTCCACGCGGCGCGTGCCGCGAAGATCAAGAACGTCGTGTGGGCGTCGAGCGAGACGCTGCTCGGCATCCCGATGGGCGAGCACCACCCGCCGTACCTGCCGGTGGACGAGGAGTTCGCCGTCCGCCCGCAGTCGTCGTACTCGCTCGGCAAGGCCCTCGAAGAAGAGATGGCCCGGCACTTCACGCGCTGGGACCCGGAGCTGAAGATGATCGGCCTGCGGTTCTCGAACGTCATGGACGAGACCGACTACCCCGCGTTCCCGTGGGACGCCACCCCGGAGGCGAAGACCTTCAACCTGTGGTCGTACATCGACTCCCGCGACGGCGCCCAGGCGGTCCGCAAGTCGCTCGAGGCGGACCTGACCGGCTTCGAGGCGTTCGTCATCGCGAGCCCCGACACCGTGATGGACACCCCGACCATCGAGCTCGTCGAGCGCTACGTGCCGGACATCGAGCGTCGTGCGGACATCGACGGCGTCAGCTCGCTGCTGTCGTCGGAGAAGGCCCGTGAGCTCCTCGGGTACGCCCCCGAGCACAGCTGGCGCGACCACCGCGCCTGAGCGTCAGCTCGTCGGCAGCAGCATCCCGTCGAGCACCAGGTCGCGCGCCGCCGGCAGCAGGTCGGCGGCGAGCGCCTGCTCGTCCACACCGGTGATCTGGGCCAGGGCGCCGATGATCGCCGCGACGGACAGGTCGCCGTCGCACGCACCGACGAAGGCCGCGAGTGCGGTGTCGGCGTCCACCCGGCGTCCGAGCCCGCCGCCCTGCACCAGGGTCATCACGGTGGGGTCGTCGTTGCCGGGCCAGTAGTACCGCTCCTCGGTGACGTCGCCGGCCACCGCCAGGTGGGCGGCGGCGAGCGCCGCGTCGTCGTGCGCTGCCAGCCAGGCGGCGGCGTCGAGGACGCGGGCGACCGTCGCGCCGAGCCCCGCGGGGTTGGAGCCGAGCGTCTCGGGGACGCGCTCGAAGCGGCGGAGGGCGGACGGGCCTCCCGGCAGGGCGCGACGCACCACGACGTAGCCGAAGCCGACCCCGGTGACGCGGCGGTCCGCGAAGTCGTCGAGCCAGGCGCCCATCAGGGCGTCGTACTCGGCCGTGCCAGGCTTCGTCCCGCCGTCGCGGATCCAGGTCTCCGCGTAGGACGTCGGGTCCTGCCGCTCGCGCTCGATCACCCACACGTCGAGGTCCGTGTCGGCGAACCAGGCGCGCACGCGGTCCAGGCCGTCGACGCCCCAGTGGTACTCCCAGTTGCCGAGGAGCTGCGCCGTCCCACCGGGCTCCAGGTGCTCGGACAGGCCGCGCAGGACCGTCTCGACCAGGGCGTCGCCGACCATGCCGCCGTCGCGGTACTCGTACGACGGGACGCCCTCGCGACGGGGCGTGATGACGAAGGGCGGGTTCGAGACGATCCGGTCGAAGCGCTCCCCCGCGACCGGCTCGAACAGTGAGCCGAACCGGAAGTCGATGCCGTCGATGCCGTTGAGCTGGGCGTTGAAGCGAGCGATGTCGAGGGCACGGCGCGAGATGTCGGTGGCGACCACGCGGTCGGCGAACCGCCGTGCGTGCATGGCCTGGATGCCGCATCCGGTGCCGAGGTCGAGCACCCGCTCGACCGGGACAGGCACCTGCAAACCGCTCAGCGTGGTGGTGGCGCCGCCGATGCCGAGCACGTGCTCCTCACTGATGGCGTGCCCGAGGGCGAGCTCGCCGAGGTCGGAGACGATCCACCAGCTCCCGGCGCCGAGGTCGTCGACGAAGGCGTAGGGGCGCAGGTCGACGGTGGGGCGGACCAGCGCGTCGGCGGCGTTTCCGTCGCCTTCGCCTTCGCTGCGCAGCAGGCCCGCGGCGATGACGGCGTCGAGTCCGGCGGTCGGGAACGCCGCCACAGCCTCGGCCCCCGCCACCGGCAGGCCGAGTACGAACAGCGTCGCCAGGGTGCCGAGCGGCGTGGTCTCGCGGGCGGCGAGCGCACGGAGCGCGGCGACCCGCGAACCGCGGTGCAGCGATGCGGCGGCCTCGGCACCCCACAGGGAGTCGAGCCGGTCGACGGTGAAGCCGGCCGACGTCAGGTCCGCGGCGAGCGCCGTGGTGACGGCGGGGTCCGCGACGATCGACGGAAGCATGTGCACAGTGTCCACGCCGGCGCTCACGAGGCGATCCCCTCGCGCAGCAGGGCCGCGGGGACCCGCCAGTCGAGGACCAGGTCGAGGAGCCCGGGGAACCGCTGCTGCACGTCCTCGACGCGGACGCGGCTGACGCGGGTCAGGCCCTCGAGGTGTTGCTCGAGCAGACCGGCCTCGCGCAGGACCCGGAAGTGGTGGGTCAGCGTGGACTTCGGGCGGTCGATGCCGACCCAGCCGCAGCTGCGCTCACCCCCGGCCGCGTCGACCAGGTAGCGGTGCAGGATCGCGAGCCGGATCGGATCACTCAGGGCGTCCATCACGACCGGGAGGTCCATCTCGGCCACGGACGGCTGCGGCAGCCGTTCGGGAGCATCGACGTGCGCGGGCATGGACGGGACGCTACCACCGTTCGACTTGCTGTACGACTTGCGTCGTACTGTTCGAGTGCGGTACGAATGCAGTCGTACTGCACGGAGGTGGAAAGGGGTGCGCATGCACCAGTCAGCTCGTTCGGTCGCCGGGTTCTGGATACTGGCGGCGATGCTCCTGGTCTCGGTCGCGTCGTCGGCCGTGCCGTCACCCATCTACCCGGTCTACGCAGCCGAGTGGCACCTCACCCCGCTCATGCTCACCGGGGTCTTCGCCATCTACGTCGCCGGCCTGCTGGCGAGCTTGCTCGTCGCGGGTCGCCTGTCCGACCACGTCGGCCGCAAGCCCGTGCTGGTCGTCGGCGGCCTGGGTGTCGCGCTCTCGCTCGGCCTGTTCGCGATGGCGGACGGGGTCGTCGCGCTCATCGTCGACCGGATCGTGCAGGGTGTCTCGGTCGGGCTGCTCATCGGAGCCCTCGGTGCGGCCCTCATCGACAACTCCCTCGAACGCCACCCCACCATGGCCGGCGTGCTGAACGGCGTCATCCCGCCGATTGCCCTGGCCACCGGCGCGATGTCGAGCGGCGCGCTGGTGCAGTGGGGTCCGGCGCCGGAGCAGCTCGTCTACCTGCTGTTCGGCGCGCTCCTCGTACTGCTGGTGCTCGCATTGTTCGTCGTCCCCGAGCAGGTGCAGCGTCGTCCCGGTGCACTCCGGTCCCTGCGCCCGACGATCAGCGTGCCGCGGTCCTCACGCCGGCTGTTCCGCGGCGTCGCCGGGTCGCTCGTCGCCAGCTGGGCCCTCGGCGGCATGTTCCTGTCGCTCGTCCCCTCGGCGCTCGGCACGGTGTTCGGCATCACCAACCACTTCGCCGCCGGTGCGCTCATCGCCGTGGTCACCGGTGTCGGCGCCCTGACCGGCCTGGCGATCCAGCGGATGGACACTCGTCGAGCGGTCCTGCTCGGGCTCGTCGCGCTCGTGCTCGGGCCGATCGTCACCGTGTCGTTCGTGTTCGCGCACTCCCTGCCGGGCATGGTCGTCGGCAGCGCGATCGCCGGTGTCGGCTTCGGCGCAGGGTTCCAGGCGCCGCTCCGGATGCTGCTCGCCACCGCCGCCCCGACCCACCGCGCCGGGCTGCTCTCCACGATCTACGTCGTCAGCTACCTGGCGTTCGGGGTGCCCTCGGTCATCGGCGGCCTGCTCGAACCCTCGGTCGGTCTCGTCCCGGTCATCGCCGGGTACGGCGGCTTCATCGTGCTCGCCGCGGTGGTCGCCCTCGTGCTACAGCTGTCGTCGAAAGACACCGCCGAGGTCGAGGAACGTGCGGCCGAGATCATCGAGCGCACCGCGACCGGCTCGATCCGGGTCGCCGCCGAATAGCGCACGGTGCGGCGATGCCCATCCGGTGCGAAGTTGATCGCGCGGTGCGAGCCTGCAGCGCCGCACGGAGCCTTTAACCTCGCACGCGGCGACCAGGACCGCACGGTGCCGAACGCGGCGGCCCGACTCAGTGGCCCGGTCGCGCCGAGTTCGCACCGCGAGCGCGCGCACGCACGCCGACCGTCCGCGCCGCCCCGGTGTGCGCAGCATCGACGTCGGCCTTGCCCCGGTCCGCGGCATCGCGCAGACGCTTCGGTCCGTGCCGCTTGGCCCAGTCCCAGAAGCGGTGCAGCTGCGCCCGGAGCCACGTGATGATCCTGTGGAAGAAGTGGAACTCGCTCGCCAGCACCGTGAGGCCGATGAAGACCACGAGCCAACCCGGGCCCGGAAGCGGTACCAGGATCAGCCCGATGATGACGACCAGCCCGCCCACCAGACCGACCAGCACCTTGTAGAGCAGGTGGACGTGCGGCCGCGCGTGAATCCAGGTGCGCAGGCGGTGGAACCACTGGAAGCGCTGGCGCTGCTGACCGTCGACCTGCGGCTCGGCAGGTCCGGCGTTCGGGTCGGCGTCCATGTCGAAAACGTAGGGCGCGTGGCTGGGAAACAGCGGCGCGAGCGGTGGACGCGCGGTGCGCATGCCGGCAGGCGCGTGGCGGGGCCGAGCCGCGCCTCCCGTCGGTCACGCTTCGTCGGCCTGGAGGCCCGTCACGCGTGGGCGACGCACGTCGCGGCCCACGGGACGGCGGCCAGGCGGGCCTCCGGGACGGGCTCGCCGCCGACCGTGCAGCGTCCGTAGGTGCCCGCGTCGAGCCGCGCCAGCGCGGCGTCGACCTGCTCGATCCGCCGCCGGGCGTCGTCACGGACGGCACCGAGTGACCCGCGCTCCCAGGCCAGGGTCGCGCCCTCGGGGTCGTGCTCGTCGTCGGAGTTCGCGTCCTGCCGCGCATCACTGACGTCGCGCATGCTCCGCTCGACCTGGAGCAGCAGGCGTTCGTTGCGGGCGCGTTCGCTGTCGAGCGCGGGGCGGGGGTCCTCCATGTGGGCCACGGTAGTCGCGGCGGAATGCGACCGACGCCGGATGCGTTCGCATCGACATGACGAAGATCGGGTTCCTGTCGTTCGGACACTGGCGTGACGTGCCGGGGTCGAAGGTGCGCAGTGGGCGGGAGGCCCTGGTGCAGGCGATCGACCTCGCGGTCGCCGCCGAGGAAGCCGGCGTCGACGGCGCCTACTTCCGCGTGCACCACTTCGCCCCGCAGCAGGCTGCCCCGTTCCCGCTGCTCTCCGCCATCGCCGCGAAGACCAGCCGGATCGAGATCGGCACCGGCGTGATCGACATGCGCTACGAGAACCCGCTCTACATGGCCGAAGAGGCAGCCGCCACCGACCTCATCTCCGGCGGCCGACTGCAGCTCGGCGTCTCGCGGGGATCACCCGAGACCGCCCTCGCCGGGTACCAGCAGTTCGGCTACGTGCCCGACGCCTCCGACGAGAACGGCGGCGACATGGCCCGGGCCCACACCGACGTGTTCCGTCGCGCGATCGCCGGCGAGCCGATGGCGAACGCCAACCCGCAGATGACGGGGTCGGTCGGGTCGCTGCCGATCTCCCCGCTCTCCGACTCCCTCGGCGACCGCATCTGGTGGGGTGCCGGCACGCGTGCCACGGCCGAGTGGACCGCCGAGCAGGGCATGAACCTGATGTCGTCGACCCTGCTGACGGAGGACACCGGCGTGCCCTTCGACCAGCTGCAGGCCGAGCAGATCGAACGCTTCCGCAGCACCTGGGAGACCATGGGCTGGGGCCGTGAGCCGCGCGTCTCCGTGTCGCGCAGCATCATCCCGATCGTCGACGACGAGTCGCGGCACTACTTCGGCGTCCGTGCGCAGGTCGAGGGCCAGGACCAGGTCGGGCATCTGGACGGCGGACTCGCCCGGTTCGGCCGCTCGTACATCGGTGAGCCCGAGCAGCTCGTCGCGGAGCTCGCGGCGGACCAGGCCGTCCGTGCTGCCGACACCGTGCTCGTCACCGTGCCGAACCAGCTCGGCGTGGACTTCAACGCCCGGTTGCTCGCCGCCGTGAAGGACGTCTTCACCGAGGTCGACGCCGCGCCGGTGCCCGCCTGACGCGGCGGCGGAGTCGGAGTCGGAAGGGTGAGTCCTCCTTTGTGCTGACACCCGCCCTGGGACTGGGACGGCAGCCGTCGCGACCGTAGCCTCGACGAGCACCGTCCACCGCACCCCGAGGAGTCCCCGTGACACTGCCGGCCGCAGGCTGGTTCCCGGACCCGCAGAACGCCGATCGTCTGCGCTGGTGGGACGGGCGCACCTGGGGGGACGAGACACGGGTCCCGGCGGCCCGCGTCGAGGCTGTCGTGCCGATGGCCGTCGCACCGGCGGGACCGTCGTTCTCCGTGCAGACCGTGCCGCTGCGGGCGGACGCGTGGTCGTCAGGAGACACGAGTGATCGGCGCCTCTGCGTGCTCACGGTCATCGCGGTGCTGCTCGCCGTGGTGTCGCTCGTGGTCAACCCCTGGGGCGTCACGAGCCTGCTGGCCCTGGCGGCGGGCGTCCTTGGTGTCGCTCGGCCGGGCGTGGTCGGTCCGTGGGCGGTCGTCGCCAGGAGTGCGGCGGCGAGCGCCGTCGTCATCGCGGTCACCACGGCGATCATCGCCGCGTCGGGGCAGTTCCACCTCTTCTGATCACACGTCGTGAGCGCCGATGGTCGGGTGCACCGCACGACTCGACCTTTCCTGCTCACGAAGCACGGCACCGCGCGAACGCGACGCCCCCGCCCTACCGCCGCGCCCGCGGGTGCGCCGTCTGGTACACGTCCCGCAGCATGTCCGCCGTCACCATCGTGTAGATCTGCGTCGTCGCGACGCTCGCGTGCCCGAGCAGCTCCTGCACGACCCGCACGTCAGCGCCGCCCTCGAGCAGGTGCGTCGCGAAGGAGTGCCGGAAGGTGTGCGGTGACACGTGCGCCTCCAGGTCGGCGGCAGCAGCGGCGGCCTGGATCACGAGCCAGGCGCTCTGGCGGGACAACCGGGCCCCACGGGCACCGAGGAACAGCGCCGGCGTCGACGGCCCCCGAGCGGCGAACACCGGCCGCGCCCGCACCAGGTAGGCGTCGATCGCAGCCCGGGCGAAGCTGCCGAGCGGCACGATCCGCTGCTTGTTCCCCTTGCCGGTGACCTTCACGACGGCCAGCCCGTCCGCACCGGGGCCCGGACCGGATACATCAGCAGCGGCGTCGGACAGCGTCGTCACGTCGTCGACGGACAGCCCGACCGCCTCGGAGATCCGAGCGCCGGTGGCGTAGAGCAGCTCGAGCAACGCCCGGTCCCGGAGCTGCACCGGGTCGTCGGCGTCGGCGGAGACCGCGCCGAGCAGCCGCTCCATGTCCTCGACCGAGATCGCCTTCGGCAGCCGCATCGGAGCCTTCGGCGGCCGGACCGCGGTGCCGGGGTCGAGCGGCAACCAGCCCTCGCCCGCGGCGAAGGCCGTGAACGAGCGCACCGAACTGAGCATGCGCGCGATGGACCGCGGGGCGAGGGCACCTTCCGCCCGGGTCGCGAGGTGCGTGACGAAGCCCGAGACATCCGCACGCGCCAGCCGGGCGAGGTCCTGCAGCACCGAGGCACCGCCGGCTCGATCGGCACCGTCCGACTCGGTCACCGGCGCGGTGGCGAGCCAGTCGGCGAACACCGTGAGGTCACGCCGGTACGCGGACAACGTGTGCTGCGACAGCCCGCGCTCGATCGCGACGTGCCGCAGGTAGGTCTCCACGGCACGGTCGAGCGTCATCACGTCAGCAGGCTAACCGGCGCGGGGCCGCCCGCCCGTCAGTGCAACGCCTCGTCCGGCCTGTCCACGCGGAACCCCGTGAAGGACACGGTGAGCCCCGCCCGCGTCGGCCCGGCGCACAGCAGCCCGGCCGACACGACGGCCTCCGGATCGAGGTAGGCGACCCGGACCAGCCGGGGCTCCTCGCCGTCCGCCCACGCTCGCACGGTCACCGCGTCGCCGTCCCGGCTCGCGCGGACCGTGACGACCCGTCCGGCCCACTCCGGCACGGGAGCCACCGACCAGTCCGAGACGTCGCGCGTGACCACGGCACCGAGCTGCGGCGATCCGTCCGAGAACTCGACGCCGGCCTTGACCCAGTTCCGCTCGTCGACGCGCAGGAACACCCCGGCCTGGTCGAACTGCTCGGCGTAGTCGAGGACGAACGACACCTCGACCGAGAACGGCCCGTCCGTCGGCCGCAGCAGCGCGTGCTCGGAGTCGTGCACGAACCCGTACGAGGTGGTCCGCCAGGCATCGCTGCCCTCGACCGCGGTGACGCGGAACACGTCGCCGTCGAACCCGGCGGCCTGCGGCTCGTGCGTCCAGGAGCCCGTGGCGACCAGGTCGCGCAGACCTTCGACCGCGGACCCGCTCACTTGCCGCGCTGTTCGATGGCCTCCACCGCGAGCGTCGCGACGACGAGGGCCGAGTTGTTGAGCCGACCGCCCAGGATCCCCTCGAGCAGCTCCGCACGCGGCACCCACCGCGTCACGATGTCGGCTTCCTCGGCCTCACGCTCGAACGCCGACTCGGTCGACCGCACCCCGCGGGCGCGGTAGATCTGGATGAACTCGTCGCTCCCGCCGGACGAGGTGTTGTACCGCACCAGCGGCTCCCACGTGTCGGCCTCGAGGTCGGCTTCCTCGCCCAGCTCGCGCTTCGCGGCGGTCAGGTGGTCCTCGCCCTCCATGTCGAGCAGCCCGGCGGGCAGCTCCCAGTCGCGCAGCCGGACCGGGTGCCGGTACTGCTGGATGACCAGCACCCGGCCCTCGTCGTCCTCGGCGTACACGGCGACGGCGCCGGTGTGGTCGATGTACTCGCGGACCATCGAGTCGCCGTTGTAGGCGACGGTGTCGCGGCGCACGTCCCAGACGGCGCCCTCGTACACGACGATGGATTCGGTGACCTCGAAGGAGGCGGACTCGTCAGCGATCGGTGCGTCAGTCACGGCACCATCCAAGCACGCGCCCCTGACGCGACGACCGACGGACGGGAGGCGCGGTGCCAGCTGGCACCGCGCCTCCCGTCCGAGCGTGGGGACCCTGCGCTTACGCGACCTGCTCCTCGGTCTCCGGGTCGAACAGGCTCGACGCCTCGTGGCGCTCGATCGCGGCGGCGACGAGCCCCGCGAACAGCGGGTGCGCGTCGGTCGGACGCGAGCGCAGCTCCGGGTGCGCCTGCGTGGCGATGTAGAACGGGTGCACCTCGCGCGGCAGCTCGACGTACTCCACCAGCGTGCCGTCGGGCGAGGTGCCCGAGAACACCAGGCCGGCGTCGGCGATCTGCTGGCGGTACGTGTTGTTCACCTCGTAGCGGTGACGGTGCCGCTCGGAGGCCTCCGGCGCACCGTACAGCTCCGCCGCCAGCGAGCCCTCGCTGAACGACGCCGGGTACAGGCCCAGGCGCATCGTGCCGCCCAGGTCGCCCCCGGCGATGATGTCGACCTGCTCGGCCATGGTCGCGATGACCGGGGTCGAGGTCTCCGGGTCGAACTCGGTGCTCGACGCGTCGGTCAGGCCGGCCTCGTGCCGCGCGTACTCGATGACCATGCACTGCAGGCCGAGGCACAGGCCGAGCGTCGGGATGCCCTGCTCACGCGCGAACCGCAGCGCGCCGAGCTTGCCCTCGATGCCGCGCACGCCGAACCCGCCGGGGATGCAGATGCCGTCGACGTCGCCGAGCTGCTTCGCCGCGCCCTCGGGCGTGGTGCAGTCGTCGGACACGACCCACTTCAGCGTGACCTTGGCGTCGTGGGCGAAGCCACCCGCACGGAGGGCCTCGGTGACCGACAGGTAGGCGTCCGGCAGGTCGATGTACTTGCCGACCAGCGCGATGGTGACGTGCTTCTTCGGCTCGTGCACGGCACGCAGGACCGGGGTCCACGCTGTCCAGTCGACCGTGCCCGCGTCGAGCTTGAGCGCGTCGACGATGACCTGGTCGAGGCCCTGGTTGTTGAGCAGCGTCGGCAGGTCGTAGATCGAGGGGACGTCCACCGCGTTCACCACGGCGTCCTCGTCCACGTCGCACATCAGGGCGATCTTGCGCTTGTTCGACTCCGACACCGGACGGTCGGAGCGGAGCACGAGGGCGTCGGGCTGGATGCCGATCGAGCGGAGCGCGGCGACGGAGTGCTGCGTCGGCTTGGTCTTCTGCTCGCCCGACGCGTTCATGAACGGCACCAGCGAGACGTGCACGAAGAACACGTTGTTGCGGCCGAGCTCGTGCCGCACCTGACGTGCCGACTCGATGAACGGCTGCGACTCGATGTCACCGACCGTGCCACCGACCTCGGTGATGATGACGTCGGGCTGCGGGTCGCTCTGGGCCTGCTCACGCATCCGGCGCTTGATCTCGTCGGTGATGTGCGGGATGACCTGCACGGTGTCGCCGAGGTACTCGCCACGACGCTCCTTGGCGATGACCGTCGAGTACACCTGACCGGTCGTGACGTTCGCGGCCTGCGACAGGTTGATGTCGAGGAAGCGCTCGTAGTGCCCGATGTCCAGGTCCGTCTCCGCACCGTCGTCGGTCACGAAGACCTCGCCGTGCTGGAACGGGTTCATGGTGCCCGGGTCCACGTTGAGGTACGGGTCGAGCTTCTGCATGACGACCTTGAGGCCGCGAGCCGTGAGCAGGTTGCCGAGGCTGGCCGCCGTCAGGCCCTTGCCGAGAGACGAGACGACCCCGCCGGTCACGAAGATCTGCTTCGTCACCTTCGGGGTCGAGATCGAAGAATTGGTACCGCCGCTGAGAGTGTCCGCCACGGGATTCCATCGTACGTCAGAACTGCCGGGAGGCGCGACCTCGATTCGCCACGGGCGTTGCGCGGGTGGGTGGCCGGCTCCTCAGGCCGTGGTCGCGCCCGGGACCGCGTGGTGCGCGGGTGGGTCGCCGGCGCCACCGGGCACCGGCGCCGCCGGGGCTCCGGCCGCTCCGGGGGCCGTGGTCGTGTGCGGCCCCGTGGTCACGTCCGCTGGCCGGCCACGTCGAGCAGCTCGCGGGCGTGCTCGATGCCGCTGGCGCTGTCCCCGAGCCCCGAGAGCAACCGGGCCATCTCCTGCAGGCGGTCCTCGCCCTCGAGCCGTCGCACGCTCGACGAGGTCACCGCCCCGCTAGCGTCCTTCACGACGTTGAGGTGGTTGTTCGCGAACGCCGCCACCTGCGCCAGGTGCGTCACGACGATGACCTGCGTGCGCTCGGCCAGCTTCGCCAGGCGTCGTCCGATCTCGATCGCCGCCGCGCCACCCACGCCCGCGTCGACCTCGTCGAAGACGAACGTCGGCACCGTCGTGCTGCCCGCCATGACGACCTCGATCGCGAGCATCACCCGCGACAGCTCACCGCCCGAGGCACCCTTGCCGATCGGACGCGGGTCGGTGCCGGAGTGCGGCTGGAGCAGGATCGTCACCTGGTCCCGGCCGTGCCGGCGGTACTCCCCCGCATCGGTGACCTCGACGACGAGCGTCGCGCCGCCCATGGCCAGGGTTTTCAGCTCGGCGGTCACGCGCTTCGCCAGGTCGGCGGCGGCCTTGGTGCGCGCCGCGGTCAGCGTGGCGCCGGCGGACCACAGCGCCTGTTCGTCCTGTTCGACCGCCTGCTGCAGGGCCGTGATCCGGTCGTCGTCGCCGTCGAGCTCGAGGAGTCGGTCGCTCGCACGCTGCCCGTACGCGATGACGTCGTCGACGGTCTCGCCGTACTTGCGGGTGAGGCCCGCCAGCAGGGCGCGGCGCTCGTTGATGAGTTCGAGGTCGTGCCCGGCCTCGGGCTCCAGCGAGCCGAGGTAGCTGGAGATGCTCGCCGAGGCCTCGGCCGCCTGGATCCCGAGCTCCGTGAGCTGCTCGAGCACCGGCTGCAGCGCGGCGTCGGAGGAGACGACGCGCTCGACCGCTCGACGGGCGGACTCGACCAGGCCGACCACGTCGGAGACGCCGTCCAGCGACTCGCTCGACAGCGCCTCGTGCGCCAGGGCCGCGGACAGCCGGAGCTCCTCGAGGTTGCCGAGCCGCTCGGCCCGTTCCGCCAGCTCGACGTCCTCGCCCGGCTGCGGGTCGGCCGCCTCGATCTCGTCGGAGGCCGCCCGGATCCGTTCGGCCTCGGCGACGCGGTCGTCGCGGTCGCGCACCAGGGTCTCGAGTTCGCCGGCGTGCTGCTGCCAGGCGTCGTAGGCCGCCACGTACCGGGCGAGGGCCTTCTCGAGCGCGGCACCGCCGAACCCGTCGAGGGCAGCGCGCTGCGCCGTGGCCGAGGTCAGGCGGATCTGGTCGGACTGACCGTGCACCGTCACGAGCTGGTCGGAGAGCTCCCCGAGCACCGCGACCGGAGCGCTGCGTCCGCCGACCGTCGCGCGGCTGCGCCCCTCGGCGGAGACCGTGCGGGTCAGGATGAGTTCGCCGTCCTCGACGGCGCCACCCGCGTCCTCGACGCGCTCGGCGACCGCTGCCTGCTCGGGCACGTGCCACCGGCCCTCGACGACCGCGCTCGTGGCGCCGCGACGCACCGAGCCGGCGTCCGCGCGAGCGCCGAGCAGCAGGCCGAGCGCCGTGACGATCATGGTCTTGCCCGCACCGGTCTCGCCGGTGACGACCGTGAAGCCGGGCCCGAGCTCGAGCGTGGTCTCGCCGATCACGCCGAGGTCGCGGATCGCGATCTCCTCGATCATGCTCGACCTCCCTCGACCGGTCGCTGCGAGCAGGTCGTCGCGGCGACGAGCGCGGCTCGCACGTCGATGCCGCTGCTGATGCGCCGTCCCACGCCGGTCACAGGTCGTCCTCGTCGGTCTGGGGGCCACGCCACCCGGCGACGGGCAGCTGGAACTTCGCGACCAGTCGGTCGGTGAACGGGGCGTCCTTGAGCCGTGCGACGCGCACCGGGTCGGGCGAGCGCCGGACCTCGACGCGGGCTCCCGGCGGCAGGTCGTGGGTTCGTCGTCCGTCGCACCACAGCACCCCGACGCCGCTCGTGCGCCGGAGCACCTCGATCGCCAGGGTGCAGTCGGGCCCGACCACGATCGGTCGTGAGAACAGCGCGTGGGCGCTGAGCGGCACCATGAGCAGGGCGTCGACGTCCGGCCACACGATGGGACCGCCGCCCGAGAACGAGTACGCCGTCGAGCCGGTCGGTGTGGACACGACGACGCCGTCGCACCCGAACGACGACAGCGGGCGGCCGTCGACCTCCGTCACGACCTCGAGCATCCGCTCGCGCGAGGCCTTCTCGATGGTGGCCTCGTTGAGCGCCCAGCTCGAGTAGACGATCTGGTTGCCGACGACGACGTCGACCTGCAGGGTGACGCGCTCTTCGACGTTGTACTCGCCGGACAGGGCACGCTCGACGGTCTCCGCCAACCCGTCGCGCTCGCTCTCCGCCAGGAACCCGACGTGGCCCAGGTTCACGCCGATCAGCGGGGCACCGGTGTTCCGTGCGAGTTCGGCCGCTCGCAGGATCGTCCCGTCGCCGCCGAGCACGATGACGATCTCGAGCTGGGCGGCCTGGACGTCGACGCCGAGGATGTCGACCTTGCCGACCGACGCCTCGGCCCGCCGGATGTCGGCGTACTCGTCGAACGGCATCACGGGCGTGACCCCGGCCGCGTGCAGCAGGTCGCACACCTCGACCGCAGCGTCGATCGAGTCACGGCGGCCCGTGTGGGACACGAGCAGGATGTGCCGTTCGTCGCTCATGAAGACCCTTCCGTGAGTTCGGTCGCCCGGACTCTCCATTCTGTCGGATTGCCCCCGACACCGCGCTGGAAGCGGGCGAGGTACTCGTGGTTGCCGTGGGTCCCGACGATCGGTGACGCCGCCAGGCCTGTGGTGCCGAGACCGAGGTCCCACGCTGCCCAGAGGACGTTCATGAGGGCGTCGTTCCGCAGCCCGGGGTCGTGCACGATCCCCTCGCGGACGCCGCCGCGTCCGACCTCGAACTGCGGCTTGACCAGCAGGACGAAGTCGTCGGCCAGGACGGCCTCGGCCAGGGCCGGCAGGACGAGCCGGAGCGAGATGAACGACAGGTCCCCCACCACCAGGCTCGTCTCGCTCGCAGCCGGATCGAGGGCCAGGTAGTCCGACCGGGTCAGGTTCCGCGCGTTCGTCCCCTCGACCACGGCGACCCGTTCGTCGAGCGCGACCGTCGGGTGCAGCTGCCCGTGCCCGACGTCGAGCGCGACGACCCGGCGCGCTCCCCGTGCGAGCAGCACCTGGGTGAAGCCACCGGTGCTCGCTCCGACGTCGAGCACGACACGGTCGGTGGGGTCGACCGCGAACGCGTCGAGGGCACCGACGAGCTTGCGTGCCGCACGCGAGACCCATTCGTCCTCGGCGTCGACGACGATGTCCGCCGAGGGGGCGGTCGGCGTCGACGGCTTCACCACCGCACGCCCGTCGACCGTGACCCGGCCGTCGTGGATCAGTCTCGTGGCAACGCCCCGCGACCGGGCCAGCCCACGGGCGGCCAGGAGCACGTCCAGCCGGACCGGCGTCGCGTCGGGCACGGCTCCGTCCGGTTCAGGCACTCGCGGAGCCACCGCTCTCGAGCCGCGTCCGCAGCTCGTCGTGGAGCGCCGAGAAGGCATCGGCACGCTCGCCGAGCGGCAGGCCCTCGGCCGCGTCGGTGCGTGCGGCGAAGGTGTCCGGCTGGTCCGGTCCTGCGGTCGACTGCTCGGGGTCTGGCACGCCCGCCACGCTACTCGCCGCCGTAGAGCTGCGGGTCGACGTCGAGGCCGTAGATCGCCAGGCCCGACTCCCAGATGATCGTCGATCCGGCGCGCAGCCGGTCGATGGCCGAACCCGCGTCGAGCACCCGCACGACGTGCCCGCGCATCGCCACGGTGGCGGTCCCGACCGTCGCGTACCGGGTGCCGTCCGGGTCCTCACGCCGCACCGTCACCGGGTACGGCTCGGACAGCCCGCGCAGGTCCTCGAGCACGAACGACGGACGCGAGCGCTGGTCGGCCGCGAGGACCTGCTTCGCCTGGTCGATGCCGGTGAGCACGAGCACGCTGGGGATGCCGGCGTCGTTCGCGCCCTTGATGTCGGTGTCGAGCCGGTCGCCGATGAAGAGCGTGCGGCCGCCGCCGAACCGCTCGATCGCGGTGTCGAAGATCGGGCGTTCGGGCTTGCCCGCCACCACGGGCATCCGACCGACGGCCTGGTGCACCGCGGACACGAGCGTGCCGTTGCCGGGTGCGATGCCGCGCTCGACCGGGATCGACCAGTCCATGTTCGTGGCCACCCACGGCACGTCCGGGTCGGCCAGCGCGAACGAGGCCTCGGCCAGCTCCGTCCACCCGAGGTCCGGCGAGAACCCCTGGATGACCGCCGCCGGCGCATCATCAGCACTGGCCGTCACCGTGAACCCCGCGGCCTCGACGATGCTCGACAGGCCGAGCCCGCCCGTCACCAGCACGGTCGAACCGGCCGGCACCAGGGTCGCGAGCAGTTGCACGCCGGCCTGCGACGACGTGACGACATCGCCCTCGGACACCTCGAGCCCGTAGCCCTCGAGGTGCTCGGCGACGTCGACCGGCCGCCGTGAGGCGTTGTTCGTGATGTACCCGACGCGCGCCGTGCGCGAGGCCCGCGTCAGGGAGTCGACTGCGTGCGGGATCGCGTTGCGGCCCCGGTAGACGACGCCGTCGAGGTCGGTGAGGACCACGTCGACGCCGTCGATCGGTGCCGACGGGGTCTCAGCCGGCTGCGGAGCCGTCGATGTCCCGGGGGTTGTCGTCATCGATCTCGCCGGGCTCGTCGGCTGCGGAGGTGTCGTCGTCGAGGTCGTCGAGGGCTGGCTCGTCATCGACGACTGGCTCGTCATCGACGGCGTCGGCTGTGTCGCCGAGCTCGTCGGCCGAGCCACCGTCGGCCCTGCGGTCATCGGCGCCGTCGTCTCCGGCGTCTCCGTGTTCTTCGGCTTCGAGCGTTTCCTCGACCACATCAACTGTCTCCCAAGCGTTCTCGTCCGCGATCTCGGCCAGCGCCGCTGCCGCACGGTCGACACGGGCCCACCACTCGTCGGCCTCGTCCTGACGACCGAGCTCCTCGAGCGTTGCCGCGTAAGCACTGTAGAGCGCCGGCGACCACGTGTAGGCCGTCGACGGGTCGAGCTGTGGAATCTCCAGCTCGCCGAGGGCAGCTGTGGGATTCCCGAGGTCGAGGCGCGCACCGGACATGGCGATGGCGAGTTCGACCTGCACCGGCGTCTCGAGCGCGGACCGCTCCACCGAACGGCCGAGTTCCAGCGCCCGCTCCGGCCGACCGAGCCCGCGCTCGCAGTCCACCATCATCGGCAGCTGGTCGTTGCGACCCGAGATCCGTCGGTAGGTGCGGAGCTCGCGCAGCGCCGTCGCGAAGTCACCGAGTCGGTACGCGGTGATCGCGGCGGTCTCGCGGACGACGCCGACGCGGCCCGCACGGCGGGCGGCGCTCAGGGCGTGCTGGTTCGCCGTCTCCGGGTCGTCGTCGACGAACAGCGCAGCAGCCACCAGGTGTCGGGCGACCCAGTCCGCGTTGTCCTTGCTGAGGGTCTTCAGCTCCATGCGCGCCGCCGGGTCGAGGTCACGCGCCTGGATCTCCTCGGGGATCTCCGGGTCGTCGTGGCGCGGGCGGATCGACTTCGTGCCGTAGGGGTCGCGGTCCTCCCAGTCGTCGCGGGCAGCCTCGCCGAAGCGAGCACCGGCGTGGCGGGTGCCGTCACCGAAGCGGCGACGCTCCTCTCCTCCGTCACGGCGCGGGCGGTCGGAGCCGCCGCGGAATGGTCGGTCCGAGCCACCGCGAGCGGGGCGATCGCCGTCACGACGCGGACGGTCGGAACCACCGCGGTACGGACGATCCCCGTCACGAGCCGGACGGTCGGAACCCCCACGGTACGGTCGATCCCCGTCGCGGCTCGGACGATCAGAACCCCCACGGTACGGACGATCCCCATCACGAGCCGGACGGTCAGAACCACTGCGGTACGGACGATCACCATCACGAGCCGGACGGTCAGAACCACCACGGTACGGACGATCCCCATCACGAGCCGGACGGTCAGAACCACCACGGAAGGGACGGTCGGAACCACCGCGGAAGGGACGGTCCCCATCACGAACCGGACGGTCAGAACCACCACGGTACGGACGATCCCCGTCGCGGCGCGGACGCGCGTCACCGCGGGGCCCGTCCCCGCGCGGCGGACGACCGGAGTCGCCACGGTCACGCTGCCACGAGGGCCGATCGTTCCGATCACCCGAGGACCGGAAAGGGCGATCCCCATCGCGACGCGGAGCACTGTCGCGACGTGCATCGCCGTCCCGGCTCGGACGGCCACCCTGCGGACGATCACGACGTTCGCCTTCGCGGCGTTCGAAGTCACGCGGCCCGGACGACCAGCGTCCGCTGCCTTGTCCATCGCGACGCGGAGCTCCGTCGCGACGGGGGAACCGATCGCCGTCGCGCCGTGGTCGATCTCCGCGGTCGCCGTCGTTCCGCCGCTGATCGTCGTCGTTCGCCACCGTTGCTCCTCATCGCGTGCCCGAGCGATGGCTCGAGCGTTCGTCCGCTGTGTCGTTGTGTTGTGTGTCGGTCGCACCGGCGCCACCACTCCAGTCCATCACGAACCGGAGCCGGCGTCGAGCGGCATCCAGAAACCAGAAATGGCCACCGGCCCCGACCGAGAACGCGGGTTTCCCCTGCGAGTTCTCGATGGAGGGCCGATGGCCACATCTTTCTTACGTTAAGTCCGGCGGCGTCCTACTCTCCCACAAGGTCCCCCTTGCAGTACCATCGGCGCTGAGAGGCTTAGCTTCCGGGTTCGGAATGTGACCGGGCGTTTCCCTCTCGCTATGACCACCGGAACACTCTCGACCATGATGATGCTTGGTCTCAAAGCTGTCCCGGCTACCACCCACACGAGGTGGGTGGAGCGGTGTATTCAGTTTGATTCCCGATCGTCTGTCGGGAACCACAAAGTGGACGCGAGCCCCGCACACAAGGTGCGGGAAATCAGTGTGTTATCAAGTCTTCGGCTTATTAGTACCGGT
>NZ_JAIXIG010000018.1 GCF_020297365.1 Curtobacterium oceanosedimentum
CGCATCACCACCAACCTGCGCGCCGACCCGCCCGCGTCCGGACCCGGCTCGTCGCTGCGTTCGCCGACGTCGCTGCGGTCGTCCTCCGCCGACCTGCCCGAAGCCCGGCAGCTCGCCGCGCTCCGTGCCCACCACGTGACGCACATCGACAACCTCGACGGCATCGTCGGCGCGGGGGCGATCCTCGCGTCCGACCAGGCGGAACCGGTCGTGGACGTCAGCTCGCCCGAGGCGCGCGCCGCACGAGCGGAGGCGGAGGCTCCTGACGGCTCCTCGATCGCCGCCCACGTCCCGTTCACGCTCTCGCCCGACGCCACCCGCTGGGACGAGCTCCGCAGCGGCGCCGAGGGGGAGCGCTGGTCGGACGCCGCACGCCGGACCCGCGCGATCGACTACGTCGTGCTGGTCGTGCCGGTGGCGTCGTTCGGCGCCTCGGTGATCGTCGCGGACCAGGACGCCGACGCCGACGACGTCCGGTTCGCCGTCGGTCCGGACGCCGCGACGAACCTCATCCGTCGCACCGACTTCACCGACCCCGAGATGCACGGCCTCGAGCTGCTCGCCGGCCCGAGCGTGCCGTTCACGTCGGTCGCGGTGATCGGCGTCCCGAACGACAAGGCGCGGCAGACCGTTCGCGCCGTGCTCGCGGACCACGGTGGACACGCACCCCGCGTCGCGGTGTTCCCGCCCTGGTTCGTGCCCCCGGTGACGGCCGAGTGACGGCCGTCTGACCGACCCGACGGCGCCCTCCGGACCACGTCCGGAGGGCGCCGCGTCGTGCGGGGCCGACCCGCGCCTCCAGGCCGTCGGATCCGCGGAGAACCGGGGGCGCGGCAGAGGATCGACACGCCACGAAATCGCGACACGCCCGGGTTGCACGTCCGCCGGGCCTATGCGAGACTTGTCCGGTTCCGAATTCCCCGTGGGTGCACGCCCACAGGATCACTGCTCTGGCAGTGCACAACCCCCTTGTTCAGCAGGGCTGGGTTGGGCCGCAGGCAGCAGAACACGACTCCCCGAGACGGGACGGACGCAGTGCACCACTGCTGCGCCCGGAACGCGAGGCAGTCGATTGCCCACGCTGGACGGCCCAGGTCGCCCGCGCGGTTGACAGGTGAACAGCGGTCATCCCCAGCGGATGCGGCCGGTTGGTTCAGGAAAACAGCACGGTCCGCAGGAATGCGGAACCGAGCGGCGTCAGGCGGCCAGATGGTGCGCGGCGCAGAGAGGACAAGAGACACATGGCGGGACAGAAGATCCGCATCCGGCTCAAGTCGTACGACCACGAGGTCATCGACACGTCGGCCCGGAAGATCGTCGACACGGTGACCCGTGCCGGTGCGACCGTGGTCGGCCCGGTGCCGCTCCCCACCGAGAAGAACGTGATCGCAGTGATCCGTTCCCCTCACAAGTACAAGGACTCGCGCGAGCACTTCGAGAAGCGCACGCACAAGCGGGTCATCGACATCGTCGACCCGACGCCGAAGGCCGTGGACTCGCTCATGCGACTCGACCTGCCGGCAGACGTCAACATCGAGATCAAGCTGTAAGGGGGCTGCACTGATGGCGAATTCACTCAAGACCGTCAAGGGCCTCCTCGGCAAGAAGCTCGGCATGACGCAGGTGTGGGACGAGAACAACAAGTTCATCCCCGTCACCGTGATCGAGGTCGGCCCGAACGTGGTCACCCAGATCCGCAACGTCGAGCGCGATGGCTACGAGGCCATCCAGATCGCCGCTGGTGCGATCGACCCGCGCAAGGTCAACAAGCCGGCCGCTGGTCACTTCGAGGCCGCCGGGGTCACCCCGCGCCGCACCCTCACCGAGATCCGCACCGCGGACGCTGCTGAGTACGCACTCGGCCAGGAGCTCACCGTCGACACGTTCGAGGCGGGCCAGAAGGTCGACGTCGTCGGCACGTCCAAGGGCAAGGGCTTCGCGGGTGTCATGAAGCGCCACGGCTTCGCCGGCGTCTCCGCCTCGCACGGTGCGCACCGCAACCACCGCAAGCCCGGTTCCATCGGTGCCTCGTCGACGCCGTCGCGTGTCTTCAAGGGCATGCGCATGGCCGGCCGCATGGGTGGCGAGCGCGTGACCGTCCTCAACCTCACGGTGCACGCCGTCGACGCCGAGAAGGGTCTGCTGCTCGTCAAGGGCGCCGTCCCCGGTGCTCGCGGTCGCTCCGTCTTCGTCCGCACCGCCGTGAAGGGTAAGTGATCATGGCCACCACGACCGCAACCACGATCGACGTCCTCGACGCATCGGGTGTCAAGTCCGGCACCGTCGAGCTGCCCGCAGCTCTCTTCGACGTCGAGACCAACGTCCCGCTGATCCACCAGGTCGTCACCGCGCAGCTCGCAGCCGCGCGTCAGGGCACCCACAAGACCAAGAACCGCGGCGAAGTCCGCGGTGCCGGTCGCAAGCCGTTCAAGCAGAAGGGCACCGGCCGCGCCCGTCAGGGTTCCGTCCGTGCTCCGGAGCACACCGGCGGTGGCGTCGTCCACGGACCGACCCCGCGCGACTACTCGCAGCGCACCCCGAAGAAGATGATCGCCGCTGCTCTGCTCGGCTCGCTCTCGGACCGCGCCCGCGGTGGCCGCATCTCCGCTGTGGAGGGCTTCGTCGCGGCCGAGGTGCCGTCGACCAAGACCGCCCGCACCCTGCTCGAGAAGGTCGCGCCCGTCAAGAACGTGCTCGTCGTGCTCGAGTCGGACGACGAGCTGACGCTCAAGTCGATCCGCAACCTGTCGAACGTCCACGCGCTCTCGTACGGCCAGCTCAACGCCTACGACGTGCTCAAGGCCGACGCGCTCGTCTTCAGCAAGAGCGCCCTCGACGCCTTCATCGCGTCGAAGACCGCGAAGGAGATCACCGCATGAGCGGCTTCAACAAGGACCCGCGCGACGTCATCATCTCGCCGGTCGTCTCGGAGAAGAGCTACGGGCTCATCGACCAGGGCAAGTACACGTTCATCGTGGACCCCCGCTCGAACAAGACCGAGATCAAGCTCGCCATCGAGAAGATCTTCGACGTCAAGGTCGCGAGCATCAACACGCTGAACCGCCCGGGCAAGACCCGTCGCACCAAGTTCGGTCTCGGCAAGCGCAAGGACACCAAGCGCGCCATCGTGACGCTCAAGTCCGGTTCGATCGACATCTTCACGGCTGTCGGCTGAGGACCAGAGGGATAAATCATGGCTATTCGTAACTACAAGCCGACGACCCCCGGTCGTCGCGGCTCGTCGGTCGCCGACTTCGCCGAGATCACGCGTTCGACTCCGGAGAAGTCCCTGCTTCGTCCGCTGCCGAAGACCGGTGGTCGCAACAGCTCCGGCCGCATCACCACGCGTCACATCGGTGGTGGCCACAAGCGCCAGTACCGCGTGATCGACTTCCGTCGCTCCGACAAGGACGGCGTCGACGCCAAGGTCGCACACATCGAGTACGACCCGAACCGCACCGCGCGCATCGCGCTCCTGCACTACGTGGACGGCACGAAGCGCTACATCATCGCGCCGAACAAGCTCAAGCAGGGCGACGTCATCGAGCAGGGCCCCGGCGCCGATATCAAGCCCGGCAACAACCTGCCGCTGCGCAACATCCCCGTCGGTACCGTCGTGCACGCGATCGAGCTCCGCCCCGGTGGCGGCGCGAAGATGGCTCGCTCGGCCGGCGCCTCGGTGCGTCTCGTCGCCAAGGACGGCCCCTACGCGCAGCTCCGTCTGCCGTCGGGCGAGGTCCGCAACGTCGACGCACGCTGCCGCGCCACGATCGGCGAGGTCGGCAACGCCGAGCAGTCGAACATCAACTGGGGCAAGGCCGGCCGCATGCGCTGGAAGGGCGTCCGCCCGACCGTGCGTGGTGTCGCCATGAACCCGGTCGACCACCCGCACGGTGGTGGTGAGGGCAAGACCTCCGGTGGTCGCCACCCGGTCAGCCCCTGGGGTCAGTCCGAGGGCCGTACGCGCAAGCCGAACAAGCCGAGCGACAAGCTCATCGTCCGTCGCCGTAACGCCGGCAAGAAGCGCAAGTAGGAGTTCAGAAGATGCCACGCAGTCTGAAGAAGGGCCCCTTCGTCGACGAGCACCTGCTCCGCAAGGTCGTCACGCAGAACGAGGCCAGCACCAAGAACGTGATCCGCACGTGGTCGCGCCGGTCGATGATCGTCCCGAACATGCTCGGGCACACCATCGCCGTCCACGACGGCCGCAAGCACATCCCGGTGTTCGTCACCGAGTCGATGGTCGGTCACAAGCTCGGCGAGTTCGCGCCGACCCGCACCTTCCGTGGTCACGTGAAGGACGACAAGAAGGGCCGTCGCCGCTGAGGCGGCGACGCAGAGGAGGAACGAAATGGTGGAGTCGATCGCACGCGTGCGACACATCCGCGTCACGCCTCAGAAGGCCCGTCGCGTCATCGAGCTGATCCGCGGCAAGCAGGCCCACGAGGCCCTTGCCATCCTGAAGTTCGCGCCCCAGGGCGCTTCGGAGCCCGTGTACAAGCTGGTCGCCTCGGCGATCGCCAACGCGCGGGTGAAGGCGGACTCGACGAACAGCTTCCTCGACGAGCGCGACCTCTACGTGAGCCGCGTCTTCGTCGACGAGGGCACGACCCTGAAGCGGTTCCAGCCGCGTGCCCAGGGCCGCGCCTTCCGCATCAACAAGCGCACCAGCCACATCACGGTCGTCCTCGCGACGCCGGAAGAGGCCGAGGTCGCCGCGACGAGCAAGAAGGCGAGCAAGTAATGGGCCAGAAGGTCAACCCGTACGGCTTCCGTCTCGGGATCACGACGGACCACGTCTCGCACTGGTTCACGGACAGCAAGAAGGCCGGTCAGCGCTACGCCGACTACGTGGCCGAGGACATCAAGGTGCGCGAGTACCTGAAGAAGACCCTCGACCGCGCCGGCGTCGCCCGCATCGAGCTCGAGCGCACCCGTGACCGTGTCCGCGTGGACATCCACACGGCGCGCCCGGGCATCGTCATCGGCCGCCGCGGCGCCGAGGCGGAGCGCGTCCGCGGTGAGCTCGAGAAGCTCACCAAGAAGCAGATCCAGCTCAACATCCTCGAGGTCAAGAACCCCGAGACCGAGGCCCAGCTCGTCGCGCAGGGCATCGCCGAGCAGCTCTCCGCTCGTGTCGCGTTCCGTCGCGCCATGCGCAAGGGCCTGCAGGGTGCCCAGCGCGCCGGTGCCAAGGGTGTCCGCATCCAGGTGTCGGGTCGTCTCGGCGGCGCCGAGATGTCGCGTTCGGAGTTCTACCGTGAGGGCCGTGTGCCGCTGCACACGCTCCGCGCGAACATCGACTACGGCTTCTACGAGGCCCGGACCACGTTCGGCCGCATCGGCGTGAAGGTCTGGATCTACAAGGGCGACATCACGAACAAGGAGCTCGCTCGCGAGCAGGCGAACCAGCGTTCGTCGCGCCCCGAGCGTCGTGGCGGCCCGCGCGGTGAGCGTGGCGACCGTCGTGGCGGCGACCGCGGTGACCGTCGCACGCAGCAGGCCCCGCAGGACGCGCCGGCCGGCGCAGGAGTTGAGGCGTAACCATGCTTATTCCCCGTCGAGTCAAGCACCGCAAGCAGCACCACCCGAAGCGTTCGGGTCAGGCCACCGGTGGCACCAAGGTCAGCTTCGGCGACTTCGGTATCCAGGCCCTCACCCCGGCGTACGTGACCAACCGTCAGATCGAGTCCGCTCGTATCGCCATGACGCGTCACATCAAGCGTGGTGGCAAGGTCTGGATCAACATCTACCCGGACCGTCCGCTGACCAAGAAGCCCGCCGAGACCCGCATGGGTTCCGGTAAGGGTTCGCCCGAGTGGTGGGTCGCGAACGTGAAGCCGGGCCGGGTGCTCTTCGAGCTCTCCGGCGTCAGCGAGGAGATCGCCCGCGAGGCGTTGACTCGTGCAATCCACAAGCTGCCCCTCAAGGCACGCATCATCAAGCGCGAGGAGGGCGACGCATAATGGCGATCGGTTCCAAGGAGCTCCGTCCGACGGAGCTCGACACGTTCGAGAACGAGCGTCTCGCTGACGAGCTGAAGAAGGCCAAGGAGGAACTCTTCAACCTCCGCTTCCAGTCGGCCACCGGCCAGCTGGAGAGCCACGGTCGTCTCCGTGCCGTCAAGCGCGACATCGCCCGCATCTACACCGTCCTCCGCGAGCGCGAGCTCGGCATCCGTGCCACCCCCGCGCCCGTCGAGACCGCCCCCAAGGCCAAGAAGACGACGAAGAAGGCTGACAAGCCGGCCGAGTCGACCGAGGCCGAGACCGCCGAGGAGAAGTAATGGCGAACGAAGAGAAGAACTCCGCCGCCCTCACTCGCGGCTACCGCAAGACGCGTCGCGGCTACGTGACGAGCGACAAGATGGACAAGACCATCGTGGTCGAGGTCGAGGACCGCGTGAAGCACGCGCTCTACGGCAAGATCATCCGCCGCACGTCCAAGGTGAAGGCCCACGACGAGCTCGGCACCGCTGGTGTCGGCGACCTCGTCGTGATCAGCGAGACCCGTCCCCTCAGCGCCTCCAAGCGCTGGCGCCTGGTCGAGATCCTCGAGAAGGCCAAGTAGGCCCCGGCCTGCTTCGGAATAGGAGACAGCAGTGATTCAGCAGGAATCCCGCCTGAAGGTCGCCGACAACACGGGTGCCAAGGAGATCTTGACCATCCGCGTGCTCGGTGGCTCGGGTCGTCGCTACGCCGGTCTCGGTGACGTCATCGTCGCCACGGTGAAGGACGCCATCCCCGGCGGCAACGTGAAGAAGGGTGACGTCGTCAAGGCGGTCATCGTTCGCACCAAGAAGGAGACCCGTCGTCAGGACGGCTCCTACATCAAGTTCGACGAGAACGCGGCAGTGATCCTCAAGGCCGACGGCGACCCGCGCGGTACGCGCATCTTCG
The DNA here is from genome assembly GCF_020297365.1 of Curtobacterium oceanosedimentum. Classification (GTDB taxonomy): domain Bacteria; phylum Actinomycetota; class Actinomycetes; order Actinomycetales; family Microbacteriaceae; genus Curtobacterium. The sequence continues at coordinate 6,900 of NZ_JAIXIG010000018.1, forward strand.
GTCCGGTCGGTCGCGAGCTCCGTGACAAGAAGTTCATGAAGATCATCTCGCTCGCGCCGGAGGTGCTGTAAGCCATGGCGAACATCAAGAAGGGTGACCTCGTCCAGGTCATCACGGGAGCCAAGCAGGAGCGTGGCGGCGACCGTGGCAAGCAGGGCAAGGTCATCGAGGTCCTCAAGGACAAGAACCGCGTCGTCGTCGAGGGCGTGAACTTCATCACGAAGCACGTCCGCGTCGGCCAGACGCAGCGCGGCTCGAAGACCGGCGGCATCGAGCAGCACGAGGCCCCGATCCACGTGTCGAACGTCGCGATCGTCGACCCCAAGACGAAGAAGCCGACCCGCGTCGGTTTCCGCACCGAAGAGGTGGAGAAGGACGGCGTCAAGAAGACCGTCCGCGTCCGCTACGCCAAGAAGTCTGGTGAGAAGCTCTGATGACTGACACCACTGCCGCGCCCGCTGGCAAGATCCAGCCGCGCCTCAAGCAGAAGTACCTCGCCGAGATCAAGTCGGCCCTCACCGAGCAGTTCGGGTACGCGAACGTCAACCAGGTCCCCGGCCTGGTCAAGGTCGTCGTGAACACCGGCGTCGGCGAGGCGGCTCGTGACTCGAAGATCATCGAGGGGGCCATCAAGGACCTCACGGCGATCACGGGTCAGAAGCCCCAGGTCAACATCGCCCGCAAGTCCATCGCACAGTTCAAGCTGCGCGAGGGTCAGGCCATCGGCGCGCACGTCACCCTCCGTGGTGACCGCGCGTGGGAGTTCCTCGACCGGCTGATCTCGCTCGCACTGCCCCGCATCCGCGACTTCCGCGGTCTCAGCGACAAGCAGTTCGACGGGAACGGCAACTACACGTTCGGTCTCACGGAGCAGTCCGTGTTCCACGAGATCGACCAGGACCGCATCGACCGTGTCCGCGGCTTCGACATCACTGTCGTCACCACCGCGAAGACGGACGACGAGGGACGCGCGCTGCTCCGTCAGCTCGGCTTCCCGTTCCGCTCGAGCGAGCAGACGGTCTAAGATAGTCCGGGCGCTGCGGGCCGGAGGATTCACGTCCTCCGGCCCGCACGCACGAACACCGGTCGTCGGCGTCAGCCGTCGGCCCCAGGTCTCCGGGAACCGCCCGGAGACCACCCCGATCGCTCAGGTCGGCATTCGTGGAACGGGTGTCGAAACCAGGCGAGAAATGGACGAACATCATGACGATGACCGATCCGGTCGCAGACATGCTGACCAGATTGCGGAACGCGAACTCCGCGCACCACGACGCCGTCGCGCTCCCGAGCTCCAAGCTCAAGAAGAACATCGCCGACATCCTCAAGCGTGAGGGCTACATCAGCGAGTGGAAGGTGGAGGACGCCCGCGTCGGGCAGACCCTCACCATCGACCTGAAGTACGGTCCCGAGCGCGAGCGTTCGATCGCCGGCATCAAGCGCGTGTCGAAGCCGGGCCTCCGGGTCTACGCGAAGTCGACGGAGATCCCCCAGGTCCTCGGTGGCCTCGGCGTGGCGATCCTCTCGACCTCGTCGGGCCTCCTGACCGACCGCGAAGCCGAGCAGAAGGGCGTGGGTGGGGAAGTCCTCGCCTACGTGTGGTGATCGACAATGTCACGAATCGGACGTCTCCCCATCGACATCCCCGCCGGCGTCACCGTCTCCGTTGACGGTCAGAACGTCGCGGTCAAGGGCCCCAAGGGCGAGCTCGCGCTCGTCGTCGCGGCCCCCATCCAGGCCAAGGTCGAAGAGAACCAGGTCCTCGTCACGCGTCCCGACGACGAGCGCGAGTCGCGTTCGCTCCACGGCCTGACCCGGACCCTCATCGCCAACAACATCATCGGCGTGACCCAGGGCTACACCAAGGGCCTCGAGGTCGTCGGCACCGGTTACCGCGTGCAGGCCAAGGGCTCGAACCTCGAGTTCGCGCTCGGGTACTCGCACTCGATCACGGTCGAGCCGCCGGCGGGCATCAGCTTCGCGGTCGAGGGCAACAACAAGGTCACCGTTGCCGGTATCGACAAGCAGACCGTCGGTGAGGTCGCCGCGAACATCCGGAAGCTCCGGAAGCCCGAGCCCTACAAGGGCAAGGGTGTCCGTTACGCCGGCGAGAACGTGCGCCGCAAGGCCGGAAAGTCAGGTAAGTGATCATGGGACTCCTCAAGACACGAGGCAAGAGCAAGGCAGCCGCCAAGGCCCGCCGCCACAACCGTCTCCGCAAGAAGATCACCGGCACCGAGGCACGTCCCCGTCTCGCCGTCACCCGCTCGTCGCGTCACGTGTTCGTGCAGGTCATCGACGACGCGAAGGGTCACACCCTCGCCAGCGCCTCGACGATGGAGGCCGACCTCCGCTCGTTCGACGGCGACAAGACCGCCAAGGCCCGTCGCGTCGGTGAGCTCCTCGCCGAGCGCGCGAAGGCGGCTGGCGTCGAGGCCGTGGTCTTCGACCGCGGCGGCAGCAAGTACGCCGGTCGCGTTGCCGCGATCGCCGATGGTGCCCGTGAAGGAGGGCTGAACCTGTGAGCGACATCGCGAACACCAACGAAGACGCCAACACCGAGGCCACCCCGGCCACGGACGACGCCGCTGCGACGAGCACGGCTCCCGCGACGACCGGCAAGGAGGCGGAGGCACCTGCCGTCGCCGAGCGCCCGGTCGAGACGGCTGCAGGCTCCGCGTCCAACAACCGCGACTCGGCCGACAACCGTGGCCGTCGTGGCGGCGGGCGTGACCGTCAGCAGGGCCGCGACCGCAACAACCGCGGTGGCGACAGCCAGTTCCTCGAGCGCGTGGTGACCATCAACCGCGTCTCGAAGGTCGTCAAGGGTGGTCGTCGCTTCAGCTTCACGGCGCTCGTCGTCGTGGGTGACGGCAACGGCCTCGTGGGCGTCGGCTACGGCAAGGCCAAGGAGGTCCCCACGGCGATCTCCAAGGGCGTCGAGGAGGCGAAGAAGAACTTCTTCCGCGTCCCGCGCGTCGGCAACACGATCCCGCACCCGGTGCAGGGCGAGGCCGCTGCCGGCGTCGTGCTGCTCCGTCCGGCCGCTGCCGGTACCGGTGTCATCGCCGGTGGTCCGGTCCGCGCCGTGCTCGAGTGCGCCGGCATCCACGACGTCCTGAGCAAGTCGCTCGGCTCGTCGAACACCATCAACATCGTGCACGCGACCGTCGAGGCCCTCAAGCAGCTCGAGGAGCCCCGCGCCGTCGCGAGCCGTCGTGGCCTCGACGTCGACCGGGTCGTCCCGGCTCGTCTGCTCCAGGCCGAGGCCGCAGCCCTGCGTGCCGCGACCGAGAAGGCAGGTGCGTGATGGCAACGCTGAAGATCACGCAGATCAAGTCCGTTATCAGCGAGAAGCAGTACCAGCGCGACACCCTGCGCAGCCTGGGCCTCAAGCGCATCGGCCGTACGGTCGAGCGTGAGGACAACGCCCAGAACCGCGGGTACATCGCGACGGTGGCGCACCTCGTGAAGGTCGAGGAGGTCGACGCATGAGCGACGAGAAGAACGAGCGCGTGCAGGTGCTGAAGCTGCACCACCTCCGCCCCGCCGAGGGCGCCAAGAAGGACCGCACCCGTGTGGGTCGCGGTGAGGGCTCGAAGGGCAAGACCGCGGGCCGCGGTACCAAGGGCACGAAGGCCCGTTACCAGGTCCGCGTCGGCTTCGAGGGTGGGCAGATGCCGCTGCACATGCGCACCCCGAAGCTCCGTGGCTTCAAGAACCCGTTCCGGGTCGAGTACCAGGTCGTGAACCTGGACAAGATCTCGGAGCTCTACCCCGACGGTGGCGACGTCACCGTTGCGGGCCTGGTCGCCAAGGGCGCCGTCCGCAAGAACGAGAAGGTCAAGGTTCTCGGTCAGGGTGACATCAACGTGAAGATCACGGTCACGGTCGACAAGGTCTCGGCGTCCGCCGCCGAGAAGATCGTGGCTGCTGGCGGCACCGTCTCCCAGTAACCCCCGTCGGCGGCCCGTGCGTTTGCGCACGGGCCGCCGTTACGGTTTCCTTGACAGTGGCCGGCATCCGCCAGCCGGGTCGGCCCTGCCGACCGACACCGGAACGGCCGCGTCTGACGGCCCCGGTCCCAGAAGTTCGGAGTCCTCGTGTTCAGAGCGGTCGCGCGCATCATGCGCACCCCTGATCTTCGCAAGAAGATCGGCTTCACCCTCGCGATCATCGCGCTGTTCCGTCTCGGGTCGTACATCCCGGCACCGTTCGTCGACTACACCGCCGTGCAGAGCTGTCTCGCCAGCGCGTCGTCGTCCGGCGGCCTCTACGACCTCATCAACCTCTTCTCCGGCGGCGCGCTGCTGAAGCTCTCGGTCTTCGCGCTCGGCATCATGCCGTACATCACGTCGTCGATCATCGTGCAGCTGCTGCGCGTGGTGATCCCGCACTTCGACTCCCTCTACAAGGAGGGGCAGTCCGGCCAGGCGAAGCTGACGCAGTACACGCGCTACCTCACCATCGCGCTCGGTGTGCTGCAGTCGACGACCCTCATCACCGTCGCCCGCTCCGGAGCCCTCTTCGGCACCAACGCGTCGCCCTCCTGCACGTCGATCATCTCGAACGACAGCTGGTACGCGATCATGCTCATGGTCGTCACGCTGACCGCCGGTACCGGCCTGATCATGTGGATGGGCGAGCTCGTCACCGAGCGCGGCATCGGCAACGGCATGTCGCTGCTCATCTTCACGTCGATCGCGGCGCAGTTCCCGTCGGCGCTGTGGGCCATCGAGCAGTCGCAGTCCTTCGAGCTCTTCCTCTTCGTCATCCTCGTCGGGCTGGTCATCATGATGGCCGTCGTGTTCGTCGAGCAGTCGCAGCGGCGGATCCCCGTGCAGTACGCCAAGCGCATGGTCGGACGACGGACGTACGGCGGCAACAACACGTACATCCCGATCAAGGTGAACATGGCCGGCGTCGTGCCCGTCATCTTCGCGTCGTCGCTGCTGTACCTGCCGGCCCTGGTCGCGCAGTTCAACCAGCCCTCCGACGGCTCCGAGCCGGCGGCGTGGGTCACCTGGATCCAGAACAACCTGACCTCGGGTGACAACTGGTTCTACATGGTCCTGTACTTCCTGCTCATCGTCGGGTTCACGTACTTCTACGTGGCGATCACCTTCAACCCCGAAGAGGTCGCCGACAACATGAAGAAGTACGGCGGGTTCATCCCCGGCATCCGTGCCGGCCGCCCGACCGCCGAGTACCTCGACTACGTCCTCACCCGGGTGACGCTGCCCGGTTCGCTCTACCTCGGTCTCATCGCGCTCATCCCGCTGGCAGCACTGGCGCTGTTCGGCGCGAACCAGAACTTCCCGTTCGGTGGCGCGAGCATCCTGATCATCGTGGGTGTCGGTCTCGAGACCGTGAAGCAGATCGACTCGCAGCTGCAGCAGCGTCACTACGAAGGGCTTCTCCGTTGAGCGCACGTCTCATCATCGTCGGACCTCCCGGAGCCGGGAAGGGCACCCAGGCAGGCCGTATCGCGGACTCGTTCGGGATCCCCGCGATCTCGACCGGCGACATCTTCCGCAAGAACGTCGCCGAGGGGACGCCGCTCGGTGTGCAGGCCAAGGCGCTCATGGACGCCGGCGAGTACGTGCCGGACTCGCTGACGAACGAGCTCGTCAAGTCGCGTCTGGCCGAGGCCGACGCCGAGCACGGCTTCCTGCTCGACGGCTACCCCCGCACGGTCGGACAGGTCGAGTACCTCGACGCCCTGCTCGCCGAGCAGGGCACCGGCATCGACGCGGTCGTGCAGCTGGTCGCCGACCAGGACGAGCTCGTCGGCCGTCTGCTCAAGCGCGCCGAGGACCAGGGCCGCAGCGACGACAACGAGGAGACGATCCGTCGTCGTCAGCAGGTCTACGCCGAGCAGACGGCGCCCATCGTGGCCGCTTACGGCGAGCGCGGCCTGGTGGTCGACGTCGACGGACTCGGCGGCATCGACGAGGTCGGCGACCGCATCCAGTCCGCCCTGTCGGGTCGCGGGCTCACCGCAGCCGTCTGACGCCGTGGTGCGGTTCCGCAAGCCCTCGATCTACAAGACGCCCGACGAGCTCCGCGCCATGGTGCGTCCGGGGCTCCTGACGGCCGAGGCGCTCGACGCCGTCCGTGCCGAGGTGCGCCCCGGCATCACGACCGGTGAGCTCGACGCGATCGCCGAGCGGACCATCCGCGACGGCGGCGGGATCCCGAACTTCCAGCTCGTGCCCGGCTACCGCCACACGCTGTGCGTGTCCGTCAACGACGAGATCGTGCACGGCATCCCCGGGGACCGCGTCCTCGCTCCGGGTGACATCGTCTCGGTGGACGCCGGCGCCGAGGTGGACGGGTGGAACGGCGACAGCGCCTTCACCGTGGTGGTCCCCGGTGGCGACGCGTCCGTCACTACCGCCCGACAGACGCTCTGCGACACGACGGAGCGGTCGCTCTGGCACGGGATCGCGGCGCTCGCCACGGCGAAGAACCTGCACGAGGTCGGTGCTGCCGTCGAGGACGCCATCGAGGAGACGGGTGCCTGGGGCATCGTCGAGGACTTCACGGGGCACGGCATCGGTCGGTCCATGCACGAGGACCCGCCCGTGTTCAACTACCGCGTCCGCGGCGCCGGCCCGGCGGTCAAGCCCGGCTTGGTCGTGGCGATCGAGCCCATGGTCACGGCGGGCACGATCGACAGCTCGACGGACGACGACGACTGGACGGTGCGGACGCTGGACGGTTCGGACGCGGCCCACTGGGAGCACAGCGTCGCGGTGCACGCGGACGGCATCTGGGTGCTCACGGCCGCCGACGGCGGCGCCGGGGCGCTCGCGCCGCTGGGTGTGACGCCGGTCCCGATCCCGTAGGACGCGCCTCCGGTCCGGTTCCGCAGTGCTCGCGCCGGTCGCTGACGGCCTGGAGGCGCGGCTCGCGCCCGCCTCGCCCCGCACGCCGGTCGACGGTCCGGGAGACGCCGTGGTGACGCCCTGATGACGGCGAGACGCCGTCGTGTTCCCCTGACGCCGTGACGACGGCGAGACGCCTTCGGAATCGGCGGCGTCTCACGCGGATCACGGCGTCGAGGGGTGACGCCGGCGTGTTGCTGGACGAGCCACGCCAAGACGCCGGCGTGTTGCCCGGACAAGCCCCGCAAGACGCCGGCGTGTCGCCGGCACGCCGGTGGCCGCCGTCAGTTGCCGACGGAGCAGGTTCGCTCGGACGCGCTCTGCCCGGTGATCGACGACGGCAGCGGTGTCGCCGTGGCGGTCGGGGTCCTGGTGGCGCTCGGCGTCGGGGCCGTGCTGCCCGTCGCCGCACCGGGGGTGCTCGGATCCGCGGACGGCGCTCCGGTGCCCCCGGACGAACCGGCTGCCCCGGAGCTCCCCGAGGACGTCCCGCCGCGCGACGGCGACTCCTCGGACGCGCGACCGGTGCTCGAGTCGCTCAAGGACGACCGCACGTCGTTCTGCAGGGCGACGTTGAGCGTGTGCGCGGTCTCCTGGTCGACGATGACCCGCGCCTTGTCGGCGGGGTCGTCGGCGACCGGGTACTGCACGAAGAGCATGTTCGCCGTGCTCATGCCGCGCAGCGCCGAGGCGAGCGCGACGAGCGTGCGGGGCCGCGCGAGTCCGTCGGACAGCGTCATGTTCGACAGGGCGGCCCCGGCCAGCTTGTAGAGCGTGACCGGCTTCGAGAGCGTGCCCTCCGCGGTGACCTTGCGGAGCAGCGCGGACAGGAACACCTGCTGGGAGCTGATGCGCGCGAGGTCGCTGCCGTCGCCGACGCCGTGCCGGGTGCGCAGGAAGGCGAGGGCGTCGGCTCCCTCGAGCGAGTGCGAGCCGGCGGTCAGGTGCAGCCCGGTGAACGTGTCGTCGATCGGCTCGGCCACGCAGACGTCGACGCCACCGAGCGCGTTCGACATCTCGATGACGCCGTCGAAGGTGATCAAGCCGGCGTAGGGAATGCTCAGACCGGTCAGGTTCTCGACGGTGTCCACCACGCAGGAGACCCCGCCGTTGCCGAGTGCGGTGTTGAACATCGCGGCGGTCGCAGCGGGGTAGGTGGTGCCGGTGGCGGGGTTCGTGCACGCCGGGATCGGCACCATGAGGTCGCGGGGGAAGCTGACGGCCGTGAGCTGCTGGTGGTCCTGCGAGATGTGGACGAGCATCGTGACGTCGTTGCGGGCGCCCTCGACGTCCTCGTCGGAGTCGAACTGCCCGACGCGGGTGTCGCTCCCGATCAGCAGGATGTTCGCCCCGCCGTCGATGGCGGTGATGTCGGCGGTCCGCGCGGTGCTCTGGTCGTCGGTGCTCAGCTCCACGGTCTCCGGAGCCGCTGCGAGCTGCGCACCCGCGATCGCGGCGACGCTCGTGCCGCTGACGAGCAGGACGGCCAGTGCCGAGGCCACGACGGTCACGAGCGTGGTCCAGCTCCGCCGCCGGGCCTGCTTGCCATGTCGCGCGAAGGGGCGTCGGGTGGCGTCGGGCACGTGGTCTCCGTTCGGTGGTCCGGCGCGCGTCGCGTCGCGGCGGACGTGGGTGCGTGGCTGACTCCAGCCTCCGCGCGCGTGCACGCCCCGAGCGCACCGTGACACCACTCTGGACCGCTCGGGCCCGGTCGGGAAGCCCCAGACGTGGGGCCTTCCGCGCCCGCACTTGGCAATTGCGGGTTTACCACATAAGATCGATCTTTGGTGTGTCATGCCCTCTCGGGTGTGGCGACCGACCCGCAGACCGGTTCGGGGATCACACCAGTTCCACAACCAAGCGACAGTGAGGCTATGGCCAAGAAAGACGGCGTCATCGAGATCGAAGGCTCGGTGCTCGAAGCTCTGCCCAACGCGATGTTCCGCGTTGAGCTGACGAACGGACACAAGGTCCTCGCGCACATCTCCGGGAAGATGCGCCAGCACTACATCCGCATCCTCCCCGAGGACCGCGTGATCGTGGAGCTGAGCCCGTACGACCTGACCCGCGGCCGGATCGTCTACCGCTACAAGTGATCCGCGAGCTGGAAAGGAACGGCACGGCAATCCTGCCGAGCACGAAGCCAGCGAGCACGAGGAAAGAACCATGAAGGTCAACCCCAGCGTCAAGCCCATCTGCGAGCACTGCCGAGTGATCCGTCGCAAGGGCCGCGTCATGGTGATCTGCAAGAGCAACCCGCGTCACAAGCAGCGCCAGGGCTAGTCCCCGGCGCGTGACCGGCTCCGGCCCTGTCCATCGGACACCCGGCTGCTCGAGCACGACCCACAACTGAAGATCGACAACGCAGTACCAGAACCCGGTCGCACGACGGCCGGGGGACACCTCGGGGCGGAGGCCCGGGCACCGGTACTGCGCCACACCTCCATCGACAACAGGAGCAGCCAGCACATGGCACGTCTAGCAGGCGTCGACATCCCGCGCGAGAAGCGCGTGGAGATCGCACTCACGTACATCTACGGCGTCGGCCGTACCCGCGCCGTCCAGGCACTCGCGGAGACCGGTATCTCCGGCGACATCCGCGTCAAGGACCTGACCGACGACCAGCTCGTCGCCCTCCGCGACTTCATCGAGGGCAACTTCAAGGTCGAGGGTGACCTCCGCCGTGAGGTGGCCGCCGACATCCGACGCAAGGTCGAGATCGGTAGCTACGAGGGTCTCCGCCACCGTCGTGGTCTCCCGGTGCGCGGTCAGCGCACCAAGACCAACGCGCGTACCCGCAAGGGACCGAAGCGCACCGTGGCAGGCAAGAAGAAGGCCCGATAGGAGATCATCATGGCTACCCCCAAGACTGCCGCGCGCAAGCCGCGCCGCAAGGAGAAGAAGAACGTCGCCGTGGGCCAGGCCCACATCAAGAGCACGTTCAACAACACCATCGTCAGCATCACCGACCCGTCCGGTGCCGTCCTCAGCTGGGCGTCCTCGGGTGCCGTCGGCTTCAAGGGTTCGCGCAAGTCGACGCCGTTCGCGGCGCAGCTCGCCGCCGAGTCCGCTGCGCGTCAGGCGCAGGAGCACGGCGTCAAGAAGGTCGACGTCTTCGTGAAGGGCCCGGGCTCGGGTCGCGAGACCGCGATCCGCTCCCTCCAGGCCGCTGGCCTCGAGGTCGGCTCGATCAACGACGTCACGCCGCAGGCGCACAACGGGTGCCGCCCGCCCAAGCGCCGCCGCGTCTGACGCGAGGAGCAACCGGCCGCGCCCTGCTCGTCCCCTGACGGGGCCGGGCAGGGCCCGCGGCCATTCCTGGTCGTTCGATCGCGCACGTGTGTGCGCGTGATCACAACTCAACAGACCCGTCGGGGCCCACGCGGCCCCGTCGTACCGCCAAGTGTCATATAGCGGACACTTCGCCGAAAGGAATCCCACAGTGCTCATTGCACAGCGCCCCACCCTGACCGAGGAGCCGATCTCCGAGCACCGCTCGCGCTTCGTCATCGAGCCGCTCGAGCCGGGCTTCGGGTACACCCTCGGCAACTCGCTGCGCCGCACGCTCCTCTCCTCGATCCCCGGCGCGGCTGTCACCAGCATCCGCATCGACGGCGTCCTCCACGAGTTCAGCACCGTTCCCGGTGTCAAGGAAGACGTCACCGAGATCATCCTCAACATCAAGAGCCTGGTCGTCTCCAGCGAGCACGACGAGCCCATCACGGCGTACCTGCGCAAGCAGGGTGCCGGTCAGGTCACCGCCGCGGACATCTCCGCGCCGGCCGGCGTCGAGATCCACAACCCGGACCTCGTCATCGCGACCCTGAACGACACCGCGCGCTTCGAGCTCGAGCTCACGATCGAGCGTGGCCGTGGCTACGTCTCGGCAACGCAGAACCGTTCCGAGTTCAGCGAGGCCGGGCAGATCCCGATCGACTCGATCTACTCGCCGGTCCTCAAGGTCACCTACCGCGTCGAGGCGACGCGTGCCGGTGAGCGCACGGACTTCGACCGCCTGGTCGTCGACGTCGAGTCGAAGCCGGCCATCACGCCGCGCGACGCCATCGCGTCGGCCGGCCGCACGCTGGTCGAGCTGTTCGGGCTCGCCCGCGAGCTCAACACGGCTGCCGAGGGCATCGAGATCGGCCCCGCGCCGGTCGACGCGGTGCTCTCGAACGAGCTGCAGACCCCGATCGAGGACCTCGACCTGTCGGTCCGCAGCTACAACTGCCTGAAGCGGGAGGGCATCAACACGGTGTCCGAGCTCGTCGCCCTGTCGGAGACGCAGCTCATGAACATCCGCAACTTCGGTCAGAAGTCGGTGGACGAGGTCAAGGACAAGCTCACCGAGCTCGGCCTGTCCCTCAAGGACACCGTCCCCGGATTCGACGGCGCCCACTTCTACAGCGGGTACGACGAGGACGAGTCCAACAACTGACCTCGCGCTCACGCGCACGCGCACTGACAGAGTGCGCACCACCATCACCACTGGAGAACTGACATGCCGAAGCCCACCAAGGGCCCCCGCCTCGGTGGCGGTCCCGCCCACGAGCGCCTGCTCCTGAGCAACCTCGCCAACGCCCTCTTCACGCACGGTCGCATCACGACCACCGAGACGAAGGCCAAGCGCCTGCGTCCCGTCGCCGAGCGTCTCGTGACCTTCGCGAAGCGTGGCGACCTGCACGCGCGTCGTCGCGTGATCAGCATCCTGCGCGACAAGTCCGTCGTGCACACGCTGTTCACCGAGATCGCCCCGCAGGTCGAGGACCGCCAGGGCGGCTACACCCGCATCACGAAGCTCGGCTTCCGCAAGGGCGACAACGCCCCGCTGGCATCGATCGAGCTCGTCCTCGAGCCGGTCTCGAGCACCCCCGCGCCGGTGAAGCGCAACGCGGCTCCGGCTGCTGCTGCCGCTCCGGTCGAGGAGCCGACCGCCGACGAGACCACCGAGGAGGCCCCGGTCGAGGAGACCGAGACCACCGAGGAGTCCGCTCCGGTCGAGTCGGAGACCGAGACCGAGGCTGCCGCCGAGGTCGAGGCCGACGCCGCCGAGAAGGCCGACGACACCAAGTAGTCGCTGCCCGGACGGGCACCGCACCACCACGAAGAAGCCCCCGCGACCCAGCGTCGCGGGGGCTTCCTCGCGTTCCACAGCTGACACCGGTCGGCTCGGCCCACGGGTACCGTGACCGGGCGGGGCACAGGGAAGGAAAGCATGGCGTTCCAGCACGTGGCAGGGCTCGGCACCCGTCTGTGGCGGTGGAGCCGGACGTCCGGCACACAACCGCGTCTGCTGCACGCCGCCAAGGCCGCGACCGCCGCGGTGATCGCGTGGTACGTCGCGCAGTACATGCCGGGTGTTGCTGCGGAGTACCCCTACTACGCCCCGCTCGGCGCGGTGGTCGCGATGCAGGCGACCGTCTTCGCGGGCATCCGGAGCGGGGTCCAGACCCTCATCGGCATCGCGCTTGGCATCCTGATCGCCGGCTTCACGATGTGGGTCGGCGACCCCGGGTTCCTCGCGATCGCCCTGGCCGTGGGCGTCGGGGTCCTGGTGGGCGGGTTCCGGGTGCTCGGCGAGGGCAGCTCGTGGGTCTCCACGGCGGCGCTGTTCGTCCTGCTCGTCGGCGGCGCGCACGCCGAGGGCTACTCGTTCGGGTACCTCGTGCAGATGGCGGTCGGTGTCGTGGTCGGGCTGCTCGTCAACTTCCTGGTGTTCCCGCCGCTGCACTTCTGGGACGCCGAGCACCGCATCGACGCGGTCAACGGCGTGCTCGCCGACCACCTGCAGGGGCTCGCCTCGGTGCTCGAGGAGGGCAAGCGGGACGAGAAGGCGTGGGACCACCAGCAGGACCGGCTCGACCAGGCGATCGCCGACGTGCGATCGCGCGTGGCGATCGCCCACGAGAGCCGACGCCTCAACCCGCGCGGAGCGCTGCGCGGGTCGCGGGCCCGGCTGCAGAAGGACGGTGCGCGGTTCCGTGCGCTCGAGCGGGTCGCCTGGTACACGACCGACCTGACCGAGCTCGTCGCCCGATCGGGCCCGGTGTCCGAGGGACTCGGCCGGCCCGACCCGGCGTTCGCGTCCCCGATCGCGACGGCGCTGCGCCAGATCGCCGCGACCATCCGGGGCGAGTCGCCCGAGGAGGAAGCGGACGCCGCCATCGCGGACCTCGAGCAGGCGCTCGACGCCTCGCGCGAGAACCCGTCGCACGTCGCCGTGACGGCCGCGGCCCTCGTGGCGCTGCAGGGGATCGTGGAGTCCGAACGGCGTGCCACGGACGACCTCGACACCCGCACCGGACCGTCGGCGTTCGGTCGCCCGCGCGGCTGACGACGCAGCGCCCGGTCACCGCACCGGTCGCCGGTCTGGAGGCGCGGGTCGTCGCCGGTACGGTGGTCGCGTGGACGAGACGGTCGCGGTGCAGGACGACGACGGCGCTCCCGGTGTGCGGCTGCGGCTCGACATCGCCTACGACGGCGCCGCGTTCTCGGGGTGGGCCCGGCAGCCCGGGCTCCGGACGGTGCAGGGGGCGCTCGAGAGCGCACTGGCGACGGTGTTCACCCGCTGGGGGGAACCGCCGCTGCTCACCGTCGCCGGGCGCACCGACGCCGGCGTGCACGCCACGGGACAGGTCGCGCACCTCGACCTCAGCGCGGAGCAGTGGGGTGCGCTGACGGCCAAGCGTGGGGCGGGGCGCGCACCGCTCGACGGGTTGGTCAAGCGGGTGAACGGCATCGCCGGACCGGAGGGCGACGTCGTCGTCACCGGCGCCTCGCTCGCGCCCGAGGGGTTCGACGCACGGTTCTCCCCGCTCTGGCGACGGTACGAGTACCGGATCGCGGACGCCGACGCGCCGCGCGATCCGCGTCGGCGTGGGCACACGGTCTGGCACGCGGCGCGGCTCGACCCGGCAGCGATGGAGCGCGGTGCGCTGACGCTGCTCGGGCTGCACGACTTCGCGACCTTCTGCAAGCCGCGCGAGGGGGCGACGACCATCCGGACGTTGCAGCAGTTCCGCTGGGACCGCGAGCCGGACGGCGTGCTGGTGGCGCGCCTCCAGGCCGACGCCTTCTGCCACTCCATGGTGCGTGCGATGGTCGGCGCGACCATCGCGGTCGGCGAGGGCCGCTTCGGGCCGGACCGTCTCGAGGAGCTGCGCGTCGCCCGGACGCGGACGAGTGCGTTCAAGACGGCACCGGCCAGGGGGCTGACCCTGACCGAGGTGGGGTACCCGGCCGACGATGAACTCGCGGGTCGCGCTGAGCAGACCCGGGCCCGCCGCACGGAGGACGGTGCCGTCGGGTCCTGACCGCGACGCACCCCGAACGCGGGTGGAACGGATCGTTCACCCGCCGGAAACCTGAGCGACCGCGCAGGTCGCTAGCGTTCGAGGGTCACCCGTCCCTCACCGAAGGTCAGCATGCCCAAGCTCCACGGACGCACTGTGCTGTGCGCCACGGTCGCCGCGACACTCCTCGCCGCACCACTCGTCACCGTCACCGCTGCCACCGCGAACCCGCAGGGCACCGACCTCGTCATCCAGGAGGCCTACCTGAAGGCGGGGAGCACGGGGGCCTTCTACGACCAGAAGTTCGTCGAGATCGGCAACCCGACCGACGCCCCGGTCTCGCTCGACGGGTGGTCGCTGCAGTACCGCTCGGCGACGGGCACCGGCACCTTCGCAGCCAGCGCGCTCGAGGGCACCGTGCCTGCGAAGGGCACCTTCCTGGTGTCGATGGCGGGCAACGGGGGAGCGAACGCGGTCGGCGCCGACCTGCCGACCGCCGACGACACCGCGTCGCTCAACCCCTCCGGCACCACCGGCACGCTCGTGCTCTCCGACGCCACCGCGCCGCTCGCGCTCGCCGCCGGCCCGGTCGCCACCGGTACCGAAGGTGTCGTCGACCTGCTCGGGTACGGCGCCTCGAACACCTCCGAGGGCGCGGTCCGCACCGTCGAGGGCGGGAACGCCGTGCCGAACGGGCTGGTGCGCCAGGGCACCACGGACACCGACGACAACGCCGCCGACTTCTCGGTGACGACGACGCTCACGCCGCGCAACGCCGCGGGTGAGACGACGGCGCCGACCGGGCCCACGGAGCCGACCGATCCGGGCGACGGCGAGAGCCCCGCGCCCGGCACCCCGGCCGAGACCGTGACGATCGCGCAGCTGCAGGGCGCCACCGACACCTCGCCGTACGCGGGGAAGACCGTGACCACCGACGGTGTCGTGACCGCGGTCTACGCCACCGGTGGCCTCAACGGCTACACGATCCAGACCCCGGGCACCGGCGGTGCGATCGACCTCGGGTCCCGCACAGCGTCCGACGCCGTGTTCGTCTTCTCGTCGGCGACGGCCGGCCTGGTGCAGCAGGGCGACCACGTCCGCGTCACCGGTGCCGTGTCCGAGTACTTCGGCCTGACCGAGCTCACGGTCCCGGACGCGGCATCGCTCGAGCAGCTCCCCGGCGCCGTCGTCGCCCCGCAGCCCGCCGCGGTCGCGTTCCCGTCGTCCGACGCGCAGCGCGAGTCGCTCGAGAGCATGCTCGTCGCACCCCAGGGCGCCTACACGGTCGCCGACAACTACACGACGAACCAGTACGGCGAGGTCGTGCTGGCCAGCGGGACGAAGCGGCTGATCCAGCCGACCGAGGTCGGCCGACCGGGCAGCGCCGAGGCGAAGGCCGTCGAGGCCGACAACGCCGCACGCAAGGTCACGCTCGACGACGGTGCGAGCACGAACTTCCTGAGCCAGGCGAACAAGGGCATCCCGGTGTCCTGGCTGACGCAGGGCCCGGTCACCGTCGGTGCCGGGGCCACGTTCTCGGCGCCCGTCGTCCTGGACTACCGCAACAACGGGTGGAAGCTCCAGCCGACCGCGCCGATCACGGGCGCCACCCCGGCGGCGGACCTGCCCGCGTCGTTCTCGAACGTGCGGCAGCCGCTGCCGCAGGACGTCGGCGGTGACCTGAAGCTCGCCGGGTTCAACGTGCTCAACTACTTCCCGACCACGGGCGACCAGCTGACCGGCTGCACGTACTACACCGACCGCGCCGGCGACCCCGTCACCGTGAACTCCGGCTGCGACGCCCGCGGTGCCGCCGAGGAAGAGGACTTCCTGCGCCAGCAGGTCAAGATCGTCAAGGCGATCAACGGCCTGGACGCCGACGTCGTCTCGCTCGAGGAGATCGAGAACTCGGCCCGCTTCGGCCAGGACCGCGACGCCGCCGTGGCGACGCTCGTCGAGGCCCTGAACGCCGCGACCGGCGAGGACACCTGGGCGTACGCGGAGTCCCCGGCCGTCGTGCCGGCGAGCGAGGACGTCATCCGCCTCGCGCTCATCTACAAGCGGGACGGCGTCGCACCCGTCGGCGAATCCACGATCCTGCTCGACGACGCGTTCACGAACGCCCGCCAGCCCGTCGCCGACGCCTTCCGTCCGGTCGGCGGCACGGCGGACGACGACTTCCTGGTGATCGCGAACCACTTCAAGTCGAAGGGGTCCGGCACCGGCGAGAACGCGGACCAGGGCGACGGCCAGGGCGCGTCGAACGCATCCCGCGTGGCGCAGGCGGAGGCCCTCGTGACCTTCTCCGCCGACATGCAGGAGCAGTACGGCACCGACAAGGTGTTCATGCTCGGCGACTTCAACGCCTACAGCAAGGAGGACCCGATGGTGGTCCTCGACGACGCCGGCTACACGGACCTCGGCCCGGCGCTGGACGGTACCGAGTACTCGTACGTGTTCTCCGGGCTGAGCGGCTCGCTCGACCACGTCCTCGCGTCGCCCTCCGCGCTGGAGACGGTCACGGGCGTGGACATCTGGAACATCAACTCGGTCGAGTCGGTGGGCCTGGAGTACAGCCGGCACAACTCGAACGTCTCCGACCTGTACACCGACGACGTGTACCGGGCGAGCGACCACGACCCGATCCTGGTCGGCTTCGACGTGGACGACGCCGAGACGCCGGGCCCGGGCACGGACCCGACGCCTGGTCCGACCCCGGGTCCGGGGACGGACCCGACGCCTGCGCCGTCGCCGACGCCGGTCTCGCCGGGCGACGGGATCACCCCGCTGCCCACCCCGACCATGCCCCCGAGCGTCGTGCCGACCCCGTCGGTTCCGGTGGCGCCGTCGGAGTCGTCGTTGACGGAGGCGAACCGGGGCGGCATCTCGGCGCCGGCGACGGCTCGTGCGGGGGAGACGATCACGGTGACGGTCGGCACTGCGTCTGCTGGTGAGACGGTGCGCGTGTGGTTGTACTCGTCGCCGACGCTGATCGGTACGGCCGTGGTGGCGGCGGATGGCACGGTCCGGGTGACGATCCCGGCGGACACGGTGCCGGGTGTGCACCGGTTGGCGGTGACGGCTGCGGACGAGTCGTTGTTCGGGTGGACCCCGATCACGATCACGACGGACGGGCAGTTGGCGTTCACGGGTGCCGAGGGCGTGGGTGCTGGTGCGCTGGTGGCGTTCCTGCTGCTCGCGGCGGGTGCGGGCGTGCTGATCGTCCGCCGTCGTCGGAAGGCCGCGACCGCGGAGTAGCCCCCGCGCGCGTTTCGTGAGCAGGAATGGTCGGGTCGCCGTGTGCGACCCGAGCATTCCTGCTCACGACGTGCGGTGGTGGCGAGCGGAGGACGGCCGGGAGGTGCGGGGCGGGACCGCACCGCGCCTCCCGGCCGACAGGCGGTCACGTTCGACAACGCGAGCCGCGTCGGCTAGGCTCTCACCTTGGTCTGTGCGCCCCGTGCGCCGGACAGTCAGATGAGCCCTCCAACCGAGGTGTTCCGCCTGCTTCTGCAGGGGGAACGTCCGACCGGAGTGGGATTCACGGACTCCTCACCTCGACACGAAAGCAGCACTCCTGTGACTCGCACGTTCTCACCGAAGCCGGCAGACGTCCAGCACGACTGGATCGTCATCGACGCGACCGACGTCGTCCTCGGCCGTCTCGCCACCCACGCCGCGGCGCTCCTGCGCGGCAAGCACAAGGCCACCTTCGCCCAGCACATGGACATGGGTGACTACGTCATCATCGTGAACGCGGACAAGGTCGCCCTCACCGGCTCCAAGCTCGCCAAGAAGGTCTACTACCGCCACTCGGGCTACCCGGGCGGCCTCACGGCGACCTCCTACCCGGAGATGCTCGAGAAGCACCCCACCCGCGCCGTCGAGAAGGCGATCCGCGGCATGCTGCCGAAGAACACCCTCGGCCGCGAGCAGCTCAAGAAGCTGAAGGTCTACGCCGGCGCGGAGCACCCGCACGCAGCGCAGCAGCCCAAGGCGTACATCTTCGACCAGGTCGCACAGTAGTTCCGGCCACGACGACTTCAAGGACACAGACAAAACTCATGGCTCAGATCGCTGACTCCCTCGACCAGACCCCGGAGAGCTTCACCACGGAGAGCGCACCCGCCGCTGCCGAGGCCGCTCCCCGTCAGATCCTCAACGTCTCCGGCGGTGCCGTCGGGCGCCGCAAGGAGGCCATCGCGCGCGTCCGCCTGGTCCCCGGTTCGGGCACGTTCGTCGTGAACGGCCGCTCGCTCGAGGACTACTTCCCGAACAAGCTGCACCAGCAGCTCATCAACGACCCGTTCAAGGTGCTCGAGCTCCTCGGCTCGTACGACGTCGTCGCCCGCATCACCGGCGGCGGCCCCTCGGGTCAGGCCGGCGCGCTCCGTCTCGCCATCGCCCGCACCCTGAACGAGATCGACCGCGAGAACAACCGCGCGACCCTCAAGAAGGCCGGCTTCCTCACCCGTGACGCCCGCGTCATCGAGCGCAAGAAGGCCGGTCTCAAGAAGGCCCGCAAGGCGTCGCAGTTCTCGAAGCGCTAGTCGCTCAGCGAACCCGATCGCAATGCCGCGTCTGTTCGGTACCGACGGTGTTCGTGGACTCGCCAACGGCGAGCTGACGGCCGCGCTGGCTCTGGGTCTCGCCCAGGCCAGCGCGGCCGTGCTCACGCACGGACACCATGCGGACGCCCGCCGGGCGTCCGGCCGACCGCGCCCCCGCGCGGTCCTGGCGCGCGACCCGCGCGTCTCCGGTGAGTTCCTCGGTGCCGCGGTCGCGGCCGGGCTCGCCTCTGCCGGCGTCGACGTGCTCGACGCCGGGGTCATCCCCACCCCCGCTGCGGCGTTCCTCGTCGCGGACATCGACGCCGACTTCGGCGTGATGATCTCCGCGTCGCACAACCCCGCGCCGGACAACGGGATCAAGTTCTTCGCCACGGGTGGTCGCAAGCTGCCGGACGAGGTCGAGGACCGCATCGAAGCGGCCATGCACGACCACTCCGCACCGACGCCCACCGGCATCGACGTCGGGCGCATCTCGCGGTTCGCCGACGCCGAGGACCGCTACGTCGTGCACCTGCTCGGCACGCTGCCGCACCGGCTCGACGGCATCCACGTGGTGCTCGACTGCGCCAACGGTGCCGCCGCCGGCGTCTCGCCCGAGGTCTTCGTCAACGCGGGGGCCCGCGTGACGCTCATCGGTGCCGACCCCGACGGCTGGAACATCAACGACGGCGTCGGTTCGACGCACATCGACAACCTCGCCCGCGCGGTGCTCGAGCACGGTGCCGACGTCGGCATCGCGCACGACGGTGACGCCGACCGTTGCCTGGCGGTCGACGCCGCGGGCAACGCGATCGACGGCGACCAGATCATGGCGATCCTCGCGCTGTCGCTGCAGGAGCGCGGCCGCCTGCAGGACGACACCCTCGTCGCGACGGTCATGTCGAACCTCGGGCTGAAGCGCGCCATGGCCGACGCCGGCATCACCGTGATCGAGGCCGGCGTGGGTGACCGCTACGTGCTCGAGAAGATGACCGAGGGCGACTACTCCATCGGTGGCGAGCAGTCCGGCCACATCATCTTCAACGAGTTCGCCACCACCGGCGACGGCATCCTGACCGGGCTGCACCTGGTCGCCGAGATGGCGCGGACCGGGAAGTCCCTGCAGGAGCTCGCCTCGTGCATGACGGTGTTCCCGCAGGTGCTGCTCAACGTCCGCGGGGTCGACCGGCACGGGCTGGCCGACCAGGGCGTGCAGGACGCCATCGCCGCCGCCACCGAGGCGCTCGGCGACAGCGGCCGCGTGCTGCTCCGGCCGTCGGGCACCGAGCCCGTCGTGCGCGTGATGGTCGAGGCCGCCTCGCAGGACGACGCCCAGCGCATCGCCGAGGAGCTCGCCGCCGTGGTCAGCGAGCGCCTGGCGCTCGACGCCGCGTAGGGCGGCGCGGCGGCGCAGCCCCGCGGCGCGGCGCGGCGCAGCCGCACTTCGCACAACCGGAGTCCGTTCGAACCACACCTTTGCGTGGTTCGGACGGACTTTAGTTGTGCGGGGCGCATCCGAACCGGCCCCGCGCCGCGCCCGCGCCCCGCTGCGGTCGTTGCGCCCCGGCTCTTCGGGGCGCGATGACCGTGCCGGGGCGCGACTCCGCGCCCGCGAGCCCGCGCCCGCACCGCCCGCGCCCGCGCCAGCGCGCACCCCCGCCCGGGCTAGATCTTGCGGAGCAGGACCGAGTTCACCTTGTGGTTCGCGCCCTTCTTGAGCACCAGGGTCGCGCGGGAGCGGGTGGGCAGCACGTTCTCGATCAGGTTCGGCTCGTTGATCGCCCGCCACACCTGGGTCGCCGTCTCGACCGCGTCCTCGCGTGAGAGCGAGGCGAACCGGTGGAAGAACGAGTCCGGGCTCGAGAACGCCTCCTCCTGCAGGGCCAGGAACCGGTCGACGTACCAGGACTCGATGTCCTTCGTCTTCGCGTCGACGTAGATCGTGAAGTCGAACAGGTCGGACAGTGCCAGCCGCCCGTGCACCGGCGGCGCGAGCACGTTCAGCCCCTCGACGATGAGGACGTCCGGCTGGCGCACGACGATCTCGGCGTCCGGCACGATGTCGTAGACCAGGTGCGAGTAGTACGGCGCGCGCACCTCGGTCGCCCCGCTCTTCACCTGGCTGACGAACCGCAGCAGGGACCGGCGGTCGTACGACTCCGGGAAGCCCTTGCGGTCCATGATCCCGCGCCGCTCGAGCTCGGCGTTCGGGTACAGGAACCCGTCGGTCGTGACGAGCTCCACGCGCGGGGTGTCCGGCCAGCGCTTCGTCAGCTCCCGCAGCAGTCGCGCGACCGTCGACTTGCCGACGGCGACCGACCCGGCGACGCCGATGACGAACGGCGTGCGTCCGGCGCGGTCGCCCAGGAACGCCGACGTCGACGCGTGCAGGTCCCGCGCTCCGGCGGCGTACAGCGTCAGCAGGCGGGACAGGGGCAGGTAGACCTCCTGCACCTCCTGCATGTCCAGCCGGTCGCCGAGGCCGCGCAGCTGCACGATCTCGGTCTCCGTGAGCGACAGGTGCTCCTTCGGTGCGAGCTGCGACCAGTCGTCCCGTGGGATCTCGACGAAGGGGGTCGGGTGCGCGACGGCGGTCTCCGAGAGCGGCATGGGATCGAGCGTACAGACGGGAGGCCCGCAGCACGTGAGCCGACCGGCTCACGCGGGGCGGACCTCCCGTCCGACACCCGCGCTGCGCGCGACGGGCGCGCTCAGGCGGGCAGGGCCGCCTCGATGGCGGCGACGACCTCGGGGGCGTCCGGCGTGGTCGTGGGACGGAAGCGGGTGACGGTGCCGTCCGGGCCGACGAGGAACTTCTCGAAGTTCCAGCTGACGCGGCCGGCCTTGCCCGACGCGTCCGGGGTCTCCTTGAGCGCCTGGTACAGCGGGTGCGCGCCCCTGCCGTTGACCTTGACCTTCTCGGACATCGGGAACGTCACGCCCCAGGTGGTGGAGCAGTACTCGTCGATGGCCTCGGACGAGCCGAGCTCCTGCAGGAACTGGTTGCTCGGGAACCCCAGGACGGTGAAGCCGCGCGGGCCGTACTCCTTCTGCAGGGCTTCGAGCTGCTCGTACTGCGGGGCGAGGCCACAGCGGGAGGCGACGTTCACGACCAGCACCGCCTTGTCGGCCCAGGCGCCGAACGTGGTCTGCTCGCCGTGCAGGGTGGTGATGGCGATGTCGTCGAAGCGTCCCATGGTCGAAACGTTATCCCCACCCCCGGGACTTCGCAGGGTCGGCGTCCAGCCAGACCGTAGGATCGATCCCATGTGTGGAATCGTCGGCTACGTCGGCAGCAACAGCAGCCAGGACGTCCTCCTCGGTGGCCTCCGTCGCCTCGAGTACCGCGGCTACGACTCGGCGGGCATCGCCGTGGTCGACCCTGCCGGAGACCTCGTGTCGGCCAAGAAGGCCGGCAAGCTCCAGGCCCTGGTCGACGAGCTCGAGTCGTCGCCGATCCCGGACGGCGCGACCGGCATCGGGCACACCCGCTGGGCGACGCACGGTGGCCCGACCGACGGCAACGCCCACCCGCACCTGGCCGACGGCGACAAGCTCGCCCTCATCCACAACGGCATCATCGAGAACTTCTCCGAGCTCCGCGCCGAACTGCAGGCCGAGGGCACCGAGTTCCGCAGCGAGACCGACTCCGAGGTCGCCGCGCACCTGGTCGGACGGGCGTTCCGCGAGACCGGTGACCTGACCGCCGCCATGCAGCAGACCGTGCAGCGGCTCGAGGGCGCGTTCACGCTCCTCGTCGTGCACGCCGACCAGCCCGGCGTCGTGGTCGGCGCCCGTCGGAACTCGCCCCTGGTGGTCGGGCTCGGCGACGGCGAGAACTTCATGGGCTCCGACGTCGCCGCGTTCGTCGCCCACACGCAGCGGGCGCTGTCGATCGGGCAGGACGAGATCGCCACGATCCGCCCCGACGGCGTCGACGTCATCCACTTCGACGGCACCC
Source organism: Curtobacterium oceanosedimentum (assembly GCF_020297365.1). GTDB lineage: Bacteria > Actinomycetota > Actinomycetes > Actinomycetales > Microbacteriaceae > Curtobacterium. The sequence continues at coordinate 29,590 of NZ_JAIXIG010000018.1, forward strand.
CGGCGGAGCCGGCCGAGTTCGAGGTGAACTGGGACGCCTCCGCCGCCGACAAGGGCGGCTGGAGCTCCTTCATGGCGAAGGAGATCAGCGAGGAGCCCGAGGCCGTCGCGAAGACGATCCTCGGCCGCGTGCACGACGGTGCCGTCACCCTGACCGACCTCGACCCGATCGCCGAGCGCCTGGCGACCGTCGACCGCGTCATCGTCATCGCCTGCGGCACGGCTGCGTACGCCGGGATCCTCGGCAAGTACGCCATCGAGCAGTGGGCCCGCGTCCCCGTCGAGGTCGAGCTCGCGCACGAGTTCCGCTACCGCGACCCGGTGCTCGACGACCGCACGCTCGTCGTCTCGATCAGCCAGTCCGGTGAGACCATGGACACGCTCATGGCCGTCAAGTACGCCCGCGAGCAGGGCGCCCAGGTCCTGTCGATCTGCAACACGCAGGGCGCCACGATCCCGCGCGAGTCCGACGCCGTGATCTACACGCACGCCGGGCCCGAGGTCGCCGTGGCGTCGACCAAGGCGTTCATCGCCCAGGGCGTCGCGCTCTACCTGCTCGGGCTGCACCTGGCCACGCTGCGCGGCACGCTCACCACCGAGCAGATCGCCGAGCAGGTCGCCGAGCTCGAGGGGCTCGCGCCGAAGCTGCAGCAGACCATCGAGGACGCCGCCGGCATCAAGGACCTGGCCCGCTGGATGGCGGACACCCGCAGCGTCCTGTTCCTCGGTCGTCACGTCGGGTACCCGATCGCGCTCGAGGGTGCGCTCAAGCTCAAGGAGCTCGCGTACATCCACGCCGAGGGCTTCGCCGCCGGTGAGCTCAAGCACGGCCCGATCGCGCTGATCGAGCCGGGCCAGATCGTGTTCGTCATCGTGCCGTCGCCCCGCGACCCGCGGTCGTTGCACCCGAAGGTCGTCTCGAACATCCAGGAGATCCGCGCCCGCGGTGCCCGGGTGATCGCCATCGCCGAAGAGGGCGACGCCGCCGTGCTGCCCTTCGCCGACGAGGTCCTGCGCATCCCGCTCGCGACCCCGCTGTTCGAGCCCCTGCTCGCCGTGGCACCGCTGCACATGTTCGGCATGGAGCTCGCCGCGGCCAAGGGCCTGGACGTCGACCAGCCGCGCAACCTCGCGAAGTCGGTCACCGTCGAGTAGTCGGACGTGATCATCGGCATCGGGGTCGACGTGGTCGACCTGGAGCGGTTCGAACGGGTGCTGTCGCGCACGCCGGCGATGCGGGCGCGGCTGTTCACGCCGTCCGAGCAGGTCCGGGACGGCGAACCCCGGCCGATCGCGTCGCTCGCGGCACGCTTCGCGGCGAAGGAAGCACTGATCAAGGCCTTCGGGTCGAGCGCGGGGCTGAGCTGGCAGGACCTCGAGGTCGTCTCGGACGACCAGCGGAACCCGTCGCTGACGCTGCACCAGGGTGCGCGGCGGGTGGCCGATGCGCGTGGCGTGACCTCGGTGCACCTGTCGCTCTCGCATGATGGAGGGATCGCGACCGCGTTCGTGGTCCTGGAGGGGACAGAGCAGTGAGTGCGTTCACCGGCATCACGGTCGACCGTGGAGCCCTGATCGAGAACTACGCGACGATCGCCGAGCGGGTCGCCCCGGCCGGGGTCATCGCCGTCGTCAAGGCGAACGCCTACGGACACGGGGCCCTCGCCGCCGCGCAGGCGTTCGTCGACGCGGGCGCCGAGTGGCTCGGGGTCGCCGACATCGACGAGGCCGTCGCCCTCCGGCAGGGCGGCATCGACGAGGGCGTGCGCATCCTGGCGTGGCTGCACGCCCCCGACGAGGACTTCCGCCGTGCGGCGCAGTACGACGTCACCCCGGCGGTGTCGAGCGTCGAGCAGCTGTCCGCCGCCGCCGACTCCGACGTCCGCGCCGTGCACCTGTGCGTCGACACCGGGCTGAGCCGCAACGGTGCGGTGGAGTCCGAGTGGGCCGAGCTCTTCGCGACCGCCGGGGCCCTGGCTCGCGGCGGCAACCGCACCCGGGTCGAGGGACTCATGTCGCACCTGGCGAACGCGTCGCGCTCCGACGACCTCGACCAGGACGCCGCGCTGCAGCGGGCACTCGACGGCCTCGCGGCGAACGGCATCGTGCCCGACGTGGTGCACCTGGCCGCGAGTGCCGCGAGCATCGCCGTGCCGGAGACCCGTCACGACCTGTCCCGCGTCGGACTCGCCCTGTACGGGTTGAGCCCGTTCGCCGACCGCACCTCGGCCGACCTGGGGCTGCGGCCCGCGATGCGGGTGACCGCCGCCGTGCTCCGCACCGTGCCGGTCCGTGCGGGTGACGGCGTCTCCTACGGGTACACGTGGCGAGCCGAGGCCGACACCCGCCTGGCCGTGATCGGTCTCGGGTACGCGGACGGCTTCGACCGCGACCTCGGCAACCGTGTCTCGGTGCGCATCGGCGACCGTACGTTCCCCGTGGTCGGTCGCGTCGCGATGAACGCCATGCACGTCGACATCGGAGACGCCGACGTGCAGGTCGGCGACGAGGCCGTGCTGTGGGGCGACCCCGCCGACGGCGACCCCGCCGTCGAGGACTGGGCCGACGCCATCGGCACGATCAACTACGAGGTGGTCGCCCGGATCGGCCGCAGCGTGGAACGGAGGACGACGTGAGCTCGGCACCGCTCCGGCAGGCGCGCATCGACCTCGACGCCTACCGTGCGAACCTCGACCTGGTCCGCGAGTGGATGGACCCCGTCGAGGTGATGGCGATCATGAAGGCCGACGCCTACGGGCACGGTCTCGAACCGATCGCGCTCGCCGCGGTCGACGCCGGCATCCGATGGATCGGCGTGCTGACGGTCCCCGCGGCGCTGCGTCTGCGGTCCATCGGCGTGGGCGAGGACGTCCACCTGTTCACGTGGCAGCACGCGCCCGACCTGGACTTCCGCGACGCCATCGACTCCGCCGTCGACCTCGGGGTCTCGAACGCCACGGAGCTGCAGCGCATCGTGGACGCCGTCGACCAGCGGCCCGCACGCGTGCACCTGGGCGTCGACTCCGGCCTGCACCGCGACGGTGCGACCGCGTCGGACTGGCCGGCCCTGGTCGAGCTCGCGCGGGACGCCCAGCGCGACGGCCGCATCGAGGTCGTCGCCGCCTACACACACCTGGCGGAGTCGTCGGACAGCGACGACAGTGCCGCGGTCGCGGTGTTCGACGCCGCGGTCGAGATCGCCGAGGACCTCGGGCTCGACATCCCGACGGAGCACGTCGCCGCGTCGCTCGCCGGGCTGGAACGCAAGGAGTTCCGCAAGGACATGGTCCGGATGGGCGCGAACCTGTTCGGGATCCCCGGGGCCGACGGTGTCTCGGCAGCCGACCTCGGCCTCGAGCCCGTGATGACACTGACCGCCTCGGTCGCGAAGACCAAGCGCGTCCCGGTCGACACCGGCGTCTCGTACGACTACACGTACCGCACCGCGACGGAGACCACCCTCGCGCTCGTCCCCGTCGGGTACGCCGACGGCGTCCCGCGCCTGGCGCAGGGACGCATCGAGGTCGCGATCGGTGGCAAGCGGTACCCGATCGCCGGCCGCGTGGCGATGGACCAGTTCCTGGTGGACGTCGGTGACGACGACGTGCAGACCGGAGACACGGTCGTGCTCTTCGGCACCGGTGGACACGACGAGCTGACCGTGCTCGAGTGGGGCGCGGCGCTGGAGACCATCGGCGAGGAGATCGTCTGCCGCATCGGCAGCCGGGTCCCCCGGGTCTACGAGGGCCACGAGGTCGAGGGGCGGGTCGGCGCCTACCTGCGGGGAGAGCGGCCGTGACCGAACCGGCACGGGTGCTGCTCGACACGACCGTCGACAGCACCGAGGCGATGGGGGAGCTCGGCGCCCGGCTGGCTGCGGTCCTGCGTGCCGGCGACCTGGTCGTGCTGACCGGGCCGCTCGGTGCCGGCAAGACCACGCTGACCCGCGGACTCGGTGCGGCGCTCGGCGCACGGGGGCAGGTCTCCAGCCCGACCTTCGTCCTCGCCCGGACGCACCCGACCACGGCCGGGCCGGACCTGGTGCACGTGGACGCCTACCGGCTGTCCGACCCCATGGAGCTCGACGACCTCGACCTCGACTGGGACGCCGCGATCGTCGTGGTCGAGTGGGGTCGCGGGATGGTCGACGGCATCAGCGAGAGCGTGCTCGACGTCGAGATCACCCGGGCGACCGGCGCGGACGCGGTCGAGCACGGCGACGACGACCTCGACCCCGACGACGTGCCCGACGAGCCGCGGCGCGTCGTCGTCACCGCCACCGGTCCGCGCTGGACGGACGTCGTCCTCTGACCCGGTGACGGATCCGCGGCGTACCCGCACGCCCTGGTGCCGCACAGCCGCGGTCGAGAGGATCAGGGCGTGCCGACGCTCATCGTGACCGCCCACCCCGACCCAGACTCCCTGACCCACCACGTCGCCGACCGGCTGCGGGCCGCGCTGCCGGAGGGCACGGTCGAGACCGCCGACCTCGCCGCCGAGGGCTTCGACCCGCGCTTCACCCTGGCCGACCGGCACACGTACCGCACCGGCACGGACGCCCCACCCGAGGTCGTCGCCGAGCAGCAGCGGATCGACCGCGCCACCGACCTGGTGCTCGTGTTCCCGGTCTGGTGGTGGTCGATGCCCGCGCTGCTCAAGGGCTGGGTCGACCGTGTGTTCGTCAACGGCTGGGCCTTCGACGTCGAACCCGAGGGCGGGATGCGTCGGAACCTCGGCCGGCTCACCGTGCACCTCGTCCCGATCGCCGGTGACGACGCCGGCGTCTACGAGCGCCACGGCTACGCGGAAGCGCTCCGGACGCAGATCGAGCACGGCATCGTCGACTTCTGCGGGGCCGACCGCGGCGTGACCGCGTTCGTGCACGAGTCCGAGCACGACGACGCGGCGGTCCGCGAGGGTGCGGTGGCCGTCGCGGTCGACCGGGTCCGGCGCGCGATCGCTGCGGACGCCGTCGACTGACCCGGCGGTGCGGGAGCCCCACCCCGCCTACGATGGACGGGTGCTGCTCGCGATCGACACCTCCGCCGGGACCTCCGTCGCCGTCGTCGACCCGGCCACCGGCCGGCCGCTCGCGACCCGCGACACCGAGGACAGCCGTCGGCACGCCGAGGTGATCGGCCCGTTCCTCGCCGAGGTGCTCGCCGAGGCCGGCATCACCGGCGCGGACGTCACGGGCGTCGTCGCCGGCACGGGCCCCGGCCCCTTCACCGGCCTGCGCGTGGGCATCGCCGCCGCACGCACCTTCGCCGCCGCACGCGGCGTCCCCGTCCTGCCCCTCGTCAGCCACGACGCGGTCGCCGCCGACGAGCGCGACGGCCGGCGGGACGGTCCGTTCGTCGTCCTGACGGACGCCCGCCGCCGCGAGGTCTACTGGAGCGCCTACGACCAGGCGGGCGCGCGCGTCGCGGGCCCGGGACTCGCCAGGCCCGCCGACCTCGACGAGGCGATCCGGGCCTCCCGGCCCGAAGCGGTGGGCTGGGACCGCGTGACGGTCGCGTCCATCCCGGCCTGGAGGCTCGGCTCGCTCGCCGCGGACCGGCTCGCGTCCGGCGCGGCGTTCGACCCGGACACGGCCCTGTACCTGCGTGATCCCGACGTCACCGTGCCGGGAGCGCCCAAGCGGGTGAAGCAGTGACCCTGCCGGACGGGCTCCGCCTGCGGCGAGCACACCCGCAGGACCTCGACGACATCATGTGGCTCGAGCACGTCTCGTTCCCGACGGACGCCTGGTCGGCGTCGCAGATGTCGGGCGAGCTGTACTCGCCGCACGGGTACTACGTCGTGATCGAGACCGTCGACGACACCGCTGCGCCGCTCGTCGTCGGGTACGCCGGACTCTCGTCGCTGGACGGCAACCCGGTGGCCGACGTGCAGACCATCGCGGTCGCAGCGGACCAGCGCGGCAAGGGCCTGGGCCGGGTGCTGTTCACGGAACTGCTCGACGAGGCGCGGCGTCGCGGCGTGCGCGAGGTGTTCCTCGAGGTGCGCGAGGACAACCCCGTGGCGCAGGCGATGTACACCGCGTTCGGGTTCGCGCACATCGCGACCCGCCCCCGCTACTACCAGCCGGACGGCGTCGACGCGTGGGTGATGCGGGCGGAGCTGCCCGGCCCGGACGCCGAGCGGTCGTCGGGCGTCGGACCCATCGGACAGGAGGCCCTCGGTGAGCGCGACTGAACCACTGGTGCTCGGCATCGAGACGAGCTGCGACGAGACCGGCGTCGGCATCGTGCGGGGGAACACCCTGCTCGCCAACGTCATCGCGTCGAGCATGGACGAGCACGCGCGCTACGGCGGGGTCGTGCCCGAGGTCGCCGCGCGGGCCCACCTCGAAGCCATGACCCCGACCCTGCACGAGGCGCTCGACCGCGCCGGGGTGACGCTCGACGAGCTCGACGCCGTCGCCGTCACCGCGGGGCCCGGGCTGGCGGGGGCGCTCATGGTCGGGGTGGGGGCAGCGAAGGCGCTCGCCGTGGCCACCGACAAGCCGCTGTACGGCGTGAACCACCTGGTCGGGCACGTCGGCGCCGACGTGCTGCGCGAGGACGGTAGCGACATCGAGCTGCCGACGGTGGCGCTGCTGGTGTCCGGCGGGCACACCTCCCTGCTCCTGGTGAAGGACCTGGTCGGCGACGTCGAGCTGCTCGGCGAGACCATCGACGACGCCGCGGGCGAGGCCTTCGACAAGGTCGCCCGGTTGCTCGGACTGCCGTACCCGGGCGGTCCGCAGATCGACCGGGCGGCGGCGGACGGCGACCCGACGGCCATCCGGTTCCCCCGTGGCCTGACGTTGCCGAAGGACATGGCCGCGCACCGCTACGACTTCTCGTTCTCCGGACTCAAGACCGCCGTCGCGCGGTGGGTCGAGCGGTGCCGCGACGAGGGTCGCGAGGTGCCCGTGGCCGACGTCGCCGCGAGCTTCCGCGAGGCCGTCGTCGACGTCCTGCTCACCAAGGCCCTGAACGCCTGCCGCGACACCGGTGTGGACCGGTTGCTGCTCGGTGGCGGGGTGGTGGCGAACGCCCGGCTGCGACAGGTCGCCGAGGAACGCTGTGCTGCCGCCGGGGTGCGCCTGCGGATCCCGCCGTTCGACCTGTGCACCGACAACGGCGCGATGATCGCTGCGGTCGGGGCGCGTCTGGTCGCCGAGGGGCACGCGCCGAGCGACCTCGGCATCGCCGCCGACTCGACCCTGCCGGTGACGACCGTCCAGGTCTGAGTCGGTCCGGCGACGTCGCTGCTGGGGGCCACCCGCTCCCGGTCGTCTGACGGTCGCTTGTGGGAGGATCCTCACGGGCGTCGGAGAGACCGGGCGCCCGAGAGGGGTGGACGGTGTCCGATCAGAACGAGTGGCCGAAGCCGGGCGAGACGCCGAGCGGCGCAGCGAACGGGCAGCCGGACGGCGCACCCGCCCCGGACGCACCGCAGGCCCCGTCGGCACCGGAGGCCCCCGGGGCACCGCAGCACCCGTTCGGACAGCAGCAGCAGGACCCCTACGCCGCACCGCAGCAGCCGCAGAACCCGTACGGCGCTCCCCACCCGCAGAACCCCTACGCCCAGCCGCAGTACGGCCACCAGCAGCAGCACCAGCCGTACGCCGCACCGCAGCAGCCGTACGGACAGCAGCAGCAGAACCCGTACGCGCAGCAGCAGAACTCCTACGGGCAGCAGCAGAACCCGTACGCGCAGCAGCAGAACCCCTACGCCGCCCCGCACAACCCGTACGCCCAGCAGCAGTACACCGCCGACCCCGCGGCCTACCAGCCGTACGCGCAGCGGCCGAAGACGAACACGCTGGCGATCCTGTCGATCGTGTTCGGCCTCGCCGCGATCCCGATGTGGTTCCTCGCCATCCTCCTCGGGCCGGCCGGTGCGATCCTGGGCCACGTCGCACTCGGCAAGATCAAGCAGAACGGCGAAGCGGGCCGTGGGCTCGCGCTGACCGGCATCATCTCGGGATGGGTGATGACCGGCATCTGGCTCATCTGGGTCGCCTTCATCATCTTCCTGGCCGCCGCCGGGCAAGACGCGTACTCCACCTACGACTACGACTCGTCGACCGGCGCCTTCATCGGCTGACCCAGCGCCACACGCGGCCCCCGGCCGTCACCCGGCCACGTCGCCGAGCCGCTCGCACAGGATCGCCGTGTGGCGTCCCTCCAGGCGGGTGAGCACGAGCGTGACGCGACCCGATCCGCGCAACCGCAACCGCTTGCGGAACTGCGCCGGGTCGACGTCGACGCCCCGCTTCTTGATCTCGACGGTCCCGATGCCGTCGGCGGCGAGCCGCGCGGACAGGCGCTTGACGTCGAGCGGCATCGTGTCGAGCACCCGGAACCCCTGCGCGAACGGGGTCGAGACGGCGCGGTCCGACGTCACGTAGGCGATCCCGTCGGACAGCATGTGCCCGTCGAGCCCGCGTGCCAGGTCACCGATCAGCCGCGCCCGGATCACGGCGCCGTCCGGCTCGTACAGGTGGGTGCCGAGTGGCCCGACCTCGGCGTCCTCGGCATCGGCCGGTCCGGTCATCTCGGCGATGCCGTGCGCGCCGATCACGGTGGCCGCCCGTCGGATGCCGGGTCGGGCGAGGGGGCCGAACCACAGGGCGAGTTCGACGACCTCGCGGTCGACCGAGGTCCACTGCGCCTCGGCGGTGTCCGGGATCAGGTCGCGGTCGATGCCCGGGCCGAGCTTGACGCCCGTCGGGGTGGTCGTCGCGGCTGCGAAGACGGTGTCGAGCGAGGGGGACCAGTCGTCCGGGTCGGCCAGTCGTCGGGTGTCGGAGTGGCCGCTCGTCCGTCGTGCCGGGTCCATCCACACGCCGTCGACCGAGCTGACGTCGAAGGTGGCGGCGTCGCCGAGCTCGACCCGGGCGTTCGGCCAGACGGCCAGGTTGTGCGTGGCGACGGCGGCGGTGACCTCGTCGCGGTCGACCGCGGTGACGTCGAGGTCGAGCGCGGCCATCGCCATCGCGTCCCCGCCGATGCCGCAGCCCAGGTCGGCGACGCGCGTGATGCCGGCGGCGGCGAAGCGTCCGGCGTGCTGTGCCGCCACCTGCAGGCGTGTGGCCTGTTCGAGTCCGGCCTCGGTGAAGAGCATGCGGGACGCGAAGTCGCCGAACTTACCGCGGGCCTTCAGCCGCAGCTTCGCCTGGGTCAGCACCGCGGCGACCAGCCGGGGATCGTGCCCCTCGGCCCGGAGTCGTGACACGACGCGGACGATCTCGCCGCCGTCGGAGACGCCGGGGGTACGGTCGAGCAGGGCCATCCCGTCGGGGGTCAGCAGTGCGGCGAGTTCGGCGGCGTCCATGCGTCGATCCTCGCAGGTGCTGCGTGTCCTCTGGATGTGCTGGCACTCGGATTGACCGAGTGCCAGAGGCCCCCTAGAGTTGGCGTTGGCACTCTCCTGTGCGTAGTGCCAACCCGGTTTTCATCTGTACCGAGTCCGTACCGAGAAAGAAGAGGTCACCGTGGCCGTCAGCATCAAGCCGCTCGAGGATCGCATCGTCATCCGCCAGGTCGAGGCGGAGCAGACCACCGCTTCCGGTCTGGTCATCCCCGACACCGCGAAGGAGAAGCCCCAGGAGGGCGAGGTCGTCGCCGTGGGTCCGGGTCGTATCGACGACAACGGCAACCGCGTCCCGCTCGACGTCGCCGTCGGCGACAAGGTCATCTACTCCAAGTACGGCGGCACCGAGGTCAAGTACTCGGGCGAGGACCTGCTGGTCCTGTCGGCCCGCGACGTCCTCGCGGTGATCGTGCACTGAGTCCAGTACTCCTCTCGGACGCCCCGTCCGGCCCTGTGGCCGGCGGGGCGTCCGTGCGTTCCGGCCCGGTCCGCCCTGCCTGGAGGCCCGGTGCGGCCCCGGTGGTCCGCCGACCTTCCTAGGATGGTTCCGTGAGTGAACCGAGTCGGGCGCGACCCGCCCGCAGCGAGGCGTCCGTCGGCGTGGTGCAGGCCGTCGTGGCCTACGGGCTCTGGGGCCTCATGCCGCTGCTCTTCGCAGCGATGGCCCCCGCGGCGGCGTTCGAGATCGTCGCCTGGCGGATCGTCTTCGGCCTGGTGTTCTGCGCGGTCGCGATCGCCGTGACCCGCTCGTGGCTCCGGACCCGCACCCTGGTCGCCCAGCGCCGGGTGATGCTCGTGATGGGGCTCGCGGCCGTCCTCATCCTGGTGAACTGGACGGTGTACGTCCTCGCGACGACCACCGGCCACACGGTCGAGGCGGCGCTCGGCTACTTCATCAACCCGCTCGTCACGATCGCGCTCGGCGTCGTGGTCCTCCGCGAGCGCCTGCGTCCGGCGCAGTGGGTGGCCGTCGGCCTGAGCGTCGTCGCGGTCGTCGTCATCGCGGTGGGCTACGGCCGCATGCCGTGGATCTCCCTCGCTCTGGCGTTCTCGTTCGGGCTGTACGGCCTGGTGAAGAAGCGGGTCGGCGGCACGGTGGACGCCCTGAGCGGCCTGACCATCGAGACCGCGTGGCTGCTGCCGATCGCGGTCGTCGCGCTGGTGGTGCTCGGGGTCACCGGCCTCGGCGGCGGCGTGACGTTCACGACCGAGGGCTGGGGCCACACCGTCATCACGGTGCTGACCGGGCCGGCGACCGCGGTGCCCCTGCTGCTGTTCGCCTCGTCGGCGCGCCGGGTGAGCCTGTCGACCCTCGGGCTGACGCAGTACCTCGCCCCGGTGATGCAGCTGCTCGTCGGGGTGCTCGTGCAGCACGAGGAGATGTCGGCCGGACGCTGGTTCGGCTTCGGCATCGTGTGGCTGGCGCTCGTGGTGCTGACGGCCGACTCGTTCGCCGCGGCGCGCGCGTCCCGTCGCGGAGCCGGTGCACCCACCCCGGCCGAGCCCGCCTGACGGAGGCCCCACGGGCCTCCAGGCCGCTCGTCGCGTCTGCCTGCCGGACCGGCGACCATCGCCGAACGCGACAGTCCCCCGCGGGAGTTCCGCGGGGGACTGTCGATCGCCGGAGCGGTGCCCTACTTCTTCACCGCACCCTGGATGGCGCTCTGGTACACGGGCTTGTTGTCGCCGTCGAACTTGTAGATGCCGATGTAGGCGCTCGACGGGTCGTTGTTCTCGTCGAACGGACCGATGCCCGACGGGCCGGTGTAGTGCACGTCCTCACCCTTGTCGAGCAGGTCCTTGCACTCCTCGAACGTCGCGCACTCGGTGCCGCCGTCAGCACCCGACACCGCCGCCATGTTGGCCTGGATGGTGCCCGAGTCGGTGCCCTTGCCCTTCACCGCAGCGAGAGCGGCGAGGATCGTCGCGTCGTACGACTCGGCCGCGTACGAGTAGTCGGCGAGGGTCTTGCCCGACGACTCCTTGTAGAACGCGGCGAGCTCCTTCTTGAAGTCGTCCTTCGGCGAGGCGCCGGGGATGGTGCCCTGGGCGCCGGACAGCGTGCCCTTGTCGAAGTCCTTCGAGTAGTCCGCCGTGTTGCCGTCGGACATGTAGATCTTCGCGGTGTTCCCCTGCGAGACGAGCTCCGGGATGATCGACTTCGTCTCGTCGAAGGACAGGACGACGATCGCGTCGGGCTTCTCAGCGAGCGCCGCCGTCACCTCGGACGAGAACGTGGTCTGGCCGGGCGGGAACTCCTGGCCCTTGCCCTTGCCGCCGTAGACGACCTGGCCGCCGGATGCCTCGACCGCAGCCTGCACCGAGTTGCGGAGGCCGGTGCCGTAGGTGTCGTTGAAGACCAGGAAGGCGACCTTCGCGTTGCCGTCACCGGTGACGAGCTGGCCGAGCGCCGAACCCTGCACCGAGTCCGGCGGAGCGGTCCGGAAGTAGTGCGACGAGTAGCCCGACAGGTCGGTCGCTGTGTTCGCCGGCGAGATCTGCACCATGCAGTTGCTGGTGAGCTGGTCGATGACGTTGAGCGTGACCGACGACGACTCGGCGCCGATGACCACGGGCACCTTGGCGTTGACGAGCTTGGTCGCGGCCGAGCTCGACACGGTCATGTCGTTGCTGTCGCCGGAGTCGGTCGCGGGGTCGATGGTGACGTCCTCGTCGAGGACACCGCCCGCCGCGTTGATGTCCTGCACGGCGAGGCCCACACCGGACTCGGCGGGCGGGTTGAGGTAGGCCAGCGAACCGGTCAGCGGCAGGATCGTGCCGATCTTCAGCGGATCCGTGCCGGGGGAGTCGGGGGCCTTGCAGCTGGCGGCGGGATCCTTCTTCGCGTCGCTCGACGCGGAGCTCGAGGGGGAAGCACTGCCGGTGGTGGAACACGCGGCGAGGAGGACGGCTGCTGCGCCCGCCAACGCCAGTGCCGCGGTGGCACGGGTGGTTCTGATCATCCGTGGAGCCCTTTCTCTGCGCGGAGGCTCTGTCGCTTCGGGTGAATGCGGCGCCTCCACTGGATGACGAGAAAGCTAGGGTCCGGGTGTTTCGCCCGTGTGACGGGGCGGTACGCAATCATGTTTCGTTACCGAGCCGTGACGTTGCGCCCCCTGGCGGTCCCGTGCTGGGCTCCGTCCTGCGCCTGGCGGATGGTCCGGCACGACGGCCGGGAGGCGCGGCGTACGTTCCGCCGCATGAGCGACTTCCAGCCCACCACCGCCATCGTGACCGGCTCCGAGTCCGGGATCGGCCGCGCGACCGCCGTCGCACTCGCCGAGGCCGGCATGGACATCGGTATCACCTACCTGTCCGAGCCCGACCGTGCCGAGTCCACCGCCGACGAAGTCCGCGCACTCGGCCGGCGTGCCTTCGTCGAGCAGATCGACGTCGCCGACCTGCCCGCCGCGGCGCAGGTCGTCGACCGGCTGGTCGAGCAGCTCGGCGGCGTGGACGTCTTCGTCGCCGACGCCGGCACGGGTGACAACGCCCCGTTCCTCGAGATGACCCTCGACCAGTGGCGGCACACGGTGTCGACCGACCTCGACGGCGCCTTCGCCACCATGCAGGCCGCCGCCAAGCACATGGTCCGCGCTGGCCACGGCGGACGGATCATCGGCATCACGAGCGTGCACGAGCACCAGCCGCGGTACGGCTCGAGCGCGTACGACGCTGCCAAGCACGGGCTCGGCGGACTGCTGAAGACGATGGCGATCGAACTCGCCGAGCACGGCATCACCGTCAACGCCGTGGCTCCCGGTGAGATCGCGACGCGGATGACCGGCGCCGAGGACGAGGACCCGCACACGATCAGTCGTCCCGGCGTGCCGCTCGGTCGTCCGGGCAACGCGTGGGAGATCGCGGCGGCGGTGGCGTTCCTGTCGTCGCGTGCGTCGTCGTACATCACGGGGGTGTCCCTGCCGGTGGACGGCGGGATGCTGCAGATGGGGCCGCACGGCGGGTCGCACATCACGTCGGACGACTGGCGGTCGGCCTGACGCGTCGACGGACACGGACGCAGGACGCCCCCGCTCCGTCCGGAGCGGGGGCGTCTCGACGAGCGATCGACGCTAGCTGCGGTAGTTCGGCGCCTCGACGACCATCTGGACGTCGTGCGGGTGGGACTCCTTGAGCCCCGCCGCGGTGATCCGGACGAACTTGCCGCGGGTCTTCAGCTCGGGGATCGTGCGACCGCCGACGTAGAACATCGACTGCCGGAGCCCGCCGGTGAGCTGGTAGACGACGTTGCCGACCGAGCCGCGGTAGGGCACCTGGCCCTCGATGCCCTCGGGGATGAGCTTGTCGTCGTTCGGCACGTCCGCCTGGAAGTAGCGGTCCTTCGAGTACGAGGTCTTCTTGCCGCGGGTCTGCAGCGCGCCGAGCGAACCCATGCCGCGGTAGGCCTTGAACTGCTTGCCGCCCACGAACACCAGGTCACCGGGGGACTCGTCGGTCCCGGCCAGCAGCGACCCGAGCATGACGGTGTCAGCACCGGCGACCAGGGCCTTCGCGATGTCGCCCGAGTACTGCAGACCACCGTCGGCGATGATCGGCACGCCGGCCTCGCGCGCGGCGAGGGAGGCCTCGTACACGGCGGTGACCTGGGGGACACCGACGCCGGCGACCACGCGGGTGGTGCAGATCGAGCCCGGGCCGACGCCGACCTTGACGGCGTCCACGCCGGCGTCGATGAGCGCCTGGGCGCCCGCGCGGGTGGCGACGTTCCCGCCGATGACGTCGATGGCGGCGAACGACGGGTCGGCCTTGATGCGACGGACCATGTCGAGCACGCCCTCGCTCTCGCCGTTGGCGGTGTCGACGACGAGCACGTCGACGCCGGCGTCACGCAGGGCCTCGGCGCGCTGCCAGGCATCGCCGAAGAAGCCGATCGCGGCGCCCACGCGGAGTCGGCCCTCGTCGTCCTTGGTGGCGTCGGGGTACTGCTCGCTCTTGTCGAAGTCCTTGACGGTGATCAGACCGCGGAGCTTGCCGTCGGCGTCGACCAGCGGCAGCTTCTCGATCTTGTGCTGCGCGAAGATGGCGATCGCCTCTTCGGGGTCGATGCCCTCCATCGCGGTGATCAGCGGGGCCTTCGTCATGACGTCGCGCACGTACGTGGTGGCCTGCTCGAACGCGGCCACGAACCGCATGTCGCGGTTGGTGATGATGCCGACGAGCGTGCCGTCGTCCTCGACGACCGGCAGGCCGGAGACGCGGAACTGGCCGCACAGGGCGTCCACCTCGGCCACGGTGGCGTCGGGGGTGGTGGTCACCGGGTTGGTGATCATGCCCGACTCGGAGCGCTTGACCTTGTCGACGTAGGCGGCCTGGTCCTCGATGGACAGGTTGCGGTGCAGGATCCCGATGCCGCCCTGTCGTGCCATGGCGATGGCCATGCGCGCCTCGGTGACGGTGTCCATCGCCGCGGAGAGCAGAGGGACGTTCACGGAGATCCGCTTGGTGAGCCGGGACGCGGTGGACGCCTCGCTCGGGATGACGTCGGTGTGCCCGGGCAGGAGCATGACGTCGTCGTACGTGAGTCCGATGAATCCGAACGGATCCGGCTGGTCCATGGGCCCCCTTCGTGGGCGAGGTGAAGTGGTCGAGACACCGGGAACGCGTCGGCGGGTTCCGGATAGGACATGGTAACGCGGGCGGCTGTCGCCGCATTCCGCCGGGAGGCGCGGCCCCGTCCGGCAAGGAGCCTCCTCCACAACGTCACATTTCGAGTACGAATCACACAGGGAACCTGTTGGAAACACGGGTGTCACACAATTCTCATAACGTCCTCGGCATCCGAACGAGAGGCTCTTCCGTGGGATCCATCACTCCGCCGGGACGGGCGCAGCCGCGCCTGTTCCGCCTCCGCCAGGCTCGGCGTCGACCGGTCCTGGCGGCCGTGCTCGTTGCCGCCTTCCTGGCGACCTTCCTGATCGACTGGGCGGTCACCCTGCCGGCCTTCAGCGCCACCTCGGCACCGGCCACCAGCCAGGCGTGCACCGTCAGCCCGGACAACGGGTGCATCCAGGGCACGATCACCGACTCCGAGCGGAAGCCGGCCGAGGGCGTCGACGTCGACGTCACCGGTCCATCCGGCTTCGACGAGACCGCCACGACGAACAACGAGGGCCGCTGGTCCGTCAGCGTCGACACGGCCGGCGAGTACACGGTGAGCGTCGACCAGGGCACCCTGCCGAAGGGGCAGTACCTGACGAACGCCGCCGACGCCGAGCGCAAGGTGCAGGCGACGCTGAACGCCAACGTCGGGCAGATCTTCCAGCTGTCCGACCAGCAGGGCGTCACGACCTCCACGGACTCGTCGAGCGTCAGCCCCCAGCGCGCCTGGCAGCAGTTCGCGTCGGGCCTCCGGCTCGGGCTCCTCATCGCCCTGGCGTCCATCGGGCTCTCGCTCATCTACGGCACGACCGGCCTGTCGAGCTTCTCGCACGGCGAGCAGGTCACGCTCGGCGGTCTGCTGGCGTACGTCTTCGCGAACCAGCTCGGCTGGAACATCTGGGTCACCGGCATCGTGGTCACGCTGTTGTGCGCGGCGACGGGCTACCTGCAGGACGCCGCGATCTGGCGGCCACTCCGTCGCAGGCGCATCAGCCTGACGCAGCTCATGATCGTGACGATCGGCCTGTCGATCGCCGCCCAGTACGCGTTCCAGTACTTCTTCGGCGCCTCGACCGTGCGCATCCAGCAGGGCAACCCGGACACCATCCGGTTCGCCGGGGTCACCCTGACGGTGCAGTCCTACGTCGCCATGGGCATCGCGCTCGTCGTCCTCGTCGCGACCGGGCTCTTCCTGGCGAAGACCCGGTTCGGCCGGGCCACCCGCGCCGTCTCGGACAACCCGGCGCTCGCCGCCGCGTCCGGCATCGACGTCGACCGGGTGATCCGGTTCGTGTGGACGCTCGCCGCCGGGCTCGCCGGCCTGTCCGGCGTGATGCTCGGCCTGGTGCTGAACGGCGTGAACTGGCAGACCGGTCTCCAGCTGCTGCTGCTCATGTTCGCCTCGGTCACGCTCGGCGGGCTCGGGACCGCCTACGGCGCGCTGGTCGGTTCGATGATCATCGGCGTCGTCGTCGAGCTGACGAACCTGGTGCTCCCCGGCGACTTCAAGTACGCGACCGCCCTCGTCATCCTCATCCTCATCCTGCTGTTCCGGCCGCAGGGCATCTTCGGCCGCGCCGAGCGGATCGGCTAAGGGAGCACGCGCATGGACTACATCCTCAACCTGCTGTCCTCGCTCACCCAGGAGGCACTCGCCCCGACCACGGCGGCGTTCGCCCTGGCCGCGATCGGCCTGAACGTGCACTTCGGGCTCACCGGCCTCGTGAACATGGGCCAGGCGGCGTTCCTGCTGCTCGGCGCCTACGGCTTCGCGATCTCGATCACCAACGGGCTGCCGTTCGTGATGGCCGTGCTGATCGCGTTGCTCGTCGCGATCGTGTTCGCGATCATCCTCGGCATCCCGACCCTGCGGCTGCGCGGCGACTACCTGGCGATCGTCACGATCTCCGGCGCCGAGATCATCCGCATGGTGGGACGCTCGAGTCTGCTCACCTCGACGACGGGCGGGTCGAACGGCATCACCGGGTCGAGCTACCGCGACCCGTTCAACGCCCTCAGCCCGCTGCCCGACGGCACCACCACGATCCTGTGGTTCACGTACGCGAACAACGGCGTCAACGGCTGGTGGATCCGCATCGCGGCGTGGGGACTCGTCGCCCTGTTCACGCTCGTGCTGTTCCTGCTCATGCGCAGCCCCTGGGGTCGCGTGGTGAAGGCCATCCGCGAGGACGAGGACGCCGTCCGCTCGCTCGGCAAGAACGTCTACTCGTACAAGATGCAGGCGCTCGTGTTCGGTGGGGCGCTCGGTGCGATCGCGGGCATCATCTACGTCCTGCCGAGTTCCGTGCAGCCCGACGCCATGGGCCGCTCGATGACGTTCTTCATCTGGACGGCGCTCATCCTCGGCGGTGCGGCGACGGTGTTCGGACCGGTGCTCGGAGCGGTGCTGTTCTTCGTCGTCCGGCTGTTCATCCGCACGCTGGCCGGCGACTTCATCCCCGACTCGATCATGAACGCGCAGCAGGCCGAGCAGTTCTCGTACGTGCTCGTCGGCGTCGCGCTCATGCTGCTCATCGTGTTCCGTCCACAGGGCCTGCTCGGCAACAAGAAGGAGCTGACGTTCAGTGTCTGACACCTACGGCCACCCCAAGGCCGACCCGATCCTCACCGTCGACGGCGTCACCCGGCACTTCGGCGGTATGACGGCGGTCGACGTCGACCACCTCGAGGTCCAGCGCGGCTCCATCACGGCCCTCATCGGCCCGAACGGCGCCGGCAAGACCACGTTCTTCAACCTGCTCACCGGGTTCGACAAGCCGAGCCCCGGTGCGAAGACGCGGTTCGACGGCGCCACGCTGCAGAAGACCAGCGCGACGCACATCGCGAACAAGGGCATGGTCCGCACCTTCCAGCTGACCAAGGCGCTGTCGCGGCTCACCGTGATGCAGAACATGCTGCTCGGTGCGCGTGACCAGCCGGGGGAGAACTTCTTCGCGGCCCTGGTCAAGCCGGTCTGGGCGAAGCGCGAGCGCGAGATCACGGCCAAGGCCGAGGACCTGCTCGCCCGCTTCAAGCTCGACACGAAGGCGGACGACTACGCCGGCTCGCTGTCCGGCGGCCAGCGGAAGCTGCTCGAGATGGCCCGGGCGCTCATGTCCGACCCGACGATGATCATGCTCGACGAGCCGATGGCCGGCGTGAACCCCGCGCTCACCCAGTCGCTGCTCGGGCACATCCAGTCGCTGCGCGACGACGGCATGACCGTGCTGTTCGTCGAGCACGACATGCACATGGTCCGGCACATCTCGGACTGGGTGGTCGTGATGGCCGAGGGCAAGGTCGTCGCCGAGGGCCCCGCGGACACGGTGATGGACGACCAGGCCGTCATCGACGCGTACCTCGGTGCGCACCACGACACCGACCTGGGCGACGACGCGCTCCTGACCGAGGAGACGTTCGAGGAGCTGGCCGAGGAAGTCAAGGAAGAAGACGAGCAGGAGGCGACCCGATGACGGACGCAACGGATCCCACGAACGCGAGCAGTGCCTCCAGTCCGACCGCCGCCCCGGCGGCCACGCTGGACCGCGAGCCGGTGCTCAGTGCGAAGAACCTGGTCGCCGGGTACCTGCCGGGCGTGAACATCCTGAACGGCTGCGACCTCGACTGCTACCCGGGCGAGCTCATCGGCATCATCGGGCCGAACGGCGCCGGCAAGTCGACGCTGCTCAAGGCGCTCTTCGGGCTCGTGTCGATCCGCGAGGGGTCGGTGACCCTGCAGGGCGACGACATCACGAACCTCAAGGCGAACAAGCTCGTGCAGGCCGGCGTCGGCTTCGTCCCGCAGACGAACAACGTGTTCCCCTCGCTGTCCATCGAGGAGAACCTGCAGATGGGCCTGTACCTGCGGCCGAAGAAGTTCGCCGAGCGGCTCGAGGTGATCTACGACCTGTTCCCGGTGCTGGCACAGCGGCGGAACCAGCGGGCCGGTTCGCTGTCGGGCGGTGAGCGGCAGTCGGTCGCGATGGCCCGAGCCCTGATGATGGACCCGAAGGTGCTGCTGCTCGACGAGCCGAGCGCCGGACTGTCCCCGGTGCGGCAGGACGAGACGTTCCTGCGCACCCGCCGGATCAACAAGGCCGGTGTGTCGATCATCATGGTGGAGCAGAACGCGCGACGCTGTCTGCAGATCTGCGATCGTGGGTACGTGCTCGACCAGGGGAAGAACGCGTACTCGGGCACGGGGAAGGAACTCGCGGACGACCCCAAGGTCATCGAGTTGTACCTGGGGACGCTCGCCAAGGACGTCGACGCGGCGCGCTAGCGCCGGGTCGTCGAAGACGTCGACACCGCTCTGCGGCGTCGACTGCGGGTACCGCTGTGGGGGTGGTATCCGCGACGGGTGGGGTCGTGCGTGGTCGCTTCGCGCCGCACGACCCCGCTCCCGTCCGTGGCCGGTCGACGGCCTGGAGGCTCGGCGCACCCCCGCCGGGTCGGTATCGTTCCGCAGGTGCGGAGACTGTCGGCAGGCGCGATGGACGCCCTGGTGTGGGTGGTCTTCATCGCGGTGTTCGTCGGGGCGGCCCTGCTCGTCAAGGTCGCGGCCGTGCTGCTCGTCGTGTTCGTGGTGCTGGCACTCCTGCTCGGTCTCGTGCTCCGGATGCTGAGGAAGCGTCGGTCTCGCGGCTGATCCTGCTTCATCCCGCAGGACGACCGCCATCAACCGCTGCCCCGATCCGCCGGGCGCGCGCCCCCGCCACGCTGATGACGTGATCACCCTCATCAACGACGCCCGCGTCCTCGCGGTCCCCGTCCGGCCGTCCCGCGAACCGCTGGTCCGGCTGACCGACCTCGGGCTCCGCGCTCCGGCCGGCCCGGGTGGACTGGTCCGACTCGGTGTCGCCGAGCGCCTCGTCCGGGCCGACCGCGCGCTCCCTGCCGGGTTCCACCTGCTCGTCGTCGAGGGCTACCGGACGATCGACGCGCAGCGGGCGATCATCGACGACTACCGGGCCTCCCTCGTGCCGCTCCACCCCGACGCCGGAGCGGCCGAGCTCGACGACCTGGTGTCCCGGTTCGTCGCCCCCGCAGACGCGGCACCGCACGTCGCCGGTGCCGCGGTCGACTGCACCGTGGTGGACGACGACGGGCGACCGCTCTGGATGGGCACCGCCATCGACGACACCCCGGAGCAGAGCGGCGGGCGGTGCTTCACGGCGTCCCCGGACATCGACGACGTCGCCCGCGACAACCGAGCGCTGATGGCCTCCGTCCTGGAGCCGGTCGGCATGGTGAACTACGAGACCGAGTGGTGGCACTGGAGTCACGGCGACCGGTACTGGGCCTGCCGGACGGGTGCCACGGCCGCCCGGTACGCGGCGGTCGGGGCGTGACCGCGTCGGCGGTGCCCCGTGCCGCCGCCGCGACGGCCGCTCCTGGCACCATCGGTTCGCCGGCCGCGCCGGTCGGTCCGCTCCGCACCGTGCACCCCGACGCGATCGCCGCGAACGTGCGCCGCGTGACCGCCCGTGGCCACGACCTCATCGCCGTCGTGAAGGCGGACGGCTACGGGCACGGCAGCGTGACCGTCGCGCGGACTGCCCTCGCCGCGGGGGCCTCCGCGCTCGGCACAGCGACGCTGCCCGAGGCCCTCGCGCTCCGCGACGCCGGCATCGACGCACGGGTGCTGTGCTGGCTGCACCTGCCCGGGGCGGACTTCGACGCGGCCGCGCTCGAGCGGATCGAGATCGCCGTGGGCGACCTGGCCACCCTGACGGCGGTCGCCGCCGCGGGACGCCGGACCGGCACCCCCGTCGCGGTGCACCTGCACATCGACACCGGCATGGCGCGCGAGGGGGCGGAACCCGACCACTGGCAGGCCCTGCTCGACGCCGCCGCGGCCGCCGAGCGGTCCGGTCACGTACGGACGGTGGCGGTCATGGGCCACGTGCCCGGCGCCGACCGTGCATCGGCCGCCCGCGCCGCCACGCTGCTCCGGCTCGCCGCCCTCGCCGCCGACCGCACCCTGGGCCACCCCGTCGACCTGCACCTGGGCGGCACCCCGGCCGCCTTCGCGGGAGCGGACCTGCGCGGCATCGCGGTCCGCGTCGGTGCGGCACTGGTCGGCATCGGTCCCGCCGACGCCGGCCTCGTCGGAGCGATGACCGTCACGGCGCCCGTCGTCGCCGTGCGGACCGTCCGCGCGGGCACGCCCGTCGGGTACGACGGCACGTGGACCGCACCGACGGACGCCGTCCTCGCGGTCCTGCCCGTCGGGTACGCCGACGGGGTGCCCCGTGCGGCGTCCGGGTCCGCGCGGGCACGGGTCCGGGGTCGCATCGTCCCCGTCGTCGGCCGGATCAACATGGACCAGGTCGTGCTCGACGTCACCGGGCTGCCCGTCGCCCGCGGCGAGACCGTCACCCTGCTCGGTGGCGCCGGTCCCACCCCCGGCGACTGGGCGCGGTGGGCGGGCACCAACGCGCACGAGATCGTCACGGGCATCGGCGGGCGCATCGGGCGCACCGTCGCACCCGCCACCACCACGCCCACCACCACCAGGAGCACCACATGACCCCCACCGAGTCCGTCCGCGTCGTCGTCATCGGCGGCGGAGCCAACAGCGAGCACGAGGTCGGGCTCGCGAGCGCGGCCTCCGTCGCCGCGGCACTCGACCCGAGCCGGTACGAGGTCCTGCCACTGACGATCGACCGCGACGGCGGGTGGCGGTCCGGAGGGGAACCGTGCTCGTTCGCCGAGGTGGCCGCGGTGATCAGCCGCTCGGACGTGGTGTTCCCGGTCGTGCACGGGCCGGGTGGCGAGGACGGGTCGCTCGCCGCCCTCGCAGCGCTCGCCGGCGTGCCGGTGGTCGGGTCGCCGGTCGGTGCGGGCGCGGTCGCGATGGACAAGTGGGTGACGAAGCTGGTCGCACGGGCGTCCGGCGTCGCCGTGGCCGCCGGGGTCCTGCTGACGGACGACGCCGACGCCGACTGGCTGCGGTCGACCGTCGGACCGATGCCGTGGATCGTCAAGCCGGTCGCGGGCGGGTCGAGCTTCGGGGTGAGCCGCGTGGACGAGCCCGGCCAGCTGACCGACGCACTCGGCGAGGCCTTCGCCCACGACCGGAGGATCCTGGTGGAGCGCATGGTGGTCGGGCGCGAGGTCGACGTCGCCGTGCTCGAGCGCACCCCGGGCGAGCTGGTCGTCGGACCGCCGCTCGAGGTCGTGAACGACGCGGCCGGGTTCTTCGACGCCGACACCAAGTACGACGGCAGCGCGCGCTTCGTCCTGCCCGCCCGGCTCGACGCCGCCGTCGCGGACCGGCTCGACGCCGTCGCCCGCGCGGTGTTCACCCGCCTCGGGTGCACCGGCATCGCCCGTGTCGACTGCTTCGTCACGCCGGACGGCGAGGTCGTGCTCAACGAGGTCAACACGATGCCGGGCCTCACCGCGCAGTCGCAGGTGCCGAAGATGTTCGCCGCGGTCGGTGTCGACTACCCGGAGCTGCTCGGGATCCTGGTGGAGACCGCGCTCGCCTCGGCGCCGAGCCGCTCGGAGGACACCGTGTCGGCCGAGGACACCGTGTCACCCGGGGGACACGACCGCTAGGCTTGCCGGGTGAGTGAAGTCGAGATCGGTGCAGGCAAGCGCGGACGTCGGGCGTACGCGTTCGACGACATCGCGGTGGTCCCTTCGCGACGGACGCGCGACCCGCGCGACGTCAGCGTGCAGTGGTCGATCGACGCGTTCACGTTCGCGTCGCCGATCCTGTCGGCACCGATGGACTCCGTGTCCTCGCCGGCGACGGTCATCCAGATGGGCAAGCTCGGCATCCTCGGGGTCCTCGACCTCGAGGGGCTGTGGACCCGCTACGAGGACCCGACCCCGTACTACGACGAGATCCGCTCGCTCACCGACGGCAACGTCACGAAGCGCATGCAGGAGATCTACTCCGAGCCGATCAAGGCCGAGCTGATCACCGCGCGCCTGGCCGAGATCCGGGCTGCGGGTGTGCCGGTCGCCGGGTCGCTCAGCCCGCAGCGCACCCAGGAGTTCTCGCAGACCGTCGTCGACGCCGGTGTCGACCTGTTCGTCATCCGCGGCACCACGGTCTCCGCCGAGCACGTCTCGGTGACCGAGGAGCCCCTCAACCTCAAGAAGTTCATCTACGAGCTCGACGTCCCGGTGATCGTGGGCGGCGCCTCGACCTACACGTCGGCGCTGCACCTCATGCGCACCGGTGCCGCCGGCGTGCTCGTCGGCTTCGGTGGCGGCGCGGCGTCGACCACCCGTGCCGCGCTCGGCATCCACGCGCCGATGGCCACGGCCGTCGCCGACGTCGCCGGTGCCCGGCGTGACTACCTGGACGAGTCCGGTGGGCGCTACGTGCACGTCATCGCCGACGGCGGGCTCGACACCGCGGGCGACATCGTCAAGGCGATCGCCGTCGGTGCCGACGCCGTCATGCTCGGCACGGCACTCGCCCGTGCGACCGAGGCCCCGGGTGGTGGCTTCCACTGGGGTGCTGAGGCGCACCACCCCGAGCTGCCCCGCGGCCGCCGGGTGCAGGTGGGCACGATCGCCCCGCTCGAGAACGTCCTGAACGGCCCGACGCCGACCTTCGACGGCCGCGCCAATCTCGTCGGTGCGCTGCGCCGATCGATGGCGACGACCGGATACTCCGACGTCAAGGAGTTCCAGCGAGTAGAAGTGGTCGTGGCGCCGTACCACCAGTGACGGTGGCACCCGTGCAGCAGCACGGGTGACGCCACGGCGCCGACCGTGACCCGGAGGCGACGATGGCGAAGTCCAGCACGACGAAGCAGACCAGCACGGCCGGACGTCCGCGTGACGTCGCGCCCGGCGTGGGGTTCGACCCCGCGGCGAAGCTCGGACCGGACGAACGCGCGGCTGCGATCGAGACACTGAAGACCAAGGAGCTCGACGTCCTGGTCGTCGGTGGCGGCATCGTCGGAGCGGGCAGCGCGCTCGACGCCGTGACCCGTGGCCTGAGCGTCGGCATCGTCGAGGCCCGCGACTGGGGATCGGGCACCTCGAGCCGCTCGTCGAAGCTCGTGCACGGTGGCATCCGCTACCTCGAGCAGCTCAACTTCGCCCTCGTCCGCGAGGCCCTCATCGAGCGCGGCCTGCTGCTCCAGCGCATCGCCCCGCACCTGGTGAAGCCCGTGCGCTTCCTCTACCCGCTCAACCACCGGGTGTGGGAGCGCTTCTACATCGGCATCGGCATGGCGATGTACGACGTGTTCAGCTGGTCCGGCGGCCGTCCGCCCGGCGTCCCGCACCACCGGCACCTCAGCCGCAAGCAGGTGCTCAGGAACATGCCCGGGCTCAAGAAGGACGCCTTCGTCGGCGGCATGACGTACTACGACGCCCAGGTCGACGATGCGCGCTACGTCGCCTCGCTCGTGCGCACCGCGGCCTCGTACGGTGCCGAGGCGGCGAGCCGCGTGCGCATCGAGGGCTTCATCAAGGTCGGGGAACGCGTGGTCGGCGCGCAGGCCCACGACATCCAGACCGGCGAACGGTTCGAGATCCGCGCGAAGCAGGTCGTCAACGCCACCGGTGTCTGGACCGACGACACCCAGGCGATGATCGGCACCCGCGGCCAGTTCAAGGTGCGGGCGTCGAAGGGCGTCCACCTCGTGATCCCGCGGGACCGCTTCCAGTCGAACACGGGCATGATCCTGCGCACCGAGAAGAGTGTGCTCTTCGTCATCCCGTGGGGCCGGCACTGGCTGGTCGGCACGACCGACACCGACTGGTACCTCGACAAGGCGCACCCGGCCGCGACCGCGGCGGACATCGACTACATCCTCGAGCACGTCAACAAGGTGCTCGCCGTCCCGCTCACCCGCGAGGACGTCGAGGGCGTCTACGCCGGACTCCGGCCGCTGCTCGCGGGGGAGTCCGACCAGACCTCGCAGCTCAGCCGGGAGCACGTCGTCGCGCACACCGTCCCGGGCCTGGTCGTGGTCGCCGGCGGCAAGTGGACCACCTACCGGGTGATGGGCAAGGACGCCATCGACGAGGCCGTCGCGGCCATGGACGGCAGGATCCCGGAGTCGACGACGGAGGACATCCCGCTCCTCGGCGCCGAGGGCTACCCCGCCGCGTGGAACCGACGCGCCCGCACCGCACGGAGCTTCAACGTCCACAAGGTCCGCATCGAGCACCTGCTCAACCGGTACGGCACGCTCGCGACCGAGGTGCTGCAGCTCGTCGAGCAGGACCCCGCGCTCGCCGAACCGCTGCCGGGGGCCGACGACTACATCGGCGCCGAGGTCGTGTACGCCGCGTCGCACGAGGGCGCCCTGCACCTGGAGGACGTCCTCGCCCGCCGCACCCGCATCTCGATCGAGGCCTGGGACCGCGGCGAGTCGGCAGCGCCCGTCGCCGCGAAGCTCATGGCGGACGTGCTCGGCTGGGACCAGGAGACGACCGAGCACGAGGTCGCGAACTACCTGAAGCGCGTCGCCGCCGAACGGGAGTCGCAGCTGCAGCCCGACGACGAGAGCGCGGACCGCGTGCGGCTCGAGGCCCCGGACATCGCCTTCGGCTTCGACGAGGACGACGTGGTCGTCGGCGGCGGTCGCTCGGACGGTGCCGAGGGCGCGAAGGCGTCCGACGAGCAGGTCATCGGCGAGAAGACGAGCGAGCCGGAGTAGCGCGTCCGGCAGGCGCCGTCGTGTCACCGAGACGCTGGCGTCTGCCGTTCCGGTGACGCCGTCGTGTTGCCGAGACGCCGGCGTCTGCCGTCCTGGCGTGACGCCGTCGTCTTGCGCTGACGCCGCCTGGCCGTCAGGACGCCTCCAGATCCGGCGGCGTCTCGCGGTGGACGGGGCGTCTCGACGAGACGACGGCGTGTTGCGGGGCCCACCCGCGCCTCCAGGCCGGAAGGACGGCGGACCGGAGCGGACTGGAGGCCCGCGGCGCGTCCGTCAGGCGGCGTGCGCCCGCACGGCGGTGCGGCGCACGTGCGCCGCCTGGCCGACCACGAGCACGACCGGGATCGCGATGAGCGCGAGCAGGCTCGTCACGTACAGCACGCCGGCCCAGATCGTGTGGGCACCGCCGCCGACCCCGTAGCCGTCGGCCACGTCCATGCCGAGCGCGAACCCGCTCCATAACGACGCCGGACCGCCCAGCACGACCACGGCGAGCAGGACGGCGGCGATGACGTGGGCCGTGGCGCGGGTGACGATGAGCAGCACCGACAGCCCGGCGGCGAGCACGACCCCGACCGCGGCGAGGGCAATCACGACCACGATGTCCGTGCCGACCGAGAAGCCCTGTCGCGTGAGCTCGGCGTGGATCTCCGGCAGCGTCGAGCCCGGCACGGCAGCGAGTGGGTCGAGCACCAGCGCGTTCAGTGCCAGCAGTGCCGCGTACAGCGCGACGACCAGCACCCCGACGACGGCCACGACGATCCGAGCTCTCCCCATCCACAGAACAGTAGCGGGCGGAATGCGCGGGGGGTCCTGGTGGTTAGCATGGGAGTACTCGAAGAGGGAGCCACCATGGTCGACGTCCATCGCGTCAAACTCCCCGGAGTCGGCGTGCTGCACAGCTTCTACACCGACGACGGTGGCAAGTGCGGTGTCATCACGCACCGGTCGGGTCATTCCGACCTCATCTCGTTCGCCGACGTCTCCGACGGGGCGGACAAGTCCGAGAAGGTCTCGCTGCGCCTGAGCGAAGACGAAGCGCACACCCTCGCCGAACTGCTCGGTGGCACCCGGATCACCGAGGGCCTCGACAAGCTCGACGAAATCCCCGGACTGTCCATCGACTGGTTCTCGGTCGACTACGACGACGCCATCGCGGGCAAGCCCCT
The DNA here is from genome assembly GCF_020297365.1 of Curtobacterium oceanosedimentum. GTDB lineage: Bacteria > Actinomycetota > Actinomycetes > Actinomycetales > Microbacteriaceae > Curtobacterium. Next base: position 56,389 of record NZ_JAIXIG010000018.1, read on the forward strand.
CGGCGACCTGCACGACTCGGGCTTCATCGGCCTGACCGTCGTGGCCGTCGTCCGCGGCGACAGTGCCAACCCCGCGCCCTCGTCGGACTTCGTGGTGTTCCCGGGCGACACGATCGTCGTCGCCGGTGCCCCCGAGAAGGTCAGCAAGGCGTTCTCCTTCTACCGCAGCGGAGAGCTTGCGGCCGCCTCGGCCGAGGCCCCGCGGAAGAGCTAGCGCATGCACCTGGGTGGTGAACTGCTCACCATCGGCGTGCTCTTCGTCATCGCCTACGTCCTGGGGCGCCTCGGCAAGACCATCGGGCTGCCCGCCATCCCGATCTACATGGTGGTCGGACTCATCGCGAGTCCGCACACCCCGTGGATCGGCCTCAGCGTCGAGTCGCACACGATCGAGCTCATCGCGACGTTCGGGCTCATCCTGCTGCTGTTCAACCTCGGCCTGGAGTTCGACCAAGAGGAGTTCTACGGCAACGCCGGCAAGCTCCTGGCCTCCGGCGGCACGTACGTCCTCATCAACATGGGCGTCGGGTTCGCCTTCGGCTTCTCGCTCGGTTGGGGCACCCGCGAAGCCTTGATCATCGCCGGCATGACGGCCACGTCGTCGAGCGCCATCGTCACGAAGCTCCTCATCGAACTCCGGCGCCTGGCCAACGACGAGACCCCGATGATCCTCGGCGTCACCGTCATCGAGGACGTCTTCATCGCCGTCTACCTGGCGGTCGTCTCGGTCGTGCTGTCCGGCGACACCAACGTCTGGGCCGTCGTCGGCAAGCTCGCACTCGCGTTCGGGTTCCTCATCGTGATGTTCACGCTCGCGCGCTTCGCGGGCAAGTGGGTCTCGAAGATCTTCGCCACCCGCGACGACGAGCTGTTCACGGTGCTGTTCTTCGGCCTCGCCGTCATGTTCGGTGGCATCGGCGACCTGCTCGGCGTGACCGACGCCATCGGTGCGTTCGTCATCGGCCTGCTCTGCGGAGCGACCCGCTACCGCGACCGCATCGAGCAGCTCGCCCTGCCGATGCGTGACGTCTTCGCCGCGTTCTTCTTCGTGAACTTCGGACTCGGACTCGACCTGTCGACCTTCGGCGAGGTCCTGTGGCCCGTCCTCGGTGCCATCGGCATGACGGTCGTGCTCAACGCGGTCGCCGGGCAGATCGTCGCGCGGATGAACGGCTTCAACCTGCAGCAGGGCATCAACACCGCCGTCATCCTGGTGAACCGCGGCGAGTTCGCGCTGATCCTCGCCACCCTGTCGGCTGCCGCCGGCCTGGAGGCGCGGATCACCGCCTTCGCGGGCCTCTACGTCCTGTGCATGGCCGTGCTCGGTCCGCTGCTCGCCGTCAACTCCGAGCGGATCGGCCGCCTCGTGGTCCGGCCGGCCCGGCTCGTCCGCCTGCGCGGCCGCCGCTCGGCCGCCGCGACCGCGGCCGCCGACGCAGCCGAGGTCGAGAGCGAGGACGCGGCAGCCGCACGTCGGGCCGAGCGGGACCGCCAGTTCGCCGAGGAGTTCGCCCTCGTGGAGGCCGCTGGCAGGGACGACCGAGAGAATGAGGGGCCCGAGCCGACGTCCGATCCCGTGACGTCGCCGGTCGAGATCCCCACCGAGCGCCCCGAACGCCCGGTCCGACAGCGCGATCCGGAGTACTGATACAGATGTGGGCCGTTGCCCGACGACCGAGGTGGATCGCGCTGCTGCTGCTGGCGCTCGTGCTGGCGGGGGTGTTCGCGGGGCTGGGCAAGTGGCAGCTCGAGCGGAGCATCGCCAACGGCAAGCCCCTGCCGGCGACCACCGAGACGCGCAGGACCCTCGAGGCCGTGACCACGCCGGAACGGCCGGTCAGCGAGAGCCTCGCCGGCCAGAAGGTGACCGTCACCGGCACCTTCGTCGCTGGTGACACCACCGTCCTGACCGGCCGCACCGGGGGTGGGACCTACCAGACCGTCGGGCACCTGGTGGACTCGGATGGCGGGGCGAGCCTCCCGGTCGTCATCGGCTGGTCCGACCGACGGGCGGACGCCGTCGCCGGGGGCGAGCGCCTGGCGGACGGGCAGACGCTGACCGTCCAGGGCCGCTACTACCCGGCCGAGTCGCCCGACCAGGACGCCTACAAGGAGGCCGAGTTCTCGGCCGTCGCACCGGCACGGCTCGTCAACACCTGGCAGGCGTTCGACGACCGGATGTACCTCGGGTACGTCGTCGCCGACGGCACCACCGCGGAGGCCGCCGACCTCGGCACCATCGCCGACCGTGCCCCGTCGCGCGAGGTCCAGTTCGACTGGCTCAACCTGTTCTACGCGATCGAGTGGGTCGTCTTCGCCGGCTTCGCCGTGTTCCTCTGGTACCGCTTCGTGAAGGACGCCTGGGAGCGCGAGCAGGAGGACGAGCGCGAGGCAGCGCTCGCCACCGAAGCCGACGCGCTCCGACGGTAGGATTGCCGACATGGCCCTGACCGTCCGACCCCGCGACATCCCCAAGATCCCGGGGGCGGTGAAGTGGTACCGCGTCTCGGCGTACATCACCGGTGTGCTGCTGCTGGCGCTGGCGGTCGAGATGGTCATCAAGTACACGCCGCTGCAGCTCGAGATGCAGCTCGGCAACGGCCCGTTCTTCGTGCCGAACGGCACCGCGGGCGAGACCCCCGGCACGTTCAACCTGTCGACGGCGATCCTGATCGCCCACGGCTGGCTGTACGTGCTCTACCTCTTCACGGACTTCCGCCTGTGGAGCATCATGCGCTGGAGGCCGACGCGCTTCCTGCTCATCGCCCTCGGGGGCATCATCCCGTTCATGTCCTTCGTCGTCGAACACCGCATGCAGCAGAAGGCCATGGACACCTACCACGAGCTGATCGCTGCGCAGCAGCGTGAGAAGGAGGCCGCTCGGTGAGCGAGACCGAACAGCGCCCCGTCCTCGTCGTCGACTTCGGCGCCCAGTACGCGCAACTGATCGCACGTCGCGTGCGTGAGGCGAACGTCTACAGCGAGATCGTGCCGCACTCCGTCACCGCGGACGAGATCCGCGCGAAGGACCCGGCCGCGATCGTGCTGTCCGGCGGGCCGTCGTCCGTGTACGAGGACGGCGCACCGTCGCTCGACGGCGAGATCCTCGAGCTCGGCGTCCCCGTGCTCGGCATCTGCTACGGCTTCCAGGCCATGGCGACCGCCCTGGGCGGCGAGGTCGCGAACACCGGACTGCGTGAGTACGGCGCGACCGCGGTCGACGTCACCGGGACCGACAGCGTCCTGCTCGGCGGACAGCCCGGGTCGCAGGTCACGTGGATGTCGCACGGCGACTCCGTGGCGAAGGCCCCGGAGGGCTTCGAGGTCCTCGCCTCGAGCGCCTCGACGCCCGTGGCGGCGTTCGCCTCCGACGAGCGCAAGCTCTACGGCGTGCAGTGGCACCCCGAGGTGAAGCACTCCGTGTTCGGCCAGGCCGTGCTCGAGAACTTCCTGCACCGTGCCGCTGGCCTGCCCGGCGACTGGAACTCGAGCAACGTCATCGAGGAGCAGGTCGCCCGCATCCGCGAGCAGGTCGGCTCCGCCCGGGTCATCGCCGGGTTGTCCGGCGGGGTCGACTCCGCCGTCGCCGCTGCCCTGGTGCACAAGGCCGTCGGCGACCAGCTGACCTGCGTCTTCGTCGACCACGGTCTCCTCCGCGCCGACGAGCGCAAGCAGGTGGAAGAGGACTACGTCGCCTCCACGGGCGTGCGGCTCATCACGGTCGACGCCGAGCAGCAGTTCCTCGACGCGCTCGCCGGCGTGAGCGACCCGGAGCAGAAGCGCAAGATCATCGGCCGCGAGTTCATCCGCACCTTCGAAGGGGCTGCCGAGGCGCTCGTGCTCGAGGCCCGCGGTGACGACGAGGCGGGCGAGGTCAAGTTCCTCGTGCAGGGCACCCTCTACCCCGACGTCGTCGAGTCCGGCGGCGGAGCGGGCACCGCGAACATCAAGTCGCACCACAACGTCGGCGGCCTGCCCGAGGACATGACGTTCGAGCTCGTCGAGCCGCTGCGCACCCTGTTCAAGGACGAGGTCCGTGCCGTCGGTCGCGAGCTCGGGCTGCCCGAGGTCATCGTCGGTCGTCAGCCGTTCCCCGGCCCGGGGCTCGGCATCCGCATCGTCGGCGAGGTCACGAAGGACCGCCTCGAGCTGCTCCGCGCCGCCGACAAGATCGCCCGCGAGGAGCTCACCGCGGCCGGCCTCGACGAGGAGATCTGGCAGTGCCCGGTCGTGCTGCTCGCCGACGTCCGCTCCGTGGGCGTGCAGGGTGACGGCCGGACCTACGGGCACCCGATCGTGCTCCGTCCGGTCTCCTCCGAGGACGCCATGACCGCCGACTGGACGCGTCTGCCGTACGACACCCTGGCGAAGATCTCGAACCGCATCACGAACGAGGTGCCCGACGTCAACCGGGTCGTGCTCGACGTCACGTCGAAGCCGCCGGGAACGATCGAGTGGGAGTGATGCTCCCCTGAGTCCCGAGGGCCCGGTGCGCAGTATGCGCGCCGGGCCCTCGTGCGTCCGGGTGCGCGCGGGCGTGGGCGGCGTGCGGCGTGGTGATCGGTCACGACGCCCCGCGCCGATGACGTCGAGCGGTCACGCAGAGTCGTTCGGGGGAGCGCGGGGCGACGGCGCGTGACCGGTCACCCGAGTGCGGGCGGAGTTTCGCGCGACTGCGGCCGGCCCCGCGGCGACCGAGACCGGCCCCGAGCCGACCCGGACCCACCCGCGGGGCCGCCCACCCGCCGGTCGTCCACCCGGGAACGACGAAGGGCCCCGGCGTGTGCCGGGGCCCTTCGTGTCGTGCTGGCGAGACCTACTCGCGGTTGCTCGCCAGGATCGCGAGGATGCGCAGGATCTCGATGTACAGCCAGACGACCGTCACGATGAGGCCGAACGCCGCGGTCCAGGCGTAGATGCGGGGTGCGCCGCGCTCGACACCGGTCTTGATCTGGTCGAAGTCCAGGACCAGCGAGTACGCGGCCATCACGACGACGAAGATGCCGATGAGGACGCCGAGCGGGATGCCGAAGATCGTGATGCCACGGAGACCGAACGCCGAGTCGGTGACGCCGGTGAGCATCAGGACCATGTTCACGAGCGAGAACGCCAGGTAGCCGACGCCCGCGATGATGAAGAAGCGGGTGGCCTTCGGCGTCGCGCGGATCTTGCCGGACCGGAACAGCAGCAGGGTGACGAAGAACACGCCCAGGGTGCCGAACACAGCCTGCGCGACGATGCCGTCAGCCTGTGGGATCGCGGTCTGGAAGAAGTTCGAGATGCCACCGACGAACAGTCCCTCGAAGAACGCGTACGTCAGGATCAGGCCCGGCGACGGCTTCTTCTTGAAGGTGTTGACGAGCGCCAGGACGAACCCGACGAGCGCGCCGACGACCCAGACGATCGGGGGCAGGTTCCAGCCGGCCACCGCACCGACGAGGAGCACGCCGAAGGCGAGCAGCGTCTTGACGATGGTGTCCTCGTACGACATGCGGTCCGTGTCGACCGTGGAGGCCGCGGGACGGTCGTACATGTACTGCAGCTGCTCGGGGGTCATGCCGCCCTGAGCCTGCCGCGGGGTCTGTCCCCAGCCGGCCTGCTGCTGACCAGCGCCGCCGCCCCAGGCGTTGCGTCCCTGGTCGTTGAAGGCGGGGGACTGGTCGAAACCGGGCTTGAAGGCCATGGTGTCCTCTTCCTAGGAGATTGGAGTCCTCTCAGCCTAGGTGCGCTGGGTCGCGGAAGGCTGAGGATTCGCGGCAAGCGGACGCGGGCTCGGGGGCCCCGCCGCCGGAAGCCTAGGGGCGTCCTCTGCACGGCTGCCCCGAACACGTCGAGAGTCCGCTGCCGACCCTGACGGCACCGCCGGGTACAGCCAGGTGACCAGGGCGACCGAGATCGTCATGAGCAGGAACCACGCCACGATCTTCGTCGCGGACACCGGCTGCCACACCGCGAGCTGCGCCGGGTAGCTCCACGCCCCGGCCCAGGTGGCCACGTTCTCGGCTGCCCAGATGAACACCGCGACGAGGGCCATCGCGACGAGCACGGGCATCCGCACCGTCGCCCGGTGGACCCGGACGTGCATGGTGGTCCGGGCGAACAGCAGCAGCACGAGGGCGAGCAACGGGAACCGGGCATCGGCGACGAAGTGGTGCGCGAAGAAGTTCAGGTAGATCCCGGCCGCCACCACCGCCAGCAGCCACTGCCGTGGGTACCGGTCGAACCGCAGGTCGAACAGGCGGTACACCCGCACCATGTACGAGCCGACGGCGCCGTACATGAACCCCGAGAAGAGCGGGACCCCGGCGACGACGAGCAGCCCGCCCGGCTCGTACGTCCACGAGCCCATGTGCGTCTTGAACACCTCCATCGCGGTCCCGACGACGTGGAACAGGAGCACGACCCGGAGTTCACGGACGGTCTCGAGCCCGCACACGAGCATGCCGACCTGCAGGAGCACGGCCGCGACGGTGAGCACGTCGTTCCGCATCGCGGCCGGCACGGTCAGGTGCGCCACGGCCATCGTCGCGAGCAGCAGCGCCCCGAACGCGCACGCCCAGGCCTGCTTCGCGCCGAACACCAGGAACTCGGTCACGAACACCCGCACGGGGCGGTGCGGCTGGTGTCCGGCATCGAGCACCCGCCGGGCGGCTCGGTCGATCCGGGCCTCGACGGCGGTGGACAGGGATCGGACGGTCATGCGGCGATGCTCGGACCACAGCCTGGGAACGACGGCCCGCCGCCGGACGCGTGTGTCCCGCGACACAGCCGGTCCACCGGTCACCCGCGGCAAGTAGGGTCGCGCCATGACCCTCGTGATCGCCCACCGCGGTGCACCCGGCTACCGCCCCGAGCACTCCCGGAGCGCGTACGAGCTCGCGATCGAACTCGGTGCGGACGCGATCGAACCGGATCTCGTGCCGACGAAGGACGGCGTGCTGGTGCTCCGCCACGAGAACGAGGTCTCCGGCACCACGGACGTCGCCGACCACCCCGAGTTCCGGCACCTGCGCACGACGAAGACCGTCGACGGTCAGACGGTGACGGGGTGGTTCACCGAGGACTTCACCTGGGCCGAGCTCCGGACGCTCCGGACCCGCGAACGCCTGCCGGTCCTGCGACCCGACTCGGCCGCGCACGACGGCGAGCAGCCGGTCCTGCGCCTCGAGGACCTGCTCGCGATCCTCGACGCCGCACCCCGCCCCGTGGGACTCGTCGCCGAGGTCAAGCACGCCGCGTACTTCGAGCGCGCCGGGTTCCCGATGGGCGAACTGGTCGACGCCGCCCTCGGCGGGGCCGGGTGGCGGCACGACGACCGCCTGACCGTCGAGAGCTTCGAGAAGGGCGTGCTCCGTGACCTGCGCGAGCGCGGCACGGGCGGACGGCTCGTGTACCTCCAGGAGGCCCGGGGCAGCGCCCCGGACGAGGTCGCGACCCACGGGTCGCTGGCTCCCACGTACGCCGCCGAGCGATCCGACGACGCGCTCGCGTCGTTCGCCACCGAGTTCCACGGCATCAGCGTCGACCTCGGGACCCTGATGGCCGGGGTCGACACCGTCGCACTCGACGACCCGTCACCGGTGCGGAGCGGGATCGTCGACCGCGCGCACGCCGTCGGGCTCGCCGTGTACACGTGGACGCTCCGGCCGGAGAACCGGTTCCTGCCCTCGCCGCTCCGGCGTGGCGGCGACGTCGCGGCGTTCGGTGACTGGGAGCGCTGGTACACGTCGATCCTCCGGACGGGCGTCGACGGTGTGTTCGCCGACCACCCCGACCTGGCGGTGCGTGCCCGGTCAGTCCTCGAGCGCCTCGAGCGGGATGCCGGTTGACCGGAGGAACTCGGTGGCCTCCTCGCGTGCGGACGTTGCGGCGGCGCGGAGCCCGGCCAGGTCCTCGGGCCGGAAGAACCACGTGCTCCGGTCGCCGGGCGAGACCGTCCGTTGCGCGTCCGTCAGGTCGGCGTCGTGTTCGCCCTTCCGGAGGTCGACACGTGCACGGTCGAGCGCCTGCAGGACTGCCGAGGCGCGGATGACCTCGGCCGCGGGCAGGTCCCCGGGCGCGAGACGGGCGACCCGAGGGTCGATGGGTGTCACCGGGAGGGGCTGCACCGGTGGCCGTCGCCGTTGCCGTCGATCGACGAGGACCGCGACGGCGGACGAGACGACGAGGAACACCACGACGGCGACGAGGAGCCGGGCGCTCCTCGGGAACGTCGACGAAGCGAGGGCTCCGAGTGCGGCCAGGCACAGCACAGCGGTGACCAGGCCGATCGACAGCGGGACCAGGCACCCCGCCGTGTCCTGTCGAGACCGCTGAGCACGGGCCCGACGGTGGCTCTCGATGATCGCGGCGGGGTCGTCGCGCCCGTCCGGAGGGAGGATGCAGAGGACGTCCTGCGTGACGGGGATCGCGGCCGACATCGCGGGGAGCACGAAGACGTCAGGTCGGTCCGTTGTGATCGCCACGGCGCCATCCTGCCGCACGAGGTCGCTGTCGGGGGTCTCGCCTAGACTGTTCCGGACATGACGATCGTGCTCGACCCCTTCGAATCGACGCCCGAGCCGGGCGCCGGTGCCCGCGCGTACGAAGACCCGTTCACCGCGGGTCTGAACCCCCAGCAGAAGGAAGCCGTCGAGTACCGCGGCGAGTCCCTGCTGATCGTCGCCGGTGCCGGTTCCGGCAAGACGAGCGTGCTCACCCGCCGTATCGCGCTGCTGCTCGCCAACCGCGAGGCCTGGCCGTCGCAGATCCTGGCGATCACGTTCACGAACAAGGCCGCCGCCGAGATGCGCGAGCGGGTGCGTGCCCTGGTCGGCGGCGAGGCCGAGGGCATGTGGATCTCGACGTTCCACTCCGCGTGCGTGCGGATCCTCCGGCGCGAGGCCGAGCGGTTCGGGTTCCCGCAGTCGTTCACCATCTACGACTCCGCCGACTCCAAGGCGCTGCTCAAGCGGATCGTCAAGGAGCTCGAGGCCGACTCCCTCGGGCTGACGGTCGGCGCCGCGGCGTCGAAGATCTCCAAGCTCAAGAACGAGCTGCAGGACATCGACACCTACGCGCGGAACATCAACGTGAACGACCCGCAAGAGGTCATGTTCACCGAGGTGTTCCGGCGGTACACGAACGAGCTGCGCCGGGCGAACGCGTTCGACTTCGACGACCTCATCGGACAGACGGTCTTCCTGTTCCGGGCCTTCCCCGACGTCGCCGCCCTGTACCAGCGGCGCTTCCGCTTCATCCTGGTCGACGAGTACCAGGACACGAACCACGCCCAGTACGCCCTGATCCGCGAGCTCACCCGCGCGGTCCCGGTCGATCAGGTCGACAAGCTCGAGGACTCCGGCCAGCACGTCGCCCGGATGCGCGAGGCCGACGGTTCCATCGCGCCGGCGTCCCTGACCGTGGTCGGCGACTCGGACCAGTCGATCTACGCGTTCCGCGGGGCCGACATCCGCAACATCGTCGAGTTCGAGCGGGACTTCCCGAACTCCAAGGTGATCCTGCTCGAACAGAACTACCGCTCGACGCAGAACATCCTCGACGCCGCGAACGCCGTCATCGCGAACAACTTCGACCGTCAGGCGAAGAACCTGTTCACCGACGTCGGCGCCGGCGAGAAGATCATCGGGTTCACCGGGTACACCGGCCACGACGAAGCCCAGTTCGTCGCCGACGAGATCCAGCGTCTGCGCGAGGACGGCACGGACTACCGCGACATGGCGGTGTTCTACCGGACGAACTCGCAGACCCGCGCGCTGGAGGAGATCTTCATCCGCGCCGCTATCCCGTACCGCGTGCTCGGCGGCACCAAGTTCTACGAGCGTGCCGAGATCAAGGACGCCATGGCGTACCTGATCACGGTCGCGAACCCGGCCGACCCGATGGCGCTCCGCCGCATCCTCAACGTGCCGAAGCGGGGCATCGGCGCCGTCACCGAGACCACCCTGCAGCGCTACGCCGACGAGCACGAGACGACGATGCGTGACGCCCTGCGGCACGCCGGAGAGCTCGGGTTCGGGCCGAAGGTGCGGAACGCCATCACCGAGTTCGCCGGGTTGCTCGACTCCGTGTCCGAGAAGGCACCGACGCAGCCGGTGGTGGACACCCTGACGCAGCTGCTCGACGGCTCCGGCCTGCTCGAGAACCTGCGGAAGTCGCCCGACGCGCAGGACGCCGCCCGGGCCGACAACATCGACGAACTCGTCGCCGTCACGCGGGAGTTCCAGAAGAACAACCCCGAGGGCACCCTGTCGGACTTCCTGACCGAGGTCTCGCTGGTCGCCGCGGCGGACGAGCTCGACGACTCGTCGGGCACGGTGTCGCTCATGACCCTGCACACCGCGAAGGGGTTGGAGTACGACGCGGTGTTCCTGACCGGCGTCGAGGAAGACCTGCTGCCGCACCGGATGAGCGCCAACGAGCCAGGTGGCCCCTCGGAAGAGCGCCGGCTGTTCTACGTCGGCATCACCCGTGCCAAGAAGTCCCTGTTCCTGTCGCTGGCGATGACCCGCGCGCAGTTCGGCGACGTCAACGTGGCAATGCCGTCGCGGTTCCTGCAGGAGATCCCCGAGGGCCTGATCGAGTGGAAGCAGTCGCCGGGCATGGCGAACAGCCGCGGCGGCACGCAACCCCGTGCACTCAACGCGAAGCGCGAGGGCGGCTTCGGCGGCGGTGGCGGTGGCGGCGGGTACCGCGGCGGCGGAGGCTGGGGCGGCGGCTCGTACGACCGTGCCGCGGCGGCGTCGAAGACCCGCCCGAAGACCGAGTGGGCGAACCGGGTGTCCGGGCAGGTCCGCGACAACGGGGACATGGAGCTCGCAGCCGGCGACCGCATCAAGCACGTCGACTTCGGCGAGGGCACGGTGTCCGCGGTCACGGGGCAGGGTGCCAAGCGCATCGCCGAGATCGCCTTCGACTCGGCGGGCCGCAAGAAGCTGCTCATCAAGATCGCGCCGATCGAGAAGCTCTAGCCGACGGGTCAGCGCACCATCCGGGTCGCGACGAGATCGACGTCGCCGAGGCGCTGGGTCTTGGTCGTGCCGTCACGGCGGAACCCGTTGCGGCGGTAGAAGGCCTCGGCGCGCGGGTTGTCGTCGGCGACCCACAGGAACGCCGGCCGGTCGCCGATCGCCTGGTCGAGGAGCGCCTGTCCCGCACCCGTCCCGTGCATCGTCGCGAGGACGTAGATGCCCTCGAGCTCGCGGTCCCAGACGGGTGGCACGTCGCGTCCGGGCCCGGCGGTGGCCCAGCCGACGATCCGACCGTCGTGCTCCGCGACGAGGACGGTGATCGCGGGGTCGGCGATGATGCGCCGCCAGCGGGACGTGCGGGCGACCGGGTCGAGCGAGCCGAGGAACGCCGCGGGCAGCAGGTGGGCGTAGGCCTCGCGCCAGGCCTGCACGTGGACGTCGGCGATCCCCGGGGCGTCGCGATCGTCGGCGGCCCGGACGGTGATCGATGGCGCGTTCCCCATGCCCCGACCGTACCGGCACGACCGACCGCCCTCGAGCGGCGCTCGCGTCCGCCACGCCCGGTGCCCCGTTCGGGTGACAGGAATGCCAGGTGAGGTTAGCCTCACCTAACATGAAATCGCTCGACCTGATCAGCCCCACGACCGCCCAGCGCTACCGGCAGGCAGTCGGTTCCACGGTCGACCGGCTCGCCGACCGCATCGCCGTCGCCGACCGGCCCACGACCGACTCGTCGGCATCCGTCCTGCGCGGGAGGGTGGCCGCCGTGGACCTCGACGCTCCGGCGATCGGGACGGACCGCGCGCTCGCCGAACTCGACGAGCTGTTCGTCCGCGAAGCCGTCTGGTTCCACGCGCCCGGCTACCTGGCGCACCTGAACTGCCCGGTCGCCCTGCCTGCGGTCGCCGCCGAGGCCGTGCTCGCCGCCGTGAACCCCTCCGTCGACACGTGGGACCAGTCGCGCATCGGTACGGACATCGAGCGCGCCGTTGTCGACTGGCTCGCACGGCGGATCGGGTTCGCCGCGGGCGACGGCATCTTCACCTCCGGCGGCTCGCAGTCGAACCTGCAGGCACTGCTGCTGGCGCGCGAGGCCCTCGGCGTGAGTGGCACCGTCTTCACGACTGCCGAGACCCACTTCAGCATCGCGAAGTCCGCGCGGCTGCTCGGGCTCGAGGCCGTGGTCGCCATCGCCACCGACGAAGCCGGCCGGATGGTGCCCGCCGCCCTCGCCGAGGCGATCGCCGCCGCCCGCGCGGCCGGGCAGACGCCGATGGCCGTCGTCGCCACCGCCGGCACCACCGACCGCGGGGTGATCGACCCCGTCGAGCCGATCGCCGACGTCTGCGACCTCGAGGACGTCTGGCTGCACGTGGACGCCGCCTACGGATGCGGTCTGCTCGTCTCACCGACCCGACGGCACCTGCTCGCCGGCATCGAGCGCGCCCGGAGCCTGACCGCCGACCTGCACAAGTCGTTCTTCCAGCCGGTGTCGTCGAGCGCGCTGCTCGTGCAGCACCCGGAGGACCTGCGTCGCACCGCCTGGTACGCCGACTACCTCAACCCGGAGGACGCCGACGAGCCCAACCAGGTCGACAAGTCGCTGCAGACCACCCGCCGGTTCGATGCCCTCAAGCTCTGGGCGACCCTGCGGGCAACCGGAGCCGAGGCGATCGGCACCGCGTTCGACGCCGTCATCGACCTCGCAGCGGCCACCCACCGGATGGTCGACGAGCACCCCGACCTGGTGCTCGTCGCGCCGACGCAGCTCAGCACCGTGCTGTTCCGCTGGCAGCCCGTCGGCATGACCGACGAGGACGCCGACGCGCTGGTCGCCCCGATCCGCGCGGCCCTGCTCGCCGAGGGGCGGGTGCTCATCGCCAAGACGGTGATCGACGGCCGCCCCTGCAACAAGCTCACGCTGCTCAACCCCGAGACCACCCCGGAGCAGATGCGCGCCTCGCTGGAGCACGTCGTCGCGACGGCCGAGCGTGTCCGCGCGACCACCACCACGCCCGAGGGAGCGATCCGATGACGACCGACCGCACCGCCGACCGCACCGCCGCCGCCACCGTCCACGACGTCGTCGGCATCGGCATCGGCCCGTTCAACCTCGGCCTCGCCTGCCTGACCGATCCCCTCGACGACCTCGACGCGGTGTTCCTCGACGCCGCCGACGGCTTCGCCTGGCACCACGGCATGATGCTCGACGACGCCACGATCCAGGTGCCGTTCCTGGCCGACCTGGTGACGATGGCCGACCCGACCTCGCCGTTCTCGTTCCTGGCCTGGCTCAAGGAGACCGGGCGCCTGTACCCGTTCTACATCCGCGAGGACTTCCACCCCCTGCGCAGCGAGTACGACGCGTACTGCCGCTGGGCCGCCGACCGGCTCGACACCCTGCGGTGGGGCCGCCGGGTGACCGCCGTCGAGCACGACCCCGTCACCGACACGTTCACGGTGCACGCCGAGACCGACCAGGGCCCCGAGGCCTACCGCGCCCGCCACGTCGTCGTGGGCATCGGTACCGAGCCCGCCGTCCCCACGCCGCTCCGGGGCATCGGCGGGCCGGCGATCCACTCCGCCGCGTTCCTGCCGAACCGCGATGCCCTGCGCGACGCCGGGTCGATCGCCGTCGTCGGCAGCGGGCAGTCCGCCGCCGAGGTCTACCGCGACCTGCTCGAGGACATCCGCCAGGACGGCTACCGCCTCGACTGGATCACGCGCTCGCCCCGGTTCTTCCCGATGGAGGACACCAAGCTCACCCTCGAGATGACGAGCCCGGAGTACACGGACCACTTCCACGCCCTGCCCGAGGCCGTCCGCGACCGCCTCGGCCGGGAGCAGCGCGGCCTGTACAAGGGGATCAGCGCCGACCTGGTCGACGACCTGTACGACCAGCTCTACCGGATCAGTGCGCGGGGGCCGGTCCCGACGACGCTCCGCACCGAGACGAGCGTGGTCGACGCCACCTGGCTCGCCGACCGCGGCACGTACCGGCTGACGCTGCGCCACGAGCAGCTCGACCAGACGTACGAGCACGAGGTCGAGCAGCTGGTGCTCGCGACCGGGTACACCCCGCGGGCGCCGCGGTTCCTCGAGCCGGTCGAGCACCTGGTCGCCCGCGACTCCCGTGGTCGCCTGGCCGTCGCCCGCGACCACCACGTCGACACCCTGGGCGGACGCATCTGGGTGCAGAACGCCGAGGAGCACACGCACGGCCTGACCGCGCCCGACCTCGGCATGGGAGCCTGGCGGAACGCGTCGATCATCCGGTCCGTCACGGGTCGCCCCGTGTACGGCCTGGAGGCCCGGATCGCCTTCCAGGAGTTCGGCCTGCCCGCCTCGGGGCAGTCGACAGGAGCGCCGTCCACCGGCCACCCCGGCGCCGCGGAGCACGCGCCGGCCCGGCACGCGACCGAGCGTGCGGAGGTGTCCGCATGAGCACGACCGTGACGACCACCGCGCCGGACGCGACCGTGCCCGTGGGAGCCGGGCCGGGCCTCCTGACCGTCGAACCCGTGGACCCGGAACGCGACGCCGCCGTCGTGCAGTCGTGGCTCGCGCACCCGGCGTCGTCCTGGTGGGAGATGGGTGACCTCGACGTGGACGGTGTCCGCGCCTACCTGGCCGGCGTGCAGGCGGACCCGGCGCAGGCCGCGTGGCTCGGCCGTCGCGACGGCGACCCGTGCTTCCTGGCCGAGACGTACGATCCCTCCGTCGTCCTGCTCACCGACGTGTGGGCGGCGGAGCCGGGCGACGTCGGCATGCACCTGCTCGTCGCGCCGCCGCCTGCCGCGGGCCGCGTGCACGGCCTGACGAGCGCGGTGATGCGCGCCGTCGTCGAGCACTGCCGGGACGCCCTCGGCGCGCGTCGGGTCGTCGTCGAACCGGACGTGCGGAACACGGCCGTGCAGGCGAAGAACGCCGAGGTCGGGTTCCGCGCGCTGCGACAGGTGGACGTCGGCGGGAAGCGGGCGCTGCTGTCGGTACTCGACACCGACCGGATCGGTGTGCCGGACGACGACGGGCCGGCCGCGCACCTGCGGCCGGAGCACCTGGAGCCCGCCGAACGGCACCTCGTCGCGAAGACGATCGCGGAGTTCACGCACGAACGACTGATCGCTCCCGAGGCAGACGGGGACGGGTGGCGGGTCGACGCGGGCGAGTCGACCTACCGGTTCCGGGCGCGGCAGCACGTGCTCGAGCACTGGTCGATCGACGAGGCCTCGTTGGCGCGGACCCGTGCGGGGGAGCCGGCGCCGCTCAGCGCGCAGGACCTCGTGCTGGAGCTGCGGGAGGTGCTCGGGATCCCCGACGAGCTGCTGGGGACGTACCTGGAGGAGATCGCCTCGACCCTGGCGAGTGCGGCGGCGAAGCACCGGCGGGGCGGGCCGTCGGCGGCGCAGCTCGCGCG
>NZ_JAIXIG010000019.1 GCF_020297365.1 Curtobacterium oceanosedimentum
GGGATCGAGTTCGTGCAGGTAATGGTGTTCTCGGAGTACCGGTCGTTCGACAAGCTCGAGCAGCTGCGGCATGCGGTGGAGATTGGGACGTTGACGCCGCGGGTTGCGGAGGTGATGCCGGCTGCGCGGGTTGTGGAGGCGCATGAACGGTTGGAGGCCGGGGGGACGCGGGGGCGGTTTGTGCTGACGTGGTGAGCGGCGGTCACGGTGGCGAGGAACTTGCTGGGTCAGAGTGTCGGGGTGTGTCTGTCACTGGTTCTCGATACATTGAGGTGAGAAGTCCAGTAGGAAGGTCCACTGTGCCCACCATCAGACAAAATTTCAGATTCGTGGACTTGTTCGCTGGGCTCGGTGGGTTTCATGTAGCCCTGAGCGCACTTGGCGGGACCGTCGTCTTCGCGGCCGAATGGGAAGCCCGATTGAATCAGCTTTACGAAACGAACTTCGGTATTCGTCCGTGGGCTGACGTCAACGATTTGGATCCTACTGCTGTTCCTGACCATGAGATCCTCACCGCAGGATTCCCGTGCCAGCCCTTCTCGAAAGCGGGTGAGCAACTAGGTTTCGCGCACACACTGCAGGGGCAACTCTTTTTCAAAGTCAGGGATATTCTTCGGGCAAAGATGCCCTCGATGTTCATCCTTGAGAACGTCCCCAATATCCTTCGGCATCAAAAAGGCGAAACCCTTCGCACGATGCTTAGTGAACTCCGGGGTCTCGGCTACGACGTCGCGATAACGAGGCTCTCGCCGCATCAGTTCGGAATTCCTCAAGTACGTGACCGAGCTTACATAGTAGGCTCGAGGAGCGGCCTCTCGGGCTTCGCTTGGCCCGCTGCCGAATCTGGCACTACTGACATCCGATCGGTGCTCTCGAGTGAGAGCGTTCCCACTAGACCAGTGCCAGCACAAACTCTTCGAGCCATCGATATCTGGGGAGATTTCTTGAAGTCCGCTCCAGTGGACGTGAAGTTGCCCTCATTCCCCATATGGGCAATGGAATTTGGCGCCACCTACCCCTACGAGACAGAGACTCCTGCAGCACTTCTCGCGGAACTGGGCTCGGAAGCCCTAAACGCACACAAAGGATCGTTCGGCAGGTCGCTTAAGGGTCTGGGTGACAGCGAGGTTTTAAAGGCGTTGCCGAGTCATGGCCGTCGTCTGGAGTACGAGTTTCCATCCTGGAAACGAAGCTTCATACGGCAAAATCGAGACTTCTATGCGGCTAACTCGCAGTGGATTGATCCGTGGTTGAAGCGGTCGCGGATTGATCAGCTACCATCCAGCTTTCAAAAGTTCGAGTGGAACGCGCAAGGTGGAAGGCGTGACATCGAGGAGTATGTAATTCAGGCGAGAGCCTCGGGCATCCGTGTGAAGCGGACAACAACCGCGCCTAGCCTTATCGCGATGACCACTTCCCAGGTGCCGATCATTGGGTGGGAAAAGCGGTACATGACGCCTATAGAGTGCGCGAAACTACAGAGCCTCGGGGGAATTGAACTTCCGGAACTCGATTTACATGCCTACAAGGCGCTCGGTAACGCAGTGAACGCGCGAGTGGTGCAGCGTATCGCCGAACAACTCATCGATTGCACTCTCGGCCTCGGCGATGAGGGCGAGCGATTGGATGAGGAATCGCTTGAGATCGCGGCCTAGCTGTTATGTCCAGGGTCCTCGTGTCGTTGAGCACTCGCTGACGCGCTGATCGAGGAAGTGTCTTGGTGGTGGAGTGGGGACCGGCTAGGAATCGCTTCACCTCTTATCCGGCCCTCCTTTCCCGTGCTAGTGCAGCACTGAAACGTAAACGGGTTTTTCACTCAGTCGCCCAAGCTTCTCTCCAGGTAGATCCCTGGGCGCGAACCCTCGCCAGCGACCGAGAATTACATTTTCGAGAGATGGCGTCGATCGAGTCCGAATGTACGGCTGATGTCACTTCGGATCAAAGTGCGCTGAGTAGCCCCCTCAGGGGTTGACTCATGAGAGGAAATGTGACCATCGAGCAAATACGGCAAGTTGCTTTCATCGGGTCAGATCGAACATCTGATTCAGTAGACCCGTGTTTATTCGGCGGTCAGTCGCAATACGCTAACGGTCTGCTAAATCTCTGCAGCAAGCATGACCGAACGCAGCTTCGCAATCCGTTGCTCGATCCACGTGGGATCGATGCTGCTGGAGCTGCCTCTTCGAATCAACTCGATGATTCGGATGCGATCGAGAACTAGGACAACCGACGACAACTGATCCCATTCCGGTCCCTGGCGCCTAACTGTCCCAGGGAGACAAAGTGCGCGCAGGGGATCCACGTCCATAGCAAGCCAACTGGCCCACAGCCGTGAGTCGATGTCAGAAGTTTTGGTGAACGTCTCCTTCTGGATCGTGGCCTGTGCCAGCAAGATTGGGAACCCCGATCTGCCGTCCCTGAAGGGACGCCACGCCACCACATCGACGCCACCGTCCTTGCGTCGAGGTGGCCGGTAGCCAACACCGACGCGCAAGCCCACTATGTCAGCTAGCCAACGTACGGCTTGGCTGAATTCTTGAGGGCGTCCCTCTTTCGAAGGATATCCGAAAAGGAGTGCTTGGCCGCCTTTGCCCCAGAAGTTCGACAGCCCATCGCGAACTAGTTCCTCAAACCTTGACGCAGTGTCTGATAGTTCGTCGGCGGGAGCGATCTGCCGCCAAGGAGAGCCTGGACTCATGAACAAGAGAGTCAGGTACGGAACACGGCTGGACGTGCGAATGCTGCTCACCGATACCGCGTTCACCCCGAAGGGATAGTCGTCTCCAAGCACCTTCGCTCGGTTCTGCATAACCGCCAATGCACTTGATACCGTTGCTTCGCCGGCGTTCAACTCTGCACGAGCGAGGAAATTGAGACGGTCAATCCCGAGGGTCTTGGGAGTCGCAACCACAAGCGAAGTCTCGATCCAATCGGCTAACTCCTCTACACTAGAAAACTCCATCTATTTGATCGAGTCCGCGGCGGAGTCTAAAGCAACCTCGGTTAAGGAGGATCGCATTCCCTCGACGAGCGATTCTAGGTCACTTACAATGGACTGTACCTCGGCTAGGTCTCCGTGTTCAGCGATATCGTTACTAGCGCTATCCAGCGCATTTTTCGCGGTCGTTAGGCGCTTGAGCAGGCTCGTAAGCGGATCGAGCCCCGCAGCACTCACCTTTTGCTTGGCTTCTTCCAAAGTATCGCCCTGGCGGAGCGCTGCTAATCCAATATCGTTGGCGATCACTGACCCAAGATGCGTAATTTGTCGAGAATCTGAGATAACGGCCTCGGAATCCTCGTCGCCAAAGATCCAGCTAATCACTTCTTCGAGTTCTTCGACTCTGTCCGCCGGAATCGGCTCGGTGTCGGGTTCCATCCGAGAGCCCAAAGGTGCTCCGAGATGGTCTCGAATTTTTGTGTTGCCGAGCGCCACGGTCAAGAGGGAGAAAGCTCGCTCTACTTGCACGGTTTCCAGTCCAATAGACGAGGCTTGGGCCAGAACAGCTTGGTCCCGATAGAGATTGGCGGCGGTGCTCTTTGTGACACCAATCAGGTCAGCAACTTCTTGTACGGTACGTCCCTCAGCAACACGCGCGGCGATATATTTCGCCTGCATGTATGGACGCCAGGCAAGTTTGCCCACGACATGAACGCGTGCGATCTCCGCGTGTGTGGTCTCTCGGCTCGCATGGATAACTACCGGGACTTCCATGTCCAGCGAAATCGTACGCCGGCTCGAGAGTATTTCCCAGCGCTCCGGATCCGTGAAGTTTGTTCGTACTGATGCGTCAGCCAGCCCGAGCAGTGCGGTGAGGCGCCGGTTGCCCTCCGCGACGAGCCACGTGCCTTCTTCATCGGGATTCGGTAAAACGATAAGGGGTTCCGCAGCGAAGTAGCCAAGCTCTGCGATCGATTGCGCTACCGCGAAAGCGTCGAAACCCATCTCTAGAAGGACCGCTAGTTCAGCCGTTGCCTCTGCCCGCATGCTTTCCGGGATTCGAGGGTTTTCAGGATCAAGGCGCAGGCTGCGCAGGGCAATAGATGCCGGGCGCCCCGCACTCGGAGGGAGAGTACTAGACATTTGAAGCCTTTCTTTGAATCGTTCCGCTTCCGAGGTAAAGAGCCAGAGAAAGCAACTCGACTGAAGCGGGGTCATTTCGTCGGACGTTCCTGTGTACCTGAAGCAAAATCTGGCCCGGATTCTCCTCGAGATTCATCACGTTTCGATCGCCGGGGTAGAAGTCTCCATTGGGTTGCGGCCTCAGGTCCCTACCCTGGAAGAGGTTCACAAAGCCAATGTCGTCTTCCCACTTGCGGACTCGAGGGGAATCCGCGTCGTCCATGAGCATGATGGTGGCTCGCCCGTAGGTGCTGAAACGGCGTTCAAGAGCATCCATGAATTCATCTTGAAGCCAGCCTGGACTAAATGCGCCTCGCCTCCAGGCTGTGAGCATTTCTTGGAGTGGAAGGATGGATGTCACCGTGAGCGTTCGGAACTGACGCCGGCCGTGTGTGAGTAGTGGAGCGTCCGCGAGACCCAGTTGTCGGATCAGAGCCCAGTTGAGGCCGGTGTCCCCCGACTCAGTCGAAGGTCGTCGAAGGACGTGCCAACCAAGTGGATGTGAAACCAAGGCCTCGATCACACTAGCGCGAGTAGGAATCATGCCGTCCGGAAGCAGCAGTCCGATCTCTCGCGCCCAGGTTCGGACGGATCCGCCGTCCTCGACATGATCTCGTAGGCGCGCTCGCAAATCTTCTTCTGTATGCACAATCTCGGTCAGGGATCGAACGGTCTTCTTGCTTGCGAAGAATTGGCAGTACGGGAGTAGGTCCCCACGGTAACCGAATGCTCTGGCGCGTTGTTCTAGCGTGTCGACCTGCTTGCTAGCGGGGCGGTTCATATACGTCACTGTCAGACCCTCAACGGTGAAACCGCGATCCAACTTGTTCCCACCCACCAAAATATGAATGGGTGCTACGGTCCAGTCAACGCGATTTACGTCCGCGGCGCTATTCACCAGCCAGGTTGTCGCTTCGCGAAGGACGAATCGCAACTGCTTTACAAAGTCGGCGTCTGATGAGTCGGTCGCGCCGTTCCGAACTAGACGAGTTCTTTCCTCGCGCACTAGTTCCGGGAACTGCGCTTCGTCACCCGTCTCGACTGAAGCCCGCCACTTCGTCAACTGACGGCGAAGGAGAAACTCGTAGCGAGCTTGGACATCATTCCGTGCCGTGGAATGAACTAGCATACTCACGGGCGGAGCGGTTGGGTCCGCCAACATTAGGAGGGCAGCTCCAGCCAGGAATGCGGCCAAGGCTTTGGTTAGGCTCAATTGAAGCTGGATCGGTAGATTCCGCGACGCTTGCTCATCGAGTAGTGGGACGTCTCTAACCACGGTCGCTGCGTTGTCGAGGAAGAATTCTTTGCCCCCTGTGTAGCCGCGTCCTGGTGCGAGAAATTCGACCGCCCTCGGGCTTAGCATGTCGGTTGTGTCTAGTAGGAGGGGGGCATATGGTGTCGCTGTGTACTGAACGTAAAGGTGTTTCGGGAGGGAACGACGCAATTCTTTAATTGCTGCGTAAGTTCTACTCTCACTCGTGTCGCTGGTATTCAACGATGCTTGATCTGCCTCATCGTCGATGATGAGAACGGGAATGGTGTCGGGAAGGCTCTCTAGCTGTTTCGCAACCGAACGAATGCGGCCAGCATGCTTCAACACAGGGATGAAACAGACCCGGCCACGTGTGACGAAGTCGCGGATCCTCTTGCCGCTCGCTGTTGTAGACGGGTTGGGCTCGGTTACCCACACATAGTCGCTTCGAGTGCCGATGCCGAGCGCAGATTCTAGTCTCGCACGATTTTGATCAAGCAATATGTTGGTTGAGCCCAGCAGTGCGACGATTACTTGGTAGCCGCGGTCGGCCGCGGCCGCGGCGAGGGCTGTGATTGAGGTTGTCTTGCCGGACTGCACATAGCCAAGGGCTAGGACTGTGGACTGATTGTCGCCATCTATTGGTCCGTGATTAAGGATCGAGGTTGTCGAGTCCCAGACGCGTTTCCTCGCTTCGGAGTTGAGAGCCGTTGCAAGTTCTACGTCAAGGCGCTTAACTTCTCCCATTTGGTAGTCCGTCCATTTCGAGAGCTCTAGTCTTTACGATGGTCCAAGTGCCCAGCCGATTTCTTATTGTTGAGAAGGACGGTGCCTCTGGATGTTCTGATCTCCTCCATTGGGTGTAGCCGTGAACTGAATTTGGATAGTTTCCATCCCAAAGGTAGCGGCTCACATACGCCAACAAGTCGTGATCTGTCCATTCGGATTGGTAGTCTTCTCTGGCCGGTGCGCCATGCTCGACGCCTGCTGCCTCACATGCTGTTGCCCAAAAGCGAAATCGTTGGCTTATCCTAGGTAGCGAGGGTCCGTTAATCTGTCCGATTGCTTGTAATTCAGCATAAGCCTTCGCTGTCAGAGGGAATTCATATAAGGCTGCGTCCTGAATCGCCGAGATGATGTCGTGATCCGACCAGGCTTGAGTGCGGTTCCTGGGTGGATGGAGGCGAAGGTGGTTCAGGTCCTTGGGCCAGCACGCTGCAACCTCATCGACCTGGACATCAATCAACAATGAGATGTCCTCGGCGGTCGCGGGTCCGTACTGTTCGAGCGCGATTCGTATTTCCCGCTGAACGGAATCGGCTTTGGATTGGCGGGCTGCGAGTTGGGCTCTCCTGGCATCTTGGCGAGTCGGCCCATTTGCACCTTTCAGTATCTGCCGGATTCGCTCCCGGGAGATTCCGAATCTACTACCGATTGCCGCAAGGGTATCGCCGCGCCGCCTAGCTTCGATGATCGCGAGCATACGCTCCTCGCTATCATTCTTCGCTGGTTCTATCATTCGGCTCCATAGTCTGGGTAATAGTCACCCGCACACGACCGAAGGTTGCAGAGCGTACGCAGGAACATCTCCCTTGGGGAGTGTTTCCTAGTCCTCATTCACGAACGCCTCTAGAATAGTGAGGAGGCGGCGTGCCTGGGTGCGATCAAACTGGAGCGTCTGACTGGGCTTCGGGCCTGACTGACGATGGTCCGATCCATACGTCGTGAGTTGAATCAGCCCAGCAGTGGGGACCACGAATATGGCTAGGTCGACTTCTGAAGGATGCCTCTGCGGGGCCGTTCCTTCCTCACGTATCCGGCGTACGACCGCCATAGCTCCCCCTTGAGGTGATTTCCTCGCCTGACTGTGTGTGCGCGGTGCTTGTGCGCGGATCGCGTCGGAGTTGGGCGACAAAGCAACGTCCGAGGCTTCGGCCTACGCTACTGGCACACACCCCCGCACGGGTAGTTGTGGTGCCGACCCGCTTTTGGGGGAGGTGTGGTCTCGGCCAGTGTGTTCGTTCGGACAACCGCGCGCGTGTGCTGTGCCGCGGCGTGGGCAAACGGATCATCCCCGCGGCTGTAGCGTGCCCGGTATCTGTGTGCTTCTGTCGCTCAGCGGGGCCCATGACAGTCGAAGTGCTGGGACGTTATGCCGACCTAACGGACTCAGCCGCGGCAGGATCTGCGGAGCACAAGGGAGAGGCAGAAAGCGGCCGCCTCTGGAACTGGAGCCGCAAGCAACCCCACGACGGCGGCGCGATCTTCGTCTGTCGGGTCGCGCAGCGTAATCGCCGCCTCCACGCAGAATCGCCCTGCCGACGACAATTGCGCGGTGACCGACCCGCAGGCCTCGGCTGCCCACCGACCTCGGGCAGCGGCAGCCCGGTGAAGCGCTCCCGCGAGTGCTCCAGCCTGATCATGGCGGCGGCGTCGGGGCGGTCTCGGTCGGGGCCGCCAACGCCTCGATGACCGCCGGGTGCACGCCCGGGGCAGCGGGGCCGTCGAGCATGGCAGGCACTCCCGGACGAACGACCTCAACCTCGACCACGAGCGATCTGTCAGCGCCGGATCCCCGACGTACACATCGTCCACGCCGGCATCTACGAGCGCCACAGCCTGGAACAACGGCGGCATGGTCCGGTGCTCCTCGACGGTCGGCAGCCCCTCGCCGAGCGGCTCACGCCGCACGGAGTCCCCAGCGATGAACGCCCCGACCCGCCAGCCGAAGGACCGGGCGACAGCGACGGACGAAGCCACCGAGGTCAGCGCAACCCCGGTCCACTCCCGCGGGTAGAAGTTGTGGATCAGCTCGACGTCCAGGTCAGCGAACGGCGCAAGGTCGGCGGCCCGCAGCGTGCTCGCGTTGAGGGCGATCGGCAGGACGGCAGCGATCGAGAGGATTTCGGGGACCGAGAACCCGAAGTCGATCCGGACCCGAGCCACTCCGATCGACCGCAGGAACTCCCAGGGCGAATCCCCGAGCAGTCGTGCGGTGTTGGGGGAGAACTCGACGACGACCGACAGCCTCGAGGACGCAGCAGCCGACACGATCGCGGTCGCAGCGGCGCGGGCGCCCGACGGAGAGTCCTCCGGGATGTGCAACGAGGTGAACGCGAGCGTCGCACCCGCGGCCGCGGCGCCTCGAAGGTCGGACCAGCCAGCGGACCGTGCGCCAGGTACGCGCTCGCGCCCAACCGCATCAGCGCGCAGCTCCCACGGAGTCAGCCGGCGTGACCTGCAGGTCGAGCGGGGCGTCCGGAGCGACGGGGTCGCCGGACGGGGAAGCCGACTGCGCCTCGAGGTCGGCCCGCACCGAGTCGGACACCCCGAAGAGCAGCGTCGCCACGAAGCCGACGACGTACGCCACCACCAGCCCCGATCCGTACCCGAGCAATGCCCACCCGTACCCGGACGAGCCGTTCAGCAGCGGGATCAGCGACAGGTCCGAGGCGCCGATGGCGATCGCCCCGACGGAGTGCCTGAGCTGGTCGAACAGACCGACGACACCGCCTCCGAACGCGCCACCGATGCACGCGGTGATGAACGGCCGCCCGAGGGGGAGCGTCACTCCGTAGATGAGGGGCTCGCCGACTCCGAGGAATCCGGCCGGCGCACCGCGGATGGTCCGCACCAGCGAGGCGTTCGACCGGAACCGCACCCACAGCGCGATGCACGCACCGATCTGGCCGGCGCCACCCATCGCCAGCACGGGCAGCAGCACGGTCCACCCGGTCTGGTCGATCAGCGTGGTGTGGATGGGGATGAGCCCCTGTGCATACCGGTCATGACGAGCGGCAGGAAGAAGCCTCCGAGGACGAACCCGGCGAACGCGCCACCGTTGGCGAGGAGCCACGTGGCAGCGGTCCCGATCGCGACAGAGACGACGCCGGCGACGGACATCAGGATCCCGAGCGTGATCGACCCGGCGACCAGGACGGTCACGGTCGGCACGACGATGAGCGCGATGACGTCCGGAGTCATGCGCCGCATGAACCGCTCGACGTAGGCGGCGAGGATGCCGCCGGCCATGGCCCCGAGCATACCGCCCTGCCCGGGAGCGAGGGTCTCGCCGAACACGGTGACGTTCGCGACGCCGGCCGCGAAGATGATGCCGCCGACCGCGCCGCCGAGGATGGGTGTGTCGCCGAACTCCATCGCGACTCGGTTCTCATCGGCACTGCCATCCCGACGAACACGGCGAGCAGGGACAGGAAGCCGGATGACAGCACGCCGAGGAACAGCGTCACCCCGGGCCCCCACCGGAGTTCGTCAGGATGCCGTTGATCCCGGCGATCAGCCCGCAGGCGATCAGTGCGGGGATGAGCGGGATGAAGATCGCGGAGATCTTCCGGATCGCGCGCATGGTTCGGCCGTCGGAAGGAGCCCGCGCGGCCGCCTTGATCTCGGCACCGCGAGCAGCGAGCTCTTCAGGTGAGGACCCACCAGCCGCCGCCGACGGGGCGGACGCGCGCAGGGCCTTCAGGCCGTCGGCCACGCGATCGACGAGACCCGGGCCGAGCACGATCTGCAGGTTCGAGCCGGCCGCGATGGTGGCCATGACGCCGTCGGTGGCCTTGAGGTCTTCAAGCGCGACGGAGGAGTCGGACACGACCTCGACCCGCAGGCGGGTCATGCAGTTCTCGACGTCGGCGATGTTCGCGGAGCCACCGACGGAGTCGAGGATCTGCTGGGCGAGTTGCTGTGCATCGGGCATTGCTGTGCTCCTCGGGGGAAGGAATCGAGCGGAAGGAAAGCGGAGAAAGGGGAACGGGGTCTACAGCACGGCGCGCAACGAACCGGAAGCAGCGACGAGGCGCTCACGGGCCGAAGCAGCCGAGGCGCCGGTCAGGATCACGGCGATGGCGGTCTTCACCTCGCCGTCCGAGGCATCCAGCGCCGCCTGGACCTCGGCCGACGAAGCGCCGGTGACGTCCTGCACCAGCGAGAACGCCCGCGCGACGAGCTTCGCGTTTGTCGCCCGCACGTCGACCATCCGGTTGCCGTACGTCTTGTGGCTGCGCACCATCGCGAGCGTGGTGAGCATGTTCAGCACGAGCTTCTGCGCGGTGCCCGCCTTCAGGCGGGTGGACCCGGCGATGAACTCGGGACCGACGACGACGTCGATGGCGATGTCCGCCTCCCGCCCCGCGGCAGAGTCGGCGTTGCACGCGACGGAGACCGACAGGGCGGACCTGCGCCGCGCCTCCAGGATGGCTGCGATCACGTACGGCGTCCTGCCGGACGCGCTGATCCCGACGACCACGTCGTCGGCCGTCAGGCCGAGCGCGGCGAGGTCGCGGACGGCGGCTTCCCCGTCGTCCTCGGCGCCCTCGACCGCGGTGGTGAGCGCGACCTGTCCGCCGGCGATCAGGCCGACCACCTGCGAGGGGTCGGTGCCGAAGGTGGGCGGGCACTCGCTGGCGTCGAGGACGCCGAGCCGGCCCGGCGTGCCGGCACTGACGGAGATCAGGCGGCCGCCGCGCGAGAACGCTGCGGCGATCGAGTCGGCGGCGAGGGCGATGGCCGGGAGGCACGGCTCGATTGCTGCGGGCTCGCTGCGGTCGAGCGTCATGCGCTGGGCAACGGGTGGAGACGAGGTCGATGCCGTCCAAGGACGAGTCGGTGACCGCACACGGCCGGGCCGCGCGTTCTTAGCTACCGGATCCTGCCGTGCCGCTGCTGCACGCCGAGAGCAATGACAGCAGTGAGGACGATCGGGAGCGCGAAGGCCCACGATCCGGGATCGGTGCTCGTCGTGACCACGCCTGCCCATGCGGCTGGGTTGCCCGGAGTCCCGCGGCCGAACAGCGCCGCGACGAACAGGTACACCACGCCGGGCACGGACTGGTATCGATCGCCGAACACGACGCGGCTGGCGATCACGAGTCCGCAGAACGCGATCGAGTTCCGCACGGTGGCGATCGAGAGCTCGGGAGCAACGCCGAGCGCCGAACCGATAGCAGCGATCAGACCGACCAGCGCGAGCACGGTCAGGACGGCGGCCAGCTCGAGCAGATCGGTCCGTCGAACCGGGGCGGGGAACGGCGAGCGGCTGATCGAAGCGCCCGTCGCGATGGAGATCACGAGTGGGACGACCGCTGCGACGGGGATCATCGCGAACGGTGTGCCACCACCGAACGACGGGAAGAGCATGCCGATCGGCCCGACGGCGATGGAGAAGACGGTGAGGGTGACCGTGAGACCGAGCA
Organism: Curtobacterium oceanosedimentum; assembly: GCF_020297365.1. Lineage (GTDB taxonomy): Bacteria > Actinomycetota > Actinomycetes > Actinomycetales > Microbacteriaceae > Curtobacterium. The sequence continues at coordinate 11,585 of NZ_JAIXIG010000019.1, forward strand.
GCGCCAGGGTCCGGTGTACCCGCAGCCACCAGGTCATGCGGACGGCACCGGTATGTGACCGACCGAGCAGTCGGTCAGTCGCTCGATCGTCGCGGTGACCCACGCAGCTTGTGCCGGAAGTGGCGCACGGCGAAGCTCGCTGAAGACGGAGGGGTCGTCCATTTGAAGGGCAGATGCCACTTCGTCTGCGGCAACGATGCCGTTCGAGGCGGCGTCGATGAGCCACCGGTTGGCGACCGCAGCGTCGTTGAACCGCTCGGCGTCGTCCTGCTCGGTGCCGCAGGAGGCCACCTCGGCATCCCCGAGTACCGAAGTCGTGAGGCTGTGCACGAGGTCGGCCTTCGTCATGCGGACCTGGACGATCAGGTTCAGGGTCGCTGGCGTCGAGGGTGCGTTGCTCGCACGGACGGTCGGTTGGGCCGCGATGCCGGACCGCGTGAGGTTCCCCACGGCCTTCCGGATGACGGCGTCCGAGCGGCTTTGCTCGCGTTGCTCCGGGAAGAGGCAGATGGTCGGTCGATCGCCGCTGCAGATCGCCTGCGACTGCGGACGATCGACGACCGGCGTCGGGCCGAGTCCCGCGCTGGCGATCAAGCTCACTGCGGTGACGACGGCGAAGGAACCGGTACCGATCTGGACGCCGAGCCGGCGCAATCGACCACCGCTCGCGGAACGAGCAACCGCGAGCATCAGCAGGCTGCACCCGGCGAGCACGCTGAACGCCGTCGCGATGATCGGTGCTCGGTCGTCCAGGGACGTCTCGACGGAGCAGCAGTCCGAGATCACGAGCCCGGCCAGGTAGCGGAGTGGGAAGTAGTCCACCGACCAGGTGAAGCCGAGCCAGCTGTACGAGGCGAGCAGGCTCAAGGGGAGGGACGCCACCGGCGGCAGCCAGCGTCCGAGCGTGAACCCCACGCAGGTGTGGAAGAAGAGGATGCTCACGAACGTCAGACCGACGAGCGCTGACGGCCCGCCGGGAGCGCCCCAGGTGTTGCGACTCATGAGCACGATCGCGACGAGCTGCAGCAGCACGCCGGCGGTGAGGGGCGTCCACAGGTGGTCGATGACGATCGCCGCACTCGATCTGCTGCTGCTCTCGATCGCAGCCGTGGCAGCCCGGTACCGCCGTCCTTCCCATGCGCCGGCGGTTGCAGCTGCTGCGCACGAGAAAGCAAGGAAGATCGCAGACCCCGCGAAGGCTGCGGGCCAGTACCCGGACACGGCCGTCTCGGACGCGAACTGCACGCTGTAGGCGGCGATGCCGAACAGCCCCGGTACGAGGAGCCACACCGACGCTCGGCTCCGCCACGGGATGAGTGGCCGCATCAGTCGTCCTCGCTCGTGAAACGGGCGTACGAAGCCGTGACGGCGGCCGCGGGGGACAGGGTCGCGAACGGCTCGGTGAAGGTGTGGACCGGACCGGCGAACGGGACCTTGCCGTCCACCAGGACGGTCACGTGGTCGTACGTTGTTGCGACGTCCTCGGTCTGATGAGTCGACACGACCACCGAGACGTCGGGCGGCAGGTGCTGGACGACCTGCGCGAATCGAGCGCGCTGAGCTGGATCAAGGCCCGCAGTTGGTTCGTCCAAGAGGATCCACTGCGCACCCGACACCAGCGCGCCAGCGACACCGAGACGGCGGACCTGGCCGCCTGAGAGCGTGCTCGCTCGCACATCTGACCGGCTCGCGAGATCGACAGCGGCGAGTGCAGTCCTCGCGCGATCCCACGCGTCCCGGCGAGTGAGTCCCTTGAGCCACCCGCAGTAGGCGACGTGTTCCCGAGCAGTCAGCCCGGGGAAGGCGGCGCTGCGCTGCGGCAACCATGCGACTCCCTGGCGGTACCGCTTCCGGTTGCCACGATCACCCGCGCCACCGATTCCTTCGACGGTGATCGTGCCGGAGCGCGGCCGAAGAGTATCGGCGATGAGGCCGAGGAGGGTCGACTTGCCCGCTCCGTTCGGCCCGAGCAGGACGCTGGCGCCGCGTGGGAACGTGGTCGTCAGCTCGGACAGAACTCGATTGTCGCGGCGGTAGCCGAAGGTGACTCCGTTGATGGTGATGGTCACTTGCGCCCCCGAAACCTTGTACTGGTGTTTCACCGTACAGTAGCGTGCAAACGGCTCGGACATTCCGGGCCAGCAGATCAAGGGGGAGCAACATGATCCAGTTCAGTCGTCGCGTCGCCGCCGTCGTGTCCGGAGGGGTCGTTCTCGCCTCCGTGTTCGCGGCCGCACCGGCGTTCGCCGAGGGGTCGTGGACGTCGAAGCTCACGGGAGTCGCGATCGGCAAGAGTTCGAGGAGCTGGCAGGACTCGCACACCGACAGGGTGCGGACCGCGACGACCTTCGCGGGTTGCCGGATCTCTGGGAAGGACTCCGGCTTCCGGTCGGCAACCGTTCGTCTCTACGACGAGCGTGGTTGGCTGCCGGACAAGAGCATGGGGTCGAAGGTGAACAAGTGCGGGCGCAGTGATTGGGGCGTGATGACTCGGCCTGATCGGTACCACTGGACGATCTCAGAGCTCAACGGATCCTCCTACGATCCGGTGCTGCGGCTCTCGGTGACGACGGTGCGGCAGGCGTACTGAACCAGCCCTCGCGGTTGTCGACACGGACCCTGGTGTCGGCTGACAGCTGAGTTGAGCCGAGGGGAGGCGCACGGGACCGAACCAAGGTGCGTCGCGCCTCCAGACCGACCGCGGTCAGGCGACGCCGCGCCGCGGGCGGAACACGCCCGCGCGGACCAGCCAGACGTAGAGCAGGCAGCCGATGCAGACGTCGAAGGCGGCATTGAGGAACGCGGCGACGAGGGCGACGGCGGCACCGATCGGGGCGGCGTACGGGACGCCGAGCAGAGCGAGGAGCAACGCGACGGCGGTCACGAACAGGCCGACCTGCTGGGCGAAGGTCGGGGGCTCCGGGGCCTCGAGTTCGGTGGGCGGGGCGAGGCGCGGGCGGACGAAGCGGCGGAAGAGCGCGCCGTAGGGGTGGCGTCGGATGCCGGCGATGCCTCCGATGGCGAAGAGCACCACGATGACGGCGAGCAGGACGATGCCGACGGTGTACGTCTCGGGGACGAGGGTGAGGACGATCGTTGCGGCGAGCAGCACCGTGGTGATGGCGGCGCCGAAGCGTGGGGAGCGCGGGTCGATGCCGCGGGCGGGGTCGTTCGTGGTGGTCATCGGGACTCCTGGGGGCCGGTGGCGCGTGTGGTGAGGACGGTGTCGAGGGCTGCGGCGAGCTCGGGCGGGCGGGGTGGCCCGCCGAACCGCGTGTGAATGGAGCGGTCGGCGGCGAGCAGCAGGACCGTCGGGGTCTGCAGGACGTTGAAGCGGGTCGCGAGATCGGGGCGTTCGGTGAGGTCGATCTCGAGTCGGGCGACGCCGTCGTGTCGGGCGGCGAGGGCGTCAAGGTGGCGGCGGGTGCCCGGGCAGCGGGCGCAGGTCGGGGTGGAGAACTGGACGAGGGTGGCGGCGGTGCCGTAGTCGCTCTGCGGTGCGAGGTCGTCGGCACGTGGGCCTTCCGAGCCGGTCCTGCTGCCAGCGGGTACGGCACGGCCGGTGCGGCGGCGCAGGAGCACCCCGAGGACGGTCGCGAGTGCGAGGATCCCCACGAGGACGGCGACGGCGCTTCCGACGGTCATGCGGTGACGGTACGCCCGGTGGGTTAGGAATCGGCGAACGTGACCGGATGTGACGCGATCGCATCAGGGCTGCTGCGGCCCCGGCGGGCGATGGAGGCCCAGCGATCGAGCTCGTGTTCGACGCGGTCGGCAACGGAGACAGCGTCGTCGTGTTCCCACGACCGGATGACGCGCCAGCCCTCTGCGGTGAGGATTGCCTGGTTGCGGACGTCACGCTGGCGGTTGGCGAGGAGCTTCCGTCGCCACAGCTCGGCATTCGCCTTCGGCAGGTGCGTGTGCTCCTCGCAGAGGTGCCAGAAGCAACCGTCGATGAAGACCGCGATCCGGGCTCGGGGAAAGACGAGGTCCGGACGGACGCGGCAGCGACGGCTCACCTGTCGGTCGACGAAGAACCGGCGGCCGCGGCGGTGCAGCTCGCGCCGCACGGCGAGTTCCGGTGCGGTGTCACGTCGGCTGAACCGTGCCATGTGCAGCCGTCGCGCGTCGTCGGCAACCCAGGTCTCCATGTCACGACCATGCCGAGACACCGGTCGATGACGGCCGGGCGGCCCCGGGGGTGGTGGACTCCGTCGGCTCGGTCGTCGCCTGTGGAGGAAGATCCCGCGGTGGTGCTCGCGCTCGCCTGCTGCTCGTCAGACCGTGACGTCGCGAGCCGCGGCGGGACCGGCCTAATCGGGGATGCCGAGCCGCTCGCACTCCGCCCACTGTTCGGGTCGGCGCTCAGCGATCCACTTGGTGAACTCCTCGTACCCGCGGTAGATCGTGAAGACCATGAACTGCTTCTTCCTGCGGTCGTTCCACGCGGTGAGGCTGATGAACGTCGGCCCGCCGTTCGACTGGGACCCGTACCGCAGCGTGTGGATGTCGTCCACCTCACGACGACGGAGACGGCCGAATCCGGACTTCACGTCGTAGTGCCGGTCGTACACGTCGATCCGGCCGGCGGCGAGTGCCCGTCCGAGCAGCCACATCGCCGCGCCGAGGCCGGCGAGGAAGCCGAACGCGGTGCTGTCGGCGCCCGGGGCGAACACCTGCTGCAGGACGATGCCGGGAACGCCGATGACGACCCCAGCCGCGCCGACGACGGTGAAGATCGCTCCCGGGAACCTCGGCCGCCGCACCACGAACAGCGGTGCCTCGTGCTCCTTCGTCGCGGTCCCGCCCCATGTGTTGATGCTGTCGCTCATCGTTCCCCCTCCGTCGGATACCGTACCGAACGGACGTCGCCCTTCCTCGGCCAGGACGGTGGAGGCGTCGGAGTGCGGCGCGGCTCAGCGTCAGAGTCAGAGCGAGCGTCAGCGCTCGCTGGATGCCGCGAGGTAGCGGCGGGCGCCTCGGATGTTCCGCCGGAACGAGATGCTGAAGCCGACGCACGCGACGATGATGGCGGCGACGAAGATGCGGCTGAAGCCGGCGCTCCAGGCATCGTCGCGGAGCAGGTTCAGGAGCTGTGGGCCCCCGATCCCGGCGAACAGCAACAGGGTTTGGGCGAGGGTGACCGGCAGGGTCGTGGATGCGACTCGCGCCGACTCGCGGGCCGGGAGCGCGAGATCGGAGTCCCGCGGTTCGATCGGGCGCCCCGAGTAGACGGCGCGGAGGATCGTGCGACGTTCGCGCTGGTTGAACGTCCGCCCTGGGGTCTGCATTTCGCGCCCGAGTCGAAAGGTCGTGGGCAGCAGGGAGAAGGCGCCGCCCAGTCCGCCGATGCTCAAGCCCATGCCGAGACTGGCAAGGATCCGTGTGGACAGCGGATCGCCGGTGGTCAGGAGCACGCCGGCGAGTGCGCCGATCACGAACCCGACGGTCGCGATCACGATGGTCCGGCGCCGCGCTCGACGGACGGTGTCGTCCAGTTCCCTCACGCGGTCCACAGTACGGGGCGCCGGCTCTCCTGACCGTACGATCATGCGCATGACCAGTGACGTGACGCCCGGACGCTACCGCCACTTCAAGGGCAACGACTACCAGGTACTTCTGGTCGCCCGTGACGTCGAGACCGAGGAGCCGGTCGTCGTCTACCAGGCCCTGTACGGCGAGCACGGCCACTGGGTCCGCTCGCTCGCGGACTTCACGGCGCACGTGACCCGCGACGGCTACGACGGCCCGCGCTTCGTGCCGGTCGGCGGCTGACAGCCCGAGCAACCGGTGTCGGCGCCCGCCCCTAGGCTTTCAGCGCACCGGAGAGCAAGGGGGAGCGCATGCAGATCGGCGTCAACGGGCACGTGCTGCTCAGCCCGAGTGACCTGAGCACGTGGGCGGCCTGCGAGTGGGCGTTCCTCCGCCGGCTCGACGCCAAGCTCGGTCGCGGCGGCCCCTTGCCCGACGAGCACGACGACATGCTCGAGCGCACCGCACGCCTGGGGGACCAGCACGAGCTCGACTACCTCGACATCCTCAAGCAGACCCGCGACGTCGTCGAGTTCGACCGCCCCGCACCGCAGGACTACGCCCGAGCAGCCGCCGAAGCAAGAACGGCCTTCGAGACCGGCGCCGACGTCCTGTACCAACCCACGTTCCACCGCCCGCCGACGACCGACGTCCCGGGCTTCATCGGCTTCGCCGACTTCATCATCCGCAACGACCGCGGCGAGTACGAGGTCTACGACACCAAGCTCGCCCGCCACGCGAAGATCAGCGCCCTGCTCCAGCTCGCGGCCTACGCCGAGCAGATGCAGGCGCACGGCATCCCCACGGGCGAGCAGGTGCACCTGGTGCTCGGCGACCGGACGACCACCACGCACGAACTCGCCGACATCGCCCCGGTGTACCGCACGCAGCGCGCCGAGCTGCAGCGGGTCATCGCCGAGCGCCTCGGTGCCGACGACGAACTCCACTGGGGCGACCCCCGCTACTCCAGCTGCGGCCGGTGCGCGATCTGCCAGACCCAGGTGCAGCAACACCGCGACCTGGTCCTCGTCGCCGGCATGCGCCTCGACCAGCGGACGAAGCTGATCCGGCAGGGGGTGCGGACGATCGACGACCTGGCGGACCGCACCGCGGCCGTGCCCGGCATGTCGCGGAGCACGCAGGATCGGCTGATGCGGCAGGCGCGCCTCCAGACCGAGACTGAAGCCGACCAGGACGCGCACCGAGCAGACGAACACTCAGCCAAGCCGCGCTTCGAGGTCCTCGATCCGCGCGCGCTCGACGCGATCCCGGCGCCCGACGCGGGCGACGTCTTCTTCGACTTCGAGGGCGACCCACTGCACACCGAGGACGGCGTCCACTGGGGCCTCGACTACCTGTTCGGCCTGGTGGACGACCAGGCCGAGTTCACGGCGTTCTGGGCGCACACCATCCGCGACGAGCGAGTTGCGCTCGAGCAGTTCCTCGCGTTCATCCAGGCGCGGCGTGAGCAGTACCCCGGGATGCACATCTACCACTACGCCCCGTACGAGCGGACGCACCTGCTGTCCCTCGCCGCCCGGCACGGCGTGGGCGAGGAAGCCGTCGACGACCTGCTGCGGTCCGGGGTGCTGGTCGACCTGTACCCGATCGTCCGCCAGTCCCTGGTCGTCGGCAGTCGCAGCTACTCGATCAAGAAGCTCGAGCCGCTGTACATGGGGTCGGACCTGCGCGAGAGCGACGTCACGAACGCCGCCGACAGCATCACCGCCTACGTCGACGCGATCGAGGAGCTCCGGAACGGCGACGCCGTCGAGGGGCAGCGGATGCTCGACCAGGTCGCCGACTACAACGCCTACGACTGCCGCTCGACGCTCCGGCTGCGCGATTGGCTGCTGTCGCTGCGGCCCCCGCGGCCCGAGGAGCCGAGCGAGCAGGACGAGCTGCTGCCGCCGATCCCGGTCGAGCGCGAGCCGAACCCCGTGTACACGGCGCTCGCCGCGGAACTCGACGACGTCGACGCGCTCGACCGCACGCCCGACCAGACCGCGTTGGCGCTCGCCGCCGCCGCGATCGACTACCACCGCCGCGAGGCCAAGACCTTCTGGCAGGACCACTTCGACCGCCTGCGCAACCCGGTTGACGACTGGGCCGACACCCGCGACGTGCTGGTCGTCGAGCGCGCGTCCGTCGAGCGCGACTGGGACACGCTGCCGCGTGCCCGGTCGCAGTCGCGAGAGCTCCGGTTGTCGGGGACGCTCGCGCCCGGTTCGCGGCTCCGGCCTGGAGGCACGCCCCACCTGGTCTACGACGACCCGCTTCCGCCGTCGGTCACCGCTCCGGCGCCGGGTTCGAAGGGTGCGTCGGCTCGCGCGGTCGTGCTGGACGCCTTCGACAACGGCGACGCGTTCGAGGTGGTCGTGAAGGAGAGCCTGCCCGTCGGCGGCGGGGAGCCGCACCACGACGTCCCGGTCGCGCTCGCGCCGGCCGCCCCGCCGCGCGCGAAGCCCCAGCCCGAGGCGATCGCCGAGTGGGGGCAGGAGGTCCTCGACGCCCTGCCGTCGATGCTGCCCGACCCGGCGCTCGACCTGCTCCGCCGGGTGCCGCCGCGCGGTGCACTCGCGCCCGTGGCCGCCGACGACACCGTCTCCGCGGTGGTCACGACGCTGCTCGGGCTCGACCGCTCGTACCTGGCGATCCAAGGTCCTCCCGGGACGGGCAAGACGTACGTCGGCTCGAACGTCGTCGCACGCCTCGTCCGCGAGCATGGCTGGCGGGTCGGTGTGGTCGGACAGTCGCACGCGACGTCGGAGAACTTCCTGGCCTCGGTGGTCCGTGCGGGGGTACCGGCCGACCGGGTGGTGAAGGTGCCGAAGTCCGGTGCGACCGAGGACGACCTCGAGGCCGCCGTGTGGACCCCTGTGAAGAACAACGCCGCACTCGGGGCGTTCCTGTCCTCGTGTGCCGAGACGGGGACCGGGGGCGTGGTCGGCGGGACCGCGTGGACGTTCGCGAACGAGGGCACGGTCCCGCGGCGCTCGCTCGACCTGCTCGTCGTCGACGAAGCCGGGCAGTTCTCGCTGGCGCCGACCATCGCGTCCTCGGTCGCCGCCACGCGCCTGCTGCTGCTCGGCGACCCGCAGCAGCTCCCACAGGTGTCGCAGGGGTCGCACCCTGAGCCGGTGGACCAGTCCGCGCTCGGGTGGCTGGCGGACGGCGAGCACGTGCTGCCGCCGGAGTTCGGCTACTTCCTCGCGCACACCCGGCGGATGGAGCCCGCGCTGACGGCGTCGGTGTCAGGCTTGTCCTACGACGGGCAGCTCAGCTCGCTCGTCAGCGGGCGACACCTGGACGACCTCGACCCGGGCGTCCACCCCGTGCCCGTGGTGCATACGGGGAACACGACGTCCTCGGCGGAGGAAGCCGCCCGGGTCGTCGAACTCGCCCGGGACCTGGTCGGCCGCCGCTGGGTCGACGGCGATGTGTCACGGGCGCTCACGGACCAGGACGTCATCGTCGTCGCGCCGTACAACGCGCAGGGAGCGCTCATCCGCGAGGCCCTCGACCGCGCCGGGCTCCGTGGCACGCAGGTGGGCACGGTCGACATGTTCCAGGGGCGCGAGGCCGTGGTGTCGATCACGTCACTGGCGGCATCGAGCGCGGCGGACATCCCGCGCGGGCTCGACTTCCTGCTCATGCCGAACCGGTTGAACGTGGCGTTGTCGCGAGCGCAGTGGGCGGCGTACCTCGTGTACTCGCCGGCGCTCACCACGGGGCTGCCGCCGTCCATCGCCGGGCTGTCCCTGCTCTCGCGCTTCATCGAACTGGTCGAGCCGCCGGCATCGTGACCGTCGTGGCGGTCGTCGGGTTCGCGGCCGGTGTCGTCCTGGCGGAGGATGCTGGGCGATCCCGAGCCGCCTGACGGCTCTGGTTCGCGAACTCCGAGGATCGTGAACCAGAACCGTCAACGACCCGGAAACACGACCGCCCCCGCCGCGTCGTGACGCCAGAACGAGGGCTGGCCGGGCGATCCACCGCCCTGGAACGGTGGAGGCATGGGGGAACACACGATCGCCGCGGACCGGCAGCGCCCGAAGGGAACGGCCCCGCTGACCCTCCGCGCCCGGAAGCCCGGGTACGCCGTGATGCAGCAGTGTCTCGCGATCCAGGCCGAAGGCCCCGCGCGGACCGCCCGGCAGCGGTTCTGGGGACACGACCCGCTCCGTCCCGAAGCCCGTTCCTGGTTCAAGGGCGCGATCGGCGAGCGGCAGGTCGCGACGCAGCTGGAGCAACTCGGCCCGGACTTCACGGTCCTGCACGCCGTTCCGATCGGGACGGGCACCACGGACATCGATCACGTCGTGGTCGGTCCGACCGGCGTGTTCTCGATCAACACGAAGAACCACTCCGGTCACGCAGTCTGGGCGGGCGGACGCACGCTGATGGTGAACGGTCAGCGGACGCCGCACCTGCACCGCGCGCTGGCCGAGGGGCAGCGTGCGACGACCCTGCTGTCGGCGGCGGCAGGGGGTCCGATCCTCGTGCAGCCGATCCTGGTCGTCGCGGCCGCGGAGCTCCGGTTCGGCAAGAAGTCGCCGGCAGCCGTGGTCCTCCAGCCCGAGCACGTGGGGAGGTGGATCCGCGGTCTGCCGCGTGTGCACTCGGACGAAGCCGTGCGCTTCCTCTCGATGCTGGCCGAGGAACGGGGCACGTGGCACGTGGATGCCGTCATCATCGACGACACACTCCGCCACGTGCAGCGCTTCGAACGGCTCGAACGCGAGATCGCCGACGCGCGCTCCCGTCGGAGCCTCATGCGCCGCGCTCGGGTCCTCGCGGTGCTGGCCGTTCCGGCGGGCGGTCTGCTCGGGTACTGGTGGGCGGTCGCCGCGACGGCGATTGCGCCTGCCTGACGACGGATGCTCCGAGCCGCAGACAGTGCGGGTCAGTCGTCGTCGGTCGGGACGCCGCCCTGCATCTGCGCCCGCATCTCGGCGAGGACGTCCGCGTGCAGGAAGTTCGCGTCGGCAGCACTCGTCGGGTCGACCACGATGCCGAACTCCTCGGGCAGTGCGGACACGAGTTCGGACATCGGCACGGGACGCCCCTCGTTGTCGGGCAGCCCGGCGGCGAGTTCGGCGGGGTCGGTGAAGACGGGCACGAACGGCTTGTCCCGGATGATCACGTGGGCGACGCTGCCGCCCTCCGGAGTGCCCTCCGGCTTCCAGGGGACCCATGCCGCGCTGCGCAGGAAGCCCGCCGGCGAGGCGGCCAGCCGCCGTCGGAGTTCGGCGGCCGCGCTCGGCGGCGCCTTGTCGACGCCGCGGCCGAAGGCTGATCCGTTCGTCTGATCGGTACTCACGCCAGCCATGCTGTCACGGTGAGCCAGCGGAGCGGGGCGAGCCGGGCCTCCAGGATGGAACCCGACGCCCAGCAGTGGCCGACAGCCCTGTCAGCAGGCGTCGAGCACCCGCACCATCGCGTCCCGCTCTGCCGGCGCGACCCACAGTCGGTACTTCGCCTTCACCGTGACCTGGCGTTCGACGTAGGTGCAGCGGAACGCCTTGTTCGCGGGCAACCAGGTCGCGGCATCGCCGGAGCCCTTCTGCGAGTTCGACCGCCCGTCGACCGCGAACAGGTTCATCGGGTCGTTCGCCAGCGCCTCGCGGGTGTCCTGCGACAGCCGCTGACCGCCCGTGCGCCAGGCGTTCTCGAGCGCCACGACGTGGTCGATCTGCACGAGCGTCGACGTCGTGTTGCCGCGGACGAAGTCGACGGTCGCGCCCGTGTACGGCGAGACGAGGGTGCCGGTCAGGACCTTGCAGCGCCCCTCGCGGGTGATGCCGGTCAGGTCGCGGGCCAGCACGTCGTTGCGGGTGTCGCAGCCGTTGCGGTCGACGTCGAGCCAGGCGCTGCCGAACTGACCGGTACGGTCGTAGCCGGTGCCGGCCGCCTTGCCCTTGACGGGCAGGTCGGCGAGCAGCGCGCGAGCGGCGGCTGCATCGGTGTCGGCGCCCCGGCTGACGGTCGGACTGGAGGCCCGGCTCGGCTCCGTCGATGCGCCCTGCGGTCGGCTCGGGGTCGTGTCACGGGCGGCGGGCTCACCGGCGGCGTCGGGCTCCAGGGCGCCGGTGGCGTCGAGCGCGTACCCGCCGAGGGCGATGGCCAGGACGACGATGACAGAGGTCAGGGTGATGCGGCTGCGGCGTCGGCGGGACGTCATGCGGTGGGACTCCAGGTGCTGCGGGCGGAACGGTGGTGCGGGGCGGAACGTGGTGCGGGGTCGAACGGGCCGGCGGCTCAGGCCAGCAGGGAACGGATGTCGTCGGCGGTCAGGTCGTCGGCGAACAGGGCGTCGTCGTCGATCATCGTGGCGAACAGTTCGGCCTTCTTCGCGGCGAGGGCCAGCACCTTCTCTTCGATGGTGTCCTCGGCGATGAACCGCTGCACCGTGACCGACCGGGTCTGGCCGATGCGGTGCGTGCGGTCGACGGCCTGGGACTCGGCGGCGGGGTTCCACCACGGGTCGAGCACGAACACGGTGTCCGCCTCGGTCAGGGTGAGCCCGAACCCGCCGGCCTTGAGCGAGATGAGGAACGCGGGCGCGGTGCCCCGCCGGAAGCGCTCGATGACCTCGGGGCGTTTGCGCGTGGAGCCGTCGAGGTACTCGTACCCGATGGCCCGGGCGTCGAGGGCGTCGGACACCATCCGCAGGAACGAGGTGAACTGGCTGAACACCAGGGCACGGCGACCCTCGGCGGCGAGCTGTTCGAGCTCGTCGAGCAGCAGGTCCAGCTTGGCCGAGGGGATCGGAGATGCGGAGACGTCCGAGTCGCTCGTCGGCGGCGACACCAGCGCCGGCGACAGCGCGAGCATCCGCAGCAGCGTCAGCGACCGGAAGACGATCATCCGGTTCTTCGACAGGTCGTCGATGAGGTCGAGGACCTTGAGCCGCTCCCGGTTCAACGTGCGCTCGTACAGCTCCCGGTGCGCGGGGTCGAGCGTGACGCGGACGACCTGTTCCTGCTTGGGCGGCAGGTCGGCGGCCACGGCCTCCTTCGTGCGCCGGAGCATGAGCGGCCGGATCCGTCGCCGCAGCCGCGCGGTGAGCTGCTGTCGAGCCTCGCCGCGCAGGTCGGGGGAGGCGAGGGGCTTCACGTAGTCGTCGCCGAACCGGGTCCAGGTGGACAGCAGCCCGGGCGCGACGATGTGGAACAGTGCCCACAGGTCGGTCAGCCCGTTCTCGAGCGGGGTGCCGGTGATCGCGAACTTCACCGGTGCCTGCAGCTCCGACGCCACGCGGTGGGTCTGGGACTGCGGGTTCTTCACGAACTGCGCCTCGTCGAGCACGAGTGCCGACCACGGCAGGTCGGTCCACGCCTGGGCGTCGAGCCGCAGCAGCGCGTACGAGGTGACGACGACGTCGGCCTGCGACGCCGTCCGGGCGACGAGCCCCGGGTCCTTCAACGAGGTCGAGGTGACCGTGGCGACCCGCAGCGACGGCACGAACTTCGTCGCCTCGGCCGCCCAGTTGCCCACGACCGAGGTCGGCGCGACGACGAGGAACGGCGGCGCCGAGGGGTCGGCGGCACGACGGGCGGCGATCATCGCGAGCACCTGCAGCGTCTTGCCGAGCCCCATGTCGTCGGCGAGCACCCCGCCGATGCCGTGCGACGCCAGGAACGACAACCAGGCGTACCCGGCGTGCTGGTACGGCCGCAGCTCGGCGTGCACGGTGTCCGGTACGGCGACGTCACCCGGGGGAGTCGCCCCGAGCAGTCCGGCGGTGACGGCCTGCCAGCGTTCGTCGTGCGACGTCTCGTCGGCCAGCAGGTCGAACTCCGACCACAATCCGGCGTGCAGCGGGGTCACGGCGATCGGCTGGTCCGGCTCCCACTCGTCCAGGTCGCGGGCTTCGTCGATGAGCTCCTTGAGCCGGTCGAACGCGGGGTCGGCGAGGGACAGGTACGAGTTGTCGACGAGTTTCAGTCGTCGCTGCCGGCTCGCGAGCGCGGTGAGCAGCGGTGTGAACGGGATCTGCTTGCCGTTGACGCTGACGATGATGCCGAGGTCGAACCAGTCGTGCTTGTCCGACGGCATCGTCGTCACGCGGATGTGCGGCCGCCCGCTCAACCGCTCGTAGTCGAGGCGCTCACCCTGCACCACCGTGCGGATGCCGAGCGCGGGCAGCTCCGGCAGCAGCTCGTTCGCGAACACCGCGACGTCGGCCCCGTCGATGGTGCCGTCCTGGAACCAGTCCAGTCCGCCACCCGGTCCCGTCGGGCGGTCGGGAGGCCCGGCCTGTGCCGCGTCGTCGGCCTGCGTCGTCGCCGTGGTCGGCTCCACCGCCGCGGCCGGGTCCGCCACGGGACCGGCGTCGGTGCCGGACGGAACGTCGGTGCCGGTCGGATCGTCGTCGTCGGCGGCGCGGAGCACCGACAGGTCGGGGAGCGGCCCGTGCAGCGAGACCGGGTCCTTCCGACCGTCGACGTGCCAGCGCCAGTGCAGGTGCACCCGGTCGTCGGTGCGCGGCGCCCGGGCCGGCTCGAACGTTGCGGTGAGCACGAGCTCGGGCGGGGTGCGCTCGGGCAGCTCCACCGACCCGTCGGAGCTGACCAGGCCGAGGGCACCACGCAGCCGGGGCGACCAGTCGGCCAGGAACTCGTCGACCTCGGCGTCCGGCACCGTGATGCGCGATCCCTCGAGCAGCATCCGGCGCTGGTCCGCCGGCACGGGCGCGGGTGTCGGAGCGAGGCCGACGGTGAAGTCGGGGGCCTCACGGAAGACGTAGACGCCGTGGTCGCCGATCATCCGCGCGGCTCCGGGCACGACGGGCCGGCCGTCGAGCACGGCGCTCGCTCCGATCACCACGGCGCCGTCGTGCCGCGCCAGGTCGAGCAGCACCTGCGCCTGCTCGCCGAGGACCGCACCGCCCTCGCGCTTGCCGGTGACGAACGCGATGTCGAGCGCCGCGGCCTGCCGCAGCAGCGGCCACAGCAGCGGACTGCGGAAGTCGTCGAGGTGCAGCCAGTCGCTCTCGCCCGGCAGCCCCGCGAGCTGCCCGGCACGGTGCAGGGCCGCGAGCTGCAGGAACCAGGCGTGCTGCTCGGCGCCGACGCCCAGGCGGTTCTGCGAGTAGGGGAGCGTGCCCCAGGTCAGCTGCCCTCGGACCCAGTTGCCGGCGTCGCTGCGGGTCACCGGGCGGACCCCGAGCCGGACGGAGCGCGAAGGCGCCGGCAGCGCCCTGCCGGCCGCGCGAGCGCGGGAGGCGAGCCGGGCGGGGACCGCGTCACGCAACTCGAACTGCAGGCCCATCCGTGTGCCCTGCGGGGCGACCGCCTGCTCGTCGTCACCGGCGAGGCGGGCGAGGTCGTGCCTCCAGTCCGACGGTGGCGGAGCCGGCGCTTCCGGGCGTGGGCCGGCGTTCGCGGCGAGTGCGCGGGCGTTGATGGTGAGCAGCGCGGCGGCGACGTGTTTGCAGTCGCCGCGGAGGGGACAGCTGCAGGTGCTCCGGACCGGGCGGACGAAGTCGCCACGGGCCGGGGTGGTGTCGATCCGCAGCTCGTACGGGTCGTCGGCGGTGCCGGAGACGGTCGCAGTGACCGTGCCGTCGTCGGGGTGCCAGGTGGCCTCGTCCACCAGACCGGCCCGCACGACGTCGCGCGCACGGCCGAAGGTCTGCGGCCCGACGAAACGGATGACGTCGACGGCGTCGATCATCGGGGCTGCTGGCACGGACCCCATCGTGCCAGCCACCACCGACCATCCCGCACCGCCACCCGGGAGCCCTGTCAAGCGACAGGACTACCGTCCGGGGAGGACGCGACGACTGCGGTCCACGATGGATTGGACACGCTCATGCCGGACCGCCTGCACTGGGTGCACGACTCCGAGGACCACTGGAACGTGCTGCTCGACTCGGAGCTCGTCTGCGACGTCACGCGGAGCGCGCAGTACACCGTCGACTCGCCGGACCACTCGCTCGTCGGCGCGCACTCCTCGCTGGAGAGCGCCGCCGCCCAGGTGCACGGATGGGTGCGCTGGACCGGCCGTTAGGCCAGGGAACGAAGCTGGCTTGTCGGACGCGGTGACCCTCCCTAGCGTGGGGAGCACAGACCGCGTGCTCCCGCACCCTTCTGACCGAGCAGGGAGGAGCCCAGATGAGCGACAGCAGCACCGGGGCCGTCACACCCGCTCCCCGTGACACGCCCCCACGGTCACTCATCGCGGTCGCCGGGCAGGACACCGACTCCGCGATCAGTTCGCTCGCCGGCATGTACGCGGGCAAGGCCTGGTACTCCCGGCCCCTCGACCAGGACTACTGGTACAAGTACGTCGCCGTCGGTGACGACCAACTGAGCATCCGCCGCTCGCAGATGCACGGCTACCTGCGGGGCGACGTCGCCACCGAGGGCGAGGTCGTCGTGCAGTGGCTCGAGTCCGGGCAGGCCCGCGTCGACGTCGGCCGCGACGAGGTCCGCATGCGACCAGGGGTCCCCACGATGTTCCCCGTCGAGCGCCGCTTCGAGATGGAGTACCAGGACTGGGACCAGCGCCTGGTGCACCTGCGTCGGGACCTGGTGCTCGACGTCGCCGCCGAGGACCACCTGGTCGACGGCACCCTGACCTTCGACTGGCGGACCGAGCCCGACGCGGCCGCGATCGGCGCGTGGCGGACGGCCGTGGCCGGTGCCGTCCGCGCCCTGCGCGAGGAGGGCGACCAGTCGCTCGCATGGCACGAGGCGCAGCGCGGGGTCGCCCGCGCCCTGCTCCGGCTCTACCCGATGCAGGCCGAGCGCTTCCCCGCCGGGTACGGCACGCGGAGCGACGGCCGGCTGCGCGCGGCGGTCGAGTTCATCCAGGCGCACGCCCACGAGCCGCTGACCGTCGCGGACATCGCGACCGCCGCCGGGCTGAGCATCCGCGGGATCCAGGAGTCGTTCCAGCGCGCGTTCGAGCGCTCGCCGATGACGTACCTGCGCGAGGTCCGGCTCGGGCGGGTGCGCGACGAGCTCGTCGTGCTCGACCCGCACGCGACCTCGGTGGCCGACGTCGCGCGTCGGTGGGGGTTCGCGCACATGGGGCGGTTCGCGTCGGTGTACGCGGCGCGGTTCGGGGAGTACCCGCGGGAGACGTTGCGGCGCTGAGGGTCGGAGCGCGGCTGCGCCGCCGTCTCGCGCGGCGCTGTCGTCAGTCCTTCGCGGGCTTCGCCAACTCGCTGTGCCGCCGCGAGTAGCCGAAGTACACCCCGAGCCCGATCGCGAACCAGATCCCGAACCGCACCCACGTCTCCCACTGCAGGAACGTCACGAGCCACAGCGACGCGACGACACCGATGATCGGGATCACCGGCATGAACGGCAGCCGGAACTGGCGGTCCAGGTCGGGCTGCCGGTAGCGCAGCACGATCACGGCGGAGCAGACCACCACGAACGCCAGCAGGATGCCGATGTTCGTCAGCTCCGCGACGACGCCGATGGGCAGCACGCCGGCCAGGATCGCCGACGCGATGCCGAGGATCCACGTGACGCGGGTGGGGACGTGCCGCTTGGGGTCGGTCTTCGCGAACCACTTCGGCATGAGGCCGTCGCGGCTCATCGAGAACCAGACGCGCGAGGCACCGAGCATGAAGGTCACGAGGACGGTGACGATGCCGACGATGGCCCCGATCGCGATGACGTTCGCGACACCGCCGAGCCCGACGGACGCGAACGCCGACGAGAAGCCCGACGCCGGGTCGATGTCGGTGTACTTCTGCATCCCGGTGAGCACGAGCGTCGCCAGCACGTAGAGCACCATCGAGATGCCCAGGGACAGCAGGATCGCCTTCGGCATGTGCTTGCGGGCGTCGGTGGACTCCTCGGCCGCGGTGGACATCGCGTCGTAGCCGAACACGGCGAAGAACACGGTCGCGGCGCCCGTCATCACGCCGCCGAACCCGAACGGGAAGTACGGGGAGTAGTTCGCGCTGTTGATGTGGAACACGCCGAGCACCACGATGAGCACGACCAGTGCGACCTTGATGCCGACGGCGACGAACTCGAACCGTGCGGCGCTGCGGATGCCGCGGGTGAGCACGAAGGCGGTGAGCAGGCACAGGATGATCGCGAAGACGTCGACGACGTGGCCGTCACCGGTGCCGGGCGCGCCGAGCATCCAGGCGGGCAGGTCGATGCCGAACTGACCGACCAGGAACCCGACGTAGCCGGAGATGCCGATCGCGACCACCGCCACGATCGCCGTGTACTCGAGCAGCAGGTCCCAACCGATGAACCAGCCGACGATCTCGCCGAGCACGGCGTAGCCGTACGTGTAGGCGCTGCCGGCCTTGGGGATGAGGCCCGCGAACTCGGCGTAGGACAGGGCCGCGGCAGCGCTGGCGACGCCCGCGACCAGGAAGCTGATGAGCACCGCGGGCCCGGCGACGCCGTTCGCCACCGTGCCGGCGAGGGTGAAGATGCCCGCGCCGATGATCCCGCCGATGCCGATCGCGGTGAGCTGCCAGAGGCCGAGGTGCCGTTTCAGGCCGCCCTCGCCCCCGGTCTCGTCGTCGATGGTGTCGATCGGCTTCCGTCGGAAGAGCGTTCGTGTCGTCGTCGTCACCCGCCCATGGTGCACCCGGCGGGCGATCGGCGCACGGTCCCATCGGACCGAGACGGGTCGGCACCGGAGCAGGACACGCCCGCCGTCCGGGCTGAGCGCAGGCAGAGGGCGTAGACGAGGTGCATGCGTCACCCGAAGCGGATCGAACCCGGCCCCGGACAGGAATCGGTCTGGGACTACCCCCGCCCGCCGGCCGTGCAGCCCGTGACCGACCGTGTGGTCGTCCGGCTCGGCGGCACGGTCGTGGCGGACACGACCGACGCCGTGCGGGTGCTCGAGACGTCGCACCCGCCGGTCTACTACCTGCCGGTCGCCGACATGGCCGAGGGCTCGCTCGTCCGCGCCGAGGGCTCGAGCATGTGCGAGTTCAAGGGCCGTGCGCGCTACTTCGACGTCGTCGGCGGTGACGGCACGGTCGCCAGCCGCGCCGCCTGGGACTACCCGACGCCCGAGCCCGGGTACGAGTCGCTGCGGGACCACGTGGCGATCTACCCGTCGGCGATGGACTCCTGCGAGGTCGGCGGCGAGGTCGTGCAGGCGCAGGAGGGTGACTTCTACGGCGGCTGGATCACGGCCGACATCGTCGGGCCGTTCAAGGGCGGGGCCGGCACCTTCGGCTGGTGACCCGCGTCAGCGGTGGGCGTACGGCGACCAGAACGGCGGCGGGAACGCGCCACCCGTCACGATGACGAGCACCTGCCACACGAGCATCACCAGGCCGACGGTGCCGATGACGATGCCGACCCACGCCCATACCCGCACCGCTCGGCGACGCCCGGCGATCCGGAGCGCCCGCATCCCGCTCAGCACGCAGACGAGCCCGAACACCGCGCCGAGCAGCACGTGCCGGACCGTGGACTGCGCCGGGACGATGATGCCGAGGTAGAAGGCGAGCGGCGCGAGCAGCACCGCGACGGTCGCAGGTGCCGCCGGTGGTTCGTGGTCCCCTGCGGCAGCTCCCATGGGTCTGAATCTAGCGAGCAGACCGCGATCCGTACACGCCCGGGGAACGCCGCGTGGGCGCCCGGTCCGGCGAGCGGGCACCATGGAGGCATGCGCTCCTTCTTCCGCGTCCTGCTCGGCCTGGCACTGGTGTTCGCCGGCACCAGTCACCTCACGTTCGCGCGTCGGGAGTTCACCGCCCAGGTGCCCGACTTCGTGCCGCTCGACGAGGACACGACCGTGCTCGCGTCCGGGGTGGCGGAGATCACGCTCGGTTCGGCGCTCGTGCTCGCGCCGAAGCGGTCCCGTCGGCTGGTCGGCAACGTCGCCGCGCTGTTCTTCACGGTGATCTTCCCCGGCAACCTGTCGCAGTGGGTCAACCGTCGCGACGCGTTCGGTCTGGACACCGACGAGAAGCGCTTCGGCCGCCTGTTCGGCCAGCCGCTCCTCATCGCGCTCGCCCTCTGGTCGACGCGCGGCCGGCGTCCCTGATGGCCGGGTCGCCGGAGCGGACGGGGCCGTCGGCTGCGGCCGGCCCGGACCCGCTCGCGTCCGCTCCGGCGCGGTTCGGCCGGGAGGCCCGCCACCCCTTGGCCGGTCGTCGTCGCGTGGCCGACCTGGTCGCCTCCACGGCGCTGCTCGTCGTGCTCACGGTCGAGGCGCTGGCGGCGGGCTGGGGCATCAAGCTCCTGTCGCTGGCGTTCGTGTCGTGTGCGGCACCCGGGAACTCCTGCAACGCGGCGCTCGGTGACTCGGTCGTCGTCGCCGGTCCGATCCTGGTCGCGGTGCTGTTCGTGGCGACGCTCGTCGTGAGCGTGCTGCGGCTCGTCCGACGCCGGCTGACGTGGCCGGCGGTGCTCGTCGGCATGGCGGCCGTCGTGGTGGTGTTCTTCGCGGCGATGCTCCTCGTCGACAGCTCGGTGTCGCGCGGCATCTGACCCGGCTCTCCTCCACAGGCAGCGCGGGTGCAGTGATCCGTCCACAGGAGTCCGGTCGGAGCTCATCGGCGGCGGTGGTCCGGCCACGCTGGGGGCATGCCTGACACCGACATGCTCGACCGTCTCATCCGAGAACCCGTCCGCACCGACGACGACGTCGTCCGACTCGTCACCGCCGTCATCGAGCGGGCCATCCGACCCCAGTGCTGGGTGCTCTTCCTCGACGACCGCGGGATGCCGATCCCGTTCCTGCTGCCGATCGCCGACCTGCCGGTCGAACCGGACGAGCACGTCGAGGACTTCGCGGCCCTGATCGCAGACGTCGTCACGCAGCTCGGTGCCGCCGACGTCGTGCTGGCGTGGGAACGCCCCGACGCCGACCGGCTCACACCGGCCGACTGGGGGTGGATCGACGCGTGCGCGTGTGCCCTCGACGAGCAGTCCGTCCGGCTCCGCGCCCAGGTCGTCGTGCACACCGGGGGCACGGCGGTGATCGAGTTCGACGAGGGTGCGCGTGCGCTGGCCTCGTGACCGCTCAGCCCTGCGGGGCGGTGTCCGGCACGGTCGCGCCCGTGAGTTCCTCGACGATCGCCTTCGCCTCGGGCCACGACTTCGCGTAGTGGTCGGGATCCGAGTTGACCTGCACCGCGTGCGCCATCTGCGTCGGGGTCATCGTCTTCCAGCCCGGGATCTTCACGAGCTTCGCGTAGAACATCGACGCCGCCGTGTACGGGTCCATCCGCTGTTCGTACGTGCCCCACGCACCGTTGTCGCGCTGCTGGAACAGGCCGCGGCTGTCCGGGCCGGCGGCGTCGCCGTGGTCCAGGTTCACCAGGCTCGACTCGCCGATCGCGGTCATCACCCCGACGGCCTGGGTGTGCGGCCCGATGCCCAGTGCCTGCGCCGCCCGGATGACGTGCGCGGCGTTCACCAGGCGGTCCTGGCAGAAGCCGCCGACGGGTCCGGCGGGCACGACCATGCCGCCCACGGTCTTCGCGGCGACGGCCGGGCACGCGGGCGTCGGGGTGGCGGCGCTCGACTTCGCGATGCCGGCGATCGAGTTGACCGCGATCACCACGAGGACGACCACGCCGATGCCGACCGCCACGATCCCGGCGCCGAACACCGAGGCGAGGGTGATGCCGACACGGCGCATGGCGGGACCTCTCGACGGGCTGGGCGGGTGCTGGACGGGCGGAGCAGGAAGAGCAGCACGAGCGTACGGGCACCTCCTGGGAACCGTGCGGCGGCCCGCCGTGGTCGCGGGGCGGGCGCCAGGGTGCGCCGGCGGTTGCTCGCCGCAGGGAGGGCAGATCCCCGACGACGAGTGACGGTCCTGGTGCACGAAGCGGGGGCTTCGCGAACCAGGACCGTCACGGGTCAGACGAGCGCGGCGATCAGACGGCGCGGCGCTCGTCGAACGCGGCGATCAGCAGACGAGTCGGCCGTCGAGCGCGGGGATCAGCCGTCGCGTCGGTCGTCGCGGCGACGGCGACGCAGGCGCCAGCCCCCGGCAGACAGCGACAGCACGGCGATCACCGCGATGACCACGGTCCAGATGACACTCGTCGCGTCCATCAGCCGTCGCGGCGGTCGTGCGGCGGCCGCTGCACCTTGGTCGGCTCGGTGACGAGGCCGGTCGGTGCCTTCTCGGCCTGCTTGCGGCCGTGCGTGAACCACGTGACGACCCAGAGCAGCACGCCCAGGGCCAGCAGCGCGCCGGCGATCTGGTACTGCTGCGGGTCACGTCCGGACGAGAACGGCAGCACCAGCCACAGGCACGTGATCACGCCGATCACGGGGATGATCACGCCGGCGCGGAAGTGCTTGTGGCCGACCCGGTCGCGCCGCAGCACCAGCACCGTGACGTTCACGACGGCGAACACGGTCAGCAGCAGCAGCGAGGTCGTGCCACCGAGCACGACGACGATGGGCGACTCCGGGTCGAGCGAGACCCAGCCGATCAGCGCGAGCGAGATGAGCGTGGTGAAGAAGATCGCGGTCGACGGGGTGCGGCGCGCGGGGGAGATGCGGGACAGGAAGCCCGGCAGCACGCCCTGCTTGCTCATGCCGTACAGCAGTCGCGACGCCATCATCATGTTGATCAGGGCGGTGTTGGCGACGGCGAACATCGAGATGAACGGCAGCAGGTCGGCGATGGGGAAGTCCGGGGCGGCGGTCTGCACGACCGTCACGAGCGGGGTCTCGTTGCCGGCGAGTTCGCCGATCGGCACGACGGCCACGGCGCAGATCGACACGAGCACGTAGATGACGGCCGTGATGCCGATGCCGGTGAGCATGACCTTGGGGAAGATGCGCGACGGGTCCTTCGTCTCCTCGGCCATGTTCACCGAGTCCTCGAACCCGACCATCGCGAAGAAGGCCAACGAGGTCGCCGTGCTGATCGACAGCAGCAGGGACTTGTCCTCCGGCGTCTCGAACATGACCACGCGGGAGAAGTCCGCGTTGCCGCCGGCGATCGCCCAGAAGCCGATCAGGATCACCATGACGAGACCGGACAGCTCGACCAGCGTCAGCACGACGTTCGTCTTGACGCTCTCGCTCACACCGCGGAAGTTGACGAGCATCACGGCGAGCATGAAGCCCATCGCGATGAGCATCACCACGCCGTTCGGCAGTTCGAGTCCGAAGCCCGCGCCGAGGTTGGCCGCGAACGCTCGCGACGCCGTGGACGCCGAGGTGATGCCCGAGCACATGACGATGAACGTGACGATGAAGGTGACGAAGTGGATGCCGAACGCCTTGTGCACGTACAGGGCGGCACCGGCGGTCTGCGGGTACTTCGTCACGAGCTCCAGGTACGAGAACGCCGTCAGCAGCGCCACCGCGAAGGCGATGAGGAAGGGGAGCCACGCTGCTCCGCCGACCTCCGCCGCCACCTGCCCGGTGAGCGCGTAGACGCCGGTCCCCAGGATGTCGCCGATGATGAACAGCAGCAGGAGCTTGGGACCGAGGACCCTGCGGAGCTCGGGGGTCTCCGACTTCGGGTGGTCCGACTTGGTTGTGGCCATGCGTCACCCTTTCGTGTGCGATGCCTTGCTGTCCAGTCCCACAGGGAGGTTTCTCGCGATCGCAACACGGTGGTCCGGTGACGGATACGCTCCGGGCCATGGACCAGCAGTCGAACACCACCGAGGAGCCCATCGAGTTCGCGGACTTCAACGCGAAGCTCCTGGTGCTCGACGTCCTCTGCTACGACCTGGACGTCCTCGACCCCTACGACCCCGATGCCGAGGACGAGAGCGACGAGGACCTCGACGTCGACGGCCAGGACGACCGTGCCCGCGAGTACTACGACGACCTCGAACTCCTGCCGTCGCACCTGTCGTTGGTGACCGAGCTCACCGTCGACTCCGACCTCGAGGTGCTGCAGGACGTGCACCCGGGCTGGGACGGCTCCGACGACCGTTTCGACCCGCAGAACTGGGACGATCTGCTCGACCTGCCGGAACTCCGCACGGTGTACGCAGCGGCGCCGCTGCCGGCGCACGTCGCGGAACGCCTGGCGGCCAAGGGCGTCGAGGTCCGCTCCGCCTGACCGCCGGCGGGGATCACCGGGACAGCGCGTGCAGCTGCTCGGTGAACTGTCTGGCCCCGCCCTGCGCGGGGTGCCGTACGGCCGTCGCGTCGATGCCGGCGAGGGCGAGCGCACCCTGCGCCTTCCGACCGACCGCGACGACCCGCACCCGATCGGCGCCGCCGAGGGCCTCCACGAGGGCGAGTGCGACCGGTGCGCCGGCCCGGACCTCGGCCGGTCGGGGCGTGCGGTTCGTCAGCCGGTCCGGGGCCACGAACGGGTGGTGCTGGAAGATCGCCCAGGCCACGGGCAGCGGGCCGGTCCACCCCTGCAGGGCAGCGTGCACGACCCGTGACGACGCCTCCCACGGTGCGGTCGGCTCCGGCGGGACGCGGTACTCCGGCCCGAGCTCCCGCATGCTCGTGAAGGGGATCCCGGTGTTCGTCATGCCGCGCCAGCCCGGGGCCTCGGCCACCAGCACGGTGTCCGCCGTCGGTGCGAGCCGCTCGAGGTACCGCGACAGGTTCGTGCGGCGCAGGCGCCCCTCGTCCGAGCGCACGTCGTACAGGGCCTCGGCGTCGGGCTCGACCGGCACGGCGTCGAGCGCCTCCCAGAACCGGACGAACCGGTCGCGCCCGTCCGGATCGCTCACGATCGACCGAGCACCCGGTGGTAGACGTCCTCGAGTCCGGCGGCGGACCGCTCCCAGCTCAGGCGCTCCGCGTGCTCCCGACCCGCAGCGGCCAGGGCAGCCGCGTACGGGCCGTCGGTCAGGATCCGCTCGATCTCCGCGGCCCACACCCCGGGATCACGCGACTCGAGCACGACGCCCGTCTCGCCGTCGACCACGGCCTCACGCAGCCCCCCGGCGGCGGCGGCCACGACGGGCACCCCGGAAGCGGACCCCTCGAGCGCGACGAGTCCGTACGTCTCGGAGTGCGACGGCACGAGCACGGCTGCCGCGCCACGGAACAGGAACGCCAGGTCGGCGCGCGACTGCGGTCCGATGAAGGTGACGCGGTCGGCGATGCCGTGCGCGGCGGCGAGCCGACGCAGCTCGTCCACGTAGTCGCCCGCCTCGCTCGAGGCGTCACCCGCGATGACCAACGTGGGGCGGGCCTCCAGGCTGATGCCGGCGATCGCCTCGATCGCCAGGTCCAGCCCCTTCAACGGCTGGACACGGGCCGCCGCGACCACGTAGGGGGTGGCGGCGCGGCGCGCGCCGGCCGCAGCCGGGCGGAAGACGGACCCGTCGACACCCGGCGGCACGATCCAGGTGCGAGCGGTGTCGCCGCCGAGCCGGGTGCGGACGGTCGACGCCTCGGCCTCGGACACCGCGACGACGGCGTCCGACTCCCGGGCGAGCCGTTCCTCGCCCGCGATGCGACCGGCCGACTCGGGGCGCTCGCCCTCGGACAGCGGCGTCGCGGGGTCGGCGGCGATCGAGTGGAAGGACTGCACGTGGGGGATGCCCCGCTCGCGGGCGACCGGCAGGGCGGCAGCACCGGAGAACCAGTGGTGGGAGTGCAGGACGTCGAACGGTCCGAGCTGTTCGAGTCCCTGCCGGAACGGCTCGATGAACGCGTCGTGCTCGCCCTTCGGCACCGGCTCGGCCGGCCCCGCGGACAGGAACCGCAGGCACACGCCCGGCACGAGCGACACGGAGTCGGGCTGCGTCGGAGCGGAACGGCGCGTGATGATGTCGACGTGGTGGCCCCGGTCGGCCAGGGCCTCGGCCTGGTGCCGGACGACGACGTTCATGCCGCCGACCTCGCCCGACCCCGGTTCGTCGCCGGGGGAGGTGTGCAGCGACACCAGCCCGATGTGCAGGGGTTCGGTCGTGGCGCTCACCGCTCAACCCTAGCCGCGTGGCCCCCGCTGCGACGGGCGCGCCGGCGCCACGATGACGGGCCGGCGGCCCGCCTCGTCCAGCGTGTCGGTCTGGAGGTCCCGATCGCCGCCCAGGATCTGCACTCGCCCGTCGCCGTGTCGCTCCCAGAACGCGGCGGTCCAGGCGCACAGCGCACCGTCGAGCAGGTCCTCGCGGTGCTTGTGCGTCGGGCCGTGCAGCACCGACGGGTCTGCCAGTGCGCGCGTCAGCGGGTGCGAGTCGAGCAGCATTGGTGGGTCGAGCGGCGTCCCGCGCAGCCGCCGGACCAGCTCGTCAAAGGCCTCGGCACGGCGGGCCCGGGCCTCGGCCGCGGGGATCTTCAGGTCGAGGCGCTTGTAGCGGGGACGTTCGACGTCGTAGCCGAGCTCCTCGACGCCGACCAGGGTCGTGTACGGGTAGCACTCGAACATCGCCGGACCGGTGCGCTCCCGCATCGCCTCGGTGCTCGACACGTACCCGAGGCCGTGCTCCGTGAGCGCGTCGAGCAGTCGGGCACCGGCGCTCGCCGCGGACGCCAGGTTCGTCGGGTTGGCGGCGACCTTCCACCGGCCGTAGCGCTGCCCGACCTGGCGTTCGGCCTCGCGGATGCCGGTCGGGTTCGTCACGACGAGCGAGGCGTCGACGGCGACCAGGGTGCGCGGGCCCAGGTGCCCCACGATCCAGTCGGTCACCTCGGCGACCCCGCGGGCCCAGCCGGCGTCGGTGATCGTGCCGTCGTGGTCCATCGCGACGAGCCCGGTCTCGTTCGGGGCGCGGGTGGGGGAGCCGAGGCCCCACGCCAGGTCGATGCCGAGGTACGCGGTGTCCACCCGCCCATCCTGCCGCCCCACAGGGCGGGCCTGGGGCCTGCCGCGGGGACGCGTGTACGGTCCGTCGCATGGCGAGTGAAGCGACGGTGCTGACCGTGCCCGGCCCCGACGGCGACCGCGAGGTCCGGATCAGCAGCCCCTCGCGGGTGCTCTGGCCCGAGGCGGGGATCACCAAGCGCGACCTGGCCGAGTACCTCATCACGGTGGGCGACGCCTTCGTCCGGGCGAACGGCGGCCGGCCGATCTCGCTGCAGCGGTTCCCCGGAGGGGTCGACGGCGAGCAGTTCTTCTCGAAGAACCCGCCGAAGGGCGCCCCCGACTACGTCCGCTCCGTCACCGTGACGTACCCGAGCGCCCGCTCCCACCCGCAGCTCGTGATCGACGAGCCGGCGGTGGCGGTGTGGGCAGCGCAGATGAACACCGTCGTGTTCCACCCGTGGGCGTCCCGTGCCGAGGACAGCGACCACCCGGACCAGCTCCGCATCGACCTCGATCCGCAGCCGGGCACGGACTTCTCGGACACGGTGCCGGTGGCGCAGGAACTCCGCAGGGTCCTCGACGAGGTCGGCCTGACCACGTGGATCAAGACGAGCGGCAACCGTGGCCTGCACGTGTTCGCGCCGATCCGTCCCGAGTACGAGTTCCTGGACGTGCGGCACGCGGTGATCGCCGCGGCGCGGGAACTCGAGCGTCGGATGCCCGACCGGGTGACGACCGCGTGGTGGAAGGAGGAGCGGGGGCAGCGGGTCTTCGTCGACTTCAACCAGGCGAACCGCGACCGGACGATGGCGGGTGCCTACAGTCCGCGAGCACTCGCGCACGCGTCGGTGTCGACACCGATCACCTGGGACGAACTGCCCACCGCCGACCCGATGTCGTTCACGGTGCGGACCGTGCCCGAGCGCCTGCAGACGGTCGGCGACCCGTGGCGGGACATGCACGCGGAACCGGCGAGCATCGCCCCGCTGTTGGCGTGGTGGGAGCGCGACCTGGCGAACGGCGCGGGTGAGCTCCCGTTCCCGCCCGACTTCCCGAAGATGCCGGGGGAGCCGCCGCGTGTGCAGCCGTCCCGGGCGAAGAAGTCGAGCTGAGCGTCAGGACGCGGTGCTGACGTCCCGCTGACGGTCCTGATCCTCGACGCGCGTGGTGTGCGTCGGGAGACCGATGCTCGCGGTGTGCAGGCGGGTCAGCCTCGACCACGTGCCGCGGTGGACGTCGGTGATGCCGTCAACGATCACGAGCCGAGCCCGATCGTGACGAGGGCGAGTGCCGTGGCGGTGACGCCGGCGATGGCGCTCACGATCGCGCTGAGCTGCAGGGCGCGCTGGCGCCGTGCCTCGCGGACCTCCGTGAAGGGAGTCCGCCGATCGTGGCGGACAAGCGTGCTGGTGCTCATGTCGATCCCCTCCGATCCCTGGCGTCCGGGTTGACGCCTGTGCTGCTGCGATCATCCTGGCATGACTTCGCTAGTTCGGCTAACTATGTTCCGTCGAGAGCGGCAATCGGACAGCCCTCCGCTGCCGGTCCCTCCCGTCAGGAGAGGACGTCGTGCAGGTCGTACGCCCTCGGCACCTCGAGCTGTTCGAAGCCGCACGACCCGGCGTCGCGGTCCGGCCGCCACCGCTCGAACTGCACCGTGTGCCGGAACCGGTCGCCCTCCATCTGGTCGTACCGCACCTCGAGCACCCGCTCCGGCGCCAGCCGGACGAAGGACGTGTCGCGACCCGACGAGAACCGGGACCGTTCACCGTCACCGGTGACGGGCCTCCCGTCCGCATCGCGGAGCACGACGGGGTCGAGCTCGTCGACCAACGCGGCCCGGCGCTTGTCCGAGAAGGCGGAGACGCCGCCGACCTGCCGGAGCTCGCCGTCCTCGTCGTAGAGCCCGACGAGCAGCGAGCCCACGCCGGAGCCGCTCTTGTGCACCCGGTACCCGATCGCCACGACGTCCGCGGTGCGGTGGTGCTTGACCTTGAGCATCGAGCGCTTGCCCGGTTCGTAGGGCCGCGCGCGGGGTTTCGCGACGACCCCGTCCAGGCCGGCGCCCTCGAAGGTGGTGAGCCACTCACGCGCGAGGTCGACGTCGAGCGTCGTCCGCGTGACGAAGAGCGGGTCCGTCATGTCGGCTCCGAGCTGTTCCAACCGCTCGCGCCGCTCGTCGAACGGCAGGTCGACGAGGTCCTGGCCGTCGACGGCGAGCAGGTCGAACGCGACGAACTGCGCCGGGGTCGCAACGCTGAGCTTCGCGATGCGCGAGGCCGCGGGGTGGATGCGCTGCGACAGGGCCTCCCAGTCGAGGCGTTCGGCACCCGGTGCGCCCGAGCGCAGGATGACCTCGCCGTCCAGCACCACGGGGTGGTCGCGTCCGCCGAACTGGGCGCGGAACGCCTCGACCAGCTCGGGGAAGTACCGGGTCAGCGGCTTCGCGCCGCGACTGCCGATCACGACGTCGTCGCCGTCGATGGTCACGATCCCGCGGAAGCCGTCCCACTTGGGTTCGTACCGCAGACCGCCCTTCGTGCTGTCCGGGTCGGGGACGGTGGCGACGGCCTTGGCGAGCATCGGTGCGATCTCCATGCTTCGTGTCTACTCGTAGGGCCCGTGCGGGATCGTGAGCAGGAGCCGTGCGATAGTGAGCAGGAATGGTCGGGTCCGCCGCCGGCACTCGACCATTGCTGCTCACGATCCCTGGGCGATCATCATTCCCGGCAGTCCGGCTCCATCTCCACCACGGTGTGGGTGTCGGCCGTGTACGAGTGGCCCTCAGCCTCGTAGTCGATGAAGATCGGCCCGGTCGTGCCCGACGTTCCCTTGTCGCGTGCCAGGTGGATCACGAGGTCGAAGTGTTCGCCGGCGGGAACGGTTCGACCGATCGCCGACTTCGGTGCGCCCCATTCCTCGGCCAACGGCCACGACACCGACCCGGTCCTGTCGTACGGCGAGACCGGGACCAACAGGACCTCGTGGGCCGTCACGCCCGTCTGCTTCGGCGTCCTGACTCCGGTGACCACGATGGGTGGGCCGTGTTCCCTGTCGATGGGGATGCCGATGGAGCCGTCGAGTCGGGCGCTCTGGCACCACACGGTGCCGCTGTCCGTGTACCGGAGCGGTCCGTTCGTCGAGGGCGCGCACGCGGTGATGCCGATTGCGCAGGCGGCAGCGAGAGCCAGTACCATCGCGCGTCTCACTTGGTCACCGCTCGGACGGGCGTGCCTCCCCAGTAGCCGTTCGTGCCGCAGATGCGCTTCGTCGACGAAGAGTTGTTCGTGTAGGACATGGAAGCCGACGACGACCACCCCGTCTTCGCAGTCAGGTTCACTCCGAGCGGGCCACTGAAGTTCACGGCGTTGCTCCAGGTGTTCGACGTCGTGGTCTTCCGCGTGACCGTGTCTCGTCGGCTCAACGGCGTGCAGTACCTCGCCGAGGGGACGGGAGCCTTCTTGACGTGCGATCCTCCGGCGTAGCCGTTCGCCTTCACGACGTGGTTGTACACGTTGTTCTTCGAGCTCCCGAGGGGGCGGCACCACTGTGCGTACTGCCCGTACGTGAAGTACGTCGAGTAGGCGTTGCCGCCCGTCCGAGACCCGAAGCTCACGCCGGCGGTCGACGAGCGGCTCGTGGAACCCGCCTTCGACCAGGTCCCGCTTCTTCCGCTGGCCGAGTACGCCACCCCGAGGCTGGAGGAGGCGCCGGCCTTGTACGTGAACTTCCCGGTCGTCGACCTCGCCGTCGCGTAGGTCGCGCCGACGATTACGCGTCGGGTACCGAGGTTCTTGGTCTTCGTCTCGCCGCAGATCTGGGTCATCGGCGTCGCGCCCGAGGAGCCGGTCGCGGCGACCGTTCGGTCGTCGCCCACGCCGGCGTCAGGAGCGGACCCGACATTGGTGGTCGAGGTGATGCGCAACGGTTCTGCCGGGTCCGCAGATCGCGCGGACGCCTGTTCCTCGTCGACAGCAGGGTCCGTCAGCAACACTCGGTCTTCGACGTGGGTGATCTTGCGACTGATCGAGTAGGGAGCCAGTTGCGCGCCGTCGACGGCGCGAATCTCGAGGTCGACAACGGCGGACTCGTCGGCCAACGCTTCGACCGACGCGAGGTCGTGGATCGTCACGGCGAAGGCGCCACCCGCTCCGACACGAGAGGTCCCGACGCGAACGGACTCCATGGACTCGCCGACCGCCGAGTCGCCACGGTCCCGAGTAGTTGCGAACAGTGCGACGGGCGCCCCGGCCGAGAACGGCGATCCGTCTGACCGGGTCGCAATGCCACTGAGTGTCGGGCCGTCGGGAGTCGCTGCTGCGGCGGCGAGCGGCGTGATCGTGAGCGATGTCGCTGCGAAGCCGAGACTCGCCATCAGGATCGTGAACTTCTGCATGTTGTCCTCTCGTTCGTGGTCGTCGGTGCCCACAAATGGAACGTACTGGAATACACGTTCTAAAACAACACATATGAAGTGCCGTTCCGATTCCCGAAAGGCGGTCGGTAGGGTGAGCAGCGTGACGACCGTGCCCCCACCGGCGACGCCGGCACCGGAACCGATCAGCCCCGTGCAGGCCGCAGCGCTCCGCGACGGTGTGCTGCCGCCCGTCGAGCAGGTCCGGCCGGGCATCTGGACCTTCGCGGTCCCGTTCCGCTCCGGCGTCCCGGACGCCACCCTGGTCTACGTGGTCGCGGGCTCCGACGGGTCACTCGCCGTGATCGACCCCGGGTGGACGGCCGACGGAGGACTGCGCGAACTGCGGGACGGGCTCGGCGCGATCGGCCGCTCCCTGGACGAGGTTTCGCTCGTGGCCGTGACGCACCTGCACGCCGACCACCTCGGCGCCGCGGCAGCGATCCGCCGTGCCACGGGCGCCCGCGTCGCGATGCACGGTCTCGAGGTCGCCGCCCTCGAGCACGAACGCGCCGACGCGGAGCGCACCGATTCGGACATCGCGACGTGGGGCGTCCCCGAGCACCTGCTCGCGGGCGTGGTCGAGGCCTGGGGGAGCGGCCGACGGGTCGGGATGGGCCGGATCGAGGCGCCGTACGCCGACCTGCTCCTGGCGGACGGCGACCTGCTGCCGATCCCGGGCCGGACGATCCGCACGCTCTGGACCCCGGGCCACACCACCGGGCACGTGTGCTTCGTCGACGAGGCCGACGGGCTGCTCTTCACGGGCGACCACGTGCTGCCCCGGATCAACTCCGGCATCGGGCTCGGCGGTCGGTCCGACACGAACCCGCTCCGCGACCACCTGGCGTCGCTCGCACGGCTCGAACCGTACGCCGACCTGGAGGTCTGCCCGGGGCACGAGTACCGCTTCCGTGACGTCGTGTCGCGCGCTCGGACGCTCGCTCGGCACCGCGAGGAGCGATCACGGCACGTCGCCGCGGCGCTCGACGCGCTCGACCACCCGACGCTGTTCGACGTTGCGTCCCGCGTGCCGTTCAGCGGTGGGATCGAGTCGATGACCGGCTTCCTGCTGGCGAGTGCTCTGACGCAGACGGCCTTCCACGCCGACCTGCTCGGACGTGCCGACGAGGTCCGGCGCGTCTGACGGTCGCCGCCGGGGTCAGCCGAGGGTCGTGGCGAGCCGCTCGATCGTCGTCCGGGCGTCGGCGAACTCGGCTGCGGCGTGTCCGGCGAGCGGCGCGAGGTCGGGCAGGCGGTCGGCAAGCGTCGCACTGACGGTGACCGGGTAGAGCTTCATGCCGAGCGCGGTGCCGAGCACGATGTGCAGGACGGGGGAACCGTGGTCCCAGTCCTCGGTCGGGGTACCGGCGTCGTAGGTGCCACCACGACTGACGATGGTGACGACCGGCTTGCCCGCCAGGGGCTGCACGCCGCCGGTGAGGACACCCGGGATGTGGACGCGGTCGATCCACGCCTTGAGGGTCGAGGGCACCGTGTAGTTGTAGAGCGGGGCCCCCACGACCACGACGTCGGCGGACAGCAGCTCGTCGATGACCTGCTGGCGGAGCGCCTCGGCCTCCGGCGCGACGGACTCCTCGGGCGTGCGGTCGGCGGCGGCCCAGTGCAGCGCCGACGTCTCCAGGTGGGGGAGCTGGTCGACGTGCAGGTCCCGGCGCACCACCGTGTACTCCGGTCCGCGAGCGCGCCAGGCGTCGGCGAAGGCCGCGGTCAGCGCACGCGAGCGCGAGTGGGACAGGTCGGCCGAGGAGTCGATGTGCAGCAGCGAGGGCATGCGGGCCACGCTACCGGCGCGGACGCGGAACGGCCCCGCCGTCCCGGAGTGGGACGTCGGGGCCGTTCGGTGTGCAGGTGTCAGCGCTGGGTGCGGCGACGACGTGCGAAGCGGGCGCCGATGAGGCCGGCACCGGCGACGAGCAGGCCGAGTGCCCACGGCAGGGCGTCGGTGGTGTCCGAGCCGGTGTAGGCGAGCTGGCCGCCGGTGTTCACCGGAGCGACCGGGGCCGCTGCCGGCGCGGCCGGGACCGGCGCGACGACGGCCGCCGCGGTCGGCCGGACGTCCACGGCGAACGACGTGTCGAAGTCGCCGGCGGTGACGGTCAGGTTGTGGATCGAGGCGTGCGGGAAGGTCACGTTGACGAAGCCGAAGTCACCGATCTCGGGGTCGATGGCGATGACGTCCGAGGCGACGTCGGAGGTGACGGTGGGCTGGATCGACTCGTCGTCCTCGCCCAGGATCTGGTTGCCGTAGCGGTCGACGAGGAAGCCGGTCACGACGAGCGTCCCGCCCTGCGCGATGGTCGGCCGACCACCCTCGACCTCGCTGCCGACGATCGTGCCGTCGCCGTCACTCGTCTCGGTCACCGTGTAGAGCTTGCCGTCCGGGTCGATCACCCAGGTGGTACGCGGGCTGGTGTCCTCGTCGTCGAAGTCGAACAGGCCGGCGCGGTCGGTCGTGTAGACGAAGAGGCCCAGGGGCGCCGCGGCCTCGACGGTCAGCCAGACGTACTGCGTGGTCGTCTCGGTGCCGCTCGTCGCGGTGATCGCGAAGGTCCAGTCCATGGCGTCGGTGGCGACGCCGCTGAGCTCGCCGGTCGACGCGTCGAAGGCCAGGCCGTCGGGGAGCTGGTCCGCCGGCGTCATCCCGTCCTCGGGGAACTCCTCGGCGTACTCGGCGTCCTCCTCGGAGAACCACTCGATGCTGTAGGTCGGCTCCGGGGAACCCTGCGCGCGGAAGGTGTGCGTGAAGGCCTCGCCCGCGCCGGTGGAGAGCATGAGCGGGTCGTCCTGCGTCGCGCCGACCTTCGTGGGCTGGCCGTCCTCGCCGAGGAACGCCGGGGTCTGCGTGACGGCCGCGGTGGCCGGCGAGGTGATGGTGCTGGTCTCGGTCGCGCCGGGCAGCGTCCCCGTGACGGCGACGGTGATGGTCTTGCGCACGTCGGTGGCCGCGACGCGGTAGGTCGCGGTCTTCGACAGGACGGTGCCCGCCTGGTCGGTCCACGTGTACTTGTAGCCCTGCTCGTCGTCGAAGCCGGTGACGACGGCGCTGAGGAGCGTGCCGACCTTCGCGGCGCCCTCGATGGTGACGGTGGCATCCGCGGCGGCCACGGCGACGTCCGGCTTCGCGGTCTCGGTCGGCTTCGGGGCCTCGGCAGCCGGCGCAGCGGGCTCCGGCGCGACGGGCTCGTCGGTGACCTCCGGTGCCGGGGTCTCCTCGACGGGAGCCGGGGTCTCGGGCGTGGT
Organism: Curtobacterium oceanosedimentum; assembly: GCF_020297365.1. Taxonomy (GTDB): domain Bacteria; phylum Actinomycetota; class Actinomycetes; order Actinomycetales; family Microbacteriaceae; genus Curtobacterium. The sequence continues at coordinate 45,453 of NZ_JAIXIG010000019.1, forward strand.
CTCGGCGGGCGGGTCGGTCGGCGTCGGCGTCACGTCGCCGTCGGCCGGCATCGGCGTCTCGACTGCCGTGACCGGCTGCGTCGTGTCGACCGGCTCGGCGTTGGCGGCGGTCGCCGTCATGATGCCGAGGCCGGTGGTCAGGCCGACGAGTGCGACGGTCGTGCCGACGGCGCACGCGCGACGGACGGTGGAGGTGCTGCGGTGCACGGGTTCCCCCCAGGGGTTCGGGTCCGGTCGGGTACCGGATCTTGTGAATCTGCCGAGAATGTCGGCGTTCTCGGATCGTAGCGGTGCCGGGTGGCCGCCCAGGGCTGGTTGGCCGGTTTGTGACCAGAGCTGGGGGTGCGTGCGGGAAGCCGCAGGATCGATCGTCTCGCTGCGGGTCGCGCACGGACGGACGGGAGGCGCGGGGCGGGCCCGCCCCGTGCCTCCCGTCCGTCGGTGGTCGCGTCTCAGGCGCGACGGCGCAGGCGGTGGACCAGCAGACCGACCCCGGCGGCGAGCAGGGCGAGGGCCCACGCGAGCGGGCCGGAGGTGTCCGCGCCGGTGTACGCGAGGTGTCCGCCGTCGGCCGTCGGGGTGGTGTCACCGACGGTCGCGATCGAGGGTCGCACGTCCACGTCGAACGTGGTCGCGACCTCGCCGAGGGCGACCGTGATGGTGTGCGGCGATGCGTGGGGGAACCCGACGCGGGGTTCCCAGTCCCCGTGGGGCAGGGTGACCTCGTCGCTGGCGACGCTGCTCGTGACGACGGGCTGCGCGCCGTCCGACTCCCGCGTGCTGTTCCCGAACGCGTCGAGGGCCCTCACCCGGACGACCATCGTCGACCCCTGGGCCACCGGGACGGCGTCGACCGGGATCGACTCCGAGCTCTCCGCGAAGACCTCGCGCAGGCCGTCGGCGTCGCGGAGCCACGCCTTCGGGGAGCCGATGGTCCCGACGAGGAGGCTGAGCTCCTCGGTGGCCGCCGGCCGGATGGACAGGTGGACGTACTGCGTGGCCGCGCGTGAGCCGTTCATCGCCATGACCTGGAAGTCGTACTCGCCGGCCACGGTCGGGGCGCCGCTCAGGACCCCGCTCGTGTCACCGACCTCGAGGCCGAGCGGAGCGGTCGGGTACTGGTTGTCCGGGACGGGGAACGCCGTCGGGCCGGTCAGCAGGACGTAGTGCAGCTCCTTCGACGACCCCGTCGCGGTGAAGGTGCGCTCGATCTCCTCGCCCGCTGTCGTCTCGATCCGGATCGGGGACTCCGGCGTCGAGGGCTCGGTGAACGTGATGGTGTCCGGCGCGGCGGGTTCGTCGGTGTCCTCGGCGCCGACCACGACCTCGAACGACGTGGACACGCCCCCTTCTGAGACCGTCAGGGTCCGGGTGCCGGGCCCGCCGAAGGTCACGGTGTTCGAGGAGTCCCCGTCGTTCCACACCGCCGCGTCGGCGTCGTCCGTGCTCGTGACCGTCGAGCGGGGGTACTCCGGACCCGGCGTGGTCCGGTTGCCCCACTCGTCGACTGCGAGTCCGGCGAGCTTCAGCGGGGTGTCCTCGGCGACGGGGACGCTCGGCACGATGCGGACGCGACCCTGACCGGCGGCCTGCTCCCAGATCGTGCCGTCGGTCTCGACCTGCCACATGCCCTCGTAGTACGGCGTGGCGACAGCGAAGGTCACGCCCACGGGGTCACCGGGGGCGACCGTCAACGCGACGTACTGCGTGACTTCGGTCGAGCCGCTCCGGGCGACGACCTGGAACCGGAAGGTGCCGGCCTCCTTCGGGTCGCCGCGCAGGACGCCGCTGTCGACGTCGACCCGATAGTCGGAGGACGGGGCGTCCTGGATGGCGTAGTCGACGGTGCCGTCGCCGCCGGTCGTCCGGAACGCGTGCGTGAAGGGCGTACCGCTGGTGGCCGTGAGCTCGATCGGGTCCTCCGCGGTCGAGGACTCCGTGAAGGCGAGGTCGCTGCCGTCCTCAGCCCCGGCGGTCGGGTCGTCCGCGGGTGCCGCGGGTTCCGTGGGCGCGACGGGTGCCGCGGGCTCCGCGGGCGCGGTGGGCTCTGGAGTCGCCGTCTCGGGGACGGGGGTCGGCGTCGGGTCGGCGGCCGGGCCTCCCGACTGCTCGTCGCTGTCGACCGTCGTGACGGGCATGGCGGGCGCAGCCGACGCACCGGGTGTCGCCGAACTCGTGGCCGCCGTGGGCTCGGCGGCCACGGCGGTCGTGGCGCCGATGCCGAAGGCCGACGACGCGGCGACGACGGCGACGGCGGCGCCGATCGCGGCGACCCGTCGCGTGGTGGAGGTGCAGGGCTGGTTCATGGGATCCCCCTCGGATGCCGGTCGGGGCACCGGGAGGCGCCCTCATCCAGGAGGTGTCGGCGGCGCCGCGATCCTGACGCTCGCCCAGGTCTCGATCCGGTCACGGCGTCGACACCACCGCCACCGCGACGGGGGTGCGGGGGATCAGTCGCCGACGGCTGCCGCCGCCCGTTCGAGCGCATCGCGGAGCGCCCGGACGGCCGGTGACGACGAACCGGCGGCACGGACCACCGTGAAGATCGTCCGGCGGGGGCGCTCCGGCAGGTCCAGCAGCCGGCAGGTCGTCGTCCGACCGGTCCACATCAGGTCCGGCATGAGGCTGACGGCGTTGCCCGACTCGACCAGGCGGATCTGCGTCTGCAGGTCGGCGGTCTCGTACCGCACGTCCGGCTCGAAGCCCCAGCGGCGGCACACCTGCTCGGCGAAGTGGCGCGACGCCGTGCCCCGCGGCTCCATGACCCACGGCATCGCTGCTGCATCGTCGAGCGAGGACACCGGCAGCAGCGCGGTCTCGAGCGGTGGCAGGGCCAAGCGGACGGCGTCGGTCGTCAGGTCGGAGCGGTCGAGCCCGGACAGGTGCGGTGCGGCGTGCGCGGGGTACTGCTCGGCGATGACCATGTCGAAGTCTCGCGCCCACGTCTCGTTGAGCGCGGTCTCCGGCTCACGCTGCACCATCTCGATCCGCACGTCCGGGTGCTGCGTCGCCATCTCGTGCAGGGCGCTCGGCATGAGGGCGAGCGCCGCGGACTGGAACACCGCGACCCGCACCCGACCCTGCACCGACGGCAGGGTCTCGGCCACCTGCGACTGCGCGTGCTCCAGCACGTCGAGCACCTGACCGGCGGCGGCGACCAGCACCTCGGCCTGCGGGGTGAGCTGCAGCCGCCGGCCAGCCCGCCGCAGGAGCTGCACGCCCGCCTCCCGCTCGAGGGCGCTCAGCTGCTGCGACACGGCCGACGGGGTGAAGTTCATCGCCTCGGCGACGGCGGCGATCGTGCCGCGGATGGACAGCTCGCGCAGGAGCACGAGGCGGCGGACGTCGAGCATGCTCCGACGCTAGCCGGGTCACGGCCGGAACGGTAGCGCAACTGAACGGTACCCATCAGGAACGCTCACTTCCGCTACCGCATCCCGGACCTCCACACTGATCCCATGACGACGTTGTACGAGCACCCCGCCACCGACCACGACGCGCTGGCGGACCAGTCCGTCGCACTCGTCCGCCAGTGGCTCGCCGAGGCCGAGTCGTACCCGGTCGACGGCTCCGCGAAGCAGCTCGCCGGCGTGCTCGCCGACCCCGCCGGCCTGGACTTCGCCGTCGGGTTCGTCGACGGCGTCGTCCGCCCCGAGGACCTGTCCGTCGCCGCCCGCAAGCTCCGGCAGATCGCGCCGGACGCCCCCGGGTTCCTGCCCGCCGCGCTGCGAGGACTCGTGCGCCTCGGCGGCGGCATGGCCCCGGTCCTGCCGACCGTCGTCGTGCCCATCGCCCGACGGGTCCTCCGGGACATGGTCGGACACCTCATCGTCGACGCGACCGACTCCAAGCTCGGCCCGGCCATCGCGAAGATCAAGCGCGACGGGGTCCGTCTCAACGTCAACCTGCTCGGCGAAGCCGTCCTGGGGGAGCGCGAAGCCGCCCGCCGCCTGGAGGGCACGCACAAGCTGCTGGCCCGCGACGACGTCGACTACGTGTCGATCAAGGTCTCGTCCACCGTGCACCCGCACTCCCCGTGGGCGTTCGACCACGCGGTCGACGACATCGTCGAGCAGCTCCGCCCGCTGTTCGCGCGCGCCGCGGCCGCCACCCCCGCGAAGTTCATCAACCTCGACATGGAGGAGTACAAGGACCTCGACCTCACCATCGCGGTCTTCACCAAGCTCCTGGACGAGCCCGCGTTCCTGCACCTCGAGGCCGGCATCGTCCTGCAGGCCTACCTGCCCGACGCGCTCGCCGCGATGCAGCACCTGCAGGAGTGGTCCGCGGCCCGCCGCGCCCGTGGCGGAGCGGGCATCAAGGTCCGCCTGGTCAAGGGCGCCAACCTGCCGATGGAACAGGTCGAGGCGTCCGTGCACGGCTGGCCCCTCGCCACCTGGCACACCAAGCAGGACTCCGACACCAACTACAAGCGCGTGCTCGACTGGGCGCTCACCCCCTCCCGCGTCGAGAACGTCCGGGTCGGCGTGGCCGGGCACAACCTGTTCGACGTCGCGCACGCCTGGCTGCTCGCCGGTGAGCGCGGGGTGCGGGACGGCATCGAGTTCGAGATGCTGCTCGGCATGGCGCAGGGCCAGGCGGCGGCCGTGAAGAACACCGTCGGCTCGCTGCTGCTCTACACGCCCGTCGTGCACCCCGGTGAGTTCGACGTCGCGATCGCGTACCTGATCCGCCGCCTGGAGGAAGGGGCCTCGCAGGACAACTTCATGTCGGCCGTGTTCTCCCTGGTGTCCTCGCCGCCGCTGTTCGCCCGCGAGGAAGCCCGCTTCCGGGCCTCGCTCGAGCCGCTCGCGCAGCCCGGCGGACTCGACGCGCCGCCGTCGCACCGCGTCGCCGACCGCTACGCCGCCGTCGGCCGCCCCGGCCCCGGTCACTTCGAGAACACCCCGGACAGCGACCCGTCGGTCGGTGACGTCCGCTCCTGGGGCGCCGCGATCACGGACCGGATCGGGTCCTCGACGCTGGGTGCGTCGGCCGTCCGGGAGGCCCGGGTCGACTCCGCCACGCAGCTCACCTCGGTGCTCGAGCGCGTCCGCGCCGCCGGTGCGGTCTGGGGCAGCTGGTCCGGCGCCGCCCGCGGAGCCGTGCTGCACGCCGTCGGCGACGCACTCGAGGCGAACCGGGCAGCCCTGATCGAGGTGATGGCGTCCGAGACGGGCAAGACCATCGACCAGGCCGACCCCGAGGTGTCCGAGGCGATCGACTTCGCCCACTTCTACGGCTCGCTCGCCGCCTCGCTCGACGAGGTCGACGGTGCGACCTTCACGCCCGCCGCGCTGACGCTGGTCGCGCCGCCGTGGAACTTCCCGGTCGCGATCCCCGCCGGCTCGACCCTCGCCGCGCTGGCCGCGGGGTCGGCCGTCGTGCTCAAGCCCGCGCCGCCCGCCGAGCGCTCCGGCGCCGTGCTCGCCTCGGTCATCGAGACCGCACTCGACGCCATGGGTGCGCCGGCGGACGTGCTCGCCTTCGTGCAGGTGGCGGAGGACGAGCTCGGGCAGGAGCTCATCACGTCGCCGATGGTCGACCAGGTCATCCTGACCGGCGCCTACGAGACCGCCGAGCTGTTCCGCTCGTTCCGCCCCGACCTGCCGCTGCTCGCCGAGACCTCCGGCAAGAACGCGATCATCGTCACCCCGTCGTCGGACCTCGACCTCGCCGTGAAGGACGTCGTCGCCTCGGCCTTCGGGCACGCCGGACAGAAGTGCTCGGCCGCGTCGCTCGTGGTCATGGTCGGCTCGGTCGCGAAGTCCAAGCGCTTCCGCAACCAGCTGCTCGACGCCGTGTCCTCGCTCACCGTCGGCTACCCGACCGACCCGTCGACCCAGATGGGCCCGGTCATCGAGCCGGCATCGGGCAAGCTGCTCAGCGGCCTGACGACGCTCGGCGAGGGGGAGTCCTGGGCCGTCGAACCGAAGCGCCTCGACGAGACCGGCAAGCTCTGGAGCCCGGGTGTCCGACAGGGCGTCCGCCGCGGCTCGGAGTTCCACCGCACCGAGTACTTCGGCCCGATCCTCGGCATGATGACCGCCGACACCCTCGACGAGGCCATCGACATCGTCAACGAGGTCGACTACGGCCTGACCTCGGGTCTGCACTCGCTCGACCCGGCCGAGATCGGCACGTGGCTCGCGCGCATCGAGGCGGGCAACCTCTACGTCAACCGCAGCATCACGGGCGCGATCGTCCGCCGCCAGCCGTTCGGCGGGTGGAAGAAGTCGGCGGTCGGTGCGGGCACCAAGGCCGGTGGGCTGAACTACCTGCTCGGGCTCGGGTCGTGGACGCCGGCTGTTGCGACCGAGGGCTCGGCCGTCTCGGCACCGGTCTCGGCGTTCGTCCGGGCCGCCGGGGTGACCTCGGACGTGCTCGGTCGTGCGCTCGCGTCGGACGAGCAGGCGTGGTCGACGCTGTTCGGCACCGCGACGGACGTCTCGGCGCTGAGCGCGGAGCGGAACATCGCCCGCTACCTGCCGTTCCCCTCGGTGCAGGTGCGGCTGTCCTCCGTCGGCGAGGACGCCGTCCCGGAGCTCGTCCGCGTCGTCGCCGCTGCGCTGCGTGCCGGCACGACGATCGACGTCTCGACGGCGGCGACGCTGCCGTCGTCCGTCGCGTCGGCGATCCGCTCGCTGCCGATCGTCCGGTCGCTGTCGCAGACCGTGTCCGACGAGTCCTTCGCGAGCTCGATCGCGTCGGGGCCGTCGACCCGGGTCCGGCTCGTCGGCGGGGACGCCTCGGCGCTGACCACCGCGATCGGTGGACGTCCGGACGTCGCGGTGTACGGCGGCCCGGTGACCGAGGCCGGGCGCCTCGAGATCCTGCCGTTCGTCCGGGAGCAGGCGGTGTCGATCACGGCGCACCGGTTCGGGACGCCGAACCACCTGACCGACGACCTGATCTAGCGGCTGCGGCGCTGCGCGGCGCTGCGCTGCGCAGCCTGCGCCCAACCGAAGTCGACTCGAACCGCGGAATCACGTGGTTCGAGTCGATTTCGGTGCCGCCGACTGTCCGGTCGCCGCACCGTGCGGGGGTGCTCCGAGGTGGCGAGGGTTGCCTCGGGTGCGCGCCGCGACCAAGGCGCGCACCCGGCGGCCCTGCGTCGGGTCGACCGACGAGGAGCCCCAGCATGACCGAACCCTTCGCCCGCCCGACCGCGCTCGCCCACGTGCGGGTGACCGTGACCGACATCCACCGCAGCAAGGCGTTCTACCAGCAGCTGCTCGGCACCGAGCCGGCCATCGACTTCAGCGACCAGGTCGACGAGCCCGGCGTCCGCGAGGACCGCGAGCGCTTCTACGGCGGAGCGGTGTTCCGGCTCGGCGACCAGGTGTTCGGGCTCCGGCCGGTCGCTCCCGCCGGGCAGACCTTCGACCCGGACTCCGTCGGGCTCGACCACGTCAGCTTCGTCGTCGGGTCCGTCGACGAACTGCACGAGGCCGCCGCACGGCTCGACGCCGCCGGGGTCGAGCACGGCGAGGTGACCGACCTCGGCGACGCCGGCATGGTGATCCTGTCGGTGCAGGACCCGGACGACATCAACCTCGAGCTGGCCGCCCTGAAGGGTTGACGCACGACGCCGTCGGCCTCCACGATGAGGACATGCGCATCATGGGGGCCATCGGGCGGGGGATCGGGTCCGTCCTGCGGACGGTCGGAGCGGTGCTCGGCACCCTCAACGGTGCGAAGCCCGCCGGCGACGACCTGGCGGTTCGGCTGTACCGGCCGCGGCGGGACGACCACCGGCCCTGACCCGGTTCGGATCCGGCTCGCACAACCGAAGTGCTCCCGAACCGCACGATCGCGTGGTTCGGGGGCACTGTGGGTGTGCGCCGGCGCGGGCCGGCGCGGCCGGCGCGACGGGTGGGGCGCGGCCGGGCGCGCTCGGCGGGGGTCAGTCGGCGGCGGCGGGCTGCGGCGCGACCATCGAACTGGTCACGAGCTCGCGGAGCTCGGCGGGCAGGGGGACCGGGCGGCGGGCGCCCTCGCGGTCGATGATGACGTGCACGAACTCGCCGGTGGCGAGCAGGGCGCCGTCGGACTGGCGGAACAGGCCGAACTCCCACGACAGGCTGGTGTTACCGAGGTGCTTCGAGCGCATCCCGACCTCGATGACGTCCGGCCAGACGGCGGACTCGACGAAGTGGCAGCTCGAGGACACCAGCACGGCGATCCACTCGGACGAGAACGGGTCGAGCCCGGCGACCTCGCGGAACCAGTACGTCGACGCGTTGTCCATCGCCGAGTAGTAGATCGTGTTGTTGACGTGCCCGAACATGTCGTTGTCGTTCCAACGGGTGGGGTAGTCGCGGCGGAACGGGTACTCGTCGATGGTCATCGGTCTCCGATCGGTGGTGCTGGTGTGGAGCGCGTCGTGTCGGGCCGCAGGACGTACTCGAAGGCCGCACGGGCTCGGGCGGGGTCGGGGGCCTCGCCCGAGATGAACTCGGCGTAGGTGAACGACTCGGAGATCCGGACGAGCAGTCGAGCGAGTTCCTCGGCCGACAGCGGCGCAGGGTCGAACGTACCGGACGACTCCTGCTCCTCGATGAGTGCGGTCACCCGGCCGACGAACCGGCCCTGCACGTCACTGTCCGAGGTCGTCAGCAGGCGCATCGCCCGCGCCGGCTCGCGCGTCAGGAACGCCCGGAAGTAGGGCGCGTCGATCAAGTCCGCGGTGAACCGGTCGAGCACGGCGACGAGCCGCTCGGCACCGGTCGATCCGGTGGCGTCCGCGGCGCGGGTGGCACCGTCGAGCGTCGGCACGGCGAGGGACCACAGGATCTCGGACAGCAACCGGTCACGGTTGCCCACCCACCGGAACAGCGACGTCCGGTCCACGCCGAGCGCGGCAGCCAAGGCGCCCATGTCGATCCGGGAGCCGGCGATGAAGGTGTGACGGGCCTCCCGGAAGGCGCGCAGCGCAGAATCCGATGTGTACACGCAACCCTCCCTTGCAACGTTTTCGAGAATGATGCATCGTTGGTTCCATGTCAACGACGGCGCTCCCGACGACCCTGCTCGAATCGGACTTCTACGGCTTCCAGCAGCAGCTGACGGAGCCGGAGCGGGCGTCCATCGGACGGCTGCGCGAGTACCTCGAGCGCGAGGTCGCGCCCATCGCCGACGAGTACTGGGCGCGCGCCGAGTTCCCGACGCAGGTGATCGCGCCGCTGGCCGAGCTCGGCATGTACGGGCCGGGTGTGCCGCTCGTCCGGCAGTTCGAGAACTCCGCCGTGTACCGCGGCTGGGCGGCGCTCGAGCTCGGGCGTGTCGACGCGAGCGTTGCGACCTTCATCGGCGTGCAGTCCGGCCTGGCGATGAACTCCATCGCGGTGGGCGGCAGCGACGAGCAGCAGCGCGAGTGGCTGCCGCGCATGGCCGCGGGCGAGGTGATCGGAGCCTTCGGGTTGACCGAACCGCTGTCCGGCAGCGACTCCGCGCGCGGGCTGCGCACGACGGCCCGGCGCGAGGGCGACGAGTGGGTGCTCGACGGTGAGAAGCGGTGGATCGGCAACGCCACCTTCGCCGACGTCGTCGTCATCTGGGCGAAGGACGTCGCCGACGAGCAGGTCAAGGGCTTCCTCGTCACCACGGACACCCCGGGCTTCACCGCGACCAAGATCGAGGACAAGATCGCGCTGCGCGGCGTGCAGAACGCCGACATCGTCATGCAGGGCGTCCGCGTGCCCGAGGCGCGGCGGCTGCAGCGGGCGACGTCGTTCCGCGCGACGGCCGAGGTGCTCCGCCTGACCCGCACCGAGGTCGCTTGGCAGGCGATCGGCATCGCGGTCGGGGCGTACGAGGCGGCGCTGTCCTACGCGCGCGAGCGGATCCAGTTCGGCAAGCCGATCGCGTCGCACCAGCTCGTGCAGGACCTGCTCGTGAAGTCGCTCGCCAACATCACGGCGTCGATCGCGCTGTGCACGCAGGCCTCGGCGATGCAGGACAGCGGTGCCGGGGGCGACGAGCACTCGGCGATGGCCAAGGCGTTCGCCACGGCGAAGATGCGCGAGACCGTCGGATGGTGCCGCGAGGTGCAGGGCGGCAACGGCATCGTGCTCGAGAAGGGGGTCGCGCGGTTCTTCGCCGATGCCGAGGCGATCTACTCGTACGAGGGGACGCGGGAGGTCAACACCCTGATCGTCGGGCGGGCGATCACCGGGCAGGCTGCGTTCGTGTAGCGGTCGGCCGGGGGTTCGGTCGGGCCGGGGCCGAGCGGTCCGCTGGTCCGTGTCAGGCCGTGGTCGCGGTTCGCTGGTCCGTGTCAAGCCGGGGCGAGCGGTTCGCTGACCGCCGTCAGGCCGGGGTCGACTTGAGCAGCCGGTTCACCGCGATCATCGCGCCGCCGACCACCGCCGGGACGCCGCCGCCGGGGTGCACCGACGCACCGACCCGCCACAGCCAGGGCCGCCAGGGGTCGTTGTACGAGGGCCGGTGGAACGGCCCGCTCAGCCACGGCGGCCGCGCCGCACCGTAGAGCGCACCGTGCGGTTCGCCGCCCTGGCCGTAGTACTGCGGGTCGAGCACGACCTGCTCGTCGAGCAGGTCGGTGAGGGGACGGTCGAGTCCCATCGCCCGGGAGACACGATCGACCTCGCGCCGTACGAAGGGGTGCTCCGCCGTGTAGTGACCGCCGTCGGCGGGGGCGGTGAGCAGGATCCCGACGGTGCTGCGCGGGTTCGGGTACACCTCGCCCGCGCGGTACTGGTTGACGAACACCATGGTGTCCGCCGGCTCGTCGCCGGCCTCGAGGCTGCGGTGCAGCGCAGCGGGCTTGGTCGGGAGCACGACGCTGTGCGCGGCGAGGTGCGCCGGCAACTCCTGGCGCAGGACGCCGTACACCGCGACGGCCGAGCAGGACAGGGTGCGGGGGCGCAGGCGGGGGAGCGGCGGGATCCGCGACGGGCCCGTCAGCGTGGTGAGCCGGTCGGCGTCCAGGGCGCTGACGACGAGGTCGGCCGGGTACCGCCCGGCTTCGGTGGTGACCCACCCGCGCTCGATGCGGGTGACGGTCTCGCCGGTGCGCACCTCGGCTCCGGCGGCCTCGGCCAGTCGGCCCAGCGCGAGCACGATCTCGTAGATCCCGCCGCGTGGCACCCAGGCCCCGGTCTCGGCCATGATCGCCGGCATGCTCGCGTAGAGGGCGGGGGTGCGTGCGGGGGAGACGCCAGCGTTGAGCGTGTGGATCGCGATGATCTCGCGCAGCCCGTCCGGCAGCCACGGCAGGCCGTCCAGGTAGGCACGCGTCGTGAGGCGCGACCCGTAGACGGCCAGCAGCCGACGGAGTGCAGGGAGGGCCGCGCGGTCGAGGGGGTCGGCGAGCAGCAGCTCGGTCACGTCGTCGGCGAGGGGCGCGTGCAGGTCCGAGAACCGGCGCCAGGCGGGGTACCACGGGTGGTCGGGCGCGACCGGCAGCGAGGTCTCCTCGCCGTCGTGGTAGTAGCGTCCCACCTCGGGCATCCGCACCAGGTCGAGGTGGCCGTCGTCGCGATTGCGCTCGCCCGCTCCCGCACCCGCACCCACGCCGGCACCTGCGCCTGCGCCCGCGCTCTGGCTCTCGCCGAGTCGCCGCAGCAACTCGTCCCACACGGCGGGGAACGTCATCAGCGACGGGCCGGTGTCGATCCGGTCCGCACCCAGGTGGATGCGCCGGCTCTTGCCGCCGAGCTCGGCGGAGGATTCGAGCAGGGTGACCCGATGGCCAGCATGAGCGAGCAGCGCGGCGGCGGTCAGTCCGCCGATGCCGCCCCCGACCACGACGATGCGACTCACGAGCGGCCTCCCAGCACGATCGACACCATGAGGAGCACCCCGACGAACGACCCCGCGATGTACGGGAAGGCGACCGACAGACGGTACAGGCGGTGCCCGGTCTCCGGCGTCGGGTCGCGCAGCAGGGACACCACGAGGATGCCGGCGATGAGCAGGTTGACGGCGGCCACGGGCACGCTCACCACGGCGAAGAGTGCCGTGGACACGATCCACCAGGCCCCGCTCCACCACGCCGTTCCTCGCGCCCCGAGCCGGACCGCCGTGGTGGTGATGCCCGCATCGCGGTCCTCCACGATGTCCTGCACCGCGTCGAAGGCGTGCTTTGCCACACTCCACGCCATCAGGCCGACGGCAGCCGGCCACACCGGGGTGACCGAGAGTGCCGCGGGGACGATGACCAGCGGCAGCGCGTACGCGGCGTTGCTCAGCGAGTCGAGGAACGGCCGCGCCTTGAAGCGCAGCGGCGGTGCGGAGTAGAAGACGAAGACACCCGCGTAGAGCAGGATCACCGCGCTCGCGAGCGGCGGCAGTGCGATGGAGAAGTACACGAGGAACGGCACGTTCACGATCGCGACGGCCCAGGCGATGAGCCGCACCTCGGACTGCCGGATCCTGGCACCCTCGATCGATCCCTTGCGGGGGTTGGCCGCGTCGGTGTCCTGGTCGTAGATGTCGTTGACGCCGTAGATGAGCAGGTTGAACGGCAGCGTGAGCCACAGGATGAGCGGCAGCGCCCGCACGTCGAATAGCATGCCGGTGAGCCACACGGCGACGAGTCCGGAGCCGATGGTGTTGATCCACAGCACCGGACGCGAGATCAGCAGGAGCCGGCGCACGGCCGGTCCGATCCTGAACGGCGCGGTGCGCGGCATCCGCTCGAGGCCGTCAGTCACCCGCCCGAGCGTACCCGGCCGACGGTGCGGCCGGACGCCGGCTTCCGCGCCACACTGGTCGGATGCGCATGATGCTGCTCACCGCCGGCACCCGTGGCGACGTCGAGCCCTTCGCCGCACTGGCGCGACACGCCCTGTCCCGCGGACACGAGGTCCGGCTGGCGCTTCCGGACGACGCGGTCGCGCCCGAGGGCGTCGACAGCGTGCGCCTCGGTCTGGACGCGCACCGGGTGCTGTTCCCCACCCGGCGCACCCCTCGGGCGCTCGCACACCACCTGCGCGCCGAGGTGCGTCCCGCGATGCGGCGGATGCTCGCGGCCGCGGTGCGGGAGAGCGTCGCGTTCGACCCCGACGTCGTGGTGCACCACCCGCTGGTCCTGAGCGCGCCGATGGCGGCGGACGCGCTCGGTGTTCCGCGCGTGCTGGTGGAGTTCGCGCCCGTGGCCACCCCGAGTCAGCGCTTCCCCGCCGCCGGCGGCCCGACGGCGACCCGGGACCTCGGCCCGCGCAACCGGTCCACCTACGCCGTCCCGCGCGCCGTCGCCCGTCTCTTCGACGCCGACGTGGCGCGCGCCGCCGCCGAGCTGCCGGGCGGTCGTCGTCCCGCGCGGCGGTCGCCGTCACGGGCGACGCTCATGGCCGTGAGTCCCGTGTTGCTCCCGCGGCCCGACGACTGGCCGGAGCGGGTGCACCAGACGGGGGCCTGGTACGAGGAGGAGCCGGCGGCGTCACCTGATCCCGAGGTGAGCGCGTTCCTGCGGGCCGGCCCCTCCATCGTCGCCTCGTTCGGATCCATGGCGACGGGGACGGCGCGGGACGCCTCGGCTCGAGGGTCCGCGATCGTCACGGCGGCCCGCACGCACGGCCTCCGGGTGCTGCTCGTCACCGGCGCGGGCGGCCTCGCGCTGCCGGCCGAGCTCCGTGGCCCTGACGTGCTGACGGTGCGGTCGACGCCGTTCGACGCGGTGCTGCCGAGTGCGACGCTCGCCCTGCACCACGGCGGGGCCGGCACCGCGCACGCCGTTGCCCGGGCCGGCGTGCCCGCGGTCGTCGTGCCCGTCACCGCGGACCAGCCGTTCTGGGCCGCCCAGCTGCACCGACAGGGGGTGGCCGCCACACCGGTCCCGCTGCGTCGCATGTCGACGGGCACGCTCGAACCCGCGATGCGCGACGCCCTGACCCGCCGCGACCGTGCCGCCGACGTGGGGCGACGGATGCGCGGAGAGCACGGGGTGGAGCGGGCGCTCGACGTGCTCGAGGCGCTCTGAGCCGTGCTCGCGGAGACGGGCCGGGAGCGTCGGCGGTTCCTCCTCCGGTTCGGGTCTGCCACTCAGCCGAGCAGCTCGGGTCGCTGCCAGTCCTCGTCGAGCACGTGCTGCCCGAGGAACGCGAACACCGTCTCGTACCAGACCGTCGCGTGCTGCGGGGAGAGCACCCAGTGGTTCTCGTCCGGGAAGTACAGGAACCGGTGCGGCATCGAACCGTCCGGCGCCGCGTGGTGCTCGGCCAGCTCGGACCAGAGCCGCAGCCCCTCGCCGATCGGCACGCGGTAGTCCTTGTCGCCGTGGATCACGAGCATCGGTGACGAGATCTCGGCGACGAACCGGTGCGGGTCGTTCGCCGCGATGCCGTCCGCGTCGAAGATCGACGACCAGTACTGCGACGAGTCGGTCGTGCCGTTGAACTGGTCGAGCGCCCACAGGCTCGCGTGGGTGACGATCGCCCGGAACCGGTCGGTGTGGCCGGCGACCCAGTTCGCCATGTAGCCGCCGAACGACCCCCCCATGGCAGCCGTGCGGGTCTCGTCGACGTCCGGCCGGGCCGCGACCGCGTCGGTGATCGCCATCAGGTCGGTGTACGGCGCCTGCCCCCAGGCGTTCCACCCGCGGTTCACGAAGTCGAGGCCGTAGCCGGTCGACAGCGCGGGGTCCGGCAGCAGCACGGCGTACCCGCGGGCCGCGGCCAGCATCGGGTTCCACCGCCACGACCACTGGTTCCACGAGTTCAGGGGCCCGCCGTGGATCCAGAGCAGCAGCGGGTGCGGTCCGTCGCCGTCGGGCACGACCAGCCAGCCGCGCACGCGGGCGCCGTCGGCGACGGTCGTCTCGACCTCCTCCAGGTGCGCGGGGACGTCCGGCAGGGGCGCCGGCGTCGCCAGCGTGGTCACGGTGCCGTCCGCCGCGATCCGCACCGGGTGCATCGGCGCCGCCCAGGAGGCCCGCAGCGCGACGACCACGCCCGTCGCCTCCGCCACGCGCAGGTTCGAGTACGCCCAGTCGTCGTGCGTCAACTGCTCGACCGCGCCGCCGTCGAGGGGGATCCGGAAGACCGGCGCGCGGCCGTCCTGGTCGGCGACGGCGAGCAGTGCTCCGTCGCCGTGCTCGAACACGAGCTCGCTCGGCCAGCGGTCCCAGTCGGCGGCGACACGACGGGCGTCCGAGCCGTCGATGCCGGCGACCCAGACCTCCTGCTGGTTCGCGCCGGCGGGTGTCGACCGGACGGTCCGTACCCATGCGATCGTCCGGCCGTCGTGGCTGAGCGCGGGCAGTTCGTGGTCGACGTCGACGTCGTCGAACAGCACCGTGCGGTCGCCGCTGGACAGGTCGATGGTGACCAGCGTCGAGCGGTCCCCACGGGCCTCCCGGACGCCCACGGCCGCGAGCAGCACCGATCCATCAGGGGTGAGTGCGCCGCTGACGTGGTCGAGCGACCTGCCGGGAGCCGGCGTGCGGTCGACCGGCTGCTCGGGCGCGACGGCGTCGGGCGTCGAGCCCGCCGCCGTGACGGGTCCGGGCACGAGTTCGAGGGTGAGGACGTGGGTCTGGTCCGGCCCGAGGTCGTGGTCCCAGTACCGCACCGGGTAGGTCTCGTGCAGGATCGCGCGGACCTTCTTGTCGGTGCGGGCCTTCCGGAGCTCGGCGTCGGCGTCGAGCACCGTCGCGGCGTCGGTGCCGGCGCCGGGGAGCAGGTCGGCGGTGAGCGCGACCACGTCGGCGGCCGCCGCGGTGGCGAGCACGCCACCCACGCCGCCGGCCAGACGGGTGAGCGGGCGGGCCTCGCCGCCGGTGGACGGCAGCACCCAGAGTTGGGCGGTCTCGAGCTCCGCAGCCCCGGCGTCGGGACGGGCGGAGACGAACAGCAGGTCGCCGGTGCGGGTGAAGGCGATGCCGCCCTCGCCCTTGGCGGAGCGGGTGAGGCGCACCGGGCGTCCTGCCGTGTCGCCGGTTCCGCCGCTGTCGCCGGTCGGTGTCGCGGGCACCTGCCAGATCGAGCGACGGTACCCGGTGCGGTCGTCGTCGAGCGTGCTGACGGTCAGGGCGACCCGCGTGCCGTCCGGGTCGATGGCGATCCCGTCGACGCGGGGGAGCGCGATGTACTGGTCGAGGTCCGAGAAGGGCGTGCTCATGCGTTCACCCCCACCAGGTCCTCGGCCCAGAACGCGGCGATCTGCTCCGCGACGGCGGCTCCCTGCGCGCGTCCGGCCTCGGCCGACGGCGCCTGCGTGGCGAGGGAGAGCGAGTTCGTGCCGAAGGCCTGCTGCGACGCGCTGTCCGCCACGACGACCTCGACCGACGAGCCGCCGGCGCGGAGGGCCTCCACGGCGACGTCGAGCCACGGCCCGCACGGCGACGGACCCTCGGGCCCGCACGCGATCACCAGGACGCGCTCGTGCCCCGCTGCCGCGTCGGCGTTGGTGCCGGAGCGTACCCCGCCGTCGACGTAGGGTCGGCCGTCGATCGTGACGGGGGTCCAGACGAAGGGCACCGAGCAGCTCGCGGCCACGGCCCGGGGGAGCGGGATGCCGTCCGCCGCGGTGAGGAGCCGGAAGGTGCCGTCGGTCGCGTCCACCGCGGTGACGGCCAGGGCCTTCGCCGGCCACTCGGTCGAGGGCAGGGTCTCGCCGAAGGTCGCGGTGCGTTCGTCGTCGCTCTGCCCACCGACGACCTGCTGGGCTGCGCGTCCGAGTCGTGCTCGGGCGTCCTGTTCACCGGTCGCGCCCTGCAGTGCGGCACCGATGTGCTGCTGCACGGCTTCGACGTCGATGGGTGCGGGTTCGACGTACGTGGTCGGTGCCGGGGTGTGCTGCTGGTCGAAGGCCTGCTGCACGGCGCCGTTCCGGACGAACGCGCCCACGACGCTGCCGGCGCTCGTGCCGACGACCAGGTCCGCGGCGTCGAGGTCGACGCCGGCGTCCTGCAGCGCGGAGAGGACGCCGACCTCCCACGCGATCCCGGCGACACCTCCGCCACCGAGGACGAGGGCTCTGGATCCGGGAACGGGTGTCGTGACGTCGGTCATGCGTCCTGCTTACCAGTTGCGTGCGACGGGCCGGCGCAGGCCGTCAGGTCCTGTGGAGAGCCCACCTGTGGACAACCCCGTCCGCGTCGGTGGCGTGACCTAGCGTCGAGGGCATGGGGCAACAGCGTTCAGGACGGGTCGGCACGGTCGTGTGGCCGATCGTGGTGGCTGCTGCGCCCACCGCGGCGTTCCAGCTGCCGAACCTGTTCGTCACGCCGGCGGTCCGGCTGTCGCTCGTCGCGTTCGGACTCGTCGTGCTCGCCGCGGCCGTGACGGTGCAGGTGGTGCGGACGCGGCGCAGCGACGCTGCGCGGGCGGTGGCCGAGGACAACGCGACCGCGGCGGAGCTCGAGCAGTCGACGGCGGTCCGGTACGCCTTCGGCCAGATCGCCACCCGGCTCGTCCGGTTCGCCGAACTGCCCCGGTCCGAACGCCACGGCGAACTCTCCGTCGTCGCCGACCGCGTCGCCGTGGCCCTGGCCTTCTACCTGCTGCCGAAGGTGCCCGACGTCCGCGCCAACGTCTACCAGTTGTCCACCGATCTGCGCGCGCTCGAGCCGATCGGTCACGGGGGTGCCGGCGACACCGCCGGGGTCTTCCGCGCGGGCACGCCCTACGGCGACCGCAACCTCGAGTGGGTGCTGGTCGGGGGATCACCCCGGATCGTCGGCGACCGCTCCGCCGACGTCGACGTCGACCAGGACCTGCCGGGCTTCGAACCGCGGTACACCTCGTACGTCTCGGTGGTGATCCGGTCCGACCAGTACTCGTTCGGCATGCTCACCGTCGACTCCCCGGTGCCCGACGCGTTCACCGACCTCGACGCGAAGGTCATCGCGATGATGGCGTCGTTCATGGCCGTCGCGTTCTCGTTGACCTACTCGTTCCCCGAGCGCGACCGCGATCCAAGGAAAGGCCCGTGATGCTCACACGCTCTGTCGGACGCTCGACGTACGATGCCCCCATGACGACCGTGAACCCTGCTCCGCCGTCGTTCGGGCGTGCCCGGATCTCATCACCGAACTGGAACGACACCACCACCGACGCCGACTACGAAGACCTCGACGTCATCGCCGCCAACATCGAGCGCGAGCGCGCTGCAGCCCGACTCCGGGTCACCGCAGCCATCGCTGCGCGTCTGGGCCGCTGACCCGTCCCGCATCGTCCGCGACGAACGGCTTCCACACGTGTGTGGGAGCCGTTCGTCGTCCGTGCAGCGTGTGCCGGAGCCGGACTACGGCGCCTCGGTGACGTCGATGAGCACCTTGCCGACCGTGTCCTGCTCGACGGCGTCGTGTGCCGCGGCGGTCTGCTCGAGTGTGAACCGGGTGAGCGGCAGGCCGGCGTCCTCACCGACGGGCAGGACCCCGTCGCGCAACGCCGCGGTGACGTCCTCCGCGGCGGCCGCCAGGGCCTCGTCGCCGATCGTGTAGAGCAGCAGGAACTGGTACCGGGCGTTCACGCTCATGTTCGGCCGGATCGGCAGGCTCGCCTCGTCGCCGCCGTTGTTCGCGTAGATCGAGACGACGCCGTGGTTCGCCAGGACGTCGGCGACCAGCGCGGCGTTCTGTGGGATCGACACCTCGACGACGATGTCGACACCGTCGGGCGCGACGGATCGGATGCGCTCGGCAGCGTCGTCCTGGTGGTAGTCGACGGTGTGGTGGGCGCCTGCTGCGGTCGCGAGCGCGGCCTTGTCGTCCGAGCTGATCGTCGTGATCACCGTCGCGCCGGCCCAGCGGGCGAGCTGGATGGCGGCATGTCCGACGGCTCCGGCGCCTCCCGCGACGAGCACGGTGAAGCCGTCGAGGGCTCCGGGCTCGAGTCGGGCGGGGCCGTTCTCGTGGGTGGTGAGCGCCCGGTGCGCCGTCATCGCGGGGACGCCGAGCGAGGCGCCGACGTCGAACGAGACGCCGTCGGGCAGCGGGACCACACGCGACTCGGGGACGACCGTGTACTCCTGCGCGGTACCGGTGGGACGGGATGCCGCGGCCATGAACAGCCACACGTGGTCACCGACGGCCAGGCGCTCGACGCCCGGGCCGACGGCGTCGACGACACCGGCGCCGTCCTGGTTCGGGGTGATCTCGGGAAAGGGGAGGTCGTCGCCGTAGGTGCCGCCGGCACGGGCCTTCCAGTCGGTCGGGTTGACGCCGGAGACGACGACGCGGACCCGGACCTCGCCGGCGCCGGGTTCCGGGGTGTCCCGTTCGACGAGTTCGAGGACGCTGCTGTCACCGGGCTTCGAGTAGACGATCGATCGCATGCTCCCAGGCAACCACTCGGCGCCGTCGGGGATTCCGAGTGGGGGAGGTCGAGGTCCGTGCGGCACATCGTGAGCAGGAATGGTCGGGTGCGCGCCTCCGACCCGACCATTCCTGCTCACCAAGCGCCGCCGACCCGCGCGGCCCGGCCCGACCGACCCACGCCCGCCAAGCCCGCGCCAGCACGTCGACCCACGACGCCCGCGCCTCAGCGCGCGTCATACCCCTCGCGCGCCGTCGCCACGTCGGGCATGTGCGTCGTCGCCCAGTCCTCGAGCGGCACGAGCACGGTGCGCAGCGAGCGGCCCAGGTCGGTGAGCTCGTACTCGACGTGCGGCGGGATCTCGGGGAACACCGTCCGCGTCACCATGCCGTCGCGTTCCAGCGCCCGCAGGGTCTGCGTCAGCATCTTCTGCGAGACGCCCTGCACCCGGGCGGCGAGCGCCGAGTACCGTGCGGGACCGTCGGCGAGCGCACCGATGGTGAGCACACTCCACCGGTCGCCGATGCGGTCGAGCAGCTGTCGACTGGGGCAGTCCGCCGCGTAGGGGCTGTACTCGAGAGCCGACATGGAGTCCTCCGTCACGCACTGTCAGGTGCCTACTTACTGATAGAGAGTAACTCTTGTACGGTGAGTGTCAACGCCCGGCCGGTACGAGCACTCGCACCGCCCACCGCTCCACGAAGGGAACACCATGACCAACATCGTCGTCTTCGGAGGCACCGGTTACGCCGGCTCCGCCATCACCCACGAGGCCCTCTCGCGTGGCATCACCGTCACCGCAGTCGCCCGCGACACGAGCAAGCTCGAGCCGGCCGACGGCCTGACCCTGGCGCAGGGTGACGCCTTCGACGCCGACTTCGTGTCCGAGGTCACGAAGGGCGCCGACGTCGTCGTCGTCTCGCTCCACGCCGTGCAGGCGGACGGCAGCGAGCTCAAGGACAAGTTCCAGCACTTCGTCGACGCCGCCGCTGCGACCGGTGCTCGGCTCGGCATCGTCGGCGGTGCCGGCTCCCTGCGCGTCGCCGAGGACGGGCCCCAGCTGTTCGACACCGACGGCTTCCCGGACGCGTTCAAGGGCGAGGCGAAGAGCCACGCGCAGATCCTCGACGCCCTCCGCGCCTCGGACACCGAGGTCGACTGGTTCTACGTGAGCCCCGCCGCGGCCTTCGGCAGCTACAACCCCGGCGAGCGTCGCGGCACCTACCGCACCACCGACGAGGTCCTGCTCACCGACGCCGAGGGCAACTCCGACATCTCCGGTGCCGACTACGCCATCGCCTTCGTCGACGAGATCGTCACCCCCGCGCACCACCAGACGCGGTTCGGCGTCGCCTACTGACGCAGTTCGGCTCCACTCCGCACAACCGAGGTCGCCCGGAACCACGCGAACGCGTGGTTCCGGGCGACTTCGGTTGTGCGCCGTTCCGCAACCCCGCCGCGCCGCCACCGCCCGGCGCGACCAGCGGGCGGACGGGAGGCACGGGGCGGGGCCGCCCCGTGCCTCCCGTCCGGTCCGTGCCGCGCCCGCAACGGGGCGCAACGCGTCGGCCGCGACCCGCGCGCAACGCGCAGGCGCCGCCCGCGGCCGCCGCTCAGTGCGCGACGATCGCCGGCACCGGCAGGTGGTGGCGCATCCGCACCGACAGGTGCAGGCCTCCGCGGCGGGCCAGCACGACCGCGATCACGGCCGCAGCCGCAGCGGGGACGCCGCCGGCGACCATCATCCCCACGTGTGCGCCGAAGTGGTCGACGACCTGGCCCATGATCGGTCCGCCGATTGCCTGTCCGCCGAGCAGCACCAGGACGTAGAGCGACATCACGCGGCCACGGATCGCCACGTTCGACGACAGCTGCACGAGCGAGTTCGAGGCCGTCATGAACAGCAGCTGCGACATCCCGACGGCGACGAGCGCCACCGTGAACGGCGCGATGACCGGGATCGACCCCGAGACGACGAGGAGCACGCCCGTCCAGAACACCCCGCCGACGATGGTCCGCAGCCGGACGACCGCTCGTCGTGTGGACAGCAGGGCCCCGGCCAGGGCGCCGACCGCGACGGCCGAGTTGAAGACCCCGTAGCCGCCGGCACCGACGTCGTAGACCTGTGACGCGAAGGCGGACAGCAGCACGGGCATCGTCAGCGCGAAGACCGAGAAGAACGCGACGAGGATCACCGGCACGATGATCGTCGGCTTCGCCACGGCGTAGCGCAGGCCCTCCACCAGCTGACCCTTGCCGCGTGGGGCCGGGGGTGTGCGGTGCAGTTCGGAGACCTTGAGGAACCCGAGGGTCACGACGACGGCGACGCACGCGACGGCGTTGACCCCGAACGACCACCCCGCGCCGACCGCCACGAGCAGGGCGCCGGACAGCGCCGGGCCGATCATGCCGCCCAGCTGGAACACCGACGAGTTCACGCTGATGGCGTTCCGCAGGTGCTGGTGCCCGACGATCTCGGTGACGAACACCTGACGCGCCGGGTTGTCGACGACCGTGACCATGCCGACCAGGAACGCGATCACCCAGATGTGCCAGGCCTCGACCACGCCGGCGAGGGTCAGCACGGCCAGCAGCGCGGACAGCACCGCGAAGGCGCCCTGCGTGATCATCATGAGCGCACGCTTCGAGAACCGGTCGACCAGCACGCCGCCGAGCAGCCCGAACAGCAGCATCGGCGCGAACTGGCACGCCACGGTGATGCCGACCTGTGCCACCGACCCGGTCAGCTGCAGCACGAGCCAGTCCTGTGCGATGCGCTGCATCCACCCGGCGGTCATCGCGACGAGGTTCGTCGCCGTGAACAGCCGGAAGTTCGGCACGGACAGGGCGATGAGCGTGTGGCGCCAGGGTGGCCGGGTGGTCTGGACGGGGAGCGGTTCGGTGGGCGGTGGGAGGGTCGTCGGTGACGCACTCACGGTGTGGGGTCCTCCGGACGTCGGCGTGGATCTGGTACCCCATCGAAACTACGTGGTCGCGCGTCATTCGACACCCCTATGGTGGCTATCACTCCATTGCGATGTCGAATGAGGTCGCACCGACGGAAGGCGCGACGTGCTCGATCCGGTCCTGTTGCAGACGTTCCTGGCCGTGGCGGAGACCGGCAGCTTCACGCAGGCGGGCGCCCGGCTCGGCATCAGCCAGCCGACGGTGTCGCAGCACGTGCGGCGGCTCGAGACGGCGGTGTCGCGGACCCTGGTCGCACGGGACACCCGCGGCGTCGCGCTGACGGACAACGGTGATGCGATGGCCGGGTTCGCGCGGACGATCCTCGCCGCGCACGCGACCGCCGACGCCTACTTCTCCGGCGCCGCGACCCGCGGGCGGCTGCGGTTCGGGGCCGCCGACGACCTGGCCATCACGCAGTTGCCGCGGATCCTGCGGGACTTCCGTCGGCTGCACCCGCAGGTGAACCTCGAGCTCACGGTGAACCAGTCGGCTCCGTTGCTCCGCCGCGTGCACGCCGGACAGCTCGACCTGGTGTTCATCAAGCAGACCGCGGGGGAGTCCGCCGAGGGCACCCGGGTCGCCACCGACCAGATGGTGTGGATGGCGCAGGACGGCATCGCCCTCGAGCCCGGGGAGCCCGTGCCGCTCATCGCCTACCAGGCGCCGAGCATCAGTCGGCAGATGGCGATCGACGCGCTCGAGGCCGCCGGCCGCACCTGGCGGATCACCTGCAACACCCGCGACGTCAACGGGGTGCTCGCCGCGGTGCGCGCGGGCATCGGCGTGGCGGTGTTCCCGCACTCCCTCATCCCGGCGGACCTGGTGAAGGTGTCGCAGCGGCTCGCGCTGCCGGACCTGCCCGCGGTCGACTACGTCCTCATCGCGAACCCGACGGTGCAGCGCGAACCGATCGACGCGCTGACGAACGCGATCCTGTCGCGCGGGGTCGTCCGCGCCGTCTGAGCCGCGGACGGGTCGGGCGCCCACGTGGACGCGACGCGGGCGTGGGCACGGCGTGGGCGCGGGTACGGGCACGACGCCGGCGTGGCGGTTCGACGCCGCCGAGTCACCGAGTCACCGAGACGCCGCTGTTTCCGGAGGCGTCTCGACGGCGGGGCGGCGTGTTGTTGAGACGACGGCGTGCAGCCGAGACGCCGGCGTGGTGGTTCGGCGCCGCGGAGTCAGCGAGACGCCGCTGTTTCCGGAGGCGTCTCGACGGCGGGGCGGCGTGTTGCTGAGACGACGGCGTCTCGCGACAAGAGAGGGGACCTCGACGCCGCCGCCGCCTCCGCTACGGCGCGAGCGTCGGGGTCGTGCCGGTCCCGGTCAGGTCCGGCAGCGTCACGCCCGCGAGCGGCAGGAGCGCAGCGGCCACCGCCCAGAGCAGCACCAGCGTGCCCACCCCGCCGAGGACCGCACCGAGCAACCCGACCGGCCGCTGCCACGTCGCCAGGGGGTTCCGCACGGTGGCGATCGAGAGCACCAGCGCGAGCACACCGAGCACCAGGCCGACACCGTGCACGGTCCCCGGCGCGGTGAACCACCAGGCCGCGAGTCCGATCGTCGCGGCTCCGGCGACGGCGCCGAGCACCGCGCCCGGCGTCACGCCGACCAGGGGGCGTCGGTCCGGCGTCGCGGCCGACGTGGGCTGCTCGATCGCCTCGGTCGGGAGGCCCGGGTCGGCCCCGGCGGACACGTCCGGTGTCACGGACGGTGCGACCGGAGCCACGGGCGGCCGGGTCGCATCGGGTGCGGTCGGAGCTGCCGACGCGGACGGAGCCGCGTGCAGGACGGCGTCGAACGAACGGGTGGGCGGGGTCGGCGCGGGCTTGGCCGCCCGCTGGTGTGCGAAGCGTCGGGGCGTGCGGTAGCCGATCGGGCCGACGGGCTCCGGCTCGGCGCCCTCGACGACGACGTGCTCGAGTCCGGGCACCGAGAACCGCGGCTGTCCGGCGCCCGGCGCGATCGGTGCGGCGGGCGGGACGGGCGGAGCGGGTACGACGGGCGCAGCGGTCGGCGCCGGACGGGCGGACTGCGCCACGACGGCGGGCTCGACCGGCACCGCGGGGACGACCGCGGCGGGAGCAGGGACCACCGCACCGTCCGCCGGGCTGCTGGCCGCGTCGCCGGTCGTCGGCTCGGGGGCGGCCGCGGGGCCCGCGGTCACCGGGGACACCGGCATGGCGAGCGCCGCGCCGGGGGTGATCGCCGCCGGGGGAGCCGCCGGGTTCTCGAACGG
>NZ_JAIXIG010000001.1:0-123104 GCF_020297365.1 Curtobacterium oceanosedimentum
GCGGCTGACGGTGCTGGTTCGCGAACCCGACTGTTCGCGGACCAGAACCGTCACCGCGCTGACGAGAACACGCCTCGGGCGGTGGCGAGCATCGAGGGCGGGCGATGGAAGGCCACCAGTACGCGCGAGTGACCCGCTGCGTCCGCGGCGGCTCCAGCGCACGCAGCGCGCTCAGCGCCCCAGGGCCTCCCGGCCAGTGCGGGCCTCGGCGACCGCCGGGCCGAAGTCGACGACGCGGTCGTCGATCGCGAACCGGTACCGGCCGAGCCGACGGACCTGCGGGTCGTGGCCCAGGAACGACGCGAGGTCGTCGTGTTCCGCCGGCGTGAGCCGCTGCACCGGGTCCGACGTGGAGCGGAAGCCGCACACCCGCGCGAGGTCGGCGAGCAGGGCGCGCTGGTCGGCGGGCAGCGCCTCGTCGTCGGCGGTCCCGTCGCCGGCGCGGAACGAGACGACGTCGGGGTCGATCCGGTACAGCGAGTGCATCCAGATGCGTTCGAGCGGGCCGATCAGGCCGTTCAGACCGCCCTCGTGGCTGGGATCGGGCACGGTGGCATCGCTCTTCCAGAACGACGCCGTGTCGGGGCCGGCACGCATCGCGTCGAGGACACCGATGGACGCCAGCATCGGCGCGCCGCACCCGAGCAGGTGCACGTCGTCACCGACGACCCGGCGGATGAGCGTGATCGCGTCGCGGTAGACCTGCTCCCGGTCGCCGTCCCGGTGGCGGACGCCACGCAGTGCGGCGGCGGACAGGAAGTCGAGCTTCAGGTAGCGGAAGCCCCAGTCGACGACGGCGCGGAAGACCCCCGTCAGGTGTTCCTGCACCGCCGGCAGCGTGGTGTCGAGCGCCCAGTAGTGCGTGTCCCAGTTGTACCCGGCGATGATCGGACCGCCACCGTCTTCACGCTGGACGAGCCAGTCCGGGTGCTCGCGGGCGGTGCGGGAGTCGGGCAGGCAGATGAACGGCGCGAGCCAGAGCCCCGGGCGGGAGCCTCGGGCCGCGATCCGTCCCGCGATCGGCGCGAGTCCGTCGGGGAACCGGTCGTTCGGCTGCCAGTCGCCGACGATCTCCTCCCAGCCGTCGTCGACCTGGACGACGTCGAACGGCAGGTCGCCGAGGGCCTCGACGCCGCGCTCGATGCGCTCGGCGTCGATGTCCTCGAAGAACGAGTACCAGCTGCACCAGACGGTCGACACCGACCCGGCGTCCGGCGAGGTGCCGAAGTGGGCGGCGAGCTGCGCGGCGTAGGCGTCGAACACGGCGGACTCGTCGCCGACCCCGAGGAACCACTGCCCGCCGTCGTGCTCGGTCCGGCCCCACAGCGACGCGTCGTTCGCTCCCGCCCGCGGGACGCCGAGTCCGACGGCGCCGAGCAGCACCACCCGGCCGTCGGCCAGGGTGACCGCGACGGCGCCGTTGCCCTCGTGCCGGTCCGGGGTGTCGTTCGCGGCGTCGTCGGCGGTCACGGTCCGCTCCGGGTCACCCGAGATGCGCAGGGGTGCATCGTCGATCGGGGTCCAGCCGGTCGGCGACCACGAGGTCCAGCCGTGGCGGTGCACCTCGACGGCCGCTCCGTCGTGCTCCACGGTGAGGGGCCCGGAGGGCAGCAGCCAACCGCCCGGAACAGCGTGCGCGCCCGGGTCGTCCGGTCCGGTCCCGCGCAGGCGGACCGTCCGTCCGGTCGTCGGGGGCGTCCGGTTCACGTCGTCGTCGCGGTGCACGGTCGGCAGTCTGCCGTCCACGGTCGTGGCACGACCAGTGCGGGCACGGAGGTGCGCAGTCGGTCTGCGCGGTCCGTGCACGATCGCGCCCCCGAACGGGCATCGCGCCCCGGAGCGTCGGGGCGCGACGACCGTGGAGGGGCGCAACCGCGACCGAGCAACCGCGCGACCGGGCCGCTGCGACCAGGCGCCCGGCGCGGGACCGGCGTCAGCGGGGCTCGGGGGAGCGGTTCGCGACGACGTGCACCCGCACGCCCAGGTCCGCGATGCGGCCGAGCTCGGCGGGGTCCGCGCCGTCGTCGGTGACCAGGTCGTGCACGCCGCGCATCCCGACCACGGGCGCGAGCGTCGTCCGCCCGATCTTCGACGAGTCGGCGACGACGATCGTGCGCTGGGCGTTGCGGAGCATCGCGGCGTTCGTCCTGGCCTCGGTCTCGTCGTGCGTGGTGGCACCGCCGGCGGCGCTCACCCCGTCCATCCCGACGAAGGCGGCGCCGACGTTCATCGCCGCGAACGCGTTCTCGGCCAGGACGCCGACGAGTTCGAACGAGTGCGGCCGGATCGTGCCGCCGGTCATGACGACGCGCAGGTTCGGCCGCGCCCCGATCTCGCCGGCGGTGGTCAGGGAGTTCGTGACGATCGTGAGCCCGCTGCGGAACACCAGGGACCGTGCGACCGTCGCCGCGGTGGTGCCGCCGCCGATCGCCACCGCCAAGGGGCCGTCCGGCAGGAGCGCGGCGGCGGCTCGCCCGATGCGCTGCTTCACCCCGCGCGACCGGCCCTCACGCAGCCGGACGGGGATCTCGGACGTCGGGACCGCGATCCGCGCACCCCCGTGCGTGCGGGCCAGCAGTCCCTGCTGCTCGAGGTCGGCGAGGTCCCGCCGGGCGGTCGCCGCGGAGACCCCGAGGGTGTCGACGAGTTCCTGCAGCGACACCGCACCCTGCTCGGACAGGAGTTCGAGCATCGCGAGCATGCGCCGGGACCGCTTGCCCGAGCCGGACGCGGGCGAGGTCTGGCCGAGGGCGGTGGAGCGGTCGTCGATCACGATGGCGATCGTAGCGGTCAGTCATTCTGATCGTTTCGCTCGGAATGTTGGCCGGACGATCGATCCGCAGCATCATTCCTGAGCATGACCCGTGTTGCGTTCATCGGTGCCGGCAGTGTCGTCTTCACCCGACAGCTGCTCGCCGACCTCCTCGGCTTCGAGGACCTGCCCCAGCTCGACCTCCGACTCCACGACGTCGACGAGCGCCGTCTCGCCGTCGCCGAGGGCACCGCCCACCAGGTGAGCGAGCGCCTCGGCCGCCCCCTGCAGGTGACGGCGACGACCGACCGGCGTCGCGCCCTCGCCGACGTCGACTTCGTCGTGAACATGGTGCAGATCGGTGGGGTGGACGCCACGCGCCTCGACCTCGAGATCCCGGCCCGGCACGGCCTGCAGCAGACGATCGGTGACACCACCGGCGTCGGCGGCGTCTTCCGTGCGCTGCGGACCTTCCCGTTCCTGACCGGCCTGCTCGAGGACATGCGGGCCGTGGCCCCCGGCGCGGTGCTGCTGAACTACACGAACCCGATGGCGATGAACGTCTGGTGGGCGAACGTCGTGGCACCGGACATCACGACCATGGGGCTGTGCCACAGCGTCTACTGGACGGCGAACGACCTCGCCGAACTGGTCGGCCTGCACGTCGACGACACCCGGTTCCGGGCCGCCGGCGTCAACCACCAGGCATGGCTCCTCGACTGGACCCACGACGGCCAGGACCTGTACCCGCGACTGCGCGAGCGCATCCGGCAGGACCCCGAGCTCGAACGCCGGGTGCGCGTCGAGGTGTTCCGCCGCATCGGCTTCTACCCGACCGAGACGAGCGAGCACTCGTCGGAGTACCTGCCGTGGTTCCTGCGGTCCGCCGAGCAGATCGAGCGGTTCCGGCTGCAGCCGCTGGAGTACGTCGGGATCTCCGAGGAGAACCTCGCCGAGTTCGCGGCCGCCGAGCGCGCCCTGGCGAACGGCGAGCCGCTCGAACTCGAGCAGGGGGCCGCGGAGTACGCCCCGCAGGTGATCCACTCCCTGGTCACCGGCACCGAGCGCGAGATCCACGCCAACGTCGTCAACGACGGACTCATCGACAACCTGCCGGCCGGGTGCGTGGTCGAGGTCCCGACGAGCGTCGGCGCCGGCGGTGTCGTACCGCAGCCGATGGGCTCGCTGCCGACGGCGGCGGCGGCGCTGAACCGCTCGTACGTGTCGGTGAACGAACTCACGATCCGTGCCGCGCGCGACGGCGACCCGCTGGCCGTCCGCCAGGCCGTGCTCGTCGACCCGAACGCGTCGTCCACGCTCACCCCCGCGCAGATCTGGGACCTGTGCAACGAGCTCGTCGCGGCCCACGGCGACCTGCTGCCGGAGCCGCTCCGCGTGCAGCTCGACCCGGCCGCGATCTGATCCGCTCCCGAGCGACCACCCGACACTGACGACGAAGGAGTCCCCAGTGACCCGAACACGAACCCGCGCGACCCCGGCCCGGTCCGGCCGTCGCCGCCGTGCCCGCTGGACCGCGGCGGCGGCCGTCCTGGCGGTGACGGCCTCGGCCCTCGCCGGCTGCGCCACCCAGGGCGCCACGGAACTCGACACCGACGCCCCCGTGCGCCTGACCATGTGGTCGGGGCAGAGCGACGAGGCCGAGAAGCTGCTGCAGCGACTCGTCGACGAGTACGAGGACGACCACCCCAACGTGACGATCGACATGTCACCAGGGGCGTCGTCGACGGACGAACTGCTGCAGAAGCTCGCGGCCTCGTTCGCCGGGAACGACTCGCCGGACATCTCGTACACGTTCGGCTCGTGGGCGAGCCAGCTCGAGCGCTCGGACCGCACGCTCGACCTGCGGGACACCGTCGCCGAGCCGGAGGTCGCGTGGGACGAGTTCACCCAGGCGGCGCGCGACACCGCCCAGCCGACCGGCGGCAAGGTCATCGGGTTCCCCGCGGTGGTGGACAACATCTCGCTGCTCTACAACACGACGGTGTTCGACCGCGCGGGCGTCGCGTACCCGACGGCCGACTGGACGTGGGAGGACTTCCGGGAGGCCGCGGAGCAGCTCACCGACGAGGACAGCAACACCTTCGGGTACGGCTACTCGGTGTCCGGCAGCGAGGAGACGACCTGGCAGATGTGGCCGCACCTGTGGCAGAACGGCGGCGAGATCCTGAGCGCCGACGGCAAGCACGCGGCGTTCGACTCCGAGGCCGGCGTCGAGGCGCTCTCGTTCCTGCGCGACATGGCCGTCGAGGACGAGAGCGTGTACCTCGACCAGACGGACACGAAGTTCGCGCAGCTGTTCGAGAGCGACCGCATCGGCATGATCACCTCGGGCCCGTGGGAGCTGTCCGCCCTGAAGACCGCGGGGACCTCGTACGGGGTCGTGCAGCTGCCGGGCACCGACGGCGACCACCAGACGGTGTCCGGCCCGGACCTGTGGACCCTGTTCGACAACAAGGACGTCAACCGTGCCTACTGGGCGACGGACTTCACCAAGTGGTTGACGGCGAAGGAGCAGGACGAGCGCTTCAACGTCGCGGTCGGCAACCTGCCGCTGCGCTCGAGCGAGGCGTCGAGCCCGGCGTTCCGGAAGCAGGCGAAGGCGCTCCCGGGCCTCGACGTCATGCAGGAGAACTCCGCGAACGCGAAGCAGACCCGCCCGACCGTCCCCGGCTACAACGGCCTGTCCGAGGCCTTCGGCAACGCGGTCGCGCACGTGCTGCAGGGCGAGGGCGACCCGAAGACCGCACTCCGGCAGGCGAGCGACGCCGCCGACAAGGCACTCCGCCAAGGCTAGGAGCCCCCATGACCACCTTCGCACTCCGCCCCGCCGAGCACGCGGACCACCCGGACGACCCCGAGCGGCCCCGCCGCCGTCGTCGATCCGCCGCGGCCGTCCGCGAGGGCCTGGCCGGCTGGGGCTTCGTCGCCCCCGCACTCGTCGTCGTGCTCGGGCTCACCCTGTTCCCCGGCGCCTGGGCACTCGTCCTGTCGTTCCAGAGCTGGGACGGGTTCAGCCCCGCGACCTTCGTGGGCGGGCAGAACTACGCCGACCTGGTGACCGACGACGGCGTCCGCGCGGCGGTCGTGCACACCGTGCTCTACACGGTGCTGTTCGTGCCCGCCTCGCTGCTGCTCGGTCTCGCCCTGGCGGTCGCCCTGAACCGGCGGATCCGCTTCATCGGGCTGTACCGCACGGCGATCTTCGTGCCCTTCGTCGCGTCCGCCGCGGCCACCGGCATCCTGACGACCTACCTGTTCAGCCCGCAGTTCGGCATCGTGAACAACGTGCTGCGGGTCCTGCACCTGCCGCAGCAGGGCTGGCTGGAGGACCGGAGCGAGGCGATGCTCGTCATCGTCATCATGTCGCTCTGGGGGCAGGCGGCCTTCACGACGGTGATCTACCTGGCGGCGCTGCAGGACGTCCCCGCCGACGTGATCGAGGCCGCCCGCATCGACGGCGCGAACGCCTGGCAGACCTTCTGGCGCGTCGTGTGGCCGCACCTGGCCCCGGTCACGGCGTTCGTCGCGATCTACCAGACGCTGCAGGCGGTGCAGCTGTTCGACCTCGTGTACGCCACCACGCGCGGCGGCCCGCTCGACGCCACGCAGACCATCGTCTACTACCTATGGAAGACCGCGTTCCAGAACCTGCAGTTCGGGTACGGGTCGGCGATCGCCTACGGCATGTTCTTCGTCACCCTCGTCGCCACCGTCGTCGTCACGCTCGTGCAGCGGCGCGCGGGAAGGAGCTCGCTCTGATGTCCACCGAGACCCAGGTCCTCGAGTCCCCGTCCCGCGTGCGGGTCGGTGCCGCGTCCCGCCCGACCGGGGCCGTCCGACGCCGTCGCCGCCTGCCGTTCAGCCCGTGGCACCTGCTCCTGCTGCCGGTGTCCGTCCTGTTCCTGCTGCCGTTCGTCGAGATGTTCCTCACGTCGATCGAACCGGCGTCGGAGATCAACAAGTTCCCGCCGTCGTTCTTCCCGACGCAGTTCACCCTGGGCGGATACGCCCGGCTGTTCGCCGACTCGGACATCCTGCACTGGCTGCTCAACACCGTCATCGTCTCGTCGTCGGCGATCGTGTCGCACCTGGTGCTGTGCTCCCTGGCCGGCTACGGCTTCGCACGGTTGCGGTTCCCGGGCCGCACCCTCGGGTTCCTCGCCGTCCTGGCGACGATCATGATCCCGTCGCAGCTGCTGATGATCCCGACGTACGTGATGTTCGCCCGGCTGCACCTGGTCGACCACCTCGGCGCCGCCATCGTGCCCTGGCTCGCCTCGGCCTTCGGCATCTTCCTCATGCGCCAGTTCTTCCTGTCGCTGCCGGCCGAGCTCGAGGAGGCCGGCATGATCGACGGCTGCAACCGGCTGCAGGTGTTCTTCCGCATCGTGCTGCCGCTCGCCAGGCCCGCCCTGGCGACGCTGGCGATCTTCACCCTGCTCGGTTCGTGGAACGACCTGGTGTGGCCGCTCGTCGCGATCAACGACGACGACGCCTTCACGCTGCAGCTCGGCCTGACCAACTTCCAGGGGTTCCGTCGAACCGACTGGTCGTTGCTCATGGCGGGGAACGTGGTCGCCACGCTCCCGCTCATCCTGCTGTTCCTGGTCGCCCAGAAGCAGTTCGTCGCGACGATGGCGTCGGCGGGCCTCAAGGGCTGACCGCCCACCCGCGTCCCCGTCGCACCCCCGGAAAGGAACACCGTGACCACCGACGTCACCACCCCCGCAAGCGCCACCCTCGGCGAGATCCACCAGCAGCCCCGGGCCTGGCGTGACCTCGCCGTGCTCCTCGACCAGGCACGGGAGCCGCTCGACGCCTTCCTCGGTCGAGCGCTCGAGGACCCCCGCACCCGCGTCGTGCTGACCGGTGCCGGTACCTCGGCGTTCGTCGGCCGCATCGTCGCCGAGTCGCTGCGCGGTCGCCTGCACCGGCGGTTCGACGCCGTGTCGAGCACCGACCTCGTCGCGGCGCCCCGCACGGTGCTCGCCGAGGGCGTCCCCGTGCTGCTCGTCTCGTTCGCACGGTCGGGCAACAGCCCCGAGAGCATCGCCGCGACGGAACTCGTCGACGCGCTCGCCCCCACCGCCCACCACCTGGTCGTGACCTGCGACCCGACGGGTGCGCTGGCCGTCGGGCACGGGGACCGCGAGGACTCCTTCGTGCTGACGATGCCGCCGCAGACGAACGACACCGGCTTCGCGATGACGTCGAGCTTCTCGAGCATGCTGCTCGCCGCCCTGCTGGCCTTCGTGCCGACGGACGCCGCGGCGCTCGACCGCATCGTGGCGTCGGGGGAGCGGGCGCTCGCCGCCGAGGACGGCCTCGACCGGATCCTCGACCGCGCACCGCGCCGCATGGTGTTCCTGGGCGGGGGTGCGCTCGCCGGGCTCGCCGAGGAGTGCGCGCTGAAGACGCTGGAGCTGACCGCGGGCACGGTCGCGGCGTTCCACGACACCCCGCTCGGCTTCCGGCACGGTCCGAAGGCGGTGCTCGACGACGAGACCGTGGTGGTCGTGCTGCGATCGGCGGACCCGCGGGTGCGGCGGTACGACGACGACATCGTCCGCGAGATCCGCTCGGACCGCCCCGACCAGGTCGTCGTGGTCGGCGCGGACGCCGACCAGCAGGGGGCCGGGGGCCTCGACCTCGTCATCCCCGAGGCCGAGGGACTCGACGACGGCCTGCGCGCCGTCGGGCTCGTCGCCGTCGCGCAGCTGCTCGCGCTGCACGCCTCGGTGCGGCTCGGCTGCACCCCGGACAACCCGTTCCCGGACGGGTCGGTCAACCGTGTCGTCCGCGGCGTCACCATCCACCCGCTCGACGCGACGGACGCGGGAGCGGGACGGGCATGACGCTGTTCCTGGGCCTGGACGGCGGCGGCACGAAGACCGCCGTGGTCCTCGCCGAGGGCGACGGCCGGGTGCTCGCCCGGTGGCGCGGTCCGGCGTGCTCGTGGCTGGACGGCGGCGTCGCCGTGGTGGCGGACGTGGTCGCTCGCGGGACGCACGCGGTGCTCGCCGAGGCGGGGCGCTCGACCGCCGAGGTCACGCACGCGTTCTTCGGGGTCCCCGGTCACGGCGAGTCCTCGGGCGCCGACGACCGGCTGGACGCGCTGCCCGCTCAGGCGCTCGGCCACCGCCGGTACACGGTCGGCAACGACATGCTCGCCGGGTGGGCGGGGTCACTCGGTGGTCGCGACGGCATCAACGTCATCGCGGGCACGGGCTCGATGGCCTACGGCGAACGGGGCTCGCGGACGCACCGGGTCGGCGGCTGGAGCGAGCTCATCGGCGACGAGGGGTCGGCGCACTGGATCGCCCGCCGCGGCCTCAACGCCTTCAGCCGCATGGCCGACGGCCGCCTGCCGCGGACGCCCCTGTACGACCTGCTGCGGGCGCGGACCGGGATCACGGACGACCTCGACCTGGTCGGCCTGGTGATGCACGACTGGCAGGCCGGCCGGACCGAGGTCGCGACGCTCTCCCGGGTCGTCACGGCCGCGGCCGCCGCGGGGGACCCGGCCGCCGGAGCCGTCCTGGACGCCGCCGCCGTCGAACTCGTCGAGCAGGTCCGGGTGGTCGTGGACCGCATCGGCGACGACCCGGACGGGCAGCCGACCGCGGTGTCGACCTCGGGCGGGGTGTTCTCCGACGACGGGTTCCGCACCCGGTTCGCGAGCCGCGTGGTGGCCGGACGGGGGAGCGGACAGGGGAGCGGCGCAGGCCCGAGCTTCGCCCTGGTCGAGCCGGTGCTGCCGCCCGACCTGGGCGCGGTCGTCTACGCGATGCGCGTCGTCGGGCACGCCGTCCCCGCCACGTGGACCGCGGCGGAGGACCCGGCGCGCCAGCGCGCGACCGGCTGACACGTCGGCCCGCGCCGTCCGGTGTGCGGGCCGGTCGCGCCGTCGACGCGACCCGTGTCGGTATGGAGGCCCGTGGCGGGCCCCGCCCCGGGCCTCCAGACCGTCACGGGGGGGCGTCAGCGACGCACGTCGCACCCGCAACTCGCGCCGACGACCAACTCGGCGGGCACCAGGTCGCGGTGCCACTGGTTGTCGGCGTCGAGGCCGAGCACCCGGTCGACCGCGGCGACGGCCATCGCGCCGGTCGGCTGCCGCACCGTGGTGAGCTGCGGGTTCGTGTAGTCCGCCTCGGCCGTGCCGTCGAACGACACGATCGCGACGTCCTCGGGGACGCGCAGGCCGAGCTCCCACAGCGCCCGCATGACGCCGATGGCCTGCATGTCCGAGCTGACGAACACCGACCGCGGTCCGGAACCGTCGGCAAACATCCGCAGGCCAGCGTCGTAGCCGCCGCGTCGTGTGAAGTCGGTGCGGACGATGGGGCCGTCGGGCAGGTCCGCCTGGCGCAGGGCGCGCATCCAGCCCTGCTCGCGCAGCTCCATCGAGCCGGTGTGGCCCATCACCAGGCCCACGGAGCGGTACCCGTGCTCGATCAGGTGCCGGGTGCCGTCGAGGGCGCCGCCGAGTGCGTCGACGCCGATGCTGGCGTACTCGGGGACCTCGAAGAACGTGTTGAGCAGCACCATCGGCAGTCCCGGGTCGGTCACCGTGGACAGGTCCGGCCTTGTCAGGATGCTCGTCACGATGACGCCGTCGACCTGGCGGGCGGAGAGACTGCGGAGCCGCTCGCGTTCCTGCCGGGCGTCGCCGTCGCTGTTGGCGAGCAGGACGTCGTACCCGCGGGCGGCCGCGGCGTGGGTGACCTCGACCGCGAGCTCGGACCAGAACGGGTTCTCGAGCTCCGGGACGATCAGGCCGAGCATCTTCGACGACCCCGTGCGCAGGGCCTGGGCGCTGGCGTTCGGGCGGTAGCCGAGCACGCGGATGGCCTCGCGCACGCGGGCGGCGGTGGCGGCCGCGACCGGGCGCGGACCGTCGTGCACGACGTAGCTGACCACCGAGGTGCTGACGCCGGCGTAGCGGGCGACGTCCGCGCGGGTGACCGCCCTCGGGTTCGTCGGGACGGTCACGGCAGCCACCTTCGTCGGGTCCGGGTACGGCGTCCGGGTGCCGGCCCCGCAGGACCGACACCCGGACGACGTGTTACTCGGACGCGATCGTAGTCGACGCCGTGGCCCCCGCCGACGCCGGTGCGTTCGTCGACCCCGCGGTGCTGGTCGACGCCGCGGTGCTCGCGGTCTCGGGGGCGTCGCCGAAGTCCGGCACCTCCAGACGGACGCCCCCCTGCAGGGCGGACTGGTGGGCGACGATGCCGGGCAGCGTGAACCGGGCGGCCGTCCAGGCGTTCACCGGCGGCAGCGTCCGGTCGACGACGGCACGGACGAAGTCGTCGGCCAGGAACTGGTGGCTGCCCTCGTGCCCGGTCGGCACGCCGTCGTACTCGGCCGGCAGACGGTCGGTGTCGTGCACCTCGGCGTAGCCGGACACGAACGCCTCGCGCAGGGACGGGTCGACGTCGGCCAGGCGCGGGTCGTCGAGCGACATCGTGGCCTTGGTGTCGATCTTGTCGCTGATGTCGACCGAGTCCTGCTTGTCCTGCCAGACGCTGACCTTCGCCAGCTGCTCGAAGCTCGCCTCGGTGCCGAAGTACCGGAAGCGGGACTCGCGGATGTGCGACGGGTAGCCGACGCGGCGCATCTCGTTGATGCGCACGACGCCGCCGTTGTCGAGCTCGAACAGTGCCGTGGCGTTCGAGAAGTCGTTGTCGAACTGGCTGACGTCCTTGTCGAAGACGCCGTCGCCGCGGTCGTCGCGAACGCCGATGCAGCTGACGCTCACCGCGTGCCCCGGGATCGCGCCGAGCACCCCGCCGACCGAGTGGGTGGGGTAGAGCATCGGCGGGTAGCTGGCGGTGCGCTTCCACTCGTCGCCGCCGCTGTACTGGTACGCGGCGTAGAACCCGAGGTCCATGTCGTGCACGTAGTCGCCCTCGGCGTAGAACACCCGGCCGAAGGCGCCGGCGGCGACCTGCTGTCGGGCGAAGACCGTCGCCGGGTTGTAGTAGCTCGTCTCGCCCATCATGTAGGTGAGGCCGGTCTCGCGCACGGCGTCGATGATGTCGCGGATCTCGTCGACCGAGATCGCCATCGGCACCGCGGAGTACACGTGCTTGCCGGCCCGCAGTGCCCGGACCACGAGCGGGCCGTGGGTCCAGCGCTGCGTGAAGATCGCGACGGCGTCGACGTCCGACGCGAGCACGGCGTCGAAGTCGGGGAACGTGCCGTCCAGGCCCTGGGACTCGACGAGTTCGGACGCGCGCTCGTCGACGAGGTCGGTGACGAAGACCCGGTCGACGTCGGGGTGGAGCTTGAACAGCTTGGCGAACTGGGGGGCGAACTGGCCCGCGCCGACCATGCCGACAGAGATCATCAGTGACCTTTCCGAGGTGAGGGATGCGTCGCCGGGCGGGTCGCCCCGATGCGAACGCCGTCATCCTGTCACACGGTGTCTACACGTGACAACCCGCTTTCCCGCCGTTGGAACAGCCCTTGTCACCGTGTGTCCCCACGTGTAGATTCCCGGCTCACGGACTGCTGCACGTCAGTCCACCGCAGACGAAGGAGTCGCGATGGCCACCGAGAGCCCCGTGTCGTCAGCCCTGACGACCGCCAGCACGAGACGGAGGAGTCGGCCGGCCGACCTCGCCCGTGCACGCACCAGCGCACCGCGGCGCCGCCCCAGGAACGACCTGTGGCTCGCGCTCGCCTTCATCGCCCCGGCCGCCCTCGGCTTCGTGGTGTTCCTCGCCTGGCCGACGGTCCGGGGCATCTGGCTGAGCTTCACCTCGTACAACCTGCTGACCGAACCCGAGTTCACCGGCCTGCAGAACTACGCCCGGCTGGTGCAGGACTCGATCTTCTGGCACTCGATGGTGGTGACGATCGAGTACGTCGCGATCAACATCGTCATCCAGACCGTCGTGGCGCTGTTCATCGCCGTGATGATGCACCGCCTGACGAAGTCGACGTTCGTGCGGGGCATCGTCCTGGCGCCCTACCTGGTGTCGAACGTCGTCGCCGCCCTCGTCTGGCTGTGGATCCTCGACACCCAGCTCGGCATCGGCAACGAGTTGCTCGCCGCGATCGGGCTCGACCGGGTCCCGTTCCTGCAGAGCGACGTCTGGGGCATCCCCTCGATCGCGCTCATCAACGTCTGGCGGCACGTCGGGTACACGGCCCTGCTCATCTTCGCGGGCCTGCAGTCCCTGCCCGAGACCGTGTACGAGGCCGGGCGCATCGACGGCGCGAGCGAGTGGAAGATGTTCTGGCGCATCACGGTGCCGCTGCTCCGCCCGATCCTGTCCCTGGTGCTCATCATCACCGTCATCGGCTCGTTCCAGGTGTTCGACACCGTCGCCGTCACCACACAGGGCGGGCCCGCGAACGCCACGAACGTCGTGCAGAACTACATCTACAACCTGGCGTTCGGCCGGTTCCAGTTCGGCTACGCGTCCGCAGTCTCGGTCGCGCTCCTCATCGTCCTCAGCATCATCACGATCATCCAGTACCGACTCACCCGCTCGGGCGAGTCCGACCTGGACTGAACGGAAGCGCCATGACCACGACACTCACCCGTTCCGTCACCACGTCCCGTCCGCCCCGGATGGGAGCAGGCCACCGCAGTCGCCCCTCGGTCGGCCGGGTCCTCGCCTGGGCCGCGATGATCCTGGTCATCGTCGTCACCCTGTTCCCGTTCTACTGGATCCTGCGCACCGCGCTCTCGTCGAACACCGCGATCAACGCCGACCCCACCTCGCTGCTGCCCGTCGGGTTCAGCACGGGCGGGTTCGAGCGCGTGTTCGGCCTGCAGTCCACCGAGGAAGCACTGGCGCAGGGCGGCTCCGGTGCCGCGCTCGACTTCTGGCGGTACCTGGGCAACTCGATCCTGGTGTCGACGCTCGTCACGGTCGGCCAGGTGTTCTTCTCGGCAGCGGCCGCCTACGCGTTCGCCCGCCTGCGCTGGCCCGGCCGCGACCGGGTGTTCGCGGTGTTCCTGGCCGGGCTCATGGTCCCCGCGATCTTCACGCTGCTGCCGAACTTCACGCTCATCAAGCAGCTCGGCCTCGTCGACAACCTGCTCGGCATCGCCCTGCCGACGATGTTCATGACCCCGTTCGCGGTGTTCTTCCTGCGGCAGTTCTTCCTGGGCATCTCGAAGGAGGTCGAAGAGGCAGCACTCATCGACGGCGCCGGAAAGGTCCGAGTGTTCTTCCGACTGGTCATCCCGATGGCCGCGGCCCCCATCGCCACCCTCGCCGTGCTCACCTACATCACGAGCTGGAACGACTACTTCTGGCCGCTCATGGTGTCGTACACCGACAGCTCGCGGGTGCTCACCGTCGCGCTCGGCGTCTTCAAGTCGCAGACCCCGCAGTCCGGCACCGACTGGGCGGGGCTGATGGCCGCGACCCTGGTGGCGGCGCTCCCGATGATCCTGCTGTTCGGCGTCTTCGCCAAGCGGATCGTCAACTCCATCGGCTTCTCCGGGATCAAGTGACCCGGCTCCGGACAGGACAGACACCATGACGAACCACCTGACCCGCCGTGCCCTGCTCGCCGGTGGCGCCTCCGCCCTCGCCCTCGGCGCGCTCGCCGCCTGCTCGTCACCGGGCGACCGCCGGACCCCGGCCCGCTCGGGCACCCGCACCGTGAGCTACTGGCTGTGGGACGCCAACCAGCAGCCCGCCTACCAGGCCGTCGCCGACGCCTTCCACCGCGAGCACCCCGACATCACCGTGCAGATCACCCAGCTCGGCTGGAACGACTACTGGACCAAGCTCACGGCGGGGTTCATCGCCGGCACCGCGCCGGACGTCTTCACCGACCACCTGACGAAGTTCCCGCAGTACGCCGACCTCGACGTGCTGTACGGGCTCGACGAGCTCGAGGCGACGAAGGGCATCCGCGACGACGACTACCAGTCCGGGCTCGCCGCACTGTGGACGGGCCGGGACGGACACCGCTACGGATCACCGAAGGACTGGGACACCGTCGCGATGTTCTACGACCGGAAGGCCATGGCGACGGCCGGGGTCTCCGCCGAGGAGCTCGGGTCGCTCGCGTGGAACCCGGACGACGGCGGCACGTTCGAGCGGATGCTCGCGCGGCTGACCGTGGACGCGAAGGGGCGGCGCGGCGACGAGGACGGCTTCGACAAGGACGACGTCGCCGTCTACGGCATCTCGTCGAACGGGTCGGGCGGTGACGGCTTCGGGCAGACCCAGTGGTCGCCCTTCACCGGTTCGGTCGACTGGTCCTACACGAACGAGAACCCCTGGGGCGACCGGTTCCGCTACGACGAGCGGGTCGTGCAGGACACCCTCGCCTGGTACTACCGGCTGGCCGACAAGGGCTACATGGCGAAGTACGGGGTGTTCTCCACCACGACCGGGCCCGAGGTCCAGCTCGGCGCGGGCAAGTGCGCGCTGTCGTTCAACGGCTCGTGGATGATCGGCTCGTACCTCGGCATGGAGGATCTGGACATCGCGGTCGCCCCGACCCCGATCGGTCCGAGCGGCCACCGGGCGTCGATGTTCAACGGGCTCGGCGACTCGATCACGAAGCAGGCGAAGGACCCCGAGGCCGCGGCGGAGTGGGTCGCGTTCCTCGGCAGTGACGAGGCACAGCGGATCGTCGGCGAGCGCGGGATCGTGTTCCCCGCCCGACCCGCCGGCACCGAGGCCGCGGTCGCGTCCTTCCGCGAGCGCGGGCTCGACGTGTCGGCCTTCACCCGCCAGGTCGAGGAGGGCACGACGTTCCTGTTCCCGGTGACGAAGAACCCGGCCGACGTGCAGGCGCTCCTGCAGCCCGCCTTCGACGGCGTCTACGCCAACGGCGAGCCGATCTCGACGCTCAGCGGCGTCAACGAGCAGGTGAACACCCTGCTCGCGCTGACGTGACCCGAGCCGACCCCGCGAGCACGGACCGGACGCGCCGCGCCCGGTGGCCCTGGTCGTCCGCACACCGCACCGGCCAGTGCGGTGTGCGGACGACGCGTTGACCGCTCCGCCGACCGGACCGAGACTGGGGCCGATGACAGCTCTCACCTCACTCGTGTACATGTCCGTCGCCGTCGACGACCTGACCGACGACCAGCTGGTCGCCATGCTGCGCGAAGCGCGGCTCCGCAACGACGCCCTGGGGGTCTCGGGGCTCCTGCTCGCCAAGGGCGGCCGGTTCATGCAGGTGCTCGAGGGACCGGCGTGGAGCGTCGAGGACCGCTTCGCCGCCATCGAGCGCGACCCGCGTCACCGGGACGTGAAGTCGCTGTCCCGCGAGACCATCAGCGCACGCCGCTTCGACGGCTGGGCGATGGCCTTCGGCAACCCGACCGCGGCCGAGATCCAGGACGAGCCCGGCTTCAGCACCTTCCTGAGCGAGCGCAGCGGCCTGCCGACGGGTCTCGCCGGCACGCCGGCCGACTGGCTGCTCCGCTGGTTCCGTGGTCGCGACCTGCAGGACCTGCCCGAGGAGCGGATCTCGCTGGGCCGCCACGCGGCCTGACGCCACCACCGGCGTTCTGGGCCGACGCGACCGGCCGTTCCGGTCGGGAGGCGCGGTGCGGCGCCGCCCCGCGCCTCCCGACCGGCAGACTGGTCGCGTGGAACGACGTGAGCAGATCCTGGTGGCCGCGGCCGAGGAGTTCGACCGCGTCGGCTTCGCCGCCGCGACGATCGCGGCGATCGCCCGCGCGGCGGGTGTGTCGCAGGGAGCGCTGCACTTCCACTTCCCGACGAAGACCGCCCTGGCGCTCGGCGTCATCGGCGAGCAGAACGCCCGCACCTTCGACGTCGTCAGCCACACCGACAGCTCGCCCGTCGCCGCGCTGATCGGGGCGTCGCACGGCATCGCGCTGCTGCTCCGCACCGACCCGATCGTGCGCGCGGGCATCCGGCTGTCGCTGGAGCGCGGGGAGTTCCAGACCGCGACGCTGAGCTTCTACGAGCAGTGGATCGGCGGGATCGTCGACGTCTTCCGCCTGGCGGGCGCGAGCGGGGAACTCCGCACCGACCTGACCGCCGAGCAGCTCGGGTCGACCGTGGTGC
The DNA here is from genome assembly GCF_020297365.1 of Curtobacterium oceanosedimentum. Lineage (GTDB taxonomy): Bacteria > Actinomycetota > Actinomycetes > Actinomycetales > Microbacteriaceae > Curtobacterium. The sequence goes on from NZ_JAIXIG010000001.1 coordinate 16,804, forward strand.
CGTACTTCACGGGCGTGCAGCTGGTGTCCGACGTCCGGACGCGGCGCACCGACCTGTTCCCGGCGGTCGCGACGATGTGGCGTGTGGTGATCGCGGCCACGGCGGACCCGAGGCACCGCGACCGGCTGCTCGCCGTGGTCGACGAGGCGTTCGGCACTGACTGACGCCGGGGGATCCGGCCGCTGGGTCGAGCCGGCGTCAGGGGAGTTCGTGCAGCTCGCGGTCGCGGAACCACTTCAGCAGCCAGGCGGCGCTGGTGCGGTCGAACGACCGCGGGAAGTCCATGGTGCCGGACAGGAAGGGACTGAAGCCCTCCTCGGACCGCACGTCGGCGTCGTCGAGTGCACGGTAGGCCATCGACCAGCCGTCGAAGCGCCGTCGCTCGATGTCCTCGCGCACGAGCGACTTCACCTCGCCGTGGCGGGGGTCCTTCGCGATCACGGCGAACCGGTCGTCGACGCTCCACGCCGGCCCCTCGAGCAGCTGCATGAACCGGCCGCCCTTGGCGAGCAGGAGCCCGGAGACCCCGAGCGCCTCGTTGCGGAGCCGCGACTCGGCGAGCAGCACCGCCAGCGCGTCGTCGTCGAAGGGGACGACGGCGCGACTCATGTAGACGATCGAGACGAGCACCACACCATCCTGCTGTGCGAGGGCGCATTGCGCGAAGTGGATGTCCGCAACGCGCCCGCTGGGGCGGCGCTGCGGGTCAGCCCTGCGGCAGCTCGTGCGCGGTGACGTCCTCGTTGCGCTTCTTCCGCCACGGGCGGGCGGGCGTGTTCGGGCCGTCCCAGACGAGGATCGCGCCCCAGGCCGCGGCGATCAGCGGCACGGAGATGATCGCGCCGGTGATGCCGGCGAGGACGGTGCCGGCGGTCAGCCCGATCAGGATGACGAGGCCGTGCAGCTTGAGGGTGCGACCCATCAGGACCGGCTGCAGGAAGTTGCCCTCGAGCTGGTTCACGACGATCACGATGCCGATCACGATGAGCGCCTGCACGGGGCCGAGGGCCACGAGCGCGACGAGGGCGGCGAGGATGCCGGCGGCGGTGGCACCGACGATCGGGATGAACGCCGTGATGAAGACGATGACGGCCAGCGGCAGGGCGAGCGGGACGCCGACGATCGCGATGCTGACACCGATGCCGATCGCGTCGACGGCAGCGACGGTGGCCGTACCGCGGACGTACCCGCCGAGGGTCGAGACCACACGGTCGCCGACGCGGCGTGCACGGGCGTAGCGCTCACCGGTGAAGGGCCGGAGCAGGAACTCCCAGATGCTCGGGCCGTCCTTCAGGAAGAAGAACAGCACGACGATCATCAGGACGAGCCCGGTCAGGAAGTTTGCCGTGGCCGAGGCACCGGCGAGGGCACCGGAGCCGAACTGCGCGCTCGTCACGAAGTCGGAGGCACCCGCGACGGCGTCGTCGATCTGCTTGTCCGAGATCGAGAACGGCAGGGTCTTCGCGAACGTCTGCAGCTGCTGGAACCCGTCGACGGCGGACTTCTGCAGCTGTGCCCACTGGTTCTCGACCGCGACGACGATGAGCCAGCCGATCAGCCCCAGGACCGCGAGGACGCCGATGAGCACCGCGAGGGTGGCCAGCACCGACGGCACCCGGTGCTTGCGGAGCCACGACACCACGGGGTGCATGGCCGACGCGATGATGAGCGCGAGGAGCACGGGGATCGTGACGACGCTCAGGATGTTGCTCGCCCAGACGATGCCGGCGATGACCACCACGACGATGATGAGCTGCAGGCACCGGGTCGCGAGGTGCCCCGCGGAGTCGGACCAGGCCGCCTGGACCCTCGACGGAGTGGGCGTGGTGGTCGGGCGCGGAGCGTCGCGGAAGAACGGCATGCCCGAGACGCTACCGACCGGACGGCCGACGCGCCGGTTCCGCCGGTTCGATCGTGGGTGGGGTGTCCTGTCCCCGCGTCGCCGGGGCGACGAGGAACGCCGCGACCAGCAGGACGAGGGGCACGAGCATCGCCGTCTGCAGGCCGAGGTGCTCCCCGACGAACCCGAGCAGCGGCGGCCCCACCAGGAAGGCGATGTACCCGGCCGTGGCCACCACCGACACACGGCGGTCGCCGTCGGTGGGGTGGTCGCCCGCGGCCGAGATCGACAGGGGGAACCCGAGGGCGATGCCCAGCCCCCAGACGCCGGCGGCCGCCGCGGTGACGACCGGACTCGGCGACAGCACGACGAGCAGGACCCCGACGGCACCGACCGCGGCACAGACCCGGACGACCGGGGCGCGACCGAACCGGGCGACGAGCGGGGTGCCGGCCGCTCGACCGATGAGCATGGCGAGGGCGAACCCGGTGAACACGAGGGACCCGACCGATTCGGGGGCGTCGTGGTCGGTGGTCATCAGCAGCGGGAGCCAGTCGCTCGCGGCACCCTCGGCGAAGGCCATCGCCAGCGTGATGACGGCGATCATGGCGAGCTGCACGGTGAGGACGGAGCGGCGGGCTCCCCGGCGGGCGCCGGGGGCATCGGCAGGCGTGTCGGCCGGTGTGTCACGGGGCACCGGCCGCAGGTTCAGCGCCGCGAACCCCGCCAGTGCGGCCATCACCGCGGCACCGACGAGCAGGTGCGCCCCGACCGGGGTCCGCACCGCCGTCACGGCGATGCCGACGACCCCGCCGACCACGCTGCCCAGGCTGAAGCAGGCGTGCAGCACCGGCACGACCGGTCGCCCGATCTGCCGTTCGACCGCGGCGGCCTCGACGTTCAGCCCGATCTCGGCGACGCCCGCCCCGAAGCCGATCAGGAACAGCCCGGCCCAGACCCCGGCGGCGACCTGCGCCGGGGCGAGCAGCGCGACGAGCACCATGCCGACGACGGGCAGCGCGCCCCCGAGCAGGATGAGCGGGCGGTTGCCGGTCCGTCGCACCAGCGCCCCGGCGCCGAGGATCCCGATCATCGACCCGATCGACAGCCCGAGCAGGACCAGGCCCATCGCCTCGATGGACGCCCCGAGCTCGTCGCGGATCGCGGGCGTCCGGGTGATCCACGTCGCGATCCCGAACCCGGTCACCGTCGACGTGGCGAAGAGTGCGAGTCGATGCCGCCCGGCCATGCCCCCATCTGATCGGTCCGCGGGCAGCCCGTCAAGGGCGACCGCGTCACGCGCCTAGGATCGGGCCCATGGCGACCGTCCTCCTCGTCCGTCACGGACGCACCACCGCGAACGCCACCGGCGTCCTGGCCGGACGCACCGCCGGCGTGCGGCTCGACGCCGTCGGCCGCACCCAGGCCGAGCGGACCGCGGAGCGCATCGCCGCGGTGCCCGTCGTCGCCGTGGTGTCGAGTCCGCTCGAGCGCTGCCGGCAGACCGCCCGCGCGATCCTCGACCGGCAGACCGACCGGCAGACCGACCGACCGGCCGGGCCGCCCGCCTCGTTGATCGAGCGGGCCATCACCGAAGCCGACTACGGGAAGTGGCAGGGCCGGAAGCTCGCCGACCTGGCGAAGGAGCCCCTCTGGCGCACGGTGCAGGCGAACCCGAGCGCCGTCGTGTTCCCCGGTGGTGAGTCCATGCAGACGATGCAGTCCCGGGCCGTCGCGGCCGTCCGGCGCATCGACGCCGAGGTCGAGGCGGAGCACGGACCCGGCGCCGTCTGGGTCGCGGTGAGCCACGGCGACATCATCAAGAGCGTCCTCGCCGACGCGTTCGGCATGCACCTGGACCTGTTCCAGCGCATCGGGGTCGGCCCGGCCTCGGTGTCCGTCGTGCGCTACGGCGAACACCGCCCCGAGGTCGTCGCGACGAACACCGAGTCCGGTGACTTGTCCTGGCTGCGCACCGCCCCGGCACCCAGCGGCGACGCCGCGGTCGGCGGCGGCGCGGGCCACCCGGCACCCGACGCGTCCGCGGGTCCTGCCCGACCCTGAACGGGCGGAGCCGAGCGCTCCTACAATGCGGGTATGCCCACCATCGTCCACGGCTTCGACTGGCCGGACCGCCTCGTCGTCGGCACCATCGGCCGTCCGGGTGAGCGCGCCTTCTACATCCAGGCCCGCTCCGGTCGGCGCGTCACCAGCGTCGCGCTCGAGAAGGAGCAGACCGCCGTGCTCGCCGACAAGATCGACGAGCTCCTCGACGAGGTGGCGACCGTCGACGACAACCGCTTCAGCGTGCCGCCGTCGGTGCCCGTCGAACTCCGCGACCCGGAGCCGCTCGACCAGCCGGTCGAAGCCGAGTTCCGCGCCGGGGCCCTGAGCCTGGGCTTCGACCCGTCCACCGCGCAGGTCGTCATCGAGGCGTACCCGATCGACGACGACGTCGAGATCGTGTCCGAGGAGAGCGAGGACGGCCTGGAGATCGAGGCCGTGGTCGAGATCCCCGAACCCGCCGAGCTCTTCCAGGTGAAGATCCCGGTCGGCACCGCCCGGGCCTTCGTCCAGCGCACGCGCGAGGTCGTCGCCGCGGGTCGTCCGCCCGGCTCCGGGCGACCGTCCGGCGACGCATGACCGACGGATCGGTGTCCATCCGGGCACGCATCCGCGAGGCGTCGAACGCCACCTTCCTCGCCGAGCTCGACGGCGCGTCCGTCGTCTACAAACCCGTCGAGGGCGAGCGCCCGCTGTGGGACTTCCCGGACGGCACGCTGGCCGGCCGCGAGGTGGCGGCGCACCTGGTGTCCGAGGCGTTCGGCTGGGGCGTGGTCCCGCCCACCTGGATCGGCGACGGTCCGTTCGGGCCGGGCATGGTGCAGCGGTGGCAGGACGTCGACCCCGAGCAGGACGCCGTCGACCTGGTCGACCCCGAGACGGCCGAGGCGGACGGATCGCCCTGGCTGCCCGTGCTCGAGGCCATCGACGAGCACGACCGGCCCGTGACGCTCGTGCACGAGGACTCCGAGGCCCTGCGCCGGATGGCCGTCTTCGACGTCGTCGTGAACAACGCCGACCGCAAGGGCGGGCACGTGCTCGCGATGCCCGACGGGCACCGCTACGGCGTGGACCACGGCCTGACCTTCCACGTCGAGCACAAGCTGCGGACGGTGCTGTGGGGCTGGATCGGGGAGCCGCTGAACCCGGACGAGCTGGAAGGGCTGGACCGGGTGTCCGAGGCGCTGCGCGGTGGACTGGGCGACGCGCTCGCCGAGCACCTGACCGACGAGGAGATCGACACGCTGCGGGCGCGCTGCGCGGCCCTGCGTGCCGTCGGGATCTTCCCGCCGCCTCCTGGTCACGGCCCCGCCGTGCCCTGGCCGCTGTTCTAGACGCACCCGACGGACGGACTGGAGGCGCGGGGCGGGCCCGCTACGGGCCTCCAGGCCGTCCCTGGCTGGCTTCAGAACCCTCGGTCGTCGCGGGGGAGCGCGTCGCCGCCTCGGCGACGGGAGCCGAGGTAGGAGCCGACGACGGCGACCCCGAGGTCGTCGTTCTCCGGCGCCACGACGCTGCCGTCGACCCGCTTCGCCATCGCGTCGATGAACCGGGCGAGCCCCGGGTCCTCGCCGAGCCGGAAGAACGTCGTCTGGGCGCCGAGCCGTCCGGCGTTCTCGAGTTCCCGGACGGTCAGAGCGATCGTGACCGGGTCGGGCGGGTAGTCGAACCAGACCTGCCCGTTCGGCTCGAGGTGCGACGTCGGCTCGCCGTCGGTGACGACGAGGAGCACCGGCTGCGCGGTCGGGTGCTTCCGGAAGTGCCGGTTCGCCAGCAGCAGCGCGTGGTGCAGGTTCGTGCCCTTGTCCCACTGCGCGTCGAGGCCGACGAGCTGCTCGACGTCCATCACCTCGGCCTCGCGACCGAACGCGATGAGCTGCAGGTCGTCGCCGCGGAACCGGGTCGACACCAGGGTGTGCAGCGCCAGGGCGGTGCGCTTCATCGGGACCCAGCGGTCCTCCATCGCCATCGAGAACGACGTGTCGACGAGCAGGGCGACGCAGGCCTGCGTGCGGGCCTCGGTCTCCTGCACCTCGACGTCGTCGATGGTCAGGCGGACCCCCGGACCCGTCCGGCCGCCCGCACCGGCGGTCCGGGTCAGGGCGTTCGTGACGGAGCGCGGGATGTCCCACGGTTCGGTGTCGCCGAACGCCCACGGTCGGGTCGCCCCGGAGAGGTCACCGGCGGCCCCCGATCGCCGGAGGTCGCGCGTGCCCTGCCGCCCGGACATCCGCTGCGCGACGTCCTTGAGCAGGCTCCTCCCGAGCTGCCGCATCGCCTTCGGGGTGAGCCGGAGCTGGCCGTCGGCACCGCGGCGGACGGCCCCGGAGTCCCGCAGGGCCCGCTCGAGGCGTTGCAGGGTCCTCGCGTCGACCGCGGCCTCGTCACCGAGCTGCCGTGACAGGGCGTCGAGGTCGAGGTCGTCGAGCTCCGACCCGGGGCCGGACTGCGCGAGCTGGTCGGCGAGGGCGTCGAGGTCGGCGATGTCCTGGAAGACCCCCGTGCCGTCGCCGAGCCCGAGGCCCTGCTGCCCGTCCATCCGCTCCGACCCGCCCCAGTCCTCGCCGGGCCGCAGCGCGCGCAGGGTGCCGTCGAGCTGCGACAGCTGTCCCATCAGGTCGGGAGAGCCGAACGCCTGCTGCGCGAGGGCGTCGAGTTCGTCGCGCTGCTCCTGGGTCATCGAGTTCCGCATGCGCTGCGCCGCCGCCGCGCGGGCCGCCAGGTCGTCGAGCAGCTCGTCGACGTTCGCGGGGTCCGACGGGAAGTACTCCCCGTGCTGGTCCATGAAGTCGTCGAACTGCTGCTGGGTGTCCTCGCCGCGGGCGTGCGCCTCGAGCAGGGCGTTGAGGTCCTGCATCATCGCGCTCACCGCCGCGCGGTCCTGGTCGGTGGCACCCTCGAGCGCCTGCTTCATGCCGGCGAAGCGCTGGTCCAGCACCTCGCGGCCGAGCACGTCCTTGATCTCGTCGTACTTCTGGCGGGCCTCGCGGCTCGTCCAGTCGTAGTCGCCGAGTTCCTGCACGGCGGCGGCGGGGGAGGGCGACAGGCTGTCGAGCTGCAGCTCGGCCAGGGCACGGTCGCCGTCGTCGAGGTCGACGTTCCGGGCGAGCTCACCCCGCTCGGCACGCAGGGCCTGGTCGAGCAGCTCGCGCACCTGCTGCAGGGTGCCGTCGAGGTTGTTCGTGCTCGTCAGCTCCCGGCGCCGCTCGGCCACCCGGCGGGCCAGGTCGTCGAGGCCGCGCTGCGTCCGACCGCCACGGCGCAGGAACTCCCGCATCGCGCGCTCCGGCGAGGTGCCGCCCATCACGTCCTGCCCGATCGCGTCGAGCGCCTCGGCCAGGTCGACCGGTGCGGCGAGCGGGTCGGGACCGCCGTCGTAGCGGCCGTAGCGCGCGTCGCGGGTCAGGCGGCGGTTCTGCCTAGCCATAGACGGCTTCGCCCCCGCCGGACTCCTTGCTGATCCGTCGGGCCAGGAACAGTGCCTCGAGGGCGAGCTCGATCGCGCCGGCCCGTTCGCCGTCGTTCGTCGCACCCATCCGCTCGCACACCTGGTCGTAGACGTCCGACTCACCGACCGAGGGCAGCCCCTCGAGGAACGCGCGAGCACTCACCTGTTCGCCCGTGGTCACCATCGTGCCGCCGTCGAGCGCGTCGACGAGCACGGTGAGGTCGAGCCCGCGGAACCGTGCGCGGACGGTCTCGGCGGTCGCGGTGCGGAGCAGGTGCTCGAGGACCTCGTCGGCCCGGTCCTCCTCGCCGTTCTCGAACTCGATCTTGCCGCCGAGCACGTCGACCGCGGTCTCGAGGTCGATCGGCCGTGCCACGGCCTCGTCCTCGCCCTGCCGTGCGGCCCGGTGCACCGCGGCGGCGGACACTGTCTCGGCGCCGGCGATCGCGAACCGGGCGCTCACACCGCTGCGCTGGTCGACGGCGCTCGACGAACGGAGGGCCCGGGTGAAGCGGGCGAGGATCTCGACCAGGGCGTCGGGCACCGCGGCCGTCAGCTGGGCCTCCTGCCGGATGACGGCGATCTCGTCGTCGAGCTCGATCGGGTAGTGCGTGCGGATCTCGGCGCCGAAGCGGTCCTTCAGCGGCGTGATGATCCGGCCGCGGTTCGTGTAGTCCTCGGGGTTCGCGCTCGCCACCACCAGGACGTCGAGCGGCAGGCGCAGCACGTAGCCGCGGATCTGCACGTCGCGCTCCTCCATCACGTTGAGCATCGCGACCTGGATGCGTTCGGCCAGGTCGGGCAGCTCGTTGATCGCGACGATGCCACGGTGGCCGCGGGGGACGAGCCCGAAGTGGATGGTCTCCGGGTCGCCCAGACTGCGGCCCTCGGCGACCTTCATCGGGTCGACGTCGCCGATCAGGTCGGCCACGCTCGTGTCCGGCGTCGCCAGCTTCTCGACGTAGCGGTCGTCCCGGTGCCGCCAGCTGATCGGCAGGGCGTCGCCGAGGTCCTCGGCCCGCCGGATGCTCGCGGTGGTGATCGGTTCGTACGGGTGCTCGCCGAGTTCGGAGCCGGTGATGACCGGTGTCCACTCGTCGAGCAGGCCCTGCAGGGTGCGGAGCAGACGGGTCTTGCCCTGGCCGCGCTCGCCGAGCAGGACCACGTCGTGTCCGGCGATGAGGGCGCGTTCGAGCTGGGGGACGACGGTGGTCGCGAAGCCGTGCAGGCCGGGCCACGGATCGGTGCCCTGGCGCAGGGCGGTGAGCAGGTTGTCGCGGATCTCGGCGCGGACCGTCTTCTGGACGTGACCAGAGGTGCGGAGCTCGCCGACCGTGCGGATGTCAGGTCGGGTCACCGATCCGACGCTACGCCGCGTTCGCGACGGCGACCAGAGGCGGACCGGAGGCACGGTGCGGGCCCGCCCCGTGCCTCCGGTCCTGCTTGTGAGTCCTCACAGCACGCGCGATCGCCGGGATCCCGGCGAGGGAACCGGACGCGGCGGCGGGGGATCCGGCTCCGTCGCCGGTCGACGTGGTTCAGCATCTGAACCAGATCGGCGTCTGCGGCGTACGGTCCGCCCCGTGAGCAGCGCGAACGGAACGATCACGAGCCTGGTGCCCGCCAGGATGGACAGACTGCCGTGGACCCGGTTCCACTGGAGCGTGGTGGTGGGTCTGGGGGTGTCGTGGATCCTCGACGGTCTGGAGATCCAGATCGTGTCGAACGCCGGGTTCCAGGCCGACCTGGACCTGTCGACGCAGCAGGTGACCCTGCTCGGCACCATCTACCTGGTCGGCCAGGTCGTCGGTGCACTGGTGTTCGGGCGCATGTCCGACCGGCTGGGGCGCCGGAAGCTCTTCATCCTGACGCTGGCGATCTACCTGATCGGTTCCGGCATCGCCGGACTCGCGCAGGACTTCTGGTTCCTGGCGGCCTTCCGGTTCGTCGCCGGGCTCGGCATCGGCGGCGAGTACGCGGCGATCAACTCCGCGATCGACGAGCTCATCCCGGCGAAGTACCGCGGGCACGTCGACATCGCCATCAACGGGACCTACTGGGGCGGTGCCGCGCTCGGTGCCTTCGCGAACATCTACCTGCTCGACACGTCGTACTTCGCCGAGAGCGTCGGCTGGCGCATCGGCTTCTTCCTCGGCCCGGTGCTCGGCATCGCGATCATCTTCCTGCGCCGGCACATCCCGGAGAGTCCGCGCTGGCTCATGACGCACGGGCGCGAGGAGGAGGCCGAGGCGACCGTCGCCCGGATCGAGGCGTCGGTGGAGCAGGCGACCGGCCAGCGCCTGCCGGAGGTCGACCGGTCGAAGGCGATGACGGTCACGCCCACCGACCGCGTGGGCTTCCTGACCATCGCGCGCGTGCTGCTGCGGCAGTACCCGACCCGCACCTTGGTCGGCGCGACCATGATGATCACGCAGGCGTTCCTGTACAACGCGATCTTCTTCACCTACGCGCTGGTGCTCACGAACTTCTTCGGGCTGAAGACCGCGGAGACGGCGGTCTACTTCTTCCCGTTCGCGATCGGGAACCTGCTCGGGCCGATCATCCTCGGTCGGTTCTTCGACACCTGGGGTCGGCGCCAGATGATCTTCCTGACCTACCTGGTGTCGGGGCTCGTGCTCGCGACCTCGGCGTTCCTGTTCCGGGCCGACGCCATCTCGGCCACTGTGCAGGTCGCGTTCTGGTGCGTGTCGTTCTTCTTCGCCTCGGCCGGGGCGTCGAGCGCGTACCTGACCGTCAGCGAGATCTTCCCGCTCGAGCTGCGGTCGCAGGCCATCTCGTACTTCTTCGCCCTCGCGCAGATCTTCGGTGCCGTCGCCCCCGCGATCTACGGCGCGTTCATCGGGGACGGGTCCTCGCGTGAACCGCTGTTCTGGGGGTACCTGCTCGGATCGGCGGTGATGATCGCGGGCGGGGTCGTCGCGCTCGTGTTCGGTGTCGACGCGGCGCGCAAGGGCCTGGAGGACGTGACGCAACCCCTGTCGGTGCTCACCGGGGAGGCGGAGCGCGGGCGACGCTGAGGCGGGGCGCCGACATTTCGTATCCGGAGTGTTTAGCGGCGTCGACGCGGCGCTGTCAGGGTTCGTCCATGGCACTCCTCCACAGCGCGACCTCGGCGGCACCGATCCACGGCGGCGGTGACGCTCCCCTCGGGCGGTCCGTCCGTGCGTGAGCCTGGCGTGATGGAGTACACACCCCTCCGGGCCACGGTCGGTGACCTCGACCCGCACGGTCTGCGCCGCAGCCTGCTCCGCGACGCGGTCTTCCTCCGCCTGCTCGACAACGTCCTGCGGGGGGAGTACCGCCGCGGTCAGCGTCTGCGTCTCGACACCCTGGCGTCGGACATGCGGGTCTCGCGGACGCCCGTGCGCGAAGCCCTGGTCACCCTCGAGTCCCTGCAGCTCCTCACGGTGCAGCGGTACGTCGGGGTCGTCATCTCGCAGTGGTCCGTCGAGCAGATGGTCGAGCGCGTCCGGATCGCGCGGACGATGCTCGCCGACCCACCCTCGAGCACCCCGGCGACGGACGACCGGTTCGACACCACGTGCCTGCGCGGCTGCTGGACCGAGGCCGGCGCCTTCGCCGAGCTGGGCGCCTGGTACCTGCGGCGGCGTGGCTCGTCGGTGAGTGCGGAGTGGGTGCTGTCGCAGCGCATCGTGCTCGACATGTTCTTCACCGACGACGTCGCCCTGGCGAACGGCATCGACGCCGCGGTCGACCGTCGGCGTCGGGTCGAACTCGTGGAGCGGGCGGCCGAGGCTGCCCAGCGCGATGCCCTCGACGACTGCGCGGCGGCGCTGCTCGACCTGGCGGCGACCCTGATCGGGCTGCCCGGTCGCTTCCGCACGGTCGTCCCGGCCTGACGGTCGGGGCCGCGGCCGGCCTGTCGCCGGTCGCGGGTGCTCCGCGGGACCTTCGCACTGGATCGTCAGGGAGCCGCGTGGCACGCTGGACCGGTTGCCGTCCCGTCGTGTCCATCGACGGGTGCGCCCGTCGTGCCCGTCGACGGGGCTGCCCCGTCGTGTCCGTCGACGGAGCGTGTGCGGCGTGTCCACCGACGACAGGAGTGCCCGTGCCCGACGTCCGCGATCGATCCCACCGCATGAACCGAGCGGACGGGATCGCACGGCACGGACGTCTGCCGCGGTCGTCCCCCTTCGGCGCCGCCGCCAAGCTCGTCTCGGGGGTCGTCGCTGTGGCGCTCGTGAGCACGGCGTCCGTCGGCGCCATCGCCGCGAAGCAGGTGTCGGACGACCTCGGCGACGGCGTCGCGATCGAGGGCCAGCCCGCACCCCGGTCGAACGGCACCAGGGCTCCGTCGCTCGACGCGTACGAGGGCGGCTTCAACATGCTCGTCGTGGGCACCGACAACGACCCGGAGCAGAGCGCCGCGTTCGGGGAGCGGGACGCCACCCTGAACGACGTCAACATCCTGCTCCACGTCTCCGCCGACCACACCAACGCGACCGCGGTGAGCATCCCGCGCGACCTGGTGACACCGATCCCCGCGTGCAGGAAGACCGACGGCTCCGGCACGGCTCCGGCGATGGCGGCGCAGCCGATCAACACCTCCTTCGGAGAGGGCGGCCTGAACTGCGTCACGCAGACGGTGCAGGGGCTGACCGGGCTGGACATCCAGTACTCGGCGGCGGTGTCGTTCAAGGGGGTCATCGAGATGTCGAACGCGATCGGCGGCGTGCCCGTCTGCGTCGCGCAGCCGGTCCGCGACCCGTACACCGGGCTCGACCTGCCGGCGGGCACCTCGACGCTGCAGGGTGACGAGGCACTCGCCTTCCTGCGGACCCGCCACGGCGTCGGCGACGGCTCCGACCTCGGGCGCATCTCGAGCCAGCAGGTGTTCCTGTCGTCGCTGCTCCGCACCGTGAAGTCGAACGACACGCTCGGCTCGCCGGCCCGGCTGTACAAGCTGGCGCGGGCGGCGGCGTCGAACATGCAGCTGTCCCAGAGCCTGAACGACATCCCGACCATGGTGCAGATGGGCCTGGCGCTGCGCAGTCTGCCGCTGGCGCAGGTGAACTTCGTGCAGTACCCGGGCACGACCGGCGGCACCGGGGTCTACGAGGGCAAGGTCGAGCCGACGACGTACCTGGCCGACCGGTTGTTCGCCAAGATCAAGGCCGACGAGTCGTTCTCACTCGGGGCCGACAGCACGGGCATCGGGTCCGAGACGAGTCCGTCGCAGCCGAGCGCGGCCCCGTCCGCACCTGCTGCGCCGTCGTCGCCCGCTGCCCCGTCCGCCCCCGCTGCTTCGTCGTCGCCCGCCGCTGCGCCGTCCGGCGGCACCGCGTCGTCGGCCGCTCCCCGCACCCCCTCGGCCACGCCCGAGACCATCGACGGGCTCGAGGGCCAGTCGGCCGACCAGCGGACCTGCTCCAAGGCGTTCGGGTACTGACGGCGGGCCGGCGGGGCCGCCGCGCGTCGACCCGCCCCTGAACGCAGGAACGGGGGCGCGGTGGTGGGCCGCGCCCCCGTGGAAGTCGCTCCCCGAGCGGCGCCGGGCGATCGGGCGCGCCGGGCCGACTCGGAGAGCGACGTCGGGTGCTGTGTCGCGACGACGGGGACGAGCCCCGGAACGTGATTGCCGCGTCCCGACGATGCTATGCAGCGGGGTACACCGCGACAACCCCCTGGTGTCCCCACTTCAGGGGACTGCGTTCCCCGGCCCGTGCCACGCGCGGGTGCGGCGTCGGGTCGAGAGTCGTCCGGTCCTCCTGTATGGTGGTCGCAGCGCTCGCGAGAGTGCTTGGAGACGTCGCATAGTCCGGCCGAGTGCACCACCCTGCTAAGGTGGAGTCCCCTTTGAGGGGACCGAGGGTTCAAATCCCTCCGTCTCCGCACCACACGAAACCCCGGTCCGACAGGACCGGGGTTTCGTCGTTCCGCTCGCGGCCACGGTCGGCGCGCCGGACGGGAGGCCCGGACCACGCGGGCAGACCCGCTCACGTCATCCGGGCCTCCCGTCCACTGCGCACTGCGGCGCACGGACCGTCTGCCTGTCACCGGGCCGATGTAGCATGCACGACACCTGTCCCGCGACGATGGAGCCCTGCGTGCCGGAGCCGACCGACCCCACCTTCCCGCTCGAACACATCCGAGCGGTGGGTGACGACATCGTGGCCTCCGTCTCCACGGTGATCGACGGCAAGACGGACGCCATCCGCACCGCGCTCACCGTGATGCTCGCCGAGGGACACCTGCTGGTCGAGGACGTCCCCGGGGTCGGCAAGACGGTGCTCGCCCGGGCGCTCGGCGCCTCGGTCGGTGGGTCCGTGAACCGTATCCAGTTCACGTCGGACATGCTGCCGTCGGACGTCACCGGCGTGAACATCTTCGACCAGTCGTCCGGCACGTTCCGGTTCTCGCCCGGGCCGGTCTTCGCGAACGTCGTCATCGGCGACGAGATCAACCGCACCAGCCCGAAGACCCAGTCGGCCCTGCTCGAGGCGATGGCCGAGTCCCAGGTCACCGTCGACGGCGTCACCCGGCAGCTCGACCGGCCGTTCATGATCGTCGCGACGCAGAACCCGATCGACATGGAGGGCACGTACCCGCTGCCCGAGGCCCAGCGCGACCGCTTCATGGCCCGCATCGCGATGGGGTACCCGAGCGTCGACGCCGAACGGCAGATGCTCGCGAACCGCGGCGGCAGCGACCCCTTGTCGCGCCTGCGGCCGATCGTCGACGTCGGCACGCTGCGGCAGGTCATCGAGACCGTCGCGCGGGTGCACATCGCTCCCGACGTCGAGGCCTACATCGTCGCGATCGTCCGCGCGACCCGGACCCACCCCGACCTCGTGCTCGGCGCCAGCCCGCGTGCGACCCTGCACCTGGCGCAGGCGGCCCGTGCGCACGCGGCCCTGCTCGGTCGTCCGTTCGTCACGCCGGACGACGTCGCCGCGCTGGCGCCGATCGTGCTGGCGCACCGGCTCGTGCCGGTCGCCCGCGGCCTCGGCGGCGCCGCCGAGGACACCGTGCGCGAGATCGTCGTCCGCATCGTCTCGGACACCGCGATCCCGTTCACGGCGACCCCCGTCCGCTCCTGATGGCCGGCCGGTCGGCGTCGTCGTCGGTCCTGCGACGAGCGGGAGCCGCGCGCTCGACGTCGCGCCGGTACGCCCGCCGCGGGTTCGCCCTGCTGCGCCGCACCCCGTTCCCCCGACCGACGGTGCGGGGGTGGACGGTGATCGCCGTCGGGATCGGCCTGGTCGGCGGCGGACTCGTCGGCACCACGAGCGTGGCGGTCTCGGCCGGGCTCCTGCTGCTCGTGCTCGTCGTGCTCGGCATCGTCACGGCGTTCGTCGTCGCGGCACCGCTCCGCGGGACACGGAGCACCGCGCGGGCGATCGTGCAGGTCGGTGAGGTGTACCGCGAGCGCATCACCCTCGGCGGCACGAGCCTGCCGATCGGCCCCCGGGCGACGCTGCTCGTCCGGGAACAGCTCGACGACGCCTTCGCGAGCGCCTCGGACGCCGAGACGTACGCCCAGGTGGGCCCGGGCCTGCCCCCGGCGGTGCTCGACGTCGAGGCGCTCGCCGTGCACCGGGGGCGTTCCCTGGTCGGCCCCGTCACGATCCGCGTCGAGGACCCCTTCGGGCTGCTCCGCATCGACCGTCCCGTGGTCGCCGCCGAGGAGGTCGTCGTCGTCCCCGCCTCGGCCCCCATCGGTGCCATCGACGCCGGTGCCCTCGCCGGTGCCGTCTCCGCCGACGAGGGACGGGTCGGTCAGGGCGGGTCCGCCGACGACAGCGAGCTCCGTCCGTACCGGCCGGGCGACCCGATCCGCCGGGTGCACTGGGCGCAGAGCGCACGTCGGGGCGAACTGCACGTCCGCCAGACGACGCAGGCCCAGCCGCCCGAGGCCGTGATCGCGCTCGACGTCCGCCGCGAGTCGTACCAGCGCCTCGGCCGCGAGGACCTCGCCGAGATCTCGGACCTCGGCGGCGACCAGGCGTTCGAACACGCCGTCGTGGTGGCCGCGAGCGTCGCCCGGGCCCTCGCGGCGCGGACCTCGCGCGTCGTCCTGGTCAGCGACGGTCCCGACGGGAGCACCCGGCACACCGGGGACGTCGGCGGCCTGACCGACGTCCTGGTGGGCCTGGCGGACGTCCGACTGCGAACCGACGCCCGCGAGGTCACCGACGTCCTGCCCGAGGTCCGCGGTCGCGACGTCCACGGCATGACGGCCGTGGTCACCGGTGCCTGCTCGGTGGAACAGGCCGCTCAGCTCGTCAGCGCGACGAGCGGGTCGAGCCGGGGCATCATGGCGACCATCGTGCCGCCGGACCCGGTGGTCCGGGGGATCCTCGACCGTGCCGGCTGGCGCACCCTCGTGGTGCCCGTCGCCGGTGCCACACCGTCCGGAGCCGCACGGTGAGCGGCGCCGCTGTGCCGACGCGCGGGCGGACCGACGTGCGCGAGATCCTCGACCGCGACGACGACCTCCGCGACGTCCCGAGCACGTGGGTGGTCGCGCTCGCCCCCGTGCCGGTCCTGATCGCCGCGCTCGCCATCCGTCCGCTCGTGCAGGGCACCGCGTGGTGGATCTCCGGGGTCGTGGTCGTCGCCGTGCTCGTCGGCGTGGTGCTGGCCGTGCGGCGCCGTGCGCCCGGGGTCCGGTTCGTGGCCCTGGTCGCCGCCGTGGTCGCGTGCTCCTGCGCCGCCGCACTGGTCAACGACGTCCAACCGCTCGGGTGGCTCGACGCCGACGGGGCACTGGGGGAGACCCTGGCCGCGATCCGGCTCAACCCCGCGCCGCTGCCGCAGACCGATGCGATCCGGCTGATCGTGACCGTGTCGATCGGCTGGGTGGCGGCGGTCTCGCTGTTCGTCGCCGCCGTCGCGCGGATCCCGTCGCTCGCCGCGGCGCCCGCCCTGGTCATCCTCGTCGTGCCCGGCATCATCACCGGTCAGCCGGCGAGCACCCCGCTGGTGGTCGGCACGGCGGTGGCGTTCCTGGTGCTGCTCTGGCTGTCGGTCCGACCGGTGCAGCGAGCGGTACCGGCCGCCGTCGTCGGGGCGATCGGTCTGGTCGTCGCCGTCGGGCTGCCCGCGGTCGTCCCGCTCAACGCGGGCTGGCTGTCCGGCGTGACGGGTGCGATCCAGTCGCCGATCCAGCCCGGCCGGCCCGGCACCCTGCTCGAGCTCGGCGACGACCTGCGCCGCCCGAACGAGCTCGAGGTGTTCCGGTACCGGTCGTCGGACGGCCAGCCCGAGTACCTCAAGCTCGCCGACCTCGACGAGTTCGGCACGGGTGACTGGGTGCCGACGGTCACGAACGCCGCCGAGGCGGAGACCGCCGACCAGCAGCAGTGGGCCGAGGGCGTGAACCCGCGCCTGGCGACCCGCGGCGACGTGACCGTGCGGATCACCGGCCTGTCGAGCACCTACCTGCCCGTGCCGTCGGGGGCGGTCTCGATCGAGTCGCAGTCCACCAACCTCGACCTGTCGCAGTGGCGGTGGATGGGGAACTCGAGCACCGTCCGGTCGACGGGGGCGGCGACGGCCCGGGGCGCGATGTACGAGGTCTACGGCGCCTCCACCTTCGCGAACGAGTACCTCGACGCGGTCGCCGCCTCCGGTGCCCTCGGTCGGACCGACGGGCGGGGCTTCCGCGCACCGAGCGACGAGCAGCTCCGCACCGACCTGACCCTGCCGGACGACCTGCCGGAGAACATCTCGGCCGAGGCCGCCGACGTGTCCGCCGCCGCCACCGACGACTACGGGCGGGCCCGCGCCCTCGAGCAGTGGTTCCGGAGCGACCTGTTCACGTACTCCGAGACCGCGCCGGTGGAACAGGGCTACGACGGCGACAGCATGGACGTCGTCTCGACGTTCCTGCGCGTGCGCGAGGGGTACTGCGTGCACTACTCGTCGGCGATGGCCGTGATGGCCCGCTCGCTCGGCATCCCTTCGCGCATCGCGGTCGGCTACCGGGCGGGATCACCCCAGCCCGACGGCGAGTACGCCGTGTCGAACCGGCAGTTGCACTCCTGGCCCGAGCTGTACATCGAGGGGGCCGGCTGGGTGGCGTTCGAGCCGACGCCCGACTCCGACGAGGCCGCTCCCAGCGAGGAGCCCTCGGCGTCCCCGACGGCCGTCACCCCGGAGACGCCGCTGCCGGCTCCCGAGCAGACCACCCCGGCCGACCCCTCGGCGTCGCCGACCCCGTCGGCGACGCCCGCTCCGGGCGCCGCGGGGGCGTCGGGCAGCGGTGGCGGTGGCCCCGCCGGGCTGCTGGTCGGGCTGCTGCTCGTCCTCGCCGTCCTGGTCGCGCCCGCTGCGGTGCGTGCCGCCCGGAGGCGTTCCCGATCGGCGGCGGTGGCGGCTGGACGGTCGCCCGCCGTGCAGGCCTGGCGCGAGGTGCTCGACGACGTCGCCGACCACGGGTACGCGCCCGGGGTCGCGCCGACCGGTGATGCCGCCGCGGTCGCGCGCACGGCCCGAGCGGTGCTCGGGCGCCTGCGGCCGACGCTGCCGGCCGCGGTGCTGCCGCACCTGGAGGCCGTGGTGGACGCGGTCGACCGCGAACGGTTCGCGGCCGACGGGGCGGCATTCGTCGACACGGGTGCGTTGACCCGCCACCTCCGGGAGGCCCGGTCTGCCCTGGATGCGTCGGTGTCGGCCGCGCGGGTGGTGCGGTCGCGTCTGCTGCCGCCGAGCTTGCTGCCCTCGTCGGCGTGGTCCCACGACGGGCCGCGGCGCCGCGGGCGGGACCGCCGCACGGCCTGACGCCGGCGGCAGACCAGGCTCAGCGGGGGCGGACGACCGCCTCGACCAGCGCGGCCACGACCTCGCCGGGGTCCACCCCCGGGAACGCCGGGGTGTCGAACACCAGGCCGACGTTCACGGCGATGAGCGCGCTCGCGAGCATCTCCGGCGACAGGCCCGCGTCGACCTCGGGGTGGGCGTCGAACCACATCCGGACGAGCCCGAGCACCCCGTCCTGCAGGGCCCGGCGCTGTCGGACGAACTCGGGCAGGAACTCCGGGTGCCGCACGGCGTACCCGCGGAAGGCCGACAGCAGCGCGAACTGCTCGCCCTGGTCGTGCCGTCCGAAGGCCGCGCGCACGACGTCGCCCAGGTCGGCGGCGGCGACGTCGGCGTGCACGAGTTCCTGCAGCGACGCGAGCACCACGTTCGTCGACCGCTGCATGACCTGCGCGAGCAGGTCCTCCTTGCTCGAGAAGTTCGAGTAGACCGCGCCCTTGCTGAAGCCCGCGCGGGCGGCGACGTCGTCGAGCCGGGCGCCGTACACGCCCTGCTCCGCGAACACCGCGGCACCGGCGACCAGCAGGCGTTCACGGACCTCCGCACGCGGGGTGCGCGGGGTGGGGGCATCGTCGCTCATCGGTTCCTGCTTCGACCTGGCCCGGAGGCCGCCGGGTGGTGCAGCGTGGGGGAGACCTGCCGCGCCGCGCGTCTGATCCCGCGCGGCATCAGCGAAGCCCCCATCCCCACGTCTGCTCGGAACCGGCGCGTTCGGGTCGCGTCGGTGCTGTGCGGACAGCGTGTACCGGGACGATACCCGGCGGTACTGATGGTAGCGCCGGACGTCGAGGGAGGACAGCCCTTCAGTGCTCGTCGCCCGTGTCGTGCTCTTCTCGGACACTGCCGGCCCCGGTCCGTCGTCCGGGGCGACGCAGCAGGCGCAGGGCGTCGGGCCGCAGACTGCGACCGCGGCGGAGCAGGGACCCGAGCGTGGACTTCGGCTGCCAGTCGCGGCCGTTCGGCAGCCCCCAGCCTCGGCGGACCGCACCCCAGCGCAGCCCGAGCGACAGCGTGATCGCGAGCAGGATCCCGATCGACGGTGATCCCAGGGCCGACGCGACGACCATCACGGCCGACGCGGCGACGGCGACGGTGGCGTAGAGCGCGTTCCCGCCGAACACCGCGGGCACGCGGCGGAGCAGCAGGTCGCGCATGGCGCCGCCGCCGACCGCGGTGATGGTGCCCATGATGATGGCCGCGGGCCAGTCGAGTCCGGCGTCGTACGTGCGTTGGACACCGACGACGGCCCAGAAGCCGATGACCGCGGCGTCGAGCACCGTGAACAGCCGGTCCCACGTCAGCTCGGAGAACGACACGAGGAACGCGACGAGCGCTCCGGCGACGGCGACCGGCACGTACAGCGGGTCGACGAGCGCGACGGGCGGGCCGTTCTGCAGCAGCGTGTCCCGGAGCATGCCGCCGCCGAGCCCGGAGACGAAGCCGACGACCACGAAGCCGAACAGGTCGAGGTCCATCGCGCGGGCGATGGACCCGCCGAGCAGGGCGGACGCGAAGACCCCGGCCAGGTCGAGCACGTTCGTGACCGACGCCAGACCGTCGACGGACAGCAGGTTCATGAGAACCATCAAACCTCACGCCGCAGGAGTGGCGAGCCGCTCCGGGGTTAGGTTAGCCTCACCTTCGTCATGCTCGCCACCCTCGTCATCGGCCTCCGCGAAGGCCTCGAAGCGACCCTCATCGTCGGCATCATCGCGGCGTTCCTGCGACGCAACCGCGTCCCGCTCGCCCCCATGTGGTCGGGCGTCGGGCTCGCGGTGCTGCTCAGCATCGCCGTCGGCTTCGGGCTGCAGGCCGTCGAGCAGGCGCTGCCGCAGGCCCAGCAGGAGGGCATGGAGGCGGTCATCGGCGTCGTCGCCGTGGTCTTCGTCACCGGCATGATCATCTGGATGCGCACCCACGCGCGCACCCTGGCGAGGGACCTCGAGGCGAGCGCGACCGCGGCGCTCGGCCGTGGCACCGCGTGGGCACTCGCCGGCATGGCGTTCCTCGCCGTCCTCAAGGAGGGCTTCGAGACCTCGGTCTTCCTGCTCGCCACGTTCCAGGCGTCGTCCGACACCGGACTCGCCGCCCTCGGCGCCGTGGTCGGCATCGCCGCAGCGGTCGTCGTCGGGTACGGGATCTACACCGGCGGCGTCCGCCTGGACCTGTCGAAGTTCTTCACCGGCACCGGCGTCTTCCTGGTCTTCGTCGCCGGCGGTCTGGTGCTCACGGTCCTCCGCCGCGCGCACGAGGCCGGCTGGATCGTCATCGGCCAGCAGCGCACCGTCGACCTGACCTGGCTCGCCCCGAACGGCTCCGTGCAGGGGGCGCTGGTCACCGGCGTGCTCGGCATCCCGCCGGACCCGCGGGTCGTCGAGGTGCTCGGCTGGGTCCTGTACGTCGTCCCCGTCCTGGCCCTGACGCTCTGGCCGCGGCGATGGCGTCCGTCTTCCGAGCGCGTGCCCGCGGTCCGCCTGGTGGTCGCCGGGGCGCTCGCCGTCGCCGCCGTCGTGCTGGCGGTCGCGGTGCCGTCCGGCAGCGCGCACCTGCCGCACACGGTCGCGGTGCGCGGGGACGCCACGTCGGTCTCGGTGGACGTCGAGGGCGCGTCCGGCGTCCTCCGCGTGGCCGGCGACGACCGGGAGGCCCGGCTGCGGTTGCCGACGTCGGCCCACCGCCGCGTGACGCGCGCAGGTGTGGCCGCGGACCGGTGGCGGCTGACCACGGACGGTGCGGTGGCCGACGCATCGGCCGCCGACCACCCGACGACCCTCACCCTGGACGACCTCGTCGCCCTGTTCGGCCGGGTGCCGGTCGGTGTCTCGCCCTCGACGAACCCTGGACCGTTCGCGGCCCGCTGGACCGTCCGCGACACCGTCACCGTGTGGACGGTCGACGGTGGCGTCCTGGACGCGACCCGCTCGGAACGTGACGTGCTGACGCTGAGCGGTGGGGGCCTCCCGGCTGCCCGGACGACCACGCTGGACCGCGAGGTCTGGGCCGTCCCCGGTGCCGACGCGGACCGCGCGGCGGCCACCGCCGCGGCAGCCCAGGCCCGTGCCACCGACCTGCGGCTCTGGGCGGTGTGGCTGCCGGTCGCCCTGACCGTCGCCGCGGCAGCCCAGGCCCTGCTCGCGGTGCGCGACCGACTCCGCCGACCGCAGCTCTCGACCACCACCCCCGATCCCGACCCGTCGCGCGGACCGCCCGCCGACGCACCCGCAAGGAGCCTCGACCATGCCGCTCGGTAACCCCGCCGTCCGACCCCTGATCACCCTCGGCGCCCTCGGCGCCGCCACCGCCCTCGCACTCACCGGCTGCGCCGGCGGGTCCGCCGAGGCCGGTGGCTCCGCCTCCGGCGACGACGCGAAGGTCTCCCGCGTCACCATCACCCTCACGAACGACGGGCAGGACGCCTGCGCGGTGTCCACCACGAAGGTCCCCGCGGGCCCGGTCACCTTCACCGTCGAGAACGAGTCGTCGACCGCGATCACCGAGGTCGAGCTGCTGCAGGACCAGCGGATCCTGGGCGAGAAGGAGAACCTGGCGCCCGGGCTCGACGCCGTCCGCTTCACCGCCACGCTGACCGGTGGCGAGTACCAGGTGTACTGCCCCGGCGCCGAGACCGAGCTGACCGACTTCACCGTCACCGGCAAGGCCGCGTCGACCGCGGACAGCAGCGCCGCGACCCTGCTCCGTGACGGGGCGACGGGCTACGCGACCTACGTCGACGGCCAGGTCACCGACTTGGTCGCCGCGGTCGAGCAGCTGCAGCAGGACATCGACGCCGGCGACCTCGACGCGGCGAAGACCGACTACGCGAACGCCCGCCCGTTCTACGAGCACGTCGAGAGCGACGTCGACGGCTTCGTGAAGCAGGGCTTCGACGCCACCGACAACGCCGGCAACCTCGACTACCTGATCGACATGCGCGCGTCGAACCTCGACCCGGCCGTCGGCTGGAGCGGTTTCCACGCCGTCGAGAAGGACCTGTTCCAGGCCGGGAAGATCACCGCGTCGACCAAGCGGACCGCGGCGGACCTGACCGAGAACGTGCGCCTGCTCGCGAAGCTCGTGCCGACCCTGGACTACAAGCCGGAGGACCTGGCCAACGGTGCCGCCGGCCTGCTCGAGGAGGTGCAGTCGAACAAGGTCACCGGCGAGGAAGAGGCGTACAGCCACATCGACCTCGTCGACCTGGCCGCCAACGTCGAGGGCGCCCGCCAGGCCTTCGCGTACCTCAAGCCGGGGCTGACCAAGCTCGACCCGACCCTGACGAAGCAGATCGCGGAGCAGTTCGACGCCACGAACACCCTGATGGACGGCCACCGCGACGCCGACGACCTGGGTGGCTTCGCCACGTGGGACGCCGCGACCAAGCGGTCCGACGCGAACACGATCTCGCAGCAGATCCAGGCGCTGCAGGACCCGCTGTCCCGTCTGGCCGAGAAGGTCGCCACCGCGTGACCGGGCCCGATGACGCCGGACGGACCGAGTCGGCCGCTGCCGCACCCCCTGACGGTCGTCGCGCCCCGGAGCAACGGGGCGCGACGACCGCAGCGGGGCGCGGTTCCGGACGCGGTTCCGGCCGCGGCTCCGGACGGGTCTCGCGACGCGGGCTCTTCGGCGCCGGGCTGGCCGCCGCGGGCGCCGGCGTCGGTGCCGCCGCGGGCATCGGCGGTGCCACGGCGGCGACCGGGGTGGACCCGTTCACCGCGGCGACGAACGGCGACGAGTCGATCGACCTGTCGCAGCGGTACCCCTTCTACGCCACGGCGGCCCGCACACCGCAGGGCGGGATCCGAACCACCCCGCAGCGGCACTGCGTGTACATGACGTTCGACCTGTCGACGACCGTGACGACCGAGCTGCAGGTGCTCCTCGCCCGCTGGTCGGCCGCGATCGCGCAGCTGCAGGCCGGCGAGACCGTCGGCAGCGTCGAACCGGCCCACGGCAACGGGGTCGGCGCCGACACGGGCGAGGCGCTCGACCTCGGTCCGGCGTCCCTGACGGTGACCGTGGGGTTGGGGCCCGGCGTCTTCGACGAGCGCTTCGGTCTGGCCGACCGGCGTCCCGCCGCGCTCGCCGACATCCCGACGCTGCCGAGCGACGAGCTGCAGCCGGGGCTGACCGGCGGTGACCTGTCCCTGCAGGCCTGCGCCGACGACCCGCAGGTGGCGTACCACGCGGTGCGGGACCTGGCGCGGATGGCCCGGGGCACCGCGACGGTGCGCTGGACGGTGATCGGGTTCGGACGCGCCTCGGCCGGGCCGCACCAGCGCACGCCCCGCAACCTGATGGGCTTCAAGGACGGCACCCGGAACATCACGACGGACGCCGACCACGAGCGGTTCGTCCTGCTCGACCGCGACGCCGGGTGGATGGCCGGCGGCACCTACCAGGTGGTGCGGAAGATCCGGATGAACATCGAGACCTGGGACGCCGACGTCGTCAGCGACCAGCAGCGGGTGTTCGGCCGCACCAAGATCGAGGGCGGGCCGCTGTCCGGGGGCGGCGAGCACGCCACCCCGGACTTCCACGCGCGGGACGCCGACGGCGCGACGAGGATCGACCCGCGGTCGCACATCGCCCTGGCCGCGCACGAGGCGAACGGCGGCGTGAAGATCCTGCGGCGGCCGTACAACTACACCGACGGGATCGACGAGTACGGACAGCTCGACGCCGGGCTGCTCTTCATCGCCTACGTCAACGACCCGGAGCACTTCACCCGGCTGCAGCGGAAGCTCGGCGCCTCGGACCGGCTGAACGAGTACGTCTCGCACATCGGCTCCGCGGTGTTCGCCGTGCCCCCGGCGCCGCGCAAGGGGTCCTACATCGGCGAGCAGCTCTTCCGCTGAGACGGGAGTGGGCGTCCTCCGCCGTTTCCCTGGAGGCGGAGGACGCCCGCGTCGCGGAGTCTCGCCGAACGGAACCACCGTCGACTTGCTGAAGGCGACCCGGCGCGACGCGTCGCGGAGCGACAGGGCTGAGGATAGCGCGCGGATCCGCGGAACAGCAGGGCCGGACGAAGAATGCACAGTCGGCGTGACCGCCGGACCACGCGCGCGACGTGCCGGACGTGCACCGGGCCTCCAGGCTGACGCGGAACGGGCCGCCTCACCAGGGTGAGACGGCCCGTTCCGGCGTGTGCCTGGAGGCTCGGCTTCAGTCCGTCAGGACCGTCGCGTCACGTCGAGCCCGCTTGCGGCGGGCGACCACGAGTGCCGTGATCCCGGCGAGCAGCAGGAGCCCGGCGGCGACGGCCGGAGCGGCCAGGTCGGCGCCCGTGTAGGCGAGGTCGCCACCAGCACGCGGTGCGTCGTCCGCGTCGCCGATGCCGGTGCCGTCACCGGTCCCGGCATCGCCGCCGGCACCCGTGCCGGGCTCGGGGGTGACCCCGCCGCCCGTGCCCGGGGTCGGGTCTGCCGGGTCCGTGGGGTCGGTCGGGTCCGTCGGGTCCGTGGGGTCCGTCGGGTCGACCGCGGCCGCGACCGGGATCGTCACCGCGAGGGTGACCCGCTGCCCGCCGGGCAGGGTCACGACGAGCGGGGCGTCCGTGGTGGCGACCGGCTCCGCGGCGGCGGCCAGGGAGACCGAGCCGGCGGTGCGGGCGGCGGCCCGGGCGGCGGGCGCCTCGATCTCCGGGACCGTCACGGTCAGGGACGCGCGGCCCTGCTCGTCGGTCGTGTCGACGATCGTCCGGTCGATCACGGACGAGGCGAGCACCTCGCCGTCGGCGCTGACCGACACGGTGCCGGCCTCGGTGGCGTCGTCGCTGCTGAACACCAGTGACGACAGGTCGAGGTCGATCTCGTCGCCGGGCTGGAAGCCACCGGCCGGGGTCGGCGTGACCCGGACGCCGACCGCGCGCTGGGTCTGGTCGACCTCGACGGCACGGTTCGCCTCGAAGTACTCGACCTGGGCCTCGAGGTCGACCTTGCCGCTGTCCTGCTTGGCGGCGGCGGCCTTGAACGCGCCGAAGTTGTCCCCACCGCTGGCGAGGAACGAGTTGACGGTCACCTTGTAGGTGGTGGCGTCGACGATCGGTTCGCCGGCGAGCGTCATGGACGTGATGCGGGAGCCGGCGTCGGCCTTCGGGTCGTAGGTGTAGGTGAAGCCCTTCGACGCGCCGAGCTTCAGGAAGGGACGGCTCGCGGTCGACGGCTGCCACTGCTGCTCGAGCGCCTGCCGGATCTGTGCGCCGGTCAGGTCGAGGACCACCAGCGTGTTCGCGAACGGCTGGACGACCGCGGCCTCCTTGTAGGTGACCGAGCCGGACAGGACGTCCGCGCGGAGCCCGCCCGGGTTCATGAAGGCGAGCTGCGACCCCTGACGTTTCGTCGCGGTGCGCTGCACCTCGGCGACGAAGTTGCCCAGGGTCGACTCACCGCCGCGGTTCTCCGACCGGTCCGTCTGCACGGCGCGGCGCAGGTCGCGGTCGACGGTCCCGAGCTCGACCTTGCCGGCCTCCTCGGCCGCGGCGAGGGCGGCGTCGACGGTGGTCTTCACGGTGGTGTCCGCCGGGTACGTGCCGTCGACGAGCCGGATGTTCTCGGCCGTCGTCGGCGTGACGGTGCCGTCGGCCGCGACGGTCAGCTGCACGTGCCCGAGGTTGAAGCCGTACGAACCGGTCTGGATGACCGGGCGGGCGACGGTGCCGCCGGTCGGCACGACCGAGTGCACGTACGTCTGGTGGGTGTGCGCGGAGAGGATCGCGGAGACCTCGGGCGACACCCCGCGCACGGCGCGGGCGAAGTCGCCGCTGCCGTTCAGGTCCGCCGCGGCCGACGTCTCGGCGCCGTCGTGCACCAGGAGGACCAGGACGTCGGCCTCGTCGTTGGTGTCGTCGCCGTCGGAGAGCTGCGCGGCGACCTTGTTGACCTCGGTCGTGATGTCGCCCATCCGCAGGCCGGCGATGCCGTCCGGGCTGACGAGTCCCTGGCCGACCAGGTCCACGGTCGCGCCGATGAAGCCGACGCGCTTGCCGCTGATCTCCTCGATCGCGTAGGGGTCGAACGCGGGCTTGCCGGTGGCCGCGTCGAGGATGTTCGCGGAGACGTAGTCCCACTTCGCGTTGCGCGCGTCCGGTGCGCCGATGACGCGGTCGCGCAGGTCGTCCTGGCCGCGGTCGAGCTCGTGGTTGCCGATGGCGCTGACCGACAGGTCCATCTGGTTGAGCACGTCGATGGTGGGCTGGTCCTTCGCGATGAAGGACTCGAACGTCGAGCCACCGATGTTGTCGCCCGAGCTGACGAACGCCGAGGTCGACGTGTCGGCTCCGCGGAGCTGCTCCAGGGCCCCGGCGAGGACGGCGGCTCCGGCGGCGTCGCCGTCACGCGGCACCGGCTTGGAGATGGACTGGGCGATGCGACCGTGGAAGTCGTTCACGTTGTACAGGTCGATCGTCGTGTCGCCCGGTGCGGCGACCGCGGCGGACGGGAGGGACAGGGCGACGAGGACGCCGGCGGTCGCGAGTGCTGCACCGCCGGCGGCACGCCGTCGCCGGCGCATGGAGGAGTGGAGGTTCATCGACGGGGAATCTACGAGGATGCACAGGAGACGCGCCAGAGGTGCTGCGAAGTCGTCACGCGGAGTTCACACGACGCCGGCGTCAGCGGATCTCCTGCCACGCGTCGGTCGCGGCGCTCGTCACGACGGCGTGCACCACCTCGGCGGCACGGGCACCGTCGGCGAAGGTCGGCAGGCCCTCCGGCGTCCCGCCCCGCACCGCCGCGTAGGTGTCGGCGACGAAGGCCGCGAACGCGTCGAGGTAGCCCTGCGGGTGGCCGGACGGCACGACGGCGAGCCGACGCTGGTCGAGGTGCCCCTGGGACGGGTCGCGGACGACGACCTGCGCGCCGCGCTCGTTGCCGAACCAGGCGGACTCGGGCTGCTCCTGGTCGAAGGCCGCCGAGCCGCGGGTGCCGTCGACCTCGAACCACAGACGGTTCTTCCGGCCGGCGGCGACCTGCGAGATCACGACGTTGCCGATGCGCCCGGTGGTGGTGCGGAACGTGGCGACGGCGGTGTCCTCGGTGGTGACCTCGGCACGGTCGCCGGCGTCCGCGACGGGGTCCGGGTCGGGCGAACCGGAGAACGACGGACCCGAGGCGGCAGGGCGGGTCGGGTAGACGATGTCGGTCGCGGCCGAGACCGAGGCGAACCGCTCACCCGTGACGAACTCGACCAGGTCGCACCAGTGCGAACCGATGTCGGCGAAGGCCCGGGACAGTCCGCTCGAGGTCGGGTCGACCCGCCAGCTCGAGGCGTCCTCGTCGAGCATCCAGTCCTGCAGGTAGTGCCCGTGCACGGCGAGCAACCGGCCGAGGTCGCCGTCGGCGATGCGTGCGCGGACCTCGCGGACCATCGGGTGGTACCGGTAGACGAACGGCACCGTGGCGACGACGCCGGCGTCCGCCGCGGCGCGGACGAGCTCGGCGGCCTGCGCCGGGTCGATCGCCAGCGGCTTCTCGCACACCACGTGGACGCCCGCGGCGATCACCGCGAGCGCCTGGGGGTGGTGCTGGTCGTTGGGCGTGCAGACGTGCACGACGTCGGGGGCGTCCGCCAGGACCTCGTCGAGCGAGGCGTACCCGCGGGGGAGTCCGAGCTGCTCGGCGGCCTGTTCAGATCGCGAGGCGGTGCGGCCGAGGACACCGAGCACGTCCGCACCCGAGGCCCGGGCGGCACGGGCGTGGACGCCGGCGATCATGCCCGTCCCGACCACGGCGACACGGAGGCGCCGTCCTTCGTACCCACTGCTCATGGTGCTCCCTCGCGCCCGACTGCCACCACCGTACCGACCGGTCGTGCGCCGGGCTCGGTGAGTACGGTCGAGGGCATGTCGAGCCTCCAGACCAGCCTGCTCATCCTCGGAGCGAGCGGCGACCTGTCCAAGCGCCTGCTCCTGCCCGGCCTCGCCACCCTGCTCGAGGTCAAGGACGACTGGGACGTCCAGCTCGTCGGCGCCGGCGTCGAGGACCTGACCGACGAGGAGTGGAAGGCGCAGGTGCGCGAGTCCTTCGAGAACGCGCAGGCCTCGAAGAACGAGGAGGACGAGGGCGCCTCCGGCGACGCCACGCTGCCGGAGCGCCTGCGCGCCGTCGTCGACGCCTCGA
Organism: Curtobacterium oceanosedimentum; assembly: GCF_020297365.1. Classification (GTDB taxonomy): domain Bacteria; phylum Actinomycetota; class Actinomycetes; order Actinomycetales; family Microbacteriaceae; genus Curtobacterium. The sequence continues at coordinate 45,080 of NZ_JAIXIG010000001.1, forward strand.
CCTACCGGAAGGCCGACGTCACGGACCCGGACGACCTGCGGGCGCTGCTCGACGCGTGCGACCACGACCCGGCCGTCTACTTCGCGCTGCCGCCGGCCGTCACCGAGAAGAGCTGCGAGCAGCTCGCCCACATCGACCTGCCCGCCGGGACCCGTCTGGCGCTCGAGAAGCCCTTCGGCACCGACGCCGACAGCGCCGCGCACCTGAACGACCTGCTGCACTCGTTCATCCCCGAGGAGCGCATCCACCGCGTCGACCACTTCCTCGGTCGCTCGACCGTGCTCAACCTGCTCGGGCTGCGCTTCGCGAACCGCATCATCGAGCCGCTGCTGTCGTCGCAGCACGTCGAGCGCGTCGACATCGTGTACGACGAGACCCTCGGCCTCGAGGGACGCGCCCGTTACTACGACAAGGCCGGTGCGCTCACCGACATGATCCAGAGCCACCTGCTGCAGGTGATGGCGGTCGTCGCGATGGAGGCACCCGCCTCGATCGACGCCGACGACCTGCGCACGCAGAAGGAGCTCGTGCTGCGTGCCGTCCGGCCCTGGGGCGGTGACCCGGTCGCCGCCGGCAAGCGCGCCCGGTACACCGCCGGCACGGTCGGCGACCGGCAGCTGCCGTCGTACGTCGACGAGGACGGCGTCGACCCGTCGCTCGGCACCGAGACGCTCGCGCAGCTCACCCTGGAGATCGCGAACTGGCGTTGGGCCGGGGTGCCCTTCACCCTGCGGTCGGGCAAGGCGCTCGCGAAGCAGCGCCGCGAGATCGTGATCACGTTCAAGGACTCGCCGCACGTGCCGCTCGGCCTGACGGGTGCGGTGCTGCCCGACCGGCTGCGCATCTGGATCGCGCCCGACGAGATGCAGCTCGAGCTCAACGTCAACGGTGCGGGCGACCCGTACGCGATCGACCACACGAGCCTCGACGTGACCTTCAACCCGGGACGCTTGAGCGCCTACGGCGAGGTGCTCGCCGGGGTGCTCGAGGGCGACGCGACGCTGTCGGTGCGCGGGGACAGCGCGGTGCAGGGCTGGAAGGTCGTCGCGCCGTTCCTCGACGCGTGGGCGAGCGGCAAGGCTCCGCTCGACGAGTACGCGGCGGGCTCGAACGGTCCGGACGACTGGGACAACATCGAGGGCTGAGCCGACGGGCGGCGTAGCGTCGGGTGACGTGACCACCACCGACGACGTCCTGCAGACCGCTCCCGAGCCCGCCGGGGCCGACATCCGTGTCGAGCCCGTCCGGTACGACCACGAGGGCACCGAGTTGCTCGGCGTGCTCGCGAAGGACGCCGCGATCGCCGGCCGGCGTCCCGCCGTCCTGGTCGTGCACGACTGGCACGGGGTCAACGAGCACGTCGAGGCGCGCGTCACGATGCTCGCGCGGCTCGGGTACGTGGCGTTCGGCGCGGACGTCTACGGCGCCGGGGTGCGCCCGGGCGACGACACCGCGGGTGAGGTGGCGGGCGGGTTCTACCGCGACCTGCCGCTGCTCCGCGCCCGGGCGACCGCCGGTCTCGAGCGGCTGCTCGCCGACCCCGACGTCGACCCCACCCGGGTCGTCGTGATGGGGTACTGCTTCGGCGGGTCCACCGCGCTCGAGCTCGCGCGGACCGGGGCCGACCTGGTGGGTGCCGTGTCGTTCCACGGCGGCCTCATCGTGCACGAGCCGTCGGACGCCGCGGCGATCCGGGCCAGGGTCCTGGTGCTCACCGGGGGAGCGGACCCGATGGTGCCCGACGAGGCCGTGCACGCGTGGCAGGACGAGATGCGCGCCGCACCACAGGTCGACTGGCAGGTCGTGACGTACTCGGGCGCGATGCACGCGTTCGCGGTGCCCGGCACGGACGCGCCCGACCACGGCGCGCAGTACCAGGCGCGGGCGGACCGTCGGTCGTGGCAGGCGCTGCGGGTGTTCCTGGCCGAGGTCTTCGACGAGGAGCCGGCCGGACTGTGACGGGCTCGTGCGGCGACCGGGCTCCCCGCGACACGCCGAGAGCGGGGGTCGGAGGGCCTCGATTGGCGCCCGCGCCGCAGCTGTTGTAGAGTCTTCCACGGCCGCAAGGCCACGCGCTCGTAGCTCAATGGATAGAGCATCTGACTACGGATCAGAAGGTTGGGGGTTCGAGTCCCTTCGAGCGCACAGTGAGACGAAGGCCCCGGCGACATCGCCGGGGCCTTCGTCGTTCCCGGGCGGAGACGTTCTCGTGCGAGCTGCCGCGCCGCTCTCCCGCCCCGCGCGAAGTGCACGTGCAGCGATCACACGCGCACGCTCCGCACCCCCGAGCGCACGCGCCCGCGCCTCCGCGTCAGCGCTCGAACGCGGCGAGCCGGCGCTGCAACGCCCGCTCCAGGTACGGCTCGAGCGACGTCGCCCACGTGGCCGTGATGTGCGAGGTGTCCCGGTAGACCACGACGCCGCCGACGACCGCGGGGCAGCTCGTCGCCGTGCAGTAGTGGTCGCTCAGGTCGATCGCCGCCGCACGGCCACCGGCCTCGCGGAACGCGGCGACCGCCTCGACCGTCGAGTCGGTGGTGCCGAGGGCCTCGGAGCGGGGACGGTCGCACGCGTCGGTCGTCGGCCCGGACATCCGGCTGAGGCAGGCGATCACGTCGCGCTGGGGGATCGGGTTGTCGCGGATCGCGATGACGGGCAGCTCGTCACCGGCGGCCTGCTCCCAGGCGTCGACCATGCCGTTGCGGGTCGCGGCGTCGCGGCGGGGACCGGCGGGCAGGCTGACGGGCATCTGGTTCGTCGCGTGGGTCACGACCAGGGCGTCGGCGTCGCGGTGTTCACGGACGTAGTCGATCGCGGCGTGCTTCCACGCGTTGCAGCCGCGCATGGCCTGCAGGCTCACGGCGTCCTGCTGCGCCGTCGTCAGGTAGCAGCCGCCGACCCCGGCCAGGTCGATCCGCCACCCGTTGTCGTCGGCGATCTGCTCGTACGCCCCGAGCAGTGCGTTGCTGTGCGAATCACCGAGCACGATGAGGCGCTTCGACCACCCGGTCTCCTTGCCGAGCACGCAGGTCCGGAACCGACCGTGCCAGCACTCGGCGCGGTTGTCGTCGTCGTCCGCGGCGGCTGCGGGCGCGGGCACGCGGACGTCGGCGAGCTCGGGGTCGGTGCAGGCGTCCTCGAAGCCGATCCGCGCCGCAGCCCCGAAGCAGGACTCGTCGTCCTCGTCCTGCTGCTCGGTGGTGATCCGCTGCGCCGTCTTCGCGGCCTCGACCTGCTGCACGTCGACGGCGGTCAGGGTGCCGGCGCCGAGGGTCAGGACGGTGAACGAGCAGATGACCGCGAGGGAGGCGACCCCGCGCGGCCGGAGGTGCCGCAGCCAGGTCGAGAACCGCACCGGTTCCTCGAACCACAGGGTCGACGCGGTGGCCAGGCCGACGGCGACCAGGAGCGCCGCGGTGCTCGTCGCCCCGTCGAGCGGGTGGCCGAGCACGATCGGCAGGATGACGACGAGCGGCCAGTGCCACAGGTACAGCGCGTACGAGATCCGCCCCACGAACGCCACCGGGCCGAGCGCGCCGACCGTCTCGAACACGGTCCCGCCGCCGAACAGCACCACCAGGGCCGCGCCCGCCACGGGGAGGAGCGCCGCGGCCCCGGGGAACGCCGTCTCCGGGGTGATCACCACGAGGGACAGCACGAGCGCCACGAGACCGATCGACGTGCCGACGAGCCGGACGCGACCGGCGACCTCGGTCCGGACCTCGGGCAGGCGGACGGTGGCGACGAGCCCGCCGAGTGCGAACTCCCACGCGCGGGTGCCCGTGGAGAAGTAGGCGACCCCGGGGTTCGTGGCGGTCTGCACGACGCTCCACACCAGCGACAGCACGACGACGGCGCCGAGCAGCAGGCGCGCGGTGGTCAGGGGAGCGAACCGCCCCCGCGCCACCGTGGCGACCCCGACCAGCAGCAGTGGCAGGGTGATGTAGAACTGCTCCTCGACCGACAGGGACCAGAAGTGCTGGAACGGGGACGGCCCCTCGGCGGACCCCAGGTAGTCGACGGCGTTCGCCGCGAGCTCCCAGTTCTGCAGGTAGATCGTCGAGGCGATGAGTTCGCGCCCGTACTGCCCCCACAGCGCGCTCGGCACGGCGACGAGCACCGCGGTGCCCGTGACGACGATCGTCAGGAACGCGGCGGGCAGCAGGCGCTTGGCCCGGCGTGACCAGAACCGGCCGAGTCGGACGGTGCCGGTCTCGACCTGTTCACGCACCAGCAGGCCGGTGATCAGGAACCCGGAGATGACGAAGAACACGTCGACCCCGACGAACCCGCCGGGCAGGGCGCCCGGCCACAGGTGGTAGACCACCACGGCGAGGACGGCGAACGCGCGGAGGCCCTGGATGTCCCACCGTGTCGTTTCGCGCGCTCGGTGCGCGGGGCCCCGCTCGCCCGGCGTTGCTGTACTCACTGCGTCGATCCTAGGAGACCGCGTCCCGCCGGTGGGCGTGCGATCGTCGGCCGGCCGCTACGATCCTCGACGGGAGGGGGACCGATGGACCTGCGCTGGCTGACCGCGCCCGACGAGGAGCTCGCGGCGAGGACGGCGGACCTGCCGCTGCCGCACGGTCGGCGTCCGCACGGACGCTGGTGGACCGTGCTGCTCCTGGCGATCGAGGTCCCGCTCGCCTGGCTCGCGTCCGCACTCGTCGTGTGGGGGACCGCCCTCGTGCACGACGGCGGCGGGGTCGGCGACGTCGTGCGCTGGGTGGTCTGGCTCGTGGTGCTCGTCGGTGGCGTCGTCGGGCTCGTCGTGTTCCTGGTCCGGAGCGACCGCCCGCAGCCGCTGCCTCCGGACGAGGCGCGTGCCGTCCTGACGGGGGCGGCCAGCGGCTACCCCCTGCTGCCCGTGCGCCCGAAGCCCCTCGACTCGATGGTCACGCCGCGGTACTCGGGGATCCGTGCGTGGCCGCGCTTCGGCTCCCCGCCCGTGCACGCCGACGGCGTCCCGGACGTCGAGTTCGGCTCGGTCCTGCGCCGGTGGATGGTCTCGCGGGACTGGACCTACGTCGTCGTGCGGCTGCCCGGCACGCTGCCGCACCTGCTCCTCGACGCGACGGCGAACGACGGCCGCCGCAGTGACCTGCCGGTGGTGCTCCGTCACCGGCAGCGGATGTCGCTGGAGGGCGACTTCGACCGGCACTTCCGCGTGTGGGCGCCGGAGGACTACGGGCAGGACGCCCTGTACGTGCTCACCCCGGACGTGATGGCCGCGCTCGTCGACCACGCCCCCGGCTGGAACGTCGAGATGATCGACGACCGGGTGGTGTTCTCGGCGCCCGGGACCGCGGACTGGTCGCGTCCGGGGCCGTGGATCCGCGTCGAGGCCGTGCTGACCGAGGTCGTGCCCCGGATCGTGCGCGCCGCCGCCCGGTACCAGGACGACCGCTCACTGCTCGAGGACGGCCGGGCGGACGCCATCGCGGCCGCCGGCCGCCGCCTGGTGCTGCGCGACCGGCGGAAGAGCCGCGTGCGTTCGACGTGGGCCGGCATCGCGTGGATGGGCGTGGTCTGCGTGTCCTACAGCGGTCCGCTCGCCGTCGCGGTCGTCGGCTCGAGCTCGGTCCTCGACCACTGACGGACGGAAGGCCCGTGGCGGTGTCGCCACGGGCCTTCCCTCAGTTCTTCGGTGCGTCGACTACGCGACCGACGCGCGCGCGTCGGCCAGCGTCGGGTAGTCGGTGTAGCCCTCGGCCGTGGCGCCGTAGAACAGCTCGGGGCGCGGCTCGTTGAGCTCGGCGTCCTGCTCCCAGCGCTCGGCGAGGTCCGGGTTGGCGATGGCCGCACGGCCCACCGCGACGGCGTCGGCGTGGCCGCCCTCGACGATGGCGATGGCCTCGTCGCGGGTGGTCAGCGACGAGAAGCCCGAGTTCACGACGAACGGGGCCGCCGCGACGGTGCGGATGTGCTGCACCAGCGAGCCGGTCGGCTCGGCGTGCAGGACGTCGACGAAGGCGAGGCCGAGCGGCGCGAGCCCCTCGGCGACAGCGGTGTAGGTGGCGCGCACGTCGGCGTCGTCCTCCTCGAGCACGCCCTGGATGTTGTGCTGCGGCGACAGGCGGATGCCGGTGCGGTCGGCGCCGATCGCCTCGGCGACGGCCGTGGTGACCTCGATCGCGAAGCGTGCGCGGTTCTCGGGGGAGCCGCCGTACTGGTCGGTGCGGGTGTTCGACACCGGGGACAGGAACTCGTGCACCAGGTAGCCGTTCGCGCCGTGGACCTCGACGCCGTCGAGCCCGGCGGCGATCGCGTTGCGGGCGGCCTGCGCGAAGCCCTGCACGGCTTCCTGCACCTCGGCGGTGGTGAGCTCGTGCGGCACCGGCATGTCGGCCTTCGAGCCGTCGGCCAGGTGAGTCTGCCCGGGCGCCGCGATGGCCGAGGGGCCGACGATGCGCGGGGTCTGCGAGATGTCGGTGTGCGAGACCCGGCCGCCGTGCATGAGCTGCATGACGATGGTGCCGCCGTCGGCGTGCACGGCGTCGGTGACGCGGCGCCAGCCGGCGATCTGCTCGTCGGTCTCGATGCCGGGCTGCCCGGGGTACGAGCGGCCCTCCTGCACGGGCCAGGTGCCCTCGGTGATGATCATGCCGAGGCTCGCGCGCTGGCGGTAGTGCTCGACGAGCAGGTCGTTCGGGATGCCGTGCTCGCCGGCGCGGGTCCGCGTGAGCGGGGCCATCACGATGCGGTTCGACAGGGACAGGGCGCCGAGGGTGGCGGGTTCGAAGAGCTTCACGTGTCCGTTGAACCACGTGTTGCGCGGCGCAATTCCGACTCGGAGGAGTTCCTCAGCGTCAGTCGCGCGGGCAGACCAGCGTCGACGAGCGGACCTGGCCCTCGGGGCGGATCACCTGGTGCAGGGAGAGCGGCTTGCCGCACAGGGGGCAGCCGCGGTCGATCGTGCGGTCGTCGATGCCCTCGGGTCGCCCGGCGCCGATCTGCGAGGGGCCCATCTTGTCGATGAGCGTCGTGTTCCACCGTTCGTACCACTGGCCGAAGCGTCCCACGGGTCCGTCCTCTCGATTCGTTCGTGCACGAACCATTGTGCCACCGATCGCGGCAGATCACACCTGGTCGACGCGCTCCAGCAGTTCGGTGAGCTCGTCCTTCAGCGACTCCAGGCGGGCGAGCGGCCACCCGAGTCGGTCGGCGACGGCGAGCGGCACGGCCTGGGCGCGGTCGCGCAGGGCGTGTCCGGCGGTCGTCAGGGAGACCTCGAGCTGGCGTTCGTCGGCGGCGCTGCGGGTGCGGCGGACGTAGCCGGAGGCCTCGAGCCGCTTGAGCAGCGGGCTCAGGGTCGCGGAGTCGAGTCGCAGTTCGCGGGCGATCTCGCGCACCGACCGCGGGTCCCGCTCCCACAGGGCGAGCATGACGAGGTACTGCGGGTGCGTCAGGCCCATCGGCTCGAGCAGGTCGCGGTACAGGCCGATGACGCTGCGGCTCGTCGCGGCCAGCGCGAAGCAGAGCTGCCGGTCGAGCGCGAGCGGGTCCGGTGCGGTCTCGGTCATGCGCCCAGCGTACCGTTCGTGCACGAAGTGTCACCGGGGTCGGTCCATCGCTCCGAGTGCGCGTGCGTCGTCCGACAGCACACGCGTCGTTCGACGCGTGCTCTGTCGGATCCCGCGCACGCACCGGAACGCAACGGCCTGGAGGCGCGGGCCGACCCGTGTGGGCCGACCCGCGCCTCCAGGCCGGGTGCGTCGACTACGCGCGGTGCGCGGGCGGGTGGCCCGCGTCGTGCGGGTTCGCGTCGGGCTCCACCGGGAGCGCGTGCGCCCCGGTGTGCGTGTCCTCGTGGCCCGAGGTCGGGTGGGTGCGCTCGAGCTTCGCGCCCTCCACGTCGACGTCCGGCACGATCCGGTCGAGCCACTTCGGGAACCACCAGGCGCTCTTGCCGAGCAGGTGCATCGCGGCGGGGATGAGCAGCATGCGGACGACGAAGGCGTCGACGAGCACACCGAACGCCAGCCCGAACCCGATCGGCTTGATGGTGGACGACTCCGAGAAGATGAAGCCCGCGAACACGGAGATCATGATGATCGCCGCGGCCGTCACCACGGCACGACCGGCGTGCAGCCCGCGCTGGACCGCGACCTTCGCGCTCGCGCCGTGGGCGTAGGCCTCACGCATGCCGGACACCAGGAACAGCTGGTAGTCCATCGCCAGACCGAACAGGATGCCGATCTCGATGATGGGCAGGAAGCTCAGGATCGGCGCGGGGTCGTGCACCCCGAACACCGAACCGAGCCAGCCGAACTGGTAGATCGCGGTCAGCCCACCGAACGACGCCAGGACCGACAGGATGAAGCCCGCGGTCGCGGTGATCGGCACGAGGAACGAGCGGAACACGATGATCAGGATGATCAGCGACAGCCCGACGACCACCACGAGGTAGAGCGGCAGCACGTTCGAGAGCTTCTCGGACACGTCGATGTTCGCCGACGCGTTGCCGGCGACGCCGAGGGTGACCTTGCCGTCGTCGGTGGAGACGGTCTGCTCGCGCAGGTCCTTGACGAGCTCCTCGGTCGAGACGCTGTCGGGGCCGCCGGCGGGCTTCACCTGGAACGCGATGATGTCGCGGTCCTCCGATGCACCGATGGGCAGCACGGCCTCGACGTCGTCGTTCTTCGCGATGGCCTGGCCGATGGTGACCTCGGTGGCGGTGACGTCGCTCTTGCTGATCGACTCGGGCAGGGTCGCGACGACGAGCAGCGGGCCGTTCTGGCCGGCACCGAACTCCTGCTCGAGCGTCTTGTACGCCTGGTACTGCGTCGACTCGACCGCCTCGGACGAACCGCTGGGCAGGCCGAGGCGCATCTGGGTCGCGGGGAGGGCGATGGTGCCGAGCACCGCGACGCCGGCGACGAGCGTGATGACCGCGCGCCAGGTCGACATCGGCTTGTCCGGGACGCGCGTGGCGCCCGTGTCACCGATGGAGGAGCGCTCCTTCTTCCGCAGGATCCGCATGCCGATGATCGACAGCAGCGCCGGGGTGAAGGACGTGGCGATGAGGATCGCGAAGAGCACCGCGACCGCACCGACCGAGCCCATGAGGCCGAGGAACGGGATGCCCGTGATGTTCAGGGCGAGGAGCGCGACGATGACCGTCGCACCGGCGAAGACCACGGCGTTGCCCGAGGTGCCGTTCGCCAGGCCGATCGACTCGTGCACCTGCATGCCCTGCTTGAGCTGCGTGCGGTGCCGGTTCAGGATGAAGAGCGAGTAGTCGATGCCGACCGCCAGGCCCAGCATCACCCCCAGCACGGGCGTGACCGAGATGAACTCGACCAGGCTCGAGAACGACAGCGCCGCGAGCGAGGCCACCCCGACGCCGAGCACGGCGCTGATGAGCGGGATCGCGGCGCCGATGACGGTGCGGAGCATGAGCAGCAGCACGATCGCGGCGATGATGACACCGGCGATCTCGCCCGGGCCCAGGATCGACGGCACGCCCTGCGCGATGTCGTTCGAGACGGAGACCTCGACGCCCTCGATGTCGGCCGACTCGGCGTCGTCGGCGATCGCGGTCTTGGTGTCCGCGGGGACCTCGTACGTCGAGGTGGTGAACTGGACGGTGCCGATCGCGGCGTTGCCGTCCTGGGACACGAAGCGGATGTCCTTCGACAGGTCGAGGAGCTCCGAGCCCTGCTCCAGCTCCTGCTCGCTGTCGTCGAGCTTCTGCTTGTTCGTGTCGATCGTCTTCTGTGCGTCGGCGAGCTGCTGCTCGCCGACCTCGAGCTGCTCCCGCTGTGCGTCGATCTGCGCCTGGGCCTGCTGCAGCTGGGCAGCCGCTGCCTGCGCCTGGGCGGTGGGGGTGGCTGCGCCGGCGGCACCGGCCGCCTCGGCCTGGGCCTTCTGCGCGTCGAGCTGTGCCTGCGCCGCGGCGATCTGCTCCTTGCCGGACTCCGCCTCTGCCTTCCGGGCGTCGAGCTGTTCCTGGCCGCGCTCGATCTTCGCCCGGCCGGACTCGATCTGCTCGCGGCCGTCGGTGATCTCCTGCCGCTGGTCGTCGAGCTGCCGCTGGGTGTCGAAGCCGCTCGTGGCGCCCTTGACGCCGTCCAGGTCCTCGAGGCCGGTCAGGAAGTCGTCGATCTCGGACTGCTGCGCCGACGAGAACCGCTTGCCGTCCGTCGTCTCGAAGACGAGCGTCCCGTTGCCGCCGTTCGCCGACGGGAACTTGTCGGCGAGCTGGTCCTGCACCTGACTGGTCTTGGTGTTCGGGATCGTGATCGACGACGAGATCGTGCCGGCGAAGAGCGTGTACGTCACGCCGGCGACGGCCATGATCACGACCCAGGTGATGATCACGAGCCAGTGGCGTCGTGCGGAGAACCGTCCGAGACGGTAGAGGAGACCGGCCATGCTGTGGTCTGCGTCCTTTCGCTGTCAGGTGCTGGTGGTGCGGGGTGCGCCGGTGGACCCCTGGGGATGAGGAGGCGGCAGGGTCAGCCGTCGGCCATGTAGCCGCTGCGGACGCTGTGCACGAGTCGAGCGAGCAGGTGGTCCCACGCGTCGAGCGCCGGTCGGTCGAGCTCGGGGCCGGACGTCGCGAGCCAGTGGTCCGCGATGACGACGATGCCGCTCATGAGCGACTCGACGAGCAGTGCGGCGTCCAGGGGATCGGCGGCCGGGTAGCGTCGCGCGACCTCCGCGCGGAGCCGTTCCGTCACGCGCGAGAACGCGGTCTGGGTCAGGACCGCCGCCTTCGGGTCGTCCTTGCCGGGCGCACCGAGGATCCGGTACATGCTGGCGATCGCCGGGGCCAGGTCGGCGCCGCGGGCCGCCGACTCGAGCTCGTCGAACATCGACGCGCGACTGCCGTCACCGACCGGGGTCCTGCTCATGTCGGCGAGGAACCGGTCGATGATCACCGACAGTTCCTGCTCGCAGACGGCCAGCAGGACCTCGTCGAGCGAGGCGAAGTGGTTGAAGACCGTGCGCCGGGCGATGTCCGCGCGGGCGGCCAGGTCGTCGACGCCGAAGTCACGCCCGCCGCGCTCGTCGATCAGGTCGCGTGCCGCCTGCAGGATCGCCGCACGGTGCTTCGCCTTCAGGGCAGCACGGCGGTCGGTCACGATGGTCACGGTGTCGAACACTAGGTGCATCGATGCACTCGGTGCAACGAGACAGGGGACTTCCCCAGGTTCGTCCCCCGGTGCGGTGCACCGGGCCGGGTGTCGGACGGGAGGCCCGTGCGGGCGCCGCCACGGGCCTCCCGTCCGTCGTCTGCGCACGTGACGGGCGCGGGACGACGGTCCGGTCTCCGCGCGCTGTCGGTTCCGGTTCGTGGACCCCGAGGATCGTGAACCAGGACCGTCAAGCGCTCAGCGCGCGACGTCGTCCCACGGCAGCGGGGTGGTCTCGCCCGTCTCCCGGTCGCGGCGGAGCACGCCGGAGCCGACCGACCCGACAGCGGGGCCGCCGTGGACGGGCCACTCGGGCGGGTGGGTCGGGCGGCGGGCAGGGACGCGCCGCTCAGGGTGATCGCACGCTGGTCGGGCAGGCTCGGAGTGTGCGAGGTGGGACGAGGACGATGACGGCGGCCCTGGCGGCCCTGCTGCTGGCCGGACTGACCGGGTGTTCGGGGACGCCCGACGGAGGGCCGGCGACCGCGACGGGTGGAGCAGGGGCCTCGGCCTCCGCGACCCCGTCGGCGGTGCCGGCCGGCGACGACGCGGCGACGACCCGGGCGTTCGACGCGCTCGAGCGGCGGTACGACGCGCGGCTCGGGGTCACGGCGATCGACACCGGGAGCGGTCGGACGGTCGCGCACCGTGCGTCCGAGCGGTTCGCGTTCGCCTCGACGATCAAGGTGGCCATCGCGGCGGCCGTGCTCGACGCGTCCTCGACGGCGGACCTGTCGACCGTCGTGCGCTACGACCGCGACGACCTGCTCGAGTACGCCCCCGTGACGAGCGAGCACGTCGACTCCGGGATGACGGTGCGCGAGTTGGTCGACGCGGCACTGCGGTACAGCGACAACACCGCGGCGAACCTGCTGGTCGAACGGCTCGGCGGGCCGGACGCCGTCGAGCGGTGGCTGCGCGGCATCGGGGACCGGACGACCCACGTCGACCGGGTCGAACCCGACCTGAACGAGGCGACCCCCGGCGACCCGCGGGACACGACGACGCCCGAGCAGTCGGCGGCGGACCTCCGGGCCGTGCTGCTCGGCGACGCCCTGGACGCGGACGACCGGCGGGTGCTCCGCGACGCGATGCTCGGCAACACCACCGGCGACGACACGATCCGCGCCGGGGTGGACCCGTCGTGGCGGGTGGCCGACAAGACGGGGACGGCGTCGTACGGGGTCCGGAACGACATCGCGATCGTCACGCCGCCCGGCCGGGAGCCCATCGTGCTCGTGGTCATGACGAGCCGGTCCGGCCCCGACGACGAACCGTCGGACGCCCTCGTGGCAGCGGCGACCCGGGCCGCCGTGGCGGGGCTGTCCGGCTGACCCGCCTGCCGGCGGCCCAGCGGGCGCTCAGCGGAGCGTCGTGGCCCAGCGCCCGATCGTGTCGTACGCCCGTTCCCGCACGTCCGGCGCGGACAGCACCACGTCGTGCAGGGCCCCGGTGAGACGACGGACCGTGACCTCGTCGCCGAGCGACAGCGCCCGGTGCGCCACCGTGTCGACGTTCAGCGCGACGTCGGCGTGGGCCATCCCCGGGTCCCACCGGGGCTGGAGCATGCTCTTGTCGCTCAGCATCACGAGGGTCGGCACCCGGATGCCGAGCCCCTTCTCGACCCGTGCCTGACCGTCGAACACCGCGGCGAGCCACCCGGGGTGCAGCGGGAAGCCCCGCTCCGGGCGCCACCGCTGGTCGTACGTCCACGACCCCTCGCCCTCGGCCGAGACCGTCCGGGTGTAGAAGCCGGGGTCGACCGCGGGCATCGGTGCGAGCGGGTTCCGTCGCGCACCGAGCTTGATGACCGGGGCGACGACGGCCCGCCCGACCGCGGTGGCCTGGAACTCGAGCCACGGGCTGTTCAGGATCAGGCCGTCGACGAGCTCCGGGTGCCGGGCCGCCCAGAGCGACAGGGTCAGCCCGCCGGTGGAGTGGCCCATCGGGACGAGCCGGCGGGACCCCGAGCCGGGGTGTTCGGCGGAGATCGCGTCGAGGGCGGCGGCGATGTCCTCGTCGTACACGGCCAGGTCGTCCACGTTGCCCGGTGTCTGGCGTGGCCGCAGGCTCCGGCCGTACTTGCGCAGGTCGAGGGCGTGGAACCGGGCACCGAGCCGTTCGAGCCGTTCGGCCAGCTCGACCTGGAAGAAGTAGTCCGACCACCCGTGCACGTACAGCACGTCGACGCCGTGCAGCGGACCGCGGCCGTGCAACAGAATGTCCGTCGGGGTGTGCCGGCGGCGGACCAGGGTGGCGACGACCGGCCCCTCGGCGTCGGAGCCGAGCGGCAGTTCGAGGCGCTCGAACGGTGCGCCGAGCACGTCCTCGTGCCACCCCCGGTCCGTCATGCCCCGAGCGTATCCGCGGCGGGCGGCGCCGGGTGCGGTGTCACGCGACGGTCACCACGACCTTGCCGGCGACGCGTCCCTCACTGGCCTCGGCGTGCAGTGCCGGGAGCTCGGCGAGGGGGATCCGCCGGGTGACCTCGACGGTCAGGGCGCCGGCGTCGACCAGCGACACGAGCTCCGCCAGTCGCTCGCGGTTCCGCAGCACGAAGACGGTCGCCGCTCGGACGCCGCGGGACTCGTCGCTCGGGGTCGCCATGAACGCCGTGGTGCTGACGACCGCGCCGCCGTCGCGGACGAGCGGGACGAGGGCGGCGAACTCCTCCGGGTCGATCGGGGCGAGGTTGAGCAGCACGTCCACCGGCTCGGACACCGCCTCGCGCACGTCGGTGGTGGTGTGGTCGACCACCTCGTCCGCACCGGCGGCCCGGACGGCGTCGATGCTGCGGGGACTGGCCGTCGCGATGACGTGGACGCCCGCGCGGACGGCGAGCTGGATCGCGTACTTCCCGACGACGCCGCCGGCGCCCATGACCAGGACGCGCTGGCCGGCCTGCAGCTGCCCGTCGTCGAACAGGGCCTGCCAGGCGGTGAGTGCCACGGACGGCAGCGCCGCGGCGTCGGCGAGCGGGATGGTCGTCGGTGCCGGGACGACCGCGTCGGCCGGAGCGACCACGTACTCGGCGGCGCCGCCGTCGCGCTCCATCGGCAGGAACGCGATGACCGCGTCACCGACGGCGATCCCGTCGACGCCCTCGCCGAGCGCGTCGACGGTGCCGGAGACGTCGTAGCCGGGGACGTGCGGCAGCTGGACCGGGATCGGCAGGAACCCGCCGCGCATCCCGTCGTCCGCGGCGTTGAAGGCCGAAGCGGCGACGCGGAGTCGCACCTGCCCGGCGGCCGGGGTGGGCTGGTCGACGTCCTCGGTGCGGAGCACCTCGGGACCGCCGACCTCGTGGAACCGTACTGCCTGCATGATCGTGCCCTTCGTCGTGTGGTGCATCGTTTGCTTCGAGTTCGAAGCAACTGGTGAGGACGCTACCACTGCTTCGAACTCGAAGCAACAGGTAGGATGCAGACATGACCGGAGCGCCGACGTCCCTGTCCCCGACGCAGCTCGGGGCGTACTTCGCCTTCACCGAGGTGAGCAGCCTGCTGCGCCACGCGGTCGAGCAGCAGCTGCGCGACGCCGGGGGCCTGAGCTCCGTGCAGTTCCAGCTGCTCGCCCGGCTCGGCGACTCCCCGGACGGGCGACAGCGCATGACGGACCTGGCCGACGGCGTCGTCTACAGCCGGAGCGGGCTGACCTACCAGGCGCAGCTGCTCGAGAAGCGTGGTCTGGTCACCCGGGCGCCGTCGCCGGACGACGAACGCAGCACCGTCGTCACCGTCACCGACGCCGGCAGGGCCGTGCTCGCGGACGTGTTCCCCGGGCACATCGCCGCCGTGCACGAGCTGCTGTTCGCGACGATGTCGGACGCCGACGTCGACAATCTCGCACGGATCCTCGGCAGGGCGGCGGAGCACCTCCGGGCCGACCCCCCGCGGTCGGCGGCCACCCGACGGCGCAGCTGACCACAGCACGACGGCCGACCGCTCGGGGGAGCGGTCGGCCGTCACGCCGTCAGGAGCGGTCGCTCCCGCGGGCGCCGATCAGTTGTACGCGGTCAGTCGGTTCGGCGCGGTGTTGCCGGCCGGCGTCGGCACCGCACCGCCCACGCCGTTGATGATGCTCGAGATCGTGCCGGTGTCACCGAGCGAGACGGTGACCAGGTTGTGCGCCCGGACGCCCGCGGTCTGCGGGACCTCGAACGCGCGGTCGGCGTGGACACTCGGGTTGACGTTGAAGAACGAGTAGACGCCGCCGCCCCAGATCTCGTGCTTCGTGACGTTCGACGCGACCTTGTACGCGGCCCATCCGTCGCCCGTCGGGCTCCGCCACGAGGCGTTGTCCGGCACGTCGTACGGCATCTCGTTCTGGAAGAAGATCGTCCGCCCGTTGTTGCCGTTCCAGAGCACCTCGTACTGCTGGTAGTGCTCGACGAACAGCCCGGTCGCCAGCACGTCGTTGCCGTTCACCTCGACGCCGGTCGCGCCGGTGTTGACGGTCCACCCGGTCGGTGCCCCGCCGTGGTCGGCGCGCCAGGCCCAGATGTGGTCGACGAGGGTGTCGTCGGCGTTGACCTGGAGCGTGGTCGTCGCCCTGCCCTGCACGCTCGAGCCGACGCGGAAGAACACGTCCTGGATGCTCTGCGGGTCACCGGCGTGGTCGACGTGCGACCCGGACGTGCCGAGGCGGACGAGCTGCGCGCTGTTCTGCGTGCCCGCGTCGACGACGAGGTTCGACACGTTCACACCGGCGACGTCCGTCGAGGTGAGCACCGCGTTGCCCCTGGTGGGCACCAAGGTCGGGAACCCGATGCCCGTGACGACGGTGTCCGGTCGGGTGACGGTGATCGCCGCGTCGAGCTGGTACGTGCCCGGCGTGAAGAACAGGTTCAGGCCCTGGGCCAGCGCGCTGTTGATCGTCGCCGCGGAGTCACCCGGGTGGGCGACGTAGAAGTTCCGCATCGGGATGTCGGTGCCGGCGGTGTTCGGCCAGGTGACGCCGCTCGAGTCCTGCCGCAGCGACGGGACGAACACGTGGTACTTGTTCGACGAGTCCACGTACAGGTACGGCTTCTCGCGCGTGGTCGGGGTGGTACCGAGCGTCGTGTAGCTCTTCGAGAAGTCGTTCGCCGGTGCGCCCTGCACGCCGGAGAACGTCATGTTCCAGTTGCCGCCCTGCCACGAGCCGATCGTCGAGTTGCGCGTGTACCACTGCTGCTGGGACCCGGAGGTGACCGTCCCGTCGACCTTGCTGTCGGCGATGTAGCCACCGGAGGAGTAGCCCTGGCCGCCGTCCTGGTTCGAGGGACCCATCGTCAGGTTGCCCTTGACGTGCACGCGGCGCATCGGTGCCGCCTGTGACACGGCCCACCGGTCGGTGCCGCTCTCCGGCGCGATGGCGACGTTCTCGACCGACCGCCAGAAGTTCTGCGTCGCGTTCTTCTCGTCGCCGGCGTTCCACCCGGAGTCGACGTTCACGGCGCCGTTGATGGTCACGTCGTCGGGGTTCTTCCCGAGCCCGGCGATCGAGGTGTAGAAGCCGAGGTTCGCCCAGACCCGCCCGTAGTTGCCGGGCTTGAACAGGAAGGCGTGCCGCTGCGTGCCGAACTGCGCGGTGGTGCTGCGGAGCTGGCTGGTGAACGCGGCGTCGACGTCGGCCTGGATGGTCGAGGCGGGGACCGAGGGGTCGTAGATCTTCACGTTGCTGCCGAAGTCCGGGGTGTCGCTCGTGGCGACCGCCTGGGCCGAGACCGCCGGTGCCAGTGCCCCCACGACACCGACGCTCAGCGCGAGCGCGAGGATCCGGTTCATCCGTCGTTGCATGATGCTCGATTCGTCATCGTGCGGCGTCGTTGCCGCACGCGAGCGACGCTAGCCCCGATCGAGCGTCCGGACAGTCGGACGAACGGCGGACAAGCGGCGGACGAGTGATCCCGGGCGATCAGCTCCGGGGCGCGCGCACCAGGAAGAGCGTGATCGCGCCGAGCACGGCCGCGCCGACGATGAGCACCCACGCCGCGACGATCACGGGGCCGTCCCACGGGGTGAACAGCAGGCCGACACCGGCGACCAGGGCGATCGCGGCGCCGAGGAGCGCGAGTCGGTGCGGGGAGCGTGTCACCGCTGCCACGGTACAGGCCCGGCCCTGGGCCTCCTGTCGCGCGCACACCGGCACTTTCCCAGCGGACGTGGCGGTGTTCCGCGGGGGAGTCCCGGCAGACGTCCGAGCAGTGCTGGGACGCTCCTCGAGCCGGACCCGTGGGGGTGCGGCCGAGGGGGAGGACGACATGAGGATGCGACGTGCAGGGGGAGCCGCGCTCGGCTTCGTGGGGGGCAGCGTGCTCGCCGGGTTGCTGGTGAGCGTCGGGGTGACACCGGTCATCGCGGTCGCCGGGGTGGGCACGACCTCGGCCATCGGGCTGTTCGAGTCGCTGCCGGAGGACATCGAGATCGGCCAACTGCCGCAGCGCAACCAGATCTGGGCGTACCGCGGCGGTGCACCGGTGCACCTGGCGGACGTCTGGGCCCAGGACCGGCAGGAGCTCACGCTCGAGCAGATCGACGACGACCTGGAGCACGCGGCGGTCGACGGCGAGGACAAGCGCTTCTTCGAGACCGGCGGTGTGGACGCCACGTCCGTCGTCCGGTCGCTCGTGAGCATCGCTGCCTCTCGGGGCGAGGGCGGGTCGGGTGGTTCGACCCTGACGATGCAGCTCGTGCGGAACATCAAGATCCAGCAGGCGAGCGAACTGCCCACCGCCGAGGAGCGCGAGGCCGCGTACGAGGACGCGACCCGGCGGACACCGCAGCGCAAGCTCGCCGAGATGAAGCTCGCGATCAGCCTGGCGGAGCAGTACAGCAAGCAGGAGATCCTGGCGGCGTACCTGAACATCGCCTACTTCGGCGACCAGACCTACGGCGTGCAGTCGGCGGCGCAGCACTACTACGGCAGGTCGGCGTCCGACCTGACCCCGGCCGAGGCGGCGTCCCTCATCGCGATCGTGCAGTGGCCGGAGCGTCGGGACCTGTCGACGCCGGACCACCACCGCGACAACGCCGCCCGGCGGAACGTGATCCTGCGCTCGATGCACGAGCAGGGGCACCTGTCGACGGCGGAGTACCGCACCGCGCGGCAGTCCCGCGTCGCCGACGCCGTCCACCTGACGGCTCCGCAGCAGGGGTGCCAGGCGGTCGAGGTCGGCGCCGAGTTCTTCTGCGACCACGCGGTGACCATCGCCCAGCGGCTCCCGCAGCTCGGCGTGACGGCGCAGCAGCGTGCGGACGCATGGCGCACCGGCGGCTACCGGATCCAGACCACGCTCGACCTCGACCTGAACGCCGAGCAGAAGCGGCTGCTCGACCAGTACGACCCGAAGACCGAGACCCGGCTGGCGCTCGGCGCCACGTTCGACACGGTCGAGGCCCGGACCGGCCGTGTGCTGACGATGGCCCAGAACACCGACCACGACCGGTCGTCCCAGGCGCCCCGCACCGCCACCTCGCTGAACTACGCCACCGACGAGGCGGACGGCAGCTCGACCGGGTTCCAGACCGGGTCGACGTACAAGATGTTCACGCTGCTCGCCTGGATCGAGGCGGGCCGGAGTCCGGACACCGTGGTGGACGGCACGCCCCACCCGCACAGCGAGTGGACCGCGTGCGGCGCACCCGCCTCGGCGTTCTGGCAGCCGAAGAACGACTCACCCGGCCAGCGCGGCCCGTACACCGTCCGCGCGGCGACGGCGCAGTCGGTCAACGCGGCGTACCAGTCGATGGCGGAGCAGCTCGACCTGTGCGACATCCGCGACGTGGCGCAGCGACTCGGCGTGCACCTGGCCACGGGCGGCGAGCTGCCGTGGAACCCGGCGTCGCTGCTCGGCACCGAGAGCATCGCGCCGCTCACCATGGCGTCGGCCTACGCCGGCATCGCGAACGGCGGGCGCTTCTGTTCCCCGATCGTCATCGACCAGGTCACCGCCCCCGACGGCGAGGAGCTCGGCGGGCAACCGCAGCACTGCACGCAGGCGGTGTCGCCGCAGACCGCGGCCACCGCGTTCGACGTCATGCAGGGCGCCTTCCGCGGTGGCACGGCGGACGGCGGGCAGACCCCGGACGGGGCGACCCTGTTCGGCAAGACCGGCACCACAGACGCGGCCGACCAGGTGTGGTTGGTGGGCGGGACCTCGCGGGCCGTCACCGCCTACTGGCAGGGCAACACGGACGGTGCGAAGCACAACCTGCGGTCGTTCTCCAACGGCCAGGGCGGCACCTACGCGGGATCGCGCGCCGCCGTGTGGCGCCAGGCGCAGACGGCGGTGAACGCCGCGCTGCCGGTCGGCTGACGGTCCGGCAGGTGACCACGGACGGACGGGTGCGTCCTAGGACAGCTTCTTGCTGTCCTCGAGCCAGCCCGCCATCTTCGTCATGTAGTCGGCCTGCGACGCGTAGTCGAGGGCCGGGAACGTCCAGCTATGGACCTGACCGGCCTCGAGCGCCGCGTTGTCGGCGAAGGTCGGCTGCTTCTCGAGGTCGGCGACCTGGTAGCCCTGCTGCGACAGCAGCAGGACGTCACCGGTGATCTGGCCGGCGTTCTCCCACGAGTAGATGCCCCAGTAGAAGCCCTTCGGCTTCGGGTCCACGAAGTCGACGCCGAACGACGAGTACATCTGCAGCGACGGCTCGTCGCTCGGGCGGGTCACGTAGGCGCCGCTGCCGTCGGCGAACATCGAGACGACCGACAGGTCCTTGTCCTTCGTGACCTGCTCGAGCTCCTCCGCGGCGGTGTCGAAACGCTGCTCGGCGGCGTCGATCGTCGACTCCTTCGCACCGAGGGACTCGGACAGGTCCGCGATCTCCTCGATGACGTCCTCGCCCTTGCCGCCCCACTTGACCTGGGCGACCGGCGCGATGGCCTCGATCTGCGCCTGCTGGTCCTTGTCCTTGAACCCGTAGCCGGGCTGCGTCGTGTCGAGCGTGCCCTTCTCGTCCTTGGGGTAGACCGAGGTCACGACGAGGTCGGGCTTGAGCGCGGCGAGCTGCTCGAGGTCGATGTCGCCGTAGGCCGTACCGAGCTGGGTGATGCCGTCGGTGTCGAGGTCGTCGAACCGGGCGTCCTTCGCCATGGTCAGCTGCCCGAAGGTGCCGACGGGCTTGAGGCCGTACTCGATGAACGACAGCGCGATGTCGTTGAGGACGAC
Source organism: Curtobacterium oceanosedimentum (assembly GCF_020297365.1). GTDB lineage: Bacteria > Actinomycetota > Actinomycetes > Actinomycetales > Microbacteriaceae > Curtobacterium. Next base: position 65,375 of record NZ_JAIXIG010000001.1, read on the forward strand.
GACGCGCTCCGGCGTGTGGTCGACCTTGACGGTCGCGCCGGTGGCGTCCTCGTAGGACCAGGCCTTCGACGCGGCGGCGCCGCCGTCGGCGTCGGAGTCGTCCGTGCCGCCGGTGCTCGAGCAGCCGGTGAGCAGGAGGGCCGAGACGGTCACGGATGTCAGGAGGGCGGCGCGCAGGTGGCCACGTCGGGAGTGCTTCACGTTAGGAGAGGCTAACCTAAGTTCCCGGCCGGCGCCAGTGCGTCGTGCCGATCGGTGTGCAGCAGCCGGTCGTGCTCGTCGGCCTCGGGCACGATCATCGGAGCGCCGGTGACCGGGTCGGGCACCACGCGGGCGTGCAGCCCGAACGCGTGCTCGAGCAGGGCCGGGGTCAGGACCTCGTCCGGTGCGCCGTCGGCAGCGACCCCGCCGTCGTGCAGCACGACGAGCCGGTCGGAGTACCGCGCGGCCAGGGACAGGTCGTGCAGGACCATGACGACGGTCGATCCCTGCTCGCGGTTCAGGCGGCGGACCAGGCGCAGCACCTCGAGCTGGTGGGCGAGGTCGAGGTAGGTCGTCGGCTCGTCGAGCAGGAGCGTCTCGGCCTGCTGCGCGACGACGAGGGCGATCCAGGCGCGCTGGCGCTGCCCGCCGGACAGGCTGGCGACGTCGCGGTGCGCGACCTCGGTCAGGCCGGTCGCGGCGATCGCCTCCTCGGCGACGGCGGCGTCCTCGGCGGTCCAGGGCTTCGCCCACGACTGGTGCGGGTTCCGGCCCCGCATCACCAGGTCGAGCACGCTCGTGCCGGCCGGGGCGACGGGGGACTGCGGCAGGATCGCGAGCTTCCGGGCCACCTGCCGGTTCGGTTCCCGGCGGATCGGCACGCCGTCCAGCAGGACCTCGCCCGACTGCGGCTTGAGCACGCGGCCGAACGCCTTGAGCAGGGTCGACTTGCCGCAGCCGTTCGCCCCGAGGAACGTCGTGACGGTGCCGCGCTCGACGCGCAGGTCCAGGTCCCGCAGCACCGGGTGCCGGTCGTAGCCGACGGACAGGGCCCTGGCTTCGAGGACGGGGGTGTCGTTCGGGTGGTGGGTCGTCATCGGGACATCTCCTTGCGGTGACGGACGAGGAGCCAGATCAGGTACGGCGCCCCGATCACGGTGGTGATGATGCCGACCGGCACCTGCCACGGGAACGCCGAGCGGGACAGCAGGTCGGCGGCGAGCACGAGCGCGGCACCGAGGGCACCGGCGAGCAGCAGGGGTGGACGGTTCGTGCCCGCCAGCCGGAGTCCGACCTGCGGCACCACGAACGCCACGAAGCCGACCGGCCCTGCGGCGGCCACGGCGGCGGCGGTCAGCACGACCGCGAGCCCGATGACGAGCAGGCGGTGGCGCTGGACGCCGAGTCCGACGCCGGTCGCGACCTCGTCGCCGAGCTGTCCGATGCCCAGGGCGGCGCTCGTCGCGAGCGCGATGGGCACCGCGACGGCCGCCACGACCAGCAGCGGCCAGACGCTGGCCCACGACGTGCTCGACAGGCTGCCGACGAGCCACTGCGACGCGGCCGCGGCGACCGTGATCTTCGCGCGGACCAGCAGGTAGCTCGTGACGGCGTCGAGCGTCGCGCCGACGCCGATGCCCACGAGCACCAGGCGGTAGCTCTGCACGCCGCCGCGCCACCCGAGGCCGTAGACCAGCACCGCCGCGACGAGCGCACCGATCGTGGCCGCCACCGGGATGCCGCCGCCGAGGGCGATCGAGGACACCGAGTAGGTCCCGCCGCCCAGGACGATCGCGGCGACCGCACCGACGCTCGCTCCCGCGGTGACCCCGATGATGTCCGGGGTGCCGAGCGGGTTGCGCGTGAAGGTCTGCGTGAGCGCCCCGGCGACGCCGAGGGTCAGCCCGACGAGTGCGCCGGTCAGGACCCGGGGCAGCCGGAGCGTGGTGATGATGAAGGCGTCGGGGCCGGACTCCAGGCCGAGCAGCGAGCGCACGACGACGACGGGCGGGATGAAGGTCGAGCCGACCGCGACCCCGATGACGACGAGCACCAGGACGGCACCGAGCGAGGCGGCGGTGTACCAGAACACCCGGGGACGCCAGGCGAGTCCGATCGGTCCGATGCGGACGCCGGCACGACCGGGCGCGCGGCTCTGGACCGCTGCGCCGCTCACAGTGACACCAGCGATCGGCGACGGGCCACGGCGACGAACACCGGTCCGCCGATGACGGCGAGGACGATGCCGACCTCGACCTCGGCGAACCCGCCGACCAGGCGTCCGACGACGTCGGCGAGCAGCACGAGCGCCGCACCGACGAGCCCGGAGACGGGCACGGTCCAACGGTGCCCGGTGCCGACGAGGGCCCGGGCGACGTGCGGCACGGTCAGGCCGACGAAGCCGATCGGGCCGGCGGCCGCCGTGGCCCCGGCGGCGAGGAGCGTGATCCCGCCGAGGCCCACGAGCCGCGCGACGAGCACGTTCTCGCCCAGGCCCTTCGCCAGGTCGGACCCCAGGCCGAGGGCGTCGAGGGCGCGGACGTTCAGGACGGCGAGCACGAGCCCGGCCACCAGGAACGGCCACACCGCCGCGAGGACGTCGAGCTGTCGCGCGGCGAGCGACCCGACGACCCACAGGCGGTACGCGTCGAGCGACTCCTGGTCGGTGAGCACGACGAAGGACGTCAGTGCCGCGAGCAGCGCCGAGACCGCGGCACCCGCGAGGGCGAGGGGGACCGGGCTGGCCGTCCCGCTGCCGGCGATGGTCACCGAGAACACGACGACGCTCGCCACCAGGGCGCCGACCAGGGCGAACCACACGGTCGCGCCCGTGCTCGTCACCCCGAACACGTAGACACCGAGCACGACGGCCAGGCCGGCGCCGGACGAGACGCCGAACAGACCGGGGTCGGCGAGGGGGTTGCGGGTGTGCCCCTGCATGAGCAGTCCGGCGATGCCGAGCGCTGCGCCGACGGCCGCGCCGATGAGCGTGCGCGGGACGCGGGAGCCCCAGACGATGGCCTCGTCGGTGGTCGTCCCGGTGCGCGTCAGGCCGGCCCAGACGTGGTCGACACCGATGCGGTTGCTGCCGAGCAGCATGCTCGCGACCGCCACGAGCACCAGCGCGACGACGAGCACCACGACGACGGCGGTCCGCCGACGGAGGGCGCTCCGGTGCACGCCGAGGGCGCGGGAGGCGTCGGTCGGACGGGCGTCCGGAGCGGGGGCCAGGGTGGGGGCAGGGGGTGGCACGGAGATCATCTTAGGTTAGCCTTGCCTCATGGCGAAGACCCCGCGGCTCCTGCCCACGAACCCCCGGCTCTTCCGTGCCCGGGTCCTGCGGACCGAGCGGGTGACCCCGTCGATGCACCGCGTGACGGTGACCGGCGACGACCTGCACGAGTTCGGGTACCTCGGCTTCGACCACTGGTTCCGCCTGTTCGTCCAGCGCCCCGACCAGGACCGCTTCCGGATGCCCGACCTGGACGGCACGAAGTGGTGGCCGACGTTCCTCGCCATCCCCGAGGACGTCCGACCGCACTGCGCGAACTACACCGTCGCCGCGTACCGCCTGCTCGCCGACGGCACCGCGGAGATCGACATCGACTTCGTCGTGCACCTGGACCCCCGCGGGCAGCTCGAGGGCCGCGCCGCGATCTGGGCCTGTGCCGCCCGCCCCGGTGACGAGCTCGCGATGCTCGACCAGGGCTGCATCTTCGACGTCCCGGCCGGCACGAGCGAGGTCGTCGTCGCCGCCGAGGAGACCGGTCTGCCCGGCGTCGTCGGCATCGCCGCCTCGCTGCCGCGGGACACCGTCGGCCGGATCATCCAGGAGGTCCCGACCGCCGCCGACATCCGCGACCTCGACGCCCCGACCGGCGTGCAGGTGACGTGGCTCGTCCGGCAGCCGGGTGCCGTGCCCGGGAGCGCGGCGCTCGCCGAGCTGCAGCGCCACGTGCCCTCCGACGACCGGGGCTACGCGTTCGTCGTGGGGGAGTCGCGACTCGCCACCGAGGGTCGACGCCACCTGCACCGCGCGGGGCTGCCGAAGTCGCGCATCACGTTCTCCGGCTTCTGGAAGCACGACGTCCGGCAGCACGCGCACGCCTGATCGACATCGGTGGTCGCGACCACACGCAGGACGGGAGGCCCGGTGCCAGCTGGCACCGGGCCTCCCGTCCGTGGTGGGGTCGCGTCAGCCCTTGAGGCCGGACCCGGTCACGCCCTCCACGATCTGCCGCTGGAAGATCAGGTAGAGGATGATCAGCGGCAGCGCGGCCAGGATCGCACCCGCCTGGATGTCGGCGTAGCGCTGACCGAAGCTGCCCTGCACCGTTGCGAGCCCGACCGGGATCGTCATGAGGTCCGGGTTCGACAGCACGAACAGCGGCAGCAGCAGGTTGTTCCACACCCCGACGAAGGTCAGGATCGTCACCGCCGCGATCACCGGACGCGACAGCGGCAGGATGACCGACCAGTAGACCTTCCAGATGCCGGCGCCGTCGATGCGCGCGGCCTCTTCCAGCTCCTTCGGGATGCCGTCGAAGAACTGCTTGAAGATGAACACCGCGATCACGGCGGGCACCTGCGGGAAGATGACCGACCAGTAGGTGTTGAGCAGGCCGACGGCGTTGAGCTCCTGGAAGATCGGGATGATCAGCACCTGCGTCGGGATCATGATCCCCAGGATGATGAGCAGGAACGCGACGTTCCGACCGCGGAACACCAGGCGGGACAGCGCGAACGCCGCCATCGACGCGAACAGCACCGTCAGCACCGCCGTGACGACGCTCGTGATGGCGCTGGCCAGGTACCAGTTCCAGATGTCGCCGGCCTGGAACAACGACGCGTACGAGTGCAGCGTCGGGTTCCAGTTCGACAGGATGGCGTTCGCGCCGAGGGCGGCGACGCCGTTGTCGGACAGCGACGTCTTCAGGGCGAACAGGCTCGGGATGAGCCAGATGACGGCGAAGACGCCCAGCACGATGCCGGCGACCAGGTTGAACCCCTTGCCGGAGACGCCGATCTTCGCGGCGCTCGTGGGAGCGGCCGACGAGACGCCGGTGCGGAGCTTGCGGCCGGTGGTGATGCTCTCGGTGGCGGTCATGTCAGGCCCCGATCTCTCGCTTGGCGGCAGCGCGCTCGACGAGCTGCCGGATGACCGCGATCGCCACGATCACGATGAACAGGAGCACCGACGCGGCCGATGCGGCACCGAGTCGGTTGTCGGTGAAGCCGACGCCGGTGATGAGCTGCAGCGAGACCTGGGTCGAGATGCCCGGACCGCCGTTCGTCATGAGGTAGACCTGGTCGAAGATCTTCAGGCTCGCGATGATCTGCAGCAGGATGACCAGGGTCGTCGTGCGGGCGAGCAGGGGGAGCGTGATCGACTTGATCTGCTGCCAGTTCGAGGCCCCGTCGACGGCGGCGGCCTCGTACAGCTCCCGCGGGATCTCCTGCAGGCCGGCCAGGTAGAGCACGAAGTTGAAGCCGAGCGTCCACCACACCGTGGCGATCGCGACGCCGATCATGGCCGTGTTCGGGCTGGACAGCATGCCCGAGCCGGGCGTCATGCCGATCGCTGACTGCAGGCTCGCCCACAGACCGGTCGACGGCGTGAAGATGAACACCCAGATGAGCGAGATCGTCGCCGACGGCAGGATGAACGGCAGGAAGAACGCCAGACGGAAGAACCACTGGCCGCGGTTCATCCGGTTCGTCAGCACCGCGAACACGAACGCCAGGATGACGAGCGGCGGGGTCGTGTAGAGCGTGAACTGCAGCGTGTGCCAGAGCGAGGACCAGAAGTCCGAGCGCCCGAGCATCTCGGCGTAGTTCGCGAACCCGGCGAAGCTGCCGAGCCCGGTGCGGACGGTCGAGGTGTTGAAGAAGCTCGTGACGAGCATCCAGACCGTCGGGCCGAGCAGGAAGGCCACGTAGAACAGGCCGAAGGGGGCGAGGAACAGCCAGCCGCTGCGGCCCTGGCCGCTCGTCAGGCTGGTCCGGTAGGAGCGTGTCCGGCGGGGACGCGGCGCGGTCGTCGCGTCCGTCGGCCGGTCGAGGACAGGTGCTGTGGTCACGTCATCGTGCCTTTCGCGCGGTGTTCACGATCGCGGGTGTCGTCTGCCGGGAACGTGCGTCCTCGGCGTGCGCCTGCCCGGTCACAGCGGGCTCGGGGTGTTGAGGTAGGTGGACAGCTGGCTCTTGATCGCCCGGAGCGCCTGCGCCGGCGTCGAGCTGCCCTGCTGCACCAGGGCGAGCTGGGCGCCGACCGTGCCCTCGAAGGTCGACCCGGAACCGCCGTACCAGGCGGCGTCGTCGAACACGGCGGTCTCGGCTGCGGCCGCGTAGTTCGACTGCGGCTTGAGCTCCTTGTAGGCGGTGCTGTCGAACGTCGGCATGTAGGCCGGCACGTGCCCGCCCTCGGCCCACGTCAGGCTCTGCTCGAGCATCTGCTTGATGAAGAGCATGTGCTGCTTGCGCTGCTCCGGGGTGCGCGCCTTCTTCGGCAGGACGAAGGTGTGCGAGTCGGCCTGCGTCGCGGGCTTGTCGTACAGCTGGGGGATCGGGACCATGCCGAACTCCAGCCCCTTGATCGACTGCGCCGTGCTGATCTCCCACTCGCCCTGCATGAAGAAGCCGGCCTTGCCGTCGAACATGAGCGACTGCGCGGTGGCGTAGTCGAGGGCCTTGTTCAGCCAGCCCTCCTTCACCCACTTCTGGGTCCGGCTCGTGACCTCGGTGTAGGCGTCCTCGTTGAGGGTGAGCTCGGCGCCGCCCTTGCTGAGGAACGGGGTGGCACCGTCGAGCTGGTTGTACATCGTCCAGAAGAAGCGCCACGGGGTCGCGGTCTCGGGCACGACGTTCGCGACGTTGAGCGCGGTGCCGCCGGTGACCTTGGCGACCGCGGCGAGGGCCTTCTCGAAGTTGTCCATGCCGGACAGGTCCTTGAGCTTGCCGTCGCCGTCGATCAGGCCCGCCTTCTTGCAGACGTCGACGTTGTAGAACAGCACGAACGGGTGGGTGTCCAGCGGGATCGCGATGTTCTTGCCGTCGGTCTTCTGCGCTGCCCAGGCCTTCTGGTTGAAGTCGGCTGCGCTCAGCCCGACGCTCGCCAGGTCGTCCGAGGTGATCGGGTCGAGCAGGTCGCCGTCCCAGAGCGGCTTCGCCCGGGTCAGGTGCGCGACCGCGACGTCCGGCGGCTTGTTCCCGACGGTGGCCAGTGTCAGCTTCGAGTAGTACGGGTTGCCCCACGCGAACGTGGTGCCCTGCAGGGCGCTCGAACCGCCGTGCTGCGCGGCGTAGCCGTCCTCCATCGCCTGCATGCGGACGCCGTCGCCGCCGCCGAACAGGTTCCAGAAGACGAGCGTCTCGGGGTTGAGCGCGCTGCCGGCGAGACCGGCAGCCAGGGGGCTGGAGCAGGCGGCGAGCGGCAGGACCGTCGCGGCCGCGGCACCGGCGGCGAGGAAGCCGCGGCGCGAGAGACGCGACGCGGGGGTTGCGGGTGGGGTCGGCATGGCATCACTCCATCGGGATGGGCCGGACTCGGGAACAGGGTCGGTGTTCCCGCCGGGGCAGCTCTGCCCCGGGCGGAGCAGGGATCGCTCCGTCACGGGGCGGCTTGCGGGTGCCCCGTGAGCGCTCACATTAGCGCTCGGTCCGATGATCCACCACCCCTTCCGCGTCGCCGTCGAACCGGGTAGCGTTTCCCGTAGGTGAGCGCTCACTTTCGTGACGGCCCGCTCCACTACCCGGAGCGCCCGTGACGGCCCGACCAGCTCGCCCCCACGAACCGCACTGCAACGATCGAAGGAGATCCATGCCCCGCACACACCTCGTCCTCGACGCCGCGTTCACCGTGGGGCCGGTGCGACGTCGCCTCTTCGGTGGGTTCGTCGAGCACCTCGGTCGCCACGTCTACGACGGCATCCACGAGCCCGCGCACGAGACCGCCGACGAGCACGGCTTCCGCGAGGACGTCGTCGAGCTCGTGAAGGAACTCGGCGTCTCCGCCATCCGCTACCCGGGCGGCAACTTCGTCTCCGGCTACAAGTGGGAGGACGGCGTCGGCCCCGTCGAGCAGCGCCCCCGTCGCCTCGACCTGGCCTGGCACTCGACCGAGACGAACGAGGTCGGCCTGCACGAGTTCCAGCACTGGCTCGACAAGGTCGGCTCCGAGCTGATGCTCGCCGTGAACCTCGGCACCCGCGGCACGCAGGAGGCGCTCGACCTGCTCGAGTACGCCAACATCGACGCCGGCACCGCTCTGAGCGAGTACCGCCGGTCGAACGGCCGCCAGGAGCCCTTCGCCATCCAGATGTGGTGCCTCGGCAACGAGATGGACGGCCCGTGGCAGCTCGGCCACAAGAACGCCGAGGACTACGGCAAGCTCGCCGCCATGACCGCGAAGGCCATGCGGCAGATCCAGCCCGACCTCGAGCTCGTCGCCTGCGGTTCGTCCGGGGCGTCGATGCCGACGTTCGGCGAGTGGGAGCGCACCGTCCTCGAGCACACCTACGACGACGTCGACTACATCTCCGCGCACGCCTACTACGAGGAGGACGACGACCTGCCGTCGTTCCTGGCCTCAGGCGTGAACATGGACCACTTCATCAAGACGGTCACCACGGCCGCCGACCACGTCCAGGCGCAGAAGAAGTCCGACAAGCGCATCGACATCTCGTTCGACGAGTGGAACGTCTGGTCGATCAAGAAGTGGGAGGCGAAGGCCAAGACCTTCACGCTCGACGAGTGGCCCGTCGCCCCGCGTCTGCTCGAGGACGTCTACACGGTGGCGGACGCCGTCGTCGTGGGTGGCCTGCTCATCTCGCTGCTCCGCCACGCCGACCGTGTCGCCTCGGCCTCGCTCGCCCAGCTCGTCAACGTGATCGGCCCGATCATGACCGAGCCCGGCGGTCCGGCCTGGCGCCAGACCACGTTCTTCCCGTTCTCGGTCACCTCGCGCCTGGCGCAGGGCACGTCGCTGCAGGTCAAGGCCTCCGGTGACACGGTCGACGGCGGCAAGCACGGCGAGGTCCCGGTGGTCGACTCGGCCGCGACGGTGTCCGAGGACGGCAAGGCCGCGGTGTTCCTGGTGAACCGCCACCCGTCCGAGCCGACGACGGTGACGATCGACGTGGCCGGCATCGGTGCGACCGGTGACGTCCACGCCGAGGGTGTGTGGGACGACGACCTGCACGCCGTGAACGACCTGCAGAACACCTCGCGCGTGGGCCTGCGGACGAACGAGTCGGTCCGCCGCGAGGGTGACACGATCACCATCGAGCTCCCGCCGGTCTCCTGGACCGCCGTCTCGATCGGCTGAGAAGACGCCTCGGCGCACGCCACGGCGGGCGTCGAGTGAGCACAGAGGACGTCGGGCGCGCGCGCCCGACGTCCTCTGCTTGTTGCGGGCGCGGGGCGGGCGTGAGTTCACGGGCTGGGCGACAGTTCACGGGGCGCGGCGCGCGTGAGGTGTCGCTGAGCGCGAAACGCGCGCCGCGCGGCGGCCGGGAGGCCCGTGGCGGGCTTGCACCGGGCCTCCCGTCCGGCGCGTGGTGACTCCACGGGCTGGGCGACAGTTCACGGGACCGCGCGCGCGTGAGGTGTCGCCGGGCACGAAACGCGCGCCCCGTGGCGGCCTGGCACCGGGCCTCCCGGCCGGCGCGTGGCGACTCCACGGCCTGGGCGACAGTTCACGGGACCACGCGCGCGTGAGCTGTCGCTGAGCGCGAAAAGCCGCGGCGCGCCGCGTCAGCGCGCGGCGGGCGGCGGCGCCGTGCTCGCGCGCTCGACCAGGCGCACCGGCACGAGGTCGGTCGTGGTGCGGACCGGGGAGCCCTCGATCTGGTCGAGCAGGTTGGCGACCGCGCGCCGACCGACCTCGTCGAACGACTGGTGCACGGTCGTGAGCGGCGGCCAGAACGAGTCGGACTCGGGGGAGTCGTCGAAGCCCACGACGCTCAGCGACGACGGCACCGGGCGTCCGGACTCGTGTGCGGCGCGGAGGACCCCGAGCGCCGTCTGGTCGTTCGCGGCGAACACGGCGGTGACCTCCGGCCGGGCGGCGATCTCCAGCCCGGCGTCGTAGCCGTGCTCCGTCGTCCACCCGCCGTGGAACACCGGCGGCACGACCCGTCCTGCCCGCTCGAGGGTGTCCTGCCACGCGGCGAGCCGCCGGGCGGCGGAGTACGACGACTCGGGCCCGGCGACGTGCCAGACGGTCTCGTGGCCGAGGTCGAGCAGGTGCTGCGTGGCCTGGCGGGCGCCGTCGGCCTGGTCGGTGTCGATCGCCGGGTGCTCGGTGGTGCCGGTCGAGTCGACGACGACCATCGGGACGCCGTCGGGGAGCGCGACCTCGGCGGTGTCGATGATGTGCGACTCGATGATGATGACGACCCCGTCGACGGCCTGCTCGTCGAGGCGGGAGATCGCCGACCGGACGCCCTCCTCGGTGCGGGAGGCCATCGGCAGCAGGGTGATCGTGAAGTCGGCGGCCCCGGCGGCGTCGGCGATCGCCTCGAGCGTGCGCATGTTGCCGAACGACGCGAGCGTGAACATGACCACGCCGATGGTCCGGAAGCGTCCGGACCGCAGCGCCCGCGCAGCACGGTTCGGCCGGTAGCCCAGGTCGTCCATGGCGCGCTGCACCCGGTCGCGGGTGTCCGGGCTGACGTTGTGGAAGCCGCGGGCCACGCGGGACACGGTCTGCATCGAGACGCCGGCGGCATCGGCCACGGCGGCCATCGACGGCGCACGTCGCGGTGCGGTCAGATCGGTCGACAACGCTGTTCCCTCCGTTCGACTTCACCGAACGCTAGTGCATGTTGACGTTGCCATGCTACGGTGACGTCGTTCGATGTTGACGTCAACATCGACGTCTCCGGATCCGTGCCAGCGCAGGCAGGGCACGACCCGCGGGTGCTGTCAGGCGCCCGGTCCGGAACCCGAACGCAGCAGACAAGGGAGTCACATGAGCACGCTCGCAGCGCGTCCGGCCGAGGCGGCCCCCGCCTCGCGGCCGACCGCTCGCCGTCGGAAGCCCCGAGGGCGGTACACCGGCTGGCTCTTCGTCGGTCCCTTCGTCGTCGTGCTGATCGCGATGCTCATCGTGCCGATCGGCTACGCGCTCTGGCTCAGCCTGTTCCGCGACCAGCTCATCGGCGGCAACCAGTTCGTCTGGTTCGCCAACTACGTGCAGCTGTTCCAGGACGCCAAGTTCTGGGAGGGCCTGCTCCGCGTCACGCTGTTCCTCGTCGTGCAGGTGCCGATCATGCTCGGCCTGGCCCTCGTCGCCGCGCTGGCCCTGGACAGCGCCCGGCTCTGGGGCACGTCGTTCTTCCGCATCGCGGTCTTCCTGCCGTACGCCGTCCCCGGTGTCGTCGCCGCCCTCATCTGGGGCTTCATCTACGGCAACCAGTTCGGCCTGACCGGCGCCGCGAACGACGCGCTCGGCATCGACCTGCTGCAGCCGTTCAGCCCGACCTGGGTCCTCACGTCGATCGGCAACGTGGTCACGTGGGAGTTCCTCGGCTACAACATGCTGATCTTCTACGCGGCACTCCGCACCGTCCCCGGCGAGCTGTACGAGGCCGCCGAGCTCGACGGCGCCGGTCCGATGCGCACCGTGTTCTCGATCAAGCTCCCCGCCCTGCGCGGCCCGATGGTCATCGCGACGATCTTCTCGATCATCGGTAGCTTCCAGCTCTTCAACGAGCCGAACCTGCTCAAGACGCTCGCCCCGAACGTCATCGGCAGCGCCTTCACCCCGAACATGTACGCCTACTCGCTGTCCTTCAGCGGTCAGCAGTTCAACTACTCCGCCACCGTCGCCATCGTCATGGGTGTCATCACCGCCGTGATCGCGTACGTCGTCCAGGTCCGCGGAACCCGCCAGGAGAACCGATGAGCACCCTGCAGCACCCCGCCGCTGGCCCCACCGGGCCGGCCACCGTCACCGAGGCGACCACGACCCAGCGCGACCCGCGCGACCGCGCGAGCCGAGCCTCCCGGTCGGCCCGGACCCGCAAGCCGGTCGACGGACGCAAGGTCAAGCGCTCCGGCCTGCTGACCGCGGTCATGGTCGTCTTCGTCGTGTACTCGTTCGCGCCGCTGTTCTACCTGCTCGTGAACAGCACGAAGACGCAGGCGTCCCTGCTGTCCACCTTCGGCCTGTGGTTCGGCGGGGAGTTCACGCTCTGGCAGAACATCGTCGACACGCTGACCTACAACGACGGCATCTTCGTGCAGTGGCTCGGCAACACGCTGCTCTACGTGGTCGTCGGAGCCGGCGGCGCGACCCTGCTCGCCACGATCGCGGGCTACGGCATGGCGAAGTTCCAGTTCCCCGGCCGCCGCGCGGTGTTCGCCGTCGTGCTCGGTGCGATCGCCGTGCCCGGAACGGCCCTGGCGGTCCCGACGTTCCTGCTGTTCTCGCAGGCCGGGCTCACCAACACCCCCTGGGCGATCATCCTGCCGTCGCTCATCAGCCCGTTCGGCATGTACCTCATCTGGACCTACGCGGTCGACGCGATCCCCGCCGAGCTGCTCGAGGCCGCCCGCATGGACGGCGCCGGCGAGTTCCGCATCTTCTTCACCATCGCGCTCCGCCTGCTCGCGCCGGGTGTCGTCACGGTCCTGCTGTTCGCGGTCGTCGCCACCTGGAACAACTACTTCCTGCCGCTCATCATGCTGAGCGACCCGAAGTGGTACCCGCTCACCGTCGGCCTGAACCAGTGGAACGCGCAGGCCACCGGGTCCGGCGCGGAGCCGATCTACAACCTCGTCGTCACCGGTTCGCTCCTCACGATCATCCCGATCGTGGTCGCGTTCCTCTTCCTCCAGCGCTTCTGGCAGTCCGGCCTCGCGGCCGGGTCGGTCAAGGCGTGACCTGCGGACGGGAGGCACGGGGCGACCCCGCCACGCGCCTCCCGTCCGACACACGGCAGCACCACCACCCCCTCCACGAAGAAGTGAAAGGCACTCCCATGCACAAGCGTCTCCGGCGCGGGCTCAGCGCCCTCGCGATCGGCGTCACCGCCACGATCGCCCTCGCCGCCTGCGCCTCCGGTGGCTCGTCCGCCGGCGGATCGGCCGACGACATCGACAAGGCCCTCAAGGAGGGCGGCACCCTGACCTACTGGTCGTGGACCCCGTCCGCCAAGGCGCAGGTCGCGGCCTTCGAGGACCAGTACCCCAAGGTGAAGGTCAAGATCGTCAACGCCGGCACCGGCGCCGACCAGTACACCAAGCTGCAGAACACCATCAAGGCCGGCTCGGGTGCCCCCGACGTCGCCCAGGTCGAGTACTACGCCCTGCCGCAGTTCGCCCTGTCCGAGTCGCTGCTCGACCTGTCGGGCTACGGCTTCGACTCGCTCGAGAAGGACTTCGCGACGAGCACCTGGAACTCGGTCACCATCGACGACAAGGTCTACGGCCTGCCGCAGGACTCCGGCCCCATGGCGCTGTTCTACAACAAGAAGGTCTTCGACGAGCACGGCATCGAGGTGCCGAGGACGTGGGACGAGTACGTCACCGCCGCGAAGAAGCTGCACGAGGCCGACCCGGACGCCTACATCGCCGCGGACTCCGGCGACGCCGGCTTCACCACGAGCATGATCGCCCAGGCCGGTGGCACCCCGTTCACCACCGAGGGTGACAAGGTCACGATCGACCTGCAGGACGAGGGCTCGAAGAAGTGGACGAGCACCTGGGACGAGCTCGTCGAGCAGGGCCTGCTGTCGAAGACGGTCGGCTGGAGCGACGACTGGTACAAGCAGCTTGGCAACGGCCAGATCGCCACGCTGATCACCGGCGCCTGGATGCCCGGCAACCTCGAGGCGAGCGTCGCCGACGCGTCCGGTGACTGGCGCGTCGCCCCGATGCCGACCTACGACGGCGGCGCCGCGCAGACCGCGAACAACGGCGGCAGCGCCCAGGTGGTCATGGAGCAGTCGAAGAACAAGGCACTCGCCGCGGGCTTCCTCAAGTGGCTCAACTCGTCGAAGGAGTCGACGAAGGTCTTCATGGAGTCCGGCGGCTTCCCCTCCACCACCGCCGACCTCGAGTCGAGCGCGTTCCTGCAGGAGAAGCCGGAGTACTTCGGCGGCCAGCAGATCAACGAGGTGCTCGTCGACGCGTCGAAGTCCTCCGACAACGACTTCACCTACCTGCCGTACCAGGTGTACGCGAACAGCGTCTACGCCGACACCGTCGGTCAGGCGTACGAGAACGGCACCTCGCTCGACGCCGGTCTCGAAGCCTGGCAGAAGGCCCTCGTGAAGTACGGCGAGGACCAGGGCTTCACGGTCACGTCGAAGTAGTTCCCGGTACCCCCGCGGGGCCGTGCGGACACCTCCGCACGGCCCCGCTCCACGCCCGGCTCCGGCCGGCAACGAGAAGGTCACACCATGCGCTTCGCCATCGGCGACACCGACTTCCTGCTCGACGGCGAGCCGCACCGGATCCTGTCCGGCGCGATCCACTACTTCCGCGTGCACCCCGACCTGTGGGCCGACCGGATCCGCAAGGCCAAGCTCATGGGCCTCAACACCATCGAGACCTACGTCGCCTGGAACGCGCACGCGCCGTCGCCCGACGTCTTCGACCTGACCGGCGGTCTGGACCTCGGCCGGTTCCTCGACCTCGTCGCCGCCGAGGGCATGCACGCCATCGTCCGACCCGGCCCCTACATCTGTGCCGAGTGGACCAACGGCGGCCTGCCGTACTGGCTCTTCGCCGACGGCACCGTGGGTGTCCGGCGCAACGAGCCGGGGTTCCTCGCCGCGGTTTCCTCGTACTTGCAGGCGTTGGCGCCGGTTCTGGTCCCGCGGCAGATCGACCACGGCGGACCCATCGTGCTCGTGCAGGTCGAGAACGAGTACGGCGCCTACGGCTCCGATCCGGAGTACCTGCGGGAGCTCGAGGCGATGCACCGGTCGATCGGGCTCACCGTCCCGTTCACGAGCGTCGACCAGCCGATGGGCACCATGCTCGAGGACGGCTCCCTGCCCTCGCTGCACAAGACCGGCTCGTTCGGGTCGCGCTCCACCGAACGCCTCGCCCGCCTGCGCCAGGCCCAGCCGACCGGTCCGCTCATGTGCTCGGAGTTCTGGGACGGCTGGTTCGACAGCTGGGGCGAGCACCACCACACCACGCCGGCGTCCGCCAGCGCCGACGACCTCGACGTCCTGCTCGCCGCCGGCGGGTCGGTGAACATCTACATGTTCCACGGCGGCACGAACTTCGGCTTCACGAACGGCGCGAACGACAAGGGCGTCTACCGCCCGATCGCGACGTCGTACGACTACGACGCCCCGCTCGACGAGGCCGGCCGCCCGACGGAGAAGTTCCACGCGTTCCGCTCGGTCATCGCGCGCTACGCGCCCGTCCCGCCGCTGCCCGCGTCGATGGAGCCGGGCGGGAACGGTCGGCTCGCGTCCGGTGCGACGGACGGGGTCGGCCTGGAGGCCCGGACCACCCCCGCCACGGACCTCGCCGTCCGTCTGGAGCGCGTCGCGTCGCTCCGCTCCCTGCTGCCCACGCTGACGACGTGGACGGCGCACGACGAGCCGCCGACCTTCGACGCGCTCGGGGCCGCGAGCGGCTTCGTCGTCCACCGCACCGAGGTCGACCTGCCCACCGGTGGGGTGATGACCGTCGGTACCGAGGTGCGCGACCGCGCGATCGTCTCCGTCGACGGCGTGGTCGTCGGGGTCCTGGAGCGCGAGCACCACGACCGCGCCATCGCCCTGCCGCCCGTGATCGGCACGCTCGAGCTGCTCGTCGAGGACCAGGGTCGCGTCGACTACGGCGTCCGCATCGGCGAACCGAAGGGCCTGATCGGGGGCGTGTCGATCGACGGCGCTCCGGTGGCCCGCTGGACGGCGTCCCCGCTCGCCCTCGACCCGATCGCCCCGGCGGCCGTGCGCGCACTGGCCGAGGTCGATCCGACCGGCGGTGACGTGCTCGCGGGTCCGACCTTCGCCGCGGGGGCGTTCGACCTCGACTCGGCGGACGACCGGTACCTGTCCCTCGACGGCTTCCGCAAGGGAGTCGCCTGGGTCAACGGGTTCTGCCTCGGCCGGTACTGGTCACGCGGGCCGCAGCGGACCCTGGCGATCCCGGGGCCGGTGCTGCGTGCCGGGCGGAACGAGCTCGTCGTGCTGGAGCTGCACGCGTCGGCGTCCCGGACGGCGCACCTGCTCGTCGAGCCCGACCTGGGCCACACCGAGGCGTAGCGGGGGCGGCGCGCTCGGCCGCTGCGGGTCGGCGTCGACTGAGCAGAAGACGTCGAGTGCGCCCCACCCACCCGACGTCTTCTGCTCACTCGGTGTGCTGCGGCGCCGGCGCCGGCGTCGGCCCGGCCCGGCGTCAGGCGTCGAGGGCGTCGAGGTCGGCCAGGGCGCGCTCGGCGTCGGCGATCCGGTCGGCCTCGGGGCGGGTCCACCACTCCGGGCCCCGTTCGCCGAGGCCGTGCTTGGCGAGACCGTTGCGGTGTCGCGCGGCCTCGAGGGCAGCGTCGTCGCCCGACCGCTTCGCCTGCTTGACGGCGTTGCGACCGCGGCCCAGGTGGGAGCGGAGTGCGGCGGCGACGTCCTCGGGCAGCGCCGGGTCGGTGCGGCGCCAGCGTCGTCCGTCCACGACGAAGAAGTGGTCGTCGGGTTCGGCGGTCATGCCCCGAGTCTGCACCGTCGGTGGTACCCGGTAGACAGGTGTCGATGAGCAACGCACGTGTCCGCCCGATGCTCGACGTCCACCGCATCTACGCCGAGCCCGCCGCCCTCGAGCTGCAGCGCGGGCAGGAGATCGTCGGGCGCTGGCCCGACGCCGAGATCGTGCCGGTCGACTCGCACTGGAACATCCCCGAGGTGCACGGCGACGAACGCAACGTGCAGCGCTGGGTCCGGATCAAGACCGAGGCGCTCGTGCTCGGGGTGAAGAAGTCGCTCGTCACCCGACCGAACGGCCGCTCCGCCGACTTCATCGCCCCGTCGACGGCGAACGGATGCGCGATGGCCTGCGCCTACTGCTACGTGCCCCGGCGCAAGGGCTACAGCAACCCGGTCACGGTGTTCGCCAACATCGACCAGATCACGAAGCACGTGGCTCGGAACATCGCGAAGCAGGGGCCGAAGACCGAACCGAACCAGTGCGACCCGGAGTCCTGGGTGTACGACATCGGCGAGAACAGCGACTGCTCGGTCGACGCGATGATCAGCGACAACGTGAGCGACCTGTGCGACCTGTTCCGGATGACCCCGACGGCCAAGGCCTCGTTCGCGACGAAGTACGTCAACCGCGACCTGCTCGACTGGGACCCGATGGGGCGCACGCGCATCCGGTTCTCGCTCATGCCGCACGAGACCGCGAAGGTCACCGACATCCGCACCAGCCCGATCGCCGAGCGGATCGCCGCGGTGAACGACTTCGTCGACGCCGGGTACGAGGTCCACCTGAACTTCTCGCCGGTCATCCTCACGCCCACGTGGGAGTCCGACTGGGCCGAGCTGCTGCGCCAGGTCGACGACGTGCTGTCCCCGGCCGCCAAGGCGCAGCTCGCGGCCGAGGTGATCTTCCTCACCCACAACCAGCCGCTGCACGAGGTCAACCTCGGGTGGCACCCCAAGGCCGAGGACCTGCTGTGGCGTCCGGACCTGCAGGAGCAGAAGGTGTCGCAGAACGGTGCCGTCAACGTGCGCTACCGGTCCGGGATGAAGGGGCAGCTCGTCGAGCGCTTCCGCGAGCTCGTGGCCGAACACCTGCCGAGCTGCCGCATCCGCTACGCGTTCTGACGCGGCGCCCCGCGACGTGGAACGGCCCCGGCGCGTGTCCGCGTCGGGGCCGTTCCGCAGGTCGACCTACTTGCCGTCGAGGGCGTCCTTCGCCTTCTCCTTGTCGAGGCGTCCCTCGCCCATGACCTGGTCCTTCTGGCCCTGGTGCGTGAGCTCGGCGTCGTCCGTGTGCTTGCCGACGGTCTCCTCGGCCTTGCCGGCGACCTTCTGCGTGACGTCCTTGGCCTTGTCTCCGAGCGACATGGTGTCTTCCTTCCTCCGGGAACCGCCGAGGGCTCCCGGCGTGTGTGCCCACGAGACAACCACGCGGGTCGTCGACGCTCGCGGCCGGGTCCGAGGAACCACGTACCCCGGTCGCCCGCTAGGGGACCAGGCGGTCCGCGCGGTACCGGGCGAACAGGTCGGCGAAGGCCCGCTCGGTGCGTCGGAAGGCCGTGAACCCGGCCTCGCGGCTCTTGCCCATGTCGGTGACGACCTCCATCGCGCGGCCCAGGTCGGCGTCGGTGTGCCACCACGAGGCGAGCCGCGTGATGTCCGGCTCGACCAGCCCGTGCCGTTCGGCGATGCCGGCCCACGCGGACTCGTACGGGGCCATCTGCTGCTCGAGCGGACGGGGCGCGTCCTGGTACCCGACCACCCGCGCCGGATCGACGCCGAGGTGTGCCGCCAGGCGCGGCCACATCCAGCGCCAGCGGAAGACGTCGCCGTTGACGATGTTGAACGGCTCGTCCGCTCCCTCGGGTGACGTCGCGGCCCACACCATGTGCTCGGCGAGGATCCCGGCGTCGGTCATGTCGGTCAGGCCGTTCCACTGCGCCTCGCTGCCCGGGAACACGAAGTCCAGGTCGAGCTCCTTCGCCAGCGTGGCCTGCACGGCGATCGTCAGGCCCATGTTCATGGCGTTGCCGACCGCGTGGCCGATCACGGTGTGCGAGCGGTGCACGGACCAGGTGAACCCCTGGCGCTCGGCGGCGGCGACGAGCTCGTCCTCCTGCGCGTAGTAGAAGTTCGGGGTGTCGAGCCGCGGCTCCTCCTCGTGGAAGGGCGTGTCGGACATCTCGCCGGCGGCGTACGCCTCGAACGGGCCGAGGTAGTGCTTGAGCCCGGTGACGAGGGCGACGTGTTCCAGCGGCGCCGGGGCGAGTGCGGCGAGCAGGTCGCGCACCATGCCGCCGTTGACGCGGATGTTCTCGGCCTCGGTCTCCTGGCGCTGCCACGCCGTGAAGAAGACGTGCGTAGGGCGTTCGTCGGCGAGTGCCGTCGCCAGGCCCTCCGGGTCGCGGAGGTCT
This sequence comes from Curtobacterium oceanosedimentum, assembly GCF_020297365.1. GTDB lineage: Bacteria > Actinomycetota > Actinomycetes > Actinomycetales > Microbacteriaceae > Curtobacterium. The sequence goes on from NZ_JAIXIG010000001.1 coordinate 84,438, forward strand.
GCCGCGACGGTGCGGACCCCCTGCTGTGCGAGCGGTCGACGGGACAGTGCGGTCACGTCCCAGCCGAGGTCGAGCAGGTGGGTCACCAGCGCGGAGCCGGTGATGCCGCTGGCTCCCACGACCAGGGCTTCGCGGCGGGCAGGGGTCGATGGGGTCGATCCGGTGGAGGTCATCCGTGGCTGCAACCGACGATGCGCGACAGGTGTTCCCTCACCGCGGTCGTCGGATGCGGATCGGCCCCTTCGCGGTCGACGGGTCGACCACGGATCCGCCCTGGGTGATCTCGACCTCGCCCCGGGCCACCATGCGCCGCGCGGCCCGCCGTGCCGGTTCCATCAGGGGACGCCAGTCGTCGGGGGCGATCGAGCGGGCCACCTCGGACGGGCAGATGCTCGACGTCCGCGCCCGGGCGGCGAGCAACTCGTCGATGCGCTGCTCGAGTGCCCGGTCGGTGTCGTCCAGGCCGTGCTTGCGGCAGGCGCCGGAGCACCACTTCGCCTCGGGTGCCGCCGACGACGGCATCCGCCGTCCGCACGAGGCGCAGGTGCGTTCCGCGTGCGCCGACTCCGACGCCGTCGCGTCCGCCTGCGTCCTGATCGCCCGTCCCATGTGTCCATCCTGGTCCTGCCGACCACGGCCGTCCCCAGGTCGGCGGCGCGCGGCCCAGGTCCGCCTGGCAGCATCGGGGTGGTGAACCCCGACACCGCCCCCGCCCGTCCGTCCGAGCCCGTCTGGGTCGAGCACGTCATGTGGTGGCACGTCTACCCGCTCGGCTTCGTCGGCGCCGAGGTCCGGCCGGCCACCGCGGTGGGGGAGCGCCCGGTCGAGCACCGCCTCGACCGTCTGACCGGCTGGCTCGACCACGTGGTCGACCTCGGCCTGAACGGCCTGCTGCTCGGTCCGGTGTTCGCCAGCTCGTCGCACGGCTACGACACGGTCGACCACTTCCGGATCGACCCGCGACTCGGCGACGACGCCGACTTCGACGCCCTGGTGGCCGCCGCGCACGAGCGTGGCGTGCGGGTGCTGCTCGACGGCGTGTTCAACCACGTCGGCCGCGAGCACCCCGCGTTCCGGGCGCTCGCGGAGCAGGGTCCCGACGCACCCACCGCCGACCTGTTCTCCATCGACTGGTCCGGGTGGCAGCCGGGGCAGCCCGTGCCCGTCGGGCTGTTCGAGGGGCACGACATCCTCGTCGCGCTCGACCACGACAGCCGGGCGACCGAGGACCTGGTGGTCGAGGTGATGACGCACTGGCTGGCCCGAGGGGTCGACGGCTGGCGGCTCGACGCGGCGTACGCGGTGGCGCCGGCGTTCTGGGCGCGGGTGCTGCCACGCGTGCGCGAGCGGTTCCCGGACGCCTGGTTCAGCGGCGAGGTGATCCACGGCGAGGCGGCGGCGATCGCGCAGGGGTCGACGATGGACTCGCTGACCCAGTACGAGCTGTGGCAGGGCATCTGGCACGGCATCGCCGACCGGAACGGCCACGAACTCGCGCACGCGATCGAGCGGCACGACGCCCTGCTCGCCACCTTCGCCCCGACCACCTTCGTCGGGAACCACGACGTCACCCGCATCGCGAGCGCGGTGGGGGAGCGGTTCGCCGGGCACGCCGCCGCCGTGCTGTTCACCGTGGCGGGCACCCCCGTGGTCTACGCCGGCGACGAGTACGGCTGGACCGCGGTGAAGGAGGAACGCGAGGGCGGCGACGACGCGGTCCGTCCCGAGTTCCCGGCCGAGCCGCCGGCACCGACGGACCTGACCCACGTGTACGAGGCCCTCGTCGCCCTGCGCCGCCGGAACCCGTGGCTGCACCGGGCGCACACCGACGTCGTGCATCTGACCAACACCGCCGTGGTCCTGCGCACCGCGACGGCGGACGCGGCCGTGGTGACCGCCCTGAACCTGTCGGACGACCCCGTCGAGGTGCCCGCAGCCGACGCGACGCAGGTGGAGGCGGGCGGGGCCGATCTCGCGGACGGGACCCTGCGCCTCCCGGCCGGGGGTTGGGCCGTCCTGTCCCGCTGAAACGCGAAAGCGACAGAAGTGCACGGCTGTTCCGTGCACTTCTGTCGCTTCGGCGGGGGTGACTCCGACGCGTTACTTGCGCGCGGACGCCGCCCGGCGCTTGTTGAACACGTCGAACGCGACGGCGGCGAGCAGCACCAGGCCCTTGATCAGGGACTGGAACTCGGTGCCGACACCGAGGATCGACATGCCGTTGTTCAGGATGCCGATGATGAGACCACCGATGATGGCGCCCGGCACGGTGCCGATACCGCCGGTGACGGCCGCGCCACCGATGAACACCGCGGCGATGGCGTCGAGCTCGAACCCGTTGCCCGCGCTCGGCGAGGCCAGGTTGAGCTGGCCGGTGAAGACCACGCCGGCCAGCGCCGAGATGACGCCCATGTTGACGAACAGCAGGAACGTGACGCGCTTCGTCTTCACACCGGACAGCTGCGCGGCCAGGGCGTTGCCACCGATCGCGTAGATGTGGCGACCGAACACGGCGCTCCGCATGATCACCGAGTACACGACGACGAGCAGGCCGAGGATGACGAGCACGATCGGGGTGCCGTTGTAGCTGGCGAGCAGCAGCGCGACGTAGATGACGAGCGCGACACCGAACGCGAGCTTGACGATGAACCAGACGAACGGCTCGCTCTCGAGCTGGTACTTGCGACGGGTCGCACGGCCGCGGAAGGCGACGCCGACCATGATGGCCGCCGCGGCGATGCCGAGGATCATCGTGAGCGGCTCGTAGCCCGAGGTGCCGAACGAGGGCAGGAAGCCGGAGCCGAGCGAGCGGAACCCGTCCGGGAACGGCGAGATCTGCTGGTTCTGCAGGGCGATCTGCGCGGCACCGCGGAAGGCGAGCATGCCCGCCAGGGTCACGATGAACGCCGGGATCCCGAAGTAGGCGATCCAGAAGCCCTGCCAGGCGCCGACCAGGGCGCCGAGGACCAGGCAGAGGACCACCGCGACGGGCCAGGGCAGACCCCACTGCGTGATCATCACGCCGGCCATGGCGCCGGTGAAGGCGACGACCGACCCGACGGACAGGTCGATGTGCCCGGCGATGATGACCATCACCATGCCGATGGCGAGGATCAGGATGTAGCTGTTCTGGACGACCAGGTTCGTGACGTTGATCGGTGCCAGCGTGATGCCGCTCGTCGTCACCTGGAAGAAGATGACGATGACGATCAGCGCGATGAACAGGCCGATCTGTCGGAGCTGCCCGGTGAGGTAGCCGGCGGCGGACTTAAGCGCGTTCATTGACAGGGGTCTCCCGTTCCTGGGTCATGTACTGCATGAGGACCTCGGGCGTGGCCTCGGAGCGGGGCACATCAGCCGTGATGGTGCCCTCGGAGAGCGTGTAGATGCGGTCACAGATGCCGAGCAGTTCGGGGAGCTCGGAGGAGATCACGATGATCGCCTTCCCCTGGTCGGCGAGCTGGTTGATGATCGTGTAGATCTCGTACTTCGCGCCGACGTCGATGCCGCGCGTGGGTTCGTCGAGGATGAGCACGTCGGGATCGGCGTACATCCACTTCGACAGCACGACCTTCTGCTGGTTGCCGCCGGACAGCTTGCCGGTCAGCACGTCGACGTTCGGGGCCTTGATGTTGAGGTCCCGCAGGAACCTGCCGGCGACGGTCGTCTCGTGGGACGCGTTCACGAAGCCCCACTTGGCGAGCTTGCCGAGCGCCGAGCCGGACACGTTCCGCTTGATGTCGTCGATCAGGTTCAGGCCGTAGCGCTTGCGGTCCTCGGTGACGTAGGCGATGCCGTTGTCGATGGCCTGCGTCACCGTGTTCGTCTTGATCGGGGTGCCCCGCTTGTAGACGGTGCCGCTGATGCCGGTGCCGTACGACTGCCCGAACACGCTCATCGCGAGCTCGGTGCGTCCGGCGCCCATGAGTCCCGCGATGCCGACGATCTCGCCGGCACGGACGGTCAGGTTCGCCTGGTGGATGATCTCGCGCGAGGCGTCGAGCGGGTGGTGGACGGTCCAGTCCTCGATCCGCAGGAGCTCCTCGCCGACCTTCGACTCGTGCTCCGGGTAGCGCGTGGACAGGTCGCGACCGACCATGCCGCGGATGATGCGGTCCTCGGAGACGTCGTCGGCGTGCATGTCGAGGGTCTCGATCGTCTTGCCGTCGCGGATGATCGTGACCTTGTCCGCGATCGCCTTGATCTCGTTGAGCTTGTGGCTGATGATGATCGCCGTCATGCCCTCGGCCTGCAGCGAGCGGATGAGCTCGAGCAGGTGCGCGGAGTCGTCGTCGTTCAGCGCGGCGGTGGGCTCGTCGAGGATGAGGAGCTTCACCTGCTTCGACAGCGCCTTCGCGATCTCGACGAGCTGCTGCTTGCCGACACCGATGTCCACGATCTTGGTGACCGGGTTGTCCTTGAGCCCGACGCGCTGCAGGAGCTCGGCGGCGGCGAGGTTCGTCTTGTTCCAGTCGATGAAGCCGCCCGTGGAGCGCTCGTTGCCGAGGAAGATGTTCTCGGCGATCGACAGGAACGGGCTGAGCGCCAGCTCCTGGTGGATGATGACGACACCGGCTGCCTCGGAGTCGTTGATGTCCGAGAACCGGACGGGCTGGCCGTCGAGCAGGATCTCGCCCTCGAAGGAGCCGGCCGGGTAGACGCCCGACAGCACCTTCATGAGCGTCGACTTGCCGGCGCCGTTCTCACCGCAGATCGCGTGGACCTGGCCACGCTCGACCTCGATGGAGACCCCCTGGAGCGCCTTGACGCCGGGGAACGTCTTGGTGATGTCACGCATCTCGAGGATGGTGTCCGTCACGTCGACCGCCTTCCGTAGTGCGCGCCAGGGCGCGCAGGTGGGGACGGACGGGAGGCGCGGTGCGGTCCGGCACCGCGCCTCCTGTCCGACAGATGGGTTGCGACCTACTTCAGGTCGGCGTCGGTGTAGTAGCCCGAGTCGACGAGGACCTTCTGGTAGTTGTCCTTCGTGACCACGGTGGGCTGGAAGAGGAAGGTGGGGACGACCTTGACCTTGTTGTCGTAGGTCTCGGTGTCGTTCACCTCCGGCTCCTTGCCGGCGAGCAGGTCCTCGGCCATCTGCGCCGACTTCTCGGCGAGCTGGCGGGTGTCCTTGTAGATCGTCGAGTACTGCTGACCCTTGATGATCGACTTGACGCTGGCCGCCTCGGCGTCCTGCCCGGTGATGACCGGGAGCGGACGGCTGTCGGTGCCGTAGCCGGCGCCCTGCAGTGCCGAGATGATGCCGATGGACATGCCGTCGTAGGGCGAGAGCACACCGTCGAGCTTCGTGCCGCCGGAGTACGACTTGGCGACGAGGTTCTGCATGCGGGCCTTGGCGGTCGCCGGGTCCCACTGCTGCGTGGCGGCCTGGGTGAAGCCGTCCTGGCCGGAGCCGATCGTGATCGTGCCGTCCTCGATGTAGGGCTTGAGGGTCTTCATCGCGCCGTTGAAGAAGAACGTGGCGTTGTTGTCGTCGGGCGAACCGGCGAACACCTCGATGTTGAACGGACCCTTCTCGTCGGTCTTCTCGCCCTTGTCGTCGAGCACGCCGAGGCCGGTGAGCAGGCTGTTCGCCTGGTCGACGCCGACCTTCTCGTTGTCGAACGACACGTAGTAGTCGACGTTCTTGTTGCCGGTGAGCAGGCGGTCGTACGAGATCACCTTGATGCCGGCCTTGGCGGCGGCGTCGAGCTGGTCGGACAGCGAACCACCGTCGATCGACGCGACGATCAGGACCTTCGCGCCCTTCGTGATCATGTTGCTGACCTGCTGGACCTGCTGCGGGATCTTGTTGTCCGCGTACTCGAGGTCGACCTTGTAGCCGGCCTTCTCGAGGTCGCTCTTGACGGCGTCGCCGTCCTTGATCCACCGCTCGGAGACCTTGGTCGGCATCGCGACGCCGACGAGGGCGCCCTTGTTGGCGTCGCCGCCATCACCGCCGCCCTCGGTGGATGCACGGCCACCGGCCGAGCACGCTGCCAGGGAGAACGCGATGCCGAGGGCCGCGACCCCCGCGATGATCCTGCGCTTCATCATCGAAGTACCTCTGTTTCCTCTCGCGTCGTCCTCGACGCGCTCGGGTGCCGGGGCTGCTGTGCCCCGCGGGATGCGCTCGTGTGAGCGCTCACATACTGCGGGTTCCGTACCGGGGTGTCAACTCGCGTACCCGAACCGCGGTCGTGTCGCGTCGGCGGGACCGGGCGGTACGGTTGGCGACGTGACCACCACGACCGCCCCCGGGGGCAAGGGCGGCAAGCGCCGGAAGGCGCCGACGATCTTCGACGTCGCCGAACGGGCCGGCGTGTCCCACCAGACCGTCTCGCGGGTGATCAACGGCGACCCGACGGTGCGCGAGCAGTTCCGCAGTCAGGTCGCCGACGCCGTCACCGCCCTGGGGTACCGGCCCCGCGCCGCCGCCCGCGCGCTCGCCGGTGGTCGGAGCCGCGCGCTCGGGATCATCACCGCGGGCGACGCCCTGTACGGGCCGTCGAGCACCGCGATCGGGTTCGAGCGGGCCGCGCGGTCCGCCGGGTACCACGTGCTGCTCTCCACCCTGCCGGAGGAGCCGACGCCGTCCGACCTGTCCGGCGCGTTGACGACACTGCTCGCGCAGGACGTCGCCGCGATCGTCCTGGTCGCCGCCGACAACCGGGTGCTCGACGCCCTGGCCTCGCTCACGGTGCCGGTCACGGTGCCCGTCGTGGTGGCGAACGCCGTGCAGCGCGATGCCGCCCGGGCCCCGGTCGCGCCGAGTGTCGCGGCCGTCGCGATCGACCAGGCGGCGGGCACCTCGCTCGTGATGCAGCACCTGTTCGACTCCGGGCACCGACGCATCGTGCACATCGCCGGGCCCCACGTGTCGCAGGAGTCCGAGGTGCGCCGTGCCACCTACGTGCGGATCATGCAGGACGCCGGGCTCGAGCCGGTCGTGCTCGAGGGCGACTGGACCCCCGCGAGCGGGTTCGCGGCCGCACGGCACATCGACGTGACGACGGTCGACGCGGTGTTCGCCGGCAACGACCAGATGGCGCTCGGGGTGCTGCACGCCTTCGCGGACGAGGGGCTGCGCGTCCCCGACGACATCGCGGTGGTGGGGTTCGACGACGTCCCCGAGGCCGCGCACTTCACTCCGCCGTTGACCACGGTGCGGCAGGACTTCCGGGCGATGGGGGAGCGGGTGCTCGACGCCGTGCGGGCCCTGGTCGAGGGGGAGCCCCGCGACGAGACCCTGCTCGCGCCCGAGCTCGTGGTGCGCCGGAGCGCGTAGCGCCGCGCGGTGCGGACCCCGGGCGCTTCCGAGGTCGCGCGACGCGCCGGCGGCCTACCCCGGGCCCGCCGGCCCCGCCGAGCGCCCGGCCGGCTAGCGCGCCAGCGGCAGCCAGACGCGCATCGGCGCCGCACCCCGGTTCGCCCACGCGTAGTACGGCACGGCGACCGCCGTCACGGGTGACGCAGCCTCCGCACCTGCGCCGGACCGGAGGCCCGTGGCTGCCCCGGCGGAGCCGGCCACGTCGTCGACGCTGGTCGCGTGCACGGCGGGAGCTGCGCCTCCCTCCCGGGCCGCATCGAGCCGTCGGTACGGCCACGCGAACTGCTCGTGTGCCGCCGGGGCGAACCCGAGCACGCGCAGCGTGACGACGCCGTCGAGCAGGTCGTCGCGGCGTTCCTCGGTGATCGTCGCGGTCGCGTCGACCGTCAGGTCGTCGACCGTGAAGCCCTGCTGGTCTGCCTGCTCCACGGCGTACACCAGGGGACCGCGCTCGATGGCGACCTGCCCGCGGGCCGCGTCGATCCGGGAGTCGGCGACGTACCGGTGCGGCGTCGTGTCGAAGACGAGCTCGACCGTGTCGCCGGCGGTCCAGTCGCGGTCGACGACGTGCAGGGTGCCCGCTGCCGGGCTGTCGACACCGTCCGGCCCGGTGACGCTCGTGGTGTCCGACCATGCCGGGATCCGCAGACCGAGGGCGAGCGGGCCGTCCTCGGTGACCGTGACGCGGACACGGCCGTCGTGCGGGTAGTCGGTCTCGACCCGCACGGGGCCGAGGTCAGCCGTGGCGTACTGGTGGATCTGCAGTCCGCCGTCGGTCGCGGTGGCCAGGTACCCGTCGAGGCTCGCGAACGTCCGCATGATGTTCGGCGGGCAGCAGGCGCAGTCGAACCAGCCTCGGCGGCCGTGCGCGGGGGAGCGGTTCTCGTCCTGGTGCGCGTGATCACGCTGCTGCAGCGGGTTGACGTAGAAGTACTCGGTGCCCGCCAGGCTCACCCCGGCGAGGAACGCGTTGTACAGCAGGCGCTCGATCGCGTCGGCGTAGCCGGGCTCTCCGGTCGCGAGCAGCAGCCGCCACGCCCACTGCACGCCACCGATCGCCGCGCAGGTCTCGGCGTAGCCGCGGTCGGTCGGCAGCTCGTACGGGTCGCCGAAGGCCTCCCAGTCCCAGCGCGCCCCGAGGCCCCCGGTGATGAACGCCTTCGTCGCCATCATGTCGGCGAACTGGCGCTCGCTCGCGGCCAGGAGCTCGGTGTCGCCGGTCTCGATCGCCACGTCGACCGCACCCGCGGCCAGGTAGACCGCGCGGACGGCGTGCCCCTCGACGGTGGTGGCCTGCCGCGCCGGCACCCGGTCGGAGAAGTACGTCGGCTCGCCACCCGCGCGCTCGATGATGCCGTGCCCGCGGGCGTCGACGAACCAGTGCGCCAGGTCGAGGTAGGCGCGGGTCCCCGTCTCGCGGTACAGCTCGACCAGACCCATCTCGACGACGGGGTGCCCGTCGATGTCCTGCGTCCGGTCGGCACCGGGGCCGAACGTGCGGACCAGGTGGTCGGCGTTCTTGATCGCGACGTCGAGCAACCCGGTGTCGCCGGTGGCACGGTGCTGCGCGACGGCCGCCTGGTACAGGTGCCCGGCGCAGTACATCTCGTGGCTCCACTTGAGGTCCGTGTAGCGCTCGCCGCCACCGCGCACCTGCTGCACGGAGTCGAGGTACCCGTCGTCCGCCTGCGCCTGGGCGACCAGGGCGGTGACCTCGCGCTGCAGGTCGAGCAGGTCCTGCGCCGGGGCGCGTCCGTACTCCCAGGCCACGGCCTCGAGCCACTTCGTCACGTCGGAGTCCATGAAGATCGGGCCGACGGCCTCGCCCTCCTCGACCCCCGCGGCGATGCGGAGGTTCCGGAAGTTGCCGGCCGCGTCGAGCTGCTGGTAGCCGCTGCGGACGGCGTCGCGACCGTTGCGCTCCTGCCGCAGCGCCCAGAACCCGCCCGTGATCCCAGCGTCGCCGGCCGGCAGTGGCCGGAACGCCAGGTGCGCCCCGGCGGTCGGCAGGGCCGGCGTCGCGGTGCGCGCCCCGCGATCGGTCGCGAGCGTGGTGGTCATGTCGCCTCCTTGCGATGTGACGGCGCCGCCTCCGGCGCCGGACCCGGTGGGCCGTGGTGCGGAAAACGGTTTCTGCGTCCGACGGTACGACACGGTCTGGAGGCGCGCAAGGGCTCCGTCGCACCGGTTCCGTATGATCGTGGTCACCTGTCGATCAGCGGAAAGGGGTTTGCCGTGACCCTGGAGCGCACCGGGCAGCCCGTCCGGATCACCGACGTCGCGGCGCTCGCCGGGGTGTCGATCGGCACCGCGTCGAAGGCACTCAACGGGACGGGGCAGCTCCGGGAGTCGACCCGGCAGCGGGTGAAGGACGCCGCCGAGCGCCTCGGTTTCGTCGGCGACGCCCGGGCCCGCGCGCTGTCGTCCGGCCGGACCTACACGGTCGGCATGATCACCACCGACTCGTTCGGCCGGTTCTCGATCCCGGTGCTGCTCGGTGCCGAGGACGCCCTGTCCGCCGGGCAGATGGCCGTGCTGCTGTGCGACACCCGCGACGACCACGTGCGTGAGGCCCACTACCTGCGCTCCCTGGCGGCCCGCGGGGTCGACGGCATCATCGTGACGGGCCGCTCCGCCGACGCCCGGCCCCCGATCGACGTGTCGATCCCGGTCGTCTACGCGTTCACTCCCTCGACCTCGGCGCAGGACGTCTCCGTCACGCTCGACGACGCCGCGGGCTCGGCGGCGGTGGCGTCGCACGTGCTGTCGCTCGGGCGGTCGCGGGTGGCGATCGTGACCGGTCCGGCCCGGGCTCGTTCCGCGGTCCGACGGGTCGAGGGCGCCACGGCCGTGCTCGGGAGCCGGTCGGTCGGCGAACCGCTGTACGGCGAGTGGTCCGAGCGGTGGGGACGACAGGCCGTGGACGTGCTGACGCGGCAGTCGCTCGACGTCGACGCGATCGTGTGCGGCAGCGACCAGATCGCGCGGGGTGTGTGTGATCGGTTGCGGGAGCTCGGTCGCACGGTCCCCGGGGACGTCGCGGTGACCGGGTTCGACGACTGGGACGTGATGGCGCTGGCGAGCCGGCCGCCGTTGACCACCGTCGACCTGCGGCTCGAGGAGCTCGGGCGTGTGGCGGGGCAGGCGCTGCTCGCGCTCATCGACGGCGGGACGGCTTCGTCGGCGTCGGTCACCCCGTCGCTCGTCATCCGCGAGAGCACCGTCGGCGCGTAGATGCCGGTGCCGGCCGGTGCCGGTGCTGGTGGTGCCGCGCCTGGTGCCGGTGCGTCCGCTCCCGAGCGGTCACGACACCCCGTCACCCGCGGCCGAGCGGTCACGACTCGTCGCTCGGCGCACCCCCAGCCGACAGGTCCTGACCGCTCGATGGTGCGGCAGCGGGGTGTCGTGACCGTCCGGGGCGCGGTCGTTCGGCGTGTCGTGGTTCGGAGGATCGGGACTCGCGCGGGTGCGGGCGTCGGGGGGTCGGGGCTCGCGCGGGTGCGGGCGTCGGGTGGTCGGGACTCGCACGGGTGTGGGGCGCCCGGCGGTCGATCCACGTCGTCACTCTCATCCGTCGAGCGGTCACGACCTGCCGTGGGTGGGACGTCGAGTGGTCGGGAACGGTCGGCTGCGGATGTGCCGGACGACGGTTGGTAACCGGTCGGGGGAAGTGAGCGGGGTGTTCCGGCCGGTCCGGCGCGGCACCCGGCGCGCCGCACGTTGCACGTGTGAGCGCTCACGTGCCAGGATGTGAGCGCTCACTGAGGACGACGAGGTTCTGGAGGAACGCATGGGCGACGACCGCCGACAGCAGGTCGTGGACGGCCGCACCACGCTCGGGATCGAGCTCGGCTCCACCCGCATCAAGGCCTGCCTGGTGGACGAGGCCCTCGTGCCGATCGCCGCCGGCTCGCACGAGTGGGAGAACGAGTTCGTCGACGGCCGCTGGACCTACTCGCTCGAGGCCGTCGAGACCGGACTCCGTGCCGCGTACGCCGCCCTCGTCGCCGACGTCGAGTCGCAGTACGGCGTCCGCCCGACCACCTTCCGGGCGGCGGGCGTCAGCGCGATGATGCACGGCTACCTGGCGTTCGATGCGTCGGGCGAGCTGCTCGTGCCGTTCCGCACCTGGCGCAACACCTCCACCGGCCCCGCGGCCGAACGGCTCAGCGAGGCCCTCGGCTTCAACATCCCGCTGCGATGGTCGATCGCGCACCTGTACCAGGCGGTCCTCGACGACGAGCCGCACGTGGCCGAGATCGCCGGCGTCACGACGCTCGCGGGGTACGTGCACCGACGCCTCACCGGTCGGGACGTGCTCGGTGTGGGCGATGCCTCCGGGGTGTTCCCGATCGAGGGCGGCCCCGTCGACAGCGGCCCCGGCGACCCGGGCACCAAGGACTTCGACCAGGCCATGCTCGCCACCGCCCAGGACCTGATCGGCGTGCCGGACCTGCGGTCCCTGCTGCCCGAGGTCCTCGTCGCAGGTGCCGACGCCGGCGCCCTGACGCCCGAGGGTGCGGCCTGGCTCGACCCGACCGGCACGCTCGAACCCGGCGTCCCGCTCTGCCCGCCCGAGGGCGACGCCGGCACCGGTATGGTCGCGACGAACGCCGTCGCACCGCGCACCGGCAACGTGAGCGTCGGCACGAGCATCTTCGCGATGGTCGTGCTCGAGCAGCCGCTCACCACCGCGCACGAGGAACTCGACGTCGTCACCACCCCGGCCGGCGACGCCGTGGCGATGGTGCACTGCAACAACGGCGCGAGCGAGATCGCGAGCTGGGCCCGCGTGTTCGGGCGGTTCGCCGAGGCCTCGAGTGCGCGATCGGGCACGGCCGCGATCGGCATCGACGACGTGTACGCCACCCTGCTCGCCGAGGCCGTCGCGGACGACACCGACCCCGACGCCGGTGGCCTGCTGTCCTTCAACTACCTGGCCGGCGAACCCGTCACCCGCGTCGAGGACGGCCGACCCCTGCTGCTCCGCACCCCCGGCGCACGGTTCACGCTCGGCAACCTGGTGCGCTCCGAGGTGCACGGCGCCTTCGCGACCCTGGCCATCGGCATGGACGTCCTGCACGGCGAACAGGTGCAGGTCGACCGGATGACCGCGCACGGTGGGCTCTTCCGCACGCCGGGTGCCCCGCAGCGGCTGCTCGCGGCGGCCCTGCGCGTGCCGATCGCGCTCGAGGAGACCGCGGGCGAGGGCGGCGCGTGGGGGATCGCCGTGCTGGCCGCGTACCTCGAGCACACCGACCAGCAGCTCGCCGACTACCTGTCGGACACCGTGTTCGGCGGGGACGCCGTGCACGTGGCCGAACCCGAGCCGACGGACGTCGCCGGGTTCCAGACGTACCTGGAGCGCTACCGGGCCGCACTGCCCGTGCAGGACGTCGCCGCGGCGGCGACCCGCCCCAGCGCGACCACCGGACCGACCGAGCAGACCGACGGCGCCGACCCGCGCCTCCAGACAGAGGAAGTGACCCGATGACGGACGCGATCGACGAGACCACACGCCAGGCGGTGGCGGCGACGCGGGAGCGCGTCGCCCGGCTGCACGGCGAACTCGTCCGCTACGGCCTGGTGATCTGGACCGGCGGCAACGTCTCCGAGCGCGTGCCCGGCACGGACCTGTTCGTCATCAAGCCGAGCGGGGTGTCGAGCGACGACCTGACGCCGGAGAACCAGGTCGTCTGCACCCTCGACGGCGTCCCCGCCGAGGGGTGGGGCAACGAGCACGGCCCGTCCTCCGACACGGCCGCGCACGCCTACGTGTACCGGAACATGCCCGAGGTCGGCGGCGTCGTGCACACCCACTCGACCTACGCGACGGCGTGGGCGGCCCGTGCCGAGGAGATCCCGTGCGTCATCACGGCGATGGCGGACGAGTTCGGCGGACCGATCCCGGTCGGCCCGTTCGCGATCATCGGCGACGACTCGATCGGCCACGGCATCGTCGAGACGCTGAGCGGCCACCGCAGCCGCGCGGTCCTCATGCAGAACCACGGCGTGTTCACGATCGGCAAGGACGCGAAGGACGCCGTCAAGGCCGCCGTGATGTGCGAGGACGTCGCCCGCACCGTGCACATCGCCAAGCAGGGCGGCGAGGTCGTCCCGATCGCCCCCGAGAACATCGATCGACTGTTCGATCGCTACCAGAACGTCTACGGACAGAACCCCGAAGGAGCCATGCGATGACGCAGGAGACCACCGTCGACCCCCAGGCCACACTCGACGGCTACGAGGTCTGGTTCCTCACCGGCTCCCAGGGCCTGTACGGCGAGGAGACCCTGCGCCAGGTCGAGGAGCAGAGCCGCGCCGTGCACGAGTCGCTCGCGGGATCGCTGCCCGTGAAGCTCGTGTGGAAGCCCGTGCTCAAGGACGCCGACGGCATCCGCCGCGCCCTCATCGAGGCGAGCGCCGACGACAAGGTCATCGGTGTGACCACGTGGATGCACACGTTCAGCCCGGCCAAGATGTGGATCGGCGGGCTCACCGCGCTGACGAAGCCGCTGCTGCACCTGCACACGCAGGCGAACGTCGCGCTGCCCTGGGCGGACATCGACTTCGACTTCATGAACCTCAACCAGGCCGCGCACGGCGACCGCGAGTTCGGGTACATGCTGGCCCGCCTCGGCGTCCGGCACGCCACGGCGATCGGGCACGTGTCCGACCCCCGGGTGCAGCAGCGCGTCGCCGACTGGACCCGTGCCGCCGCCGGCGCCGCGGCCGTCCGTGAGCTGAAGCTGACCCGCTTCGGTGACAACATGCGCTACGTCGCCGTCACCGAGGGTGACAAGACCGAGGCCGAGATCGAGCTCGGCGTGCAGGTCAACACATGGGCGGTCAACGAGCTCGCGGCAGCGGTCGACGCCGCAGCAGCGGACACGGCAGCGGTCGACGCGCTCGTGGCGACGTACGAGCGCGACTACGACGTGGACCCGTCGCTCCGCAGCGACGGCGGCGAGCGGCACGCCGCGCTCCGCGACGGCGCCGCCATCGAGCTCGGCCTCCGCACGCTCCTGCAGCAGAACGGCAGCGCCGCGTTCACCACGAACTTCGAGGACCTCGGCACGCTCAAGCAGCTGCCCGGTCTGGCGGTCCAGCGCCTGATGGCCGACGGCTACGGCTTCGGTGCCGAGGGTGACTGGAAGACCGCCGTCCTGGTCCGCGCGATGGCCGTCGCCGGCGCGGGGCTGCCCGGTGGTGCCTCCCTGATGGAGGACTACACGTACGACCTCACCCCGGGCGCCGAGAAGATCCTCGGCGCGCACATGCTCGAGGTCTCGCCGACGCTCACGTCGACGAAGCCGACGCTCGAGATCCACCCGCTCGGCATCGGCGGCAAGGACGACCCGGTCCGCCTGGTCTTCACGGCCGACGCCGGCGAGGCCGTGGTGGTCGCGCTGTCCGACACCCGCGACGGCTTCCGCCTCACCGCGAACGTCGTCGACGTCGTGCCCCCGACCGAGGCCCTGCCGAAGCTGCCCGTGGGTCGCGCGGTCTGGGAGCCGCGTCCGTCGTTCCCGGTCGCCGCGGAGGCCTGGCTCACCGCCGGTGCCGCCCACCACACCGTCATGACGACCGCGGTCGGCCTGCAGGTCGTCGAGGACTTCGCGACGATGGTCGGCACGGAGTTCCTGGTCATCGACGAGCACACCACCTCCCGCGGCTTCCGCGACGAGCTGCGTCTCCAGCAGACGTGGCACCGTCTCGACCGCGGCTTCTAGAGGAGTCGGGACCCACGATGGACGACGTGATCGCGGCCGAGCGCACCCGCACCAACTGGGCGGGCAACGTCACCTACCGCGCCTCGGCGCTGGCCCGGCCGACGTCGGTGGACGAGCTCCAGCAGCTCGTCGCCTCGACGCCGCGCCTGACGGCGCTCGGCTCGCGACACTCGTTCAACACCATCGCCGACACCGACGCCGTGCAGGTGTCGCTGGCCGACCTGCCGCCCGTGCTCGACATCGACACCGCGCGTCGCGTCGTCCGGGTCGTCGCCGGGATGACGCACAGCCAGGTGGCCGCCGGCCTGGAGGCCCGTGGCTGGGCACTCGGGAACCTCGCGTCCCTGCCGCACATCTCCACGGCCGGGGCCGTCGCCACCGGCACGCACGGCTCCGGCGTGCGGAACCCGTCGCTCGCGCAGGCGGTGGTCGGTCTCGACGTCGTCCGTGCCGACGGCTCGCTCGTGCGGGTGGACGCCGCGTCGCCCGACGGCCTGCTCGACGCCCACCGGGTGGGGATCGGCGCCCTCGGCGTCGTCACCGCGGTGGAGCTCGCGATCGAGCCGACGTTCCAGGTCGCGACGACGGTGCACCTCGACCTGCCCTGGGACGCGGTCGCGTCGCGGTTCGACCAGGTGATGTCCGACGCCTACTCGGTGTCGATGTTCACCGCGTTCGACGACCGCGGTGCCCGGCAGGTCTGGGTGAAGCACCGTGTCGACGAGGCCGCTCCCGCGGTCGACCTCGTCGGACTCGGAGCGCGCCCCGCGACCGGACCCGTGCACCCGGGCGAGAACGACCCCGCTGGCGTGACCGAGCAGGGTGGCGTGCCCGGACCGTGGTCCGAACGGCTGCCGCACTTCCGGTCCTCGTTCACCCCGTCGACCGGGGCCGAGATCCAGGCGGAGTACCTGATCCCCGCAGCCTCGGCGGTGCCCGCGCTCGAGGCCCTCCGCACGCTGGCGTCGCTGTTCGCCCCGATCCTGATCGCCGCGGAGGTCCGCACCATCGCCGCCGACACCGCGTGGCTCGCACCCTCGGCAGGCCGGCAGTCGGTCGGCCTGCACTTCACGTTCCGCCGGGACGCCGCCGCGGTGACGGCCGCCGTCGAGCGGATCGAGGAGGTGCTCGCGCCGTTCGACCCGCGGCCGCACTGGGGCAAGGTGTCCGCTGCGAGCGCCGAGCGGCTGCACGAGGCGTACCCGCGGCTGTCCGACTTCGCGGCGCTCGCCCGTGACCTCGATCCCACGGGTCGGTTCCGCAACGCGTTCCTCGCGCGCATCCTGTCCTGACGCGCACCGGCGGCACGCTCACCGGCGGGGGACCGCTCTCAGGCGATGCCCACCGAACGTGCGGGAGACGCGCTGGGTGGTCGCCGGGCCTGCACATGTGAGAACGCAAAGGTGGAGGCATGGCGAACTTCAACCGGATCCTGGGCATGGCCTCGAAGGCGATCGACAAGCAGATGCAGAAGCGCGGGGGTCAGGGCGGTTCGCAGCAGCACGGCGGCACCGACTGGCGGGACATCGTGCGGACGGCCGCGGACAAGCTGACCGGCGACGACCGCGGTCAGCAGCAGCGGCCGCCGCAGGGCGGGCAGCCGCCGCAGTACGGCCAGCAGCAGTACGGGCAGCCGCAACAGCAGCACGGGCAGCCGCAGCCGCCCCGGTACGCGCAGCCGCAGCAGCACACCGGTCAGCCCCAGCACGGCCAGGCGGACGCCGACAAGGTGGCCATCGCCAAGTACGACTACCTGCTCAAGACCTCATCGCCGGAGCAGCTCGAGCAGGTCCACCACGACGCCTTCGCCCGGCTCACCCCGGCGCAGCGCCAGCAGGTCCGCGACCGCCTGAACTCGGAGCTCCCGCCCCACGAGCACCTGCGCGACGACTCGGCGGGCAGCATGGCGCGTGCGATGACCCGCGGCGAGATGTCGCGTCCGGGGCTGATCCGCCGGGTCCTCGGCGGATCCGGCCGTCCGGGCGGCGGACGTGGCCGCGGCGGGGCCTTCGCGGGTGGTGCCGCGGTCGGTGCGGGCGCGATGGCGTTCGGCGGGCTCGCCGCAGCGGTCGCCGGGGGAGCGGTGCTCAGCGCCGCCGCCGGTCCGGTGCTGGCCGGTGCCGCCGACCTCGGCGTCGACTTCGAGGGGATCGCGTCCGGCATGGGCGACCTCGGGCTGGGCGACCTCGGCGGCGGTGTCGAGGGACTGGTCGGCGAGGGCGAGCAGCTGCTCGGCGGGTTCGGTGAGCAGGCCGCCGGGTTCGGTGAGCAGGCTGCCGGGTTCGGCGAGCAGGCGTCCGGCCTCGGCGAGCAGGCGTCGAACCTCGGCAACGACTTCCTGGGCGGGCTCTTCGACCGCTGAGGGCACGCGGTGTTGCTGCACCGGGAATAGCGGGACGGCGTCCGACGCTTGCAATGTTTCGTCGTGCGTCGTCCCGGACGCGCGAGATTCGGACGGGTCACCGTCGCGGTGTCAGGATGGACGCCGCCCGGCGACCGGACCGTTCCGTCGTCGGAGTGACCGCCACCCCGGTCACCACCACCCCTCCCGAGGAGCAGCACCGTCATGAGACGCCCCAACCGCCTGACGATCACCGCGGCCGTCGCCGCAGCAGCAGCCCTGGTGCTGACCGGCTGCTCGGGCGGGGACACGTCGGGCGACGGGGCCGAGGGCACGGCCAAGGGCGGCACGCTCACCATCCTGACGCCGCAGACCTCGTTCCACCTCGACCCGGCGACGAGCCAGAGCCTCGGGATCACCTCGATGGGCCTCGTCGCCCGCCGACTCACCACGTGGGACGTCGAGCCGGGCAAGACCGCGAAGGTCGTCCCCGACCTCGCGACGGACACCGGGACGTCCAGCGACGGCGGCAAGACCTGGACCTACACGCTCAAGGACGGCGTCGAGTTCCAGGACGGCACGCCCATCACCACGAAGGACATCAAGTGGGGCATCGAGCGCTCGTTCGCGCCGACCCTGAGCGGTGGCCTGAGCTACCACAAGTCGCTCCTGGTGGGCGGCGGTGACTACAAGGGTCCGTTCGAGGGGAAGTCGCTCGACAGCATCGAGACCCCCGACGACAAGACCATCGTCTTCAAGCTCAACGACGCGTACGGTGACTGGCCGTGGCTCGCGTCGATGCCCGCGTTCACCCCCGTCCCCGAGGGCGAGGGCAAGGACACCGGTGCCTACGACCTCGAGCCCGTCGCCTCCGGGCCGTACCAGGTGCAGTCGAACACGCAGGGCTCGCAGGTCACCCTGGTGCGGAACAAGAACTGGAGCGCGAAGACCGACGAGGTCCGCACGGCCGGCCCCTCGAAGATCGTCTTCAAGGAGAGCCAGGACCAGTCCACGGTGACGCAGACGCTCATCGCCGACAACGGCGACGCGAAGAACTCGTTCGGCGCGATCTACCTCGGTGCCGCGGAGCTCAACCAGGTCCGCAGCAACCCGGCGGCGCAGGAGCGTCTGGCCACCTCGAAGGCCGGCCCGATCTCGTACATGGCGATCAACACCCAGCGCGGGGAGCTCAAGGACCTCAAGGTCCGCCAGGCGCTGCAGTACGCCGTCGACCGCAAGTCCTTCCGGATCGCCGCCGGTGGAGCCATCGCCGGGTCGTACGCCTCGACGCTGATCACCCCGGGCATCGCCGGTCGCCAGGACTACGACCTGTACGAGACGAAGCCCACCGGTGACGTCGACAAGGCCAAGCAGCTGCTCGAGGAGGCCGGCGTCAGCAACCTGAAGCTGACCCTCGTGACGCAGAACGACCCGACCTACCTCGCACAGGCGCAGGCGCTGCAGTCCGGGCTCAAGCGCGCCGGCATCGCCGTGACGCTCAAGCCGCTCGACTACGACTCCTTCACGCAGGCGACCACGAACGGCACCGACTTCGACCTGTCGCTGTCGAGCTGGCAGCCCGACTTCCCGAGCGCGAACGCCAACCTGCAGCCCCTGTACGACTCGTCGCAGATCGGTGGCGGCGGCTACAACATCTCGAAGTACCGCAACGCCGAGGTCGACGCCCTCATCGCGAAGGCGAGCTCGACGGTCGACCAGGACGACGCGCAGGAGCTGTGGGCCGAGGCCGACCAGAAGATCATGGCCGACGCACCGGTCGTGCCGCTGATCTACGCGAAGCAGTCGTTCCTGGCGGGTTCGAACGTGCAGAACTTCCAGATCGCCGACTTCCCCGCGTACCCGAACTACCTCAAGGTCTCGCTCGAGCAGTGACCGATCCCATCCTGCAGGTCGAGGGGCTCCGCGTCGCGTTCGGTGACGCGGAGCCCGTCGTCCGTGACGTCTCCTTCGACCTGACACCCGGCCGCGTCCTGGCCCTGGTGGGCGAGTCCGGCTCGGGCAAGTCCGTCAGCGCCATGAGCGTGCTCGGGCTCCTCCCGCCGCAGGCCACGGTGTCGGGCAGCGCCCGCTTCCGTGGCGAGGAGCTCATCGGTGCCCCCGCTGAGGTCGTCCGCGCCGTGCGGGGTGCGGGCATCGGCGTGGTGTTCCAGGAGCCGATGAACTCGTTCACACCGGTGTTGTCGATCGGCACCCAGATCGCCGAGGCCGTCCGCGCGCACCCGTCCGGACTCGACCGCGCCGGGGTCAGGACGCGCGTCGACGAGCTGCTGCGCGATGCCGGGCTGCCCGACCCGGAGCGCATCCGGAAGGCGTACCCGCACGAACTCTCCGGCGGCCAGCTCCAGCGCGCCATGATCGCGATGGCCCTGGCCGGCGACCCGGTCGCGCTCTTCGCCGACGAGCCGACGACCGCCCTCGACGTGACGGTGCAGGCCGGCATCCTCGACCTGCTGCGCCGGTTGTGCCGCGAGCGCTCCCTGGCCGTCCTGCTCATCACGCACGACATGGGTGTGGTGGCGGACGTCGCGGACGACCTGCTCGTGCTGCGCCGCGGCGACCCGGTCGAGCACGGCACCGTCGCCGAGGTCTTCGCCCACCCGACCGCCGACTACACACGCGAGCTCCTCGCCGCCGTCCCCAGCCTGGAGGCGCGGGCCGGCGAGCCCGGATCACGCGCCCAGCGACACCTCACGTCTGCGGGGGCGCGTGCGGTGTCGCCCAGCGCGAACACCGCTGCGGTGACCGACGGGGCGGACGGAAGCCGCGCCTCCAGCCCGCTCGTCGCGCGCCTGCGTGACGTCGCCGTGCGGTACTCGCGCCGAGGCGGACCGACCGTGTCCGGGATCGACCTCGACCTGCACGCCGGCGAGACCGTCGGCCTCGTGGGGGAGTCGGGCTCCGGCAAGTCGACGATCGGACGTGCGCTCGCGGGTCTGGTGCCCGTGGTCGCCGGTTCGGTCGAGGTGGACGGCAGCGACCTGCGGACCGCACGCGGCCGACGCCTGCGCGAGCTCCGCAGCCGTGTCGGCATCGTGTTCCAGGACCCGGCGTCGTCGCTCAACCCCCGGCAGACGATCGGCTGGAGCATCGCCGAGCCGTTGCTCGTACACGGCACGGCCTCCGCCGCCGACCGCGCCGAGCGGGTGCGCGAGCTCCTGACCGCCGTGCAGCTCGACCCGTCGTGGGCCGAGCGCTTCCCGCACCAGCTCTCGGGCGGGCAGCGGCAGCGCGTCGCCGTCGCCCGGGCACTCGCGCTCCGGCCCGCGCTCGTGATCGCCGACGAACCGACCTCGGCGCTCGACGTCACGGTGCAGGCCGCCGTGCTCGACCTGCTCGCCGAGCTGCAGCAGGACCTCGGGTTCGGCATGCTGCTCATCAGCCACGACCTCGCCGTCGTCCGCCAGCTCGCCGACCAGGTGATCGTGCTGCACGACGGCCGCGTGGTCGAGCGGGGCGACACCGACGCCGTGCTCGACGACCCGCAACAGGACTACACGCGCATGCTCCTCGCGGCAGCGCCCGTCGCCGACCCCGAGCGACAGGCCGCCCGCCGCGAAGCGTGGCGTGCGTGGGAAGGAGCGGCCTCGTGACCGCCAACGTCGTCGACCGACCGGTCGCACCGTCCGGCCGCGCCACCGGGTTCCGCGCCGTCGTGCGTCGGGTCCGGCAGGACCGCTGGGCCGTCGGTGCCGCCGTCGTCATCGCGGTGTTCATCGTGGTGGCGGTCGCCGCTCCGCTCATCGCGAAGCTGTCCGGGCAGGACCCGTACGCGTACGACATCGACGCGCTGAACGACTTCGGTGCGCCGCGTGGCGCCGGCGGTGGCATCAGCGGTGAGCACTGGTTCGGGGTCGAGCCGTTGACCGGCCGCGACCTGTTCTCGATCGTCACCTACGGCGCACGGACCTCGCTGGGCATCGGACTGGCGGCCACCCTGCTGTCGATCGTCATCGGCGTGCTCGTCGGCGTCACGACCGGGTTCTTCGGCGGCTGGTACGACCGGGTGCTGTCCCGGGTCGTCGACGTGATCTTCGGGTTCCCGTCGCTCGTGTTCATGATCGCCCTCACCGCGATCGTGCCGACCTCGTTCCCCAAGCCCCTGCTCGTCGTGCTCGTCATCGGGTTCTTCGGCTGGCCGGCCGTGGCGCGCGTGGTCCGCGGGCAGACGCTGTCGCTCGTCAGCCGGAACTACGTCGTGGCGTCCACGGCGATGGGGGCCGGTCGCTGGCACGTCATCCGCACGCAGCTGTTGCCGAACCTCGCCGCGACGATCACCGTCTACGCCACGATCTCGATCCCCTCGATGATCGGGGCCGAGGCCGCGCTGTCCTTCCTCGCCGTCGGGGTGAACCCGCCGACGCCGTCGTGGGGCCGCAGCATCGGCGACGCCATCGGCTGGGTGCAGACCGACCCCATGTACCTCGTGTTCCCCGGAGCCGCACTGTTCCTCATCACCCTCGCCTTCAACGTGCTCGGCGACGCCCTGCGCGACGCCCTCGACCCGCGAGGGGGCACCAAGTGAACGCCGCCACCCTCCGGTTCCTGGCGATCCGCCTGCTCGGGGCCGCCGTCGTGCTGCTCGTCGTCGCGGCGATCACCTACGCGCTGTTCATGCTGCTGCCGACGAACCCGGCGCGCGCGATCTGCGACAAGCCCTGCACGCCCGACCGGCTGCGCGAGGTCCAGGCGTTCCTGGGCACCGACAAGCCGTGGATCGCCCAGTTCGGCGCCTACCTGGCCGGCATCTTCGCCGGACGCACCTTCGGCAGCGGCAACAGCGTGATCGAGTGCGCGGCGCCCTGCTTCGGCTACTCGTTCCAGCTGCACGAGAGCGTCACCGACCTGATCCTGTCGCGTCTGCCCGTGACGGCGTCGATCGCCGTCGGGGCCGCCGTGCTCTGGCTCGTCGCCGGGGTCCTCGGCGGCGCGGTGTCGGCCCTGCGGCGTGGCACGTTCGTCGACCGGGCGGTCATGACGGTCGCGGTCGCCGGGGTGTCCTCGCCGGCGTACCTGGTCGGGCTGCTCGGCATCCTGCTGTTCGGCTTCGTGCTCGGGATCCTGCCGACGAGTGGCTACGTGGAGTTCTCCGACGACCCGGTCGGCTGGTTCACGCACCTGATCCTGCCGTGGAGCGTGCTCGCCTTCATCAGCGCGGCGATCTACGCCCGGCTCACCCGCGGCGAGATGCTCGAGTCGATGTCGCAGGACTTCGTGCGGACGGCCCGCGCGAAGGGCCTGAAGGAGCGCCAGGTCGTCGTGCGGCACGGTCTGCGGACCGCGATCCTGCCCGTGGTGACGCTGTTCGGGCTCGACCTCGGGTCGCTGCTCGGCGGTGCGGTCATCACCGAGAAGGTGTTCTCGATGCAGGGACTCGGAGCGCTGCTCATCGACGCGGTGCACACGCTCGACCTGCAGGTGGTCGTCGGGTTCACGGTGTTCTCGGCGCTGCTCATCGTCACCGCCAACGTGATCGTCGACATGGTGTCGGCGATCGTCGACCCCCGGGTGCGGCGCCGGGCGTAGGGCACCGGGCCGGTCAGGGCGGCCCGACCACCAACCGGTAGACGGAACCGTCGGCGGTCCGCTCGAGCACGCCCAGGTCGACGGCGTCCCGGCGCACGACGGAGACATCCGCGGCGAACATCGCGATCGCGGCGTTCAGCACCGGCTCGGACACCGCGCGGCCACCACCGAGCCGCTCGAACACGAGCTGCACGATACGGACCGACAGCCCGTGGCGCTCGGCGTCCTTGGCGGGCATCCGCTCGATCCGGGCGAACTCGAGCAGGCCCGCAGGGGACTGCAACCGCTGGAGGTCCCGAGCGGTCCGGCCGAGCACCTCGGCATCGGGGCCGTCGTCGTCGAGCCAGTCGAAGGACCGGATCGACCTGCGGGTCCGTTCGTCGAGGTGCCCGTCGCTGACGACCGCCGCACGCAGGGTCGGGGACGCCAGGACCGACAGGACCTGGCGTGCCCGACCGAGCGTGTCGGCGACCGTCATCAGAAGTACGTGATGCCGTGCGGCGTCCGCGGCGGCGTCAGCATCGCCCCGAGCCGCTGCACCGACGTCGGGTCCGCGGCACGGACGAGTCCCGCAGCGGCCAGCGTGCCGGGGGAGACCGACCCGATGAGCAGCGCGCCGAGCTCCGCGACATCGAGCTGGATGTCGGACCCGGCCACGTCGACGTCGTCGGCGATCCGCGTGACCGTGCCACGGGCCTCCTGGACGTCGAGCCGGTACGTGCCGGAGGTGAAGCCGAGCGCATCGGTGACCGCGAGGGTCAGCGACCCGTCGACGGCGAACGGGCGCGACTCGAGCACCGCGGCCACGTCGAGGACACGCAGCCAGACGTGGTCCTCCTCGTGGTCGACGTCGTACGCACGGTTGTCGCCGAGCGCCGCGACGATCGGGTCGTCGAGGCGGGAGCGGTTGTACTTCACGACGTCGTTGAGGTCGATCGACAGCAGGAACTCCCACAGCGCGGTGTAGGCGGCGTCGTCGGCGTAGACCAGGTCGACGATCTCGAGCGTGGTGTCGGCGCCGTTCGACTCCTTGATCCGCCACGTGACGTACCCGTCGAGCTCGTCCGAGCCGTCGGGGCGGTGCACGGCGGCACGGACGTCCTTCGCGGGCTTGTCGTCGGGACCGATCAGGCCGAACACGATCGGCCAGGTCCCGGTGTTGCGGACCATGGAGCCCGGCGTGCGGGCGTGGAAGCGCTCGAACAGCGCCTTGCCCGGGCCGTCGGCCAGCCACTGCGGCGTGACGACCGACACCGTACCCGAGGTCGGGGCGAGCAGGGGGAGTGCGCGCTCGCGGCGGACGTGCACCGCGCGCTCACGGATGGCGCAGCCGAAGCCGAAGCGGCGGTAGATGGTGCCCTCGGACGCCGTGAGCGACGCGACGGCATACCCCTCGGCGACACCGCGCTCGAGCGCGTGCGTCATCATCCGGCGCAGGATGCCGCGGCGACGCTCGGTCGGGCGGACGGTCACGGCCGAGATCGCCTGCGTGTCGATCGCGGACCCGTCGCCCCAGCTCAGCGCCTTGCGGAACCAGGTGAAGGTGCCGGCCGGCCACGTCTCGTCCACGGAGCCCGGGAACGGCTGGCGCACGTACACGCCGAGGAACGTCTCGTCGTCGGCGATGAAGTGCGACACCATGCGGGCCGCGCCCTCGGCGTCGGGGTCGGCTTCGTGGAACCCCATCCCCACGGCCTGCATCCACGCTGCCGTCTCGGCGTTCGGTGCCCCCTTGTCGTCCGTCCCGGGCGCGAACTCGCGCAGCTCGTAGCGGTCGTCGAATGCCTCGTTGCTCACGTTCCGACACTACCGGGACGAGGTGCCGTCACGGCGAGCGGCGGGCGGCTTCCTGGGCGACGACCTGGTCGAGGTCCGGCAGCCGCCGCATCTGCTGCAGGGGGCGGACCATCCGGTGGTTGTCGCGGAGTGCCGGTTCGGCGCGGGACAGGAAGGCCCAGTAACCGGCGGTGAACGGGCAGGCGTCGTCCCCGGTGCGCTGGGTCGGGTCGTACCGGCACCCGCCGCAGTGGTCCGACATGCGGTCGATGTACCGACCGCCCGAGGCGTACGGCTTCGTGGCGACCATGCCCCCGTCGGCGTGCTGCGACATGCCGATGATGTTCGCCGGCATCACCCAGTCGGTGCCGTCCACGAACACGTCGGTGAACCACTCCGTGAGCCGGACCGGGTCGTACCCGCGCTGGAGCGCCCAGTTGCCGAGGACCATCAGGCGCTGGATGTGGTGCAGCCACCCGTGGTCGTGCAGGCCCTGGACCGCGGTCCGCAGGCAGACGGCGTCGATCTCGCTGGCGTCCAGCTCCCGCCACCAGTCGGGCAGGAGCTCGTGGGCCCCGAGCGCGTTCTCGGAGGCACCGTAGTCGTCGCCGAACCACCAGTAGAGGTGCCAGACGTAGTCGCGCCACCCGGCGATCTGCCGGACGAAACCCTCGACGCTGGCCAGCGGTGCCGCCTGGGTCCGGTGTGCCTCGAGCGCTGCGTCGATCGCCTCGACGGGGTCGAGCACGCCCAGGTTCATCGGCACGCTCAGCAGCGAGTGCGCCATCGTCCAGTCGTCGGTGAGCGTCGCGTCCTCGAACGGGCCGAAGTCGCCGAGCCGCACCGCGACGAAGTCGTCGAGGGCGCGGCGGGCCTCGTCGGCGGTCACCGCGAAACGGCGCCGGTCGTCACGCCCGACGAACCGGGCGACGCCGTCCCGCTCCCACCGGTCCAGATCGTGTCGGACCTGTTCGTCGATGTCGTCCTCGACCGGCCACCACGGTTCGGGCAGCCCGAGGGTCGTCGCACCCTTCGGCGGGGGCTGGCGGTTCTGGGCGTCGAGGCTGAACGCGCCGCCGAGCGGTGCCCCCTGCTCCATGAGCCAGCCCTCGCGCCGCCGGACCCGCTCGTAGTGCTGCTCCATCCGGAACCGCCCGGTGCCTTGCGCCGCCCACTCGGCGAACTCGGCCTCGTCGGTCACGAAGCCGCGACTCGGCAGGACGAGGACGTCCTGGCCCCAGTGCCGGACCTGTGCCCGCATCGTGCTCGAGGGGGGATCGACCACGTCGAGCCCTGCCCGGCCGGCCAGCGCCTCGCGCAGGGTGTCGACCTGGACGTGCTCGGCCCGGTCGCCGAGTTCGCGGACGCGGTGGCGCAGCGCGCTGAGCCACAGGTGGGCCTTCGCACGGTGCACCGGGCGCGCCGTGAAGAACTCGCGCGCCTCGACCACCAGGGCCGGCCCGCCGTCGTCGAACGCGGGGCCGTACTGCCCGGGCAGGACGATGCGGCGGCGTTCGGCGTGCATGCCGCAGAACCTACCGAGGCGGTGCGGCGACAGCTGGGAGCCCGCGGGCTCAGTCGGTCGCGCCCCGCGGCGGGTCGACGAGGAGCCCGACCCGGTCGGCCAGGTAGTCGGCGAGCGGGACGGCGGTGCCTGCGGCGGGGGACCAGCGGACGGACGGCACGTCGTCGGCGACGAAGAGCACCCCGTCGCCGCCGACCAGGGTGTCGTCGACGGGGATCGGCACGGCACCGTGGTTGACGGTGTCGCCGGCGGCGAAGTGTCCCTTGGCCGCCGCGGCACGGTAGGCGCGGCGCACCTCGGCCGAGACCGACTGGAACTGCGCCCGGCCGGGTTCCGTCACCCAGGTGATCGCTCCCGTGGCCCAGACCCGGCCGGTGGTCTCGGGCGACGACCCGATCAGCAGCGCGCCGACCCGCCAGACCCGGCCGAGCGGTCGCATCGTCGGGTCACGACGGATCCCCAGGACGGCCTTCGGTTGCACGTACTCGCCGAGTGCCTCGTCCGGCACGTCTGCCGCGCGGAGCCGTCGAGTCGCCTCGTCGAGGAGCTCCTGCGCCCGCTGCACGCCGTCCGTCACGTCCACCGAGCCTAGACCGGCTCGTGTCCGTGGTCTCGGTGCTGCTGTGTGCGACCCGGTGCGCCGCGCTCCGGCGTCCGTGGCCGGTCCTGGCCCGTCGGCGTCGAGCGGTGCTGACGACGCCAGCGGTGATCATGACGGCGCCGTACGTCAGCAGCACGCCCGCGACCGCGGGGATGAGCCAGCTGCGCGACCCGTTCACGACCTGGTTGACGATGCCGATCTCCGGCAGGGAGTACCAGACCACACCGCGGATCTGCACCGCGGTGACGGGGGCCGGGTCGGCCTTCGCGTTGGCGTCGCCCTTGAGCACGAAGGTCCGTTCGCCGTCCGACGACGAGGCCACCGACACGACGCGGTGGCTGATCACCGCCGGCTGCCCGGAGACGATCTGGTAGGTCACGACGTCGCCGACGCGGATGTCCTCGACGGGGACCGGCCGGACGACGAGCAGGGTGCCCGGGGGCAAGGTCGGCTCCATCGAGCGCGTCAGGACGGTGAGCGGCATCGAGCCCGTGGCCTTCGGCACGACGATCAGCACGACGGCCAGGCCCGCGACGATGAGCAGCAGTCCGGTGCTGAGTCCGAACGCGACCGCGTGGACGACCGCACGCCAGCCGGTCCTGGGCGTCGTGGGGGTCAGACGCCGCATCGGATCGCCGCCCCGTTGTCCTGGGTGAAGAGCGTCACCTTGCCGGTGCCCGCGACGGTCGTCGTGGGGGTGCCGGTGCTGTCGAGCACCTTGACGGTGACGGTCAGCGTGCCCGAGGTGCCGGCGCTCGCGGGGATGTCCGCGGGCGAGATGGTGATGAACGCGGAGTAGTCCTGCGCCTTCTGCCCGACCGGCGTCGAGCCGACGAAGGCCCCGTACCAGGTGTCCTGCGGACGGTTCGCGGCGTCCCACCGGACGTCGACGTACCAGCCGCCGTGGTCGGTGCAGACCAGTGACGGCGTGTCGGCCACCGCTGCCGGTGTGGTCAGGGTGAACCCGCCCGACACGACGGCGGAGGTCCAGGTCCCGCTCGTGACGGTCAGGGCGACGACCACCTTCGCGGTCGAACCCGCGGGGGCCGACGACTGCAGGGTGCTGCGGGTGCACCAGACGGCGGAGGCGCCGGCGGCGAGCTTCGAGCTCATGCTCGGCAGCGACGCCCAGGACCCGGTGACGGATCCGCCGCCGACGGCCGTGCTCGTGGTGCACGCAGCGGTCGAGGCGACGGGCCAGGCGACGACGGTGACGGCTCGCGCCAGGGCGGTCGAGCTGCCGGACGCGACGGAGACCGTGGTGGTGGTCGTTCCGCCGAGGGTGCCCGAGTCGGTCAGCGTGAGGGGCTTCGTGATCGCCGTGACGCCCGACGAGAACGTCGTGGTGAGGGCGTTGGTGCCGCTGATCGTGCCCGCGACCGTGCCGACCCGGGTGGTCGCGGTGGTCGTGCCGGACGCGCTCCACAGCGCCCACGCGGCGCTCGACCCGCCACCGACGAAGACAGCGGCCAGGAGCACGGCGACGACGAGCCGGAGGCGGCGGTTCATGCGGAGACCTGCGTTCCCGTGACGGTGAGGGAGAAGTCCGTGGTGGCGCCGGCGACGCTCTGCGGGGCGTCGGCGTCGAGGACGACCTCGACGCAGCCGACACCGCTCGCGCCGGCCGGCAGGGTGAACGAGCTGCTGCCCGTGTCGAAGGTCGCGAGACGGCCGCTCGCACCGGCGAGACCGGCGGCGCAGTCCGCGGCCGACGACACGGTCGCCAGTCGGAGGGTCAGCTCACCGAGTGCGGCCGTGGACGACGACGTCGCGGACGTCGTGGCGACGCGCATCGACAGGGGGATCGACCCGGTGTTCCGGACCGTGAAGGTGCCCCTGGTGCTGGTCCCCGGTCCGAGCACGGTGGTGTTCATCGAGGAGAGCGTGCCGACGGTGATCGTCGCGGTCGCGGAGCGCACGCTGGTGGCCGCGGTGCTCGCGGTCCCGTTCCAGAGCGCGTAGGTCCCGCCGGTCCCGAGGAGCGCGGTGCCGACCGCGACGACCAGGCCGAGCGCGACCGGCCACACCCAGCGGTGTCGTCGGGCTGCGCGGTGGCGTCCCGTCGTCCGCGGTGTGGCGGTCATGCGTGTGCTCCTGGTCGTCGTGGTCGGCTCGTGGCGATCGGTGGATCAGGAACCGATCGCGGTCTGGGTCAGCGTGAAGGCGAGCGCGCTGAGGTTGATCGAGCCGCCCTGACCGGTGGTCGCCGACGCGGGCAGCGTCACGGTGAAGACGACCTTGACGGTCGAGGTGGACGACGACGGCGAGACCACGAAGGTGTTCGCGGCGGACGAGGACTGCACGACGGAGGCGCTCGTCGACGTGACGGCCAGCGTCTTCGTCGTGGCGGCGAGCAGGGCGGCGTCGCCGGTGATGCTCTGGTTCGCGTAGGTCAGGTTGGCCTTGAGGTCCTGGCCGGTCGCGCCGATGGTCAGCGTCTGCGTGAACTGGAAGGTGTTGCCCGGGACCATCAGGGCCTTGGTCGGGTCGATCGCGGTGGAACGACCGTTCGTGATGTCCGTCCAGGCGCCGTCGTTGTTGGCGCTCAGCGTCAGGGTGCCCGAGTTGACCGACGACGCGGCGCTCGAGGCGCTCGCGTTCCAGAGGGCGAAGGTGCCCGCACCGCCGAGGAGGAGTGCGACGCCTGCTGCGCCGGCGATGGCGCCGGTGACGATCTTGTGCATGGGGTTGATCCGTTCCTGCGTGCTCGTGGCACGCTGAAGCCCACCGGGGACATTCGGGCGTCGTGTCCGGTGGGGGACTTCGTCATCGACCCAGGGGTTGGAGGGGGTCGCGGCTGACCGGTGCCGAGAACGGTCGCCGGGCCTCGGAGCGCATGTGCTGCTGCTCGGGCGGGCTGGACTCGCTCTGGCTTCGACGTTAGCTGTCCCCCAAAGTGCGGACAAGCGAGAACGAGCGTTCACCACGACCCCAGAACGGGGGTCATTTCAGTCCCCGAGAAGGAGGACACAGTTTGTACCCCGTTTTCACGGTGCCGGCGAGCATGATCGATGGTCGTCCAGCAGGAATGCCGGTCGGTGATGCGTCGTTGCACCGTCCCGGAACGAGGAGGACCCATGGACATCGTGCGCTGGTTGTTCGACGCGCAGATCGTCATCGGCGACCAGACGGTGCTCTGGCGCGAGGTGATCGGCAACGTCTTCGGCCTGCTCAGCGCGCTGGGCGGCATGCGCCGGAAGGTGTGGGCCTGGCCCGTCGGCCTGGTCGGCAACGCCCTGCTCTTCACGGTCTTCATGGGCGCCCTGTTCGACACCCCCAACCCGGTGAACCTGCTCGGGCAGGCCGGGCGTCAGGTCATGTTCATCATCGTGAGCATCTACGGCTGGTACCGCTGGACGCACCGTCCCGACGACGCGACCACCGTGATCGACCCGCACTGGGCCTCCTGGCGGACCCGCGGACTGCTGGTCCTGGGGATGGTGGGCGGCACCGCCGCCCTGACCCCGCTGTTCCGTGCGCTCGGTTCGTACGAGCCGGTGTGGAGCGACGCGTGGATCTTCGTCGGCTCCCTGCTCGCCACCTACGGCATGGCGAAGGGGTGGGTGGAGTTCTGGCTCATCTGGGTCGCGGTCGACCTGGTGGGCGTGCCGCTGCTGTTCTCGGCCGGCTACTACGCGTCCGGCCTGATGTACGTGTTCTACGGCGTCTTCACGCTCGCCGGGTTCTTCGTCTGGATGCGCCAGCGGGTCCGCCCGTCCGCGGCTCCGGTGACCGTCGGCTGACGGTCGCACCCGCCGTCCGGAGGAGCCGCGCAGGACCCGAGGAGGACCCGAGGAGGATCCGAGGATCCCGACGACGCACGGCCCCCGGTCTGGGACGAGACAAACCGGCGCACATGCGGTGTAGTTGGGGGATGGAACCCCTGCAGGGCGAGCGCGTGGCGGACGACGAGTCCCTCGCGGAACGCACCGTGCGCGCGGCGATCCGTGCGTACCGCTTGCACCCGTTCGATGCCGTCGACGCCTCGGTCGTGGCCGAGGTGGCCGGTGTGTCGCTCGAGACCGTCGAACGGCTCTTCCCCACGTGGGACGCCCTGCTCCTGGTCACCTACGACCGGTGGGCGCAGCTGCGGGGGTCGCGGCGCGTGACCGAGCCGTCCTGCACCATCGACCACGTCCGGCTCACCCTGGCCGAGGACGTCGCCGATCCGGGGCTCGTGCGGGTGCTCGCCGGTGTGGTCACGATCGCCAGCTCGGAGTCCCGGTTCTCGGACCTGTTCCGCAAGCGCTTCGAGGAGTACGTCGAGGAGCTGACCGTCGGCCTGCAGCGTGACTTCGACCGCGGCGTCGAGGAGTCGTCCATCCCCGCGTACCAGGCGGCCACGCAGCTGCTGGCCGTGTACGAGGGCATGCAGATCCAGATGCTCGTCCGGCCCTACATCGACGTCTTGGTGGAGTTCGACCGGGCGGTCGGCACGCTGCGGCAGGGGTGGAAGCGGCACGACGTCCCCTCGTGGGACCTCGACGAGGTGCCGGTCCGCGTCTGACGCCGCACGGTGTCCGGCGGTCTCAGCCCCGACGCCCCCGCCGCCACGACAGGACCTGCCGCACGGTGACCTTCGACCCGTACTGCGCGACCGAGTGCCGGAACAGGTACTCGGCGAACCAGAGCAGCAGCCCGGCGACGACGAACACCTCGACGATGCAGATCACCGACTCCGTCACCGTCAGCGCCCCGACCGCGTTCCGGACCATGGCCGACACGGGCGTGAACGTCGGGAAGTACGTGAAGAACTGCGCCACGGGCGACGACGGGCTGGTCGCCACGAAGAACGCCGCGTAGAGCGGGATGATCAGCGCGAAGATCGCCGCGGACTGCAGCGCCGAGGCGTCCTTGATCGACGGTACCGCGGCGCCGACGGTGACGAAGAGTCCCGATGCCAGGAGCACCCCGCCGACGAGCAGCAGGGCGCCGGTGACCATCCGCCACGGATCGACGGTGACGCCACCCAGGCGCGACGCGATGAAGGGCAGCGCGACGAGCAGGCCGACCAGGCCGGGCAGGAGGAAGACCCCGACCTGCACCAGGCCGACCAGCAGCATCGCGACGACCTTGCCGCGGATCAGGTCGCCGGCGGTGACCGCGGTCAGGATCATCTCGGAGATGCGGTTCTCCTTCTCCTCGACCACGACCGTGACCATGCGAGCGGCCAACAGGACCACGAGGCCGAAGAATGCCGCCACGAACAGGAACGGCGGGACGACGGACAGCCAGCCCGGTGCCACCCGGCCGTCGGCGTAGGTCGTGAGGTCGGTGTCCGGGGGAGTGCGGAGCAGCTTCACCGTCTCGGCGTCGTCGACCGACGCCGCGACGCTCTGTTCCAGCACCCGTTCGGCGAGCGACGAGTACACCCCGTTGGCGAACAGGCCGCGGTCGGCGGCGTCGATGCGGATCGCCGTGCTCGACGGCGACGACGGGAACACGATGACGGCGTCGAGCTCGCCGTCGCGCACCGCCGCCCGGTCGGCCGCGACGTCGTCGGACGGTGACCCGCCCCACCGTGCGGCGACCGACTCGGACACGAGCCCGGACTCGTCGACGTAGTGGAACGGGGTCTTCGTCGCCGAGGACCCGGACACCACCGAGTCGGTGCCGGCCGCCTGGCCGATGCCGACGAGCAGCGACACCACGACGATCACGACGGGCAGTGCGAGCGTGCCGATCCAGAAGGCGGGCTTCTTCACGGCGCGGACGAACTCGAAGCGCACCACGGTGCCGAGGGTGCTCACGCGGCGACCCCCTCGGCGGCGGCGAGGGCGTCGTGCCCGTAGACCTGCACGAAGATCTCGTCGAGCGGGATCCGCCGCATCTCGAACGCGGTGACGTGCACACCTGCGGCGACGAGCGACGCCAGGATGTCGGCGCCGTCGGGCGTGGCGGCCGGGGTCGGCACGAGGTGGGCGACGTGCCCCTCGTGCCGGGCGAGCCGGTACAGCGGCGACGGCGGCACGGCGCCGACGAGGCCGACCCGGGCGACGGCGCCGCCGAAGGCGTCCTGCACGTCGGGCACCGTGCCGTACGCGGCGGCGGCGCCGTCCTTGAGGAGCAGGATGCGGTCGCACAGCCGCTCGACCTCGTCCATGTGGTGCGTGACCAGGATCACCGTGGCGCCGTCGGCCTTCCGTTCGTCGACCAGGTCGAGCAGCAGCCGACGGTTCACGGGGTCGAGGCCCTTCGTCGGTTCGTCGAGGATGAGCAGCCGGGGCCGGTCCATGATCGTGATGCCGAGCTGCACCTTCTGCTGCTGCCCGCCGGAGAGCTTGTCGACGCGCAGCTTCGCCCGGTCGGCCAGCCCGACGCGGGCCAGGTAGTCCGTGCTCCACGCGGTCGCCTCGGCTCGGCCGAGACCGCGGAGCCGCCCGAAGTAGGTCATCACGTCGATGACGGACTCCTTGCGGTACAGCCCGCGCTCCTCGGGCAGGTAGCCGATGCCGCCGGTGGCGGGCCGGTACGGTTCACCGTCGATCGTCAGGGTCCCCGCCGTCGGCGTGGTGATGCCGAGCAGGGCGCGGATCGTGGTGGTCTTGCCGGACCCGTTGCTGCCGAGCAGGCCGAAGGTCTCACCGGGGGCGACGTCGAACGACAACCCGTCCACGACGGTGCGGTCCCCGAACCGCATCACGAAGTCCTGCACGTCGATGCTCGCCCCGCTCATGGGGCGACCCTACCGGGACCGGGCGACGTCTCGGGTGTCGGTCGCGGCCCGGGGCGGTACCGCCACGACGGACGGGAGGCGCGGTGCCTGCCCGCACCGCGCCTCCAGTCCGTCACCCGGTTCCGTCAGGACCGCAACCAGGCCGTCCCCACGCCCGACAGGGCGCCGTCGACCACGGGGGCGGAGGCGAGCAGCAGCTCGCCGGCCGGCAGCACGTACGACTCGTCGCCGAACACCGTCACGCTCGTCCAGCCGTTCGGCCGCCGGAACGCGAGCACGTCGCCGCGGCCGGTCTCGAGCCACTCGAGGTGCTCCTCGGACTGCAGCTGGCCGCGCAGGCCGAGCGCCGTGCGGTACAGGTTCAGGGTCGAGTCGGGGTCGGCGTCCTCGGCCTCGACGCTCGAGTCGGCGAACCACGCCGGCTGCGGCAGGTGCGAGCCCGCGGGCCCGAACCCGAACGACGGGCCGGAGCGGGTCCACGGGATGGGCACGCGGCAGCCGTCGCGGCCGACGTTGACGCCCGGGTTGCGGAAGAACGCCGGGTCCTGCCGCTCGGCGTCCGGGACGTCGCCGACCTCGTGCAGACCGAGCTCCTCGCCCTGGTACAGGTACGCCGAGCCGGGCAGGGCGAGCTCGAGCAGCGTGGCGGCCTGCGCGCGACGGAGTCCGAGCGACCGGTCGAGCGCGTCCTGCGAGCCGCCGGCGAGCAGCCACGCGGCGCCCTGCTTCTGCTCGCCGCCGTTCCGGGCGGGGAGCGCGTAGCGGGTGGCGTGCCGGACGACGTCGTGGTTCGAGAACACCCACGTGGTCGACGAGCCGGACTGCTCGGCGAGGCCGAGGTTGAACTCGATGATGGTGCGGAACTGGCCTGCGTCGAAGTCGGCCTCGAGCAGGTCGAAGTTGAACGCCTGTCCGAGCCCCTCGGCGCTGGCGTAGCGGGCGCGTCGGTCGGCGGGGACCCAGGCCTCGGCGACCGCGGTGCGGGCCGGCGTGTACTCGTCGAAGACGGTCCGCCACTCGGCGTAGATCTCGTGCACGTCGTCGCGGTCCCACAGCGGGTGCGTGCCGTCCTTCGGCATCTCGGCGAGCTCGGCCCAGGTCGGCAGCGTCTCGCCCAGGTCCTTCGCCAGACCGTGGGCGACGTCGATGCGGAACCCGTCGACGCCGCGGTCCGACCAGAACCGCAGGGTGTGCAGGAAGTCGTCGCGCACCTGCCGGTTCGCCCAGTTCAGGTCGGGCTGCTCCTTCGCGAAGCTGTGCAGGTACCACTGGCCGTCACCGACCGCGGTCCAGGCCGGGCCGCCGAAGATCGAGACCCAGTCGGCGGGGGCGTCCTCGCCGGACGGACCGCTGCCGTCGCGGAACACGTACCGGTCGCGGGCCGGTGAGCCCTTGGGGGCGGCGAGGGCCTCGCGGAACCACTCGTGCCGGTCGCTCGTGTGGTTCGGGACGACGTCGACGATCACCCGGATGCCGGCGGCGTGCAGCGCCTGGACCATCCGGTCGAAGTCGTCCAGGGTGCCCAGGCGCGGGTCGACGTCGCGGTAGTCGTCGACGTCGTAGCCGCCGTCGGCCAGGGCGGAGGGGTAGAAGGGGCTGAGCCAGACGGCCTCGACGCCGAGCGAGGCCAGGTACGGCACGCGCTCGGTGATGCCGGGCAGGTCGCCGATGCCGTCGCCGTTCGCGTCGGCGAACGAGCGGGGGTAGATCTGGTAGACGCTGGCCTGGCGCCACCAGGTCTCGTCGTTCGTGGTGGTGGCGGTCTGGGCGAGGGTGTCGGTCACGTCGGGCCTTTCGTGGGTCGAGGGGGCGGGGGTAGTGGCGGTGGCGGTGGGGTCGGTGCCGGCGGCGGTCACTTGATGGCGCCCTGCGTCACGCCGGCCATCACCCACCGCTGGGTGACGAGGTAGACGATGATCGCCGGGGCCATCGCCATCAGGTACGAGGCGAACGACACGTTGTAGTTGTTGCTGAACTGGGTCTGGAACATCTGCTGCAGCACCGGCAGGGTCTGCAGTGCCGGGTCCGAGGTGATCAGCGACGGCATCACGAAGTCGTTCCACGACGCCAGGAACGCGAAGATGCCGACGGTGGCGCTCATCGGTGCCAGCAGCGGGAACACGAGTCGCCAGAACACCTGCCCCGTGCTCGCACCGTCGATGCGTGCACTCTCCTCCAGCTCGGCCGGGATCGACCGCAGGAAGGCCGTGAAGAGCAGCACGCTGAAGGACAGCTGGAACATGACGTGCAGGATCGCGACGCCGAGCGGGTTGTCCAGGTGCGCGAGCCCGGTGAGCTTCACCTGCGACAGCGCGAGCACCGGGAACGGCAGGAACATCGCGGCGAGCAGGTAGAAGAACGACCAGCGGAACAGCCGGCGGTCCCAGTTGCGGGCGATGGCGTACGCCGTGAACGAGGCGAGCAGGATCGTGCCGACGACGGTGATCGCCGCGACGAACACCGACACCGCGAACGCCCGCGGGAAGTCCGTCAGCTCCCACGCCTGCACGAAGCCGTCGACGCTGAACGGTGCCGGCAGCGAGAACGCGTTGCCGTCGACGGCCTGCCCGGTGGTCTTGAACGCCATGGTCAGCGTGACGTACAGCGGCACCAGGACGGACAGGGCGCACAGGACGAGGACGACGGTGACGGGCCAGTTGGACCGGCCGCGCCCGGATCCGCCGGACCCGCCGGCGGAGCGGTCGGCGTCGACGGAGCGGATGCTGCCGGTGGCGGTCGTGCCGGGGCGCAGGGGTGCTTGCAGGGACATCAGAGCGCTGCCTTCCCGCGGGTGGCCCGCAGCTGGATCACGGCGATGACGACCGCGATGACGAAGAAGATCGTGGCGTTCGCCATCTGGTAGGCGTAGTCGCCGCCGTTGAAGCCCTTGAAGATGCTCATCGCGACGCTGGTGGTCGAGGTGCCGGGGCCGCCGTCGGTCAGGCCGACGATGATGTCGTACGAGTTCAGGAAGTTCTTGAACCCGATGACCAGGTTGATCAGGATGTAGCCCGCCGTCAGCGGCGCGGTGATCGAGACGAGCTGCCGCCACGCGCTCGCGCCGTCGAGGGCCGCTGCCTCGTACACCTCTCCGGGGATCGAGAGCACCCCGGCGATGTAGATGAGCAGGGTCGACGGGATCGCCTGCCACGCGGTGACGATCACGATCGCGATCCAGGCGAGGTCGGGGTCCGCCAGGATGCTCTGCTCGAGCGGCCCGAACCCGATCGCGGTCGCGAACGCCGGCAGGCTGTTCGCGAACAGGAACGAGAACACGTACGCGATGACGATGCCGGAGATCACCATCGGCAGGACGAACACCGCGCGCAGGGCGATCTTGCCGCGGATCTTCGACGTCAGCGCGATGGCGAGCAGGAACGCGACGGCGTTCACGACGATCACGGTGACGAGCGAGAACCCGAGCGTGAACAGGTAGGCCTGCAGGATCGCGGGGTCGGAGAACACCGCCACGTAGTTCGTCAGGCCGATGAACCGGAACTCGCCGAAGCCGACGGAGTTCGTGAAGCTCAGCACGATGCCCATCACCGCGGGCAGCGTGATCGCGAGGGTGAACAACAGCAGGGTGGGGAGCAGGAAGGCGAGGAAGAGCGGGTCGACGCGGGGCTTGCGGCGTCCGTCCCGCAGTCCGTCCCGTCGTCCGGCCTGGAGGCCCGGCGCGGCTCCGCCCCGTCGGCGTCGGCCCGCCGTCGTGACGGCTTCGGTGGTCGTGGTTGCCATGGGACGTCTCCTTACGCGGCCGTGCGGAGCGCGAGACGCGCCCAGTCGGCGTCGAGGGTGCGGAGCTGGCGCTGCGGATCGCCGCCGAAGGCGATCGACTGCGCGTAGTTCGCGACCGGGATCTCGGCGGGGATGAGCTGCGATGCGCCGAGGTAGAAGGCGGCGTCGTCGTAGTACGACTGCATGCCGCGCAGGGCGGGGTTCGACGCCGGGGGAGCGTCCTTGCGGACCCCGAAGCCGTTGTTGTCGGCGTTGTACCGGTCGTTGACCTTCGTGCTCATCAGGAACGACAGGAACTCGCGGGCGGCCTCCTGCTTGCGCGACGCCTCGGGGATCCAGAGCGCCAGGTCGACGTTCACGCGCACCTTGCGGTCGGCCGGGTCGTCGGTGACGGGCAGCGGGAACGTGCCGAGGTCCATGTCCTTCGTGGTCTTGGCGATCTCGCCGAGGGCCCACGGCCCCTGCAGGTACATCGCGGCCTTGCCCTGCGCGAAGGCGAGGTTGCCGTCGCCGTACCCGCGGCTCGCGGCCCCGTCCTGGTGCCAGGCGCGGAGCTGCACCATGCGCTCCATCGGCTCCCGGAAGTCCCGTGCGAACGACACCGACGAGTCCTTCCCCACGCTCGTGCCCTCGCGCCGCAGCGCTGCGAACACCTGCGGGGTGTCGATCATGCCGCCGATCGAGTAGTCGAACATGCCCTGGGCGATCGTCCAGTTGTCCTTGAACGTGCCGTAGATCGGCGCGATGCCGGCCGTGGTCAGGCGCTCGCACACGTCGGCGAACTCGCTCCACGTCGTCGGGACGTCCAGTCCCTGCTCCGCGAAGAGCGCCTTGTTGTAGATCACCGACGCGGCGGTCACCGAGTACGGCAGCGCGCTCTTCCGGCCGGGGTAGTCGGCGGTCTGCTCCATGAGCGGCCACAGGTCGGGGTTGATGGTGTCGGCCTGGGGCATGTCGGACAGGTCCGACAGTGCGCCGTGCTCCACGAAGGGCACCACCGAGAAGTTGTAGTTCCAGCAGCCGAGGTCCGGCGGACGGTTCCGGACGAAGTTCGCGGACATGCTCGAGGTCGAGTCGCGGACGACACGGACCTTCGACTGGGTCTGGTGGAACCGCGCGATGACGTCGTCGAAGTAGCCGATGACCTCGGGCTTCGACACGTAGAACGTGATGGTCTCCGGCTTGGCGCTCGAGGACCCGATCGGGGCGCACCCGGCGAGCGCGAGGCCCGCCCCGATGCCGCCCGCTCCGAGCAGGAACCCGCGTCGGCTCACCGATGCCGTGCTCCTGGCGGTGGCGTGTGCTTGCACGTCGTCTCCGTCCGTCCGGACCCGGCGTCCCTGCCGTTCCGACCTGCGAACGGCTCCGCTGCCGCTCGCAGGACTAAATGTAGCGAGAAAATC
>NZ_JAIXIG010000001.1:123204-182620 GCF_020297365.1 Curtobacterium oceanosedimentum
ATGCCGTGCTCCTGGCGGTGGCGTGTGCTTGCACGTCGTCTCCGTCCGTCCGGACCCGGCGTCCCTGCCGTTCCGACCTGCGAACGGCTCCGCTGCCGCTCGCAGGACTAAATGTAGCGAGAAAATCGAATTCCGCAAGGAACTCGTCGCGCGATAGGGTCACGGCATGCCGCCACCCCGTGGAACGAGCGCAGAGACGCTGCTCGCGTACGCCTTCGACTCGTCGGCGTTCACCGCGACCGAGGCGATCGACGCCACCGGCCTGACCCGGTCCACCGTGCTGAGCGCGGCCGAGGAACTCGTCCGGCTCGGCTGGATGTGCGAGCTCGACGACGCCCGCGCCGCGGGGGAGTACCGGATGGGGCGCCCGGCCCGTCGCTACGCGCTCGACACCGCCGCCGGCGTCGTCGTCGGCGTGGACGCCGGGCAGCACCGGGTGACGGCGTTCGTCGCCGACCTGCGCGGCACCGTGCTGGGTCGTGCCGAGGGGGCGCTCGGCGAATCGGGCCTCGACGTGCCCGTGCGGCTCGGGGTCCTGGCCGACACCGTGGCGGCCGCACTCGCATCGGCCGACGTCGACCGCGCCCGGGTCCTGGTCACCGTCGTGGGCATCCCCGCACCGGTCGACGCGGCCGGGGCGTCACCCGACGACGGTGGCTTCTGGGTCCGGATGAACCCCGGGTTCGCCGACGCGGTGCCGCACGGGCGGGTGCTGGTCGAGAACGACGCGAACCTCGCCGCGCTCGCCGAACGGCCGTCCTCGGGAGACGCCTCGTTCGCCGCGCTGCTGTCCGGCGAACGGTTCGGTGCCGGGCTCGTCGTCGACGGGGTCCTGCTGCGCGGTGCCCACGGCGGTGCGGGGGAGATGCGGGTCCTCGAACTCGTCGAGGGTGTCGGCTCGTCCGACGGCATCGGTGCCGTCGCCCGCACGTTCGTGGCCGACGCCGTCGCCGCCGGGCTCATCCCCGCCGACACCGCGCTCGCCGCCGACGCCGCCCTGGTGTTCGCGGCCGCACGGAGCGGTGATCCGGTCGCCCGCACGATCGTCGACCGGTTGGGCGACCGCCTGGCCCGGGTCTGCATCCTGCTCGCGAGCCTGCTCGACATCGACCGCGTGGTGGTCGCCGGCGCGATCGCCCAGCCCGCCGTCGCCGTCATCGACCGCGCACGCGACCTGCTCGCCGAGGGGCACTTCGACCCGGTCCCCGAACTCGTCGCGTCCTCGCTCGGGGCCGACGTCGTCGTCATCGGGGCCGTGGCCCACGCGGTCGACGCGGTGCGGGCCGACCCGCTGTCGTTCCCCCTGCTCAGCCGGGCAGCGGGATCTCCCGATCGCGGTCCCACGGCTCCGTCCAGCCGAGCCGGGCGAACAGCGCATCCAGCAGCATCGCGGTGAACCCCCACACCAGGTGCTCGTCGCCGTCGGCCTCGATGGTGAACGCCGGGCCGCGCCACTCCTGACCACTGCGCCGGATCACGGTGACGCCCCGGTGCGCCGGGTCGAGCAGGTCGGCGACCGGTACCCGGAACACCGCGGCCGACTCCTGGTCGTCGACGACCCGGATCGGTGACGGGTCCCGCCACCAGCCGATGACGGGTCGCACCAGGTGGTTCGAGAACGCCAGCGGTACCGACGGCAGCGTGCCGAGCACCTCGACGCCCCTCGGGTCGAGGCCCGTCTCCTCCTGTGCCTCGCGGAGCGCAGCAGCGACGGCATCGGCATCACCCGGGTCGACACGGCCGCCCGGGAAGGCCACCTCGCCCGCGTGCGAGCGGAGGGTCGCGGCACGGGCGAGCAGCAGGACGTCGAGCTCGCGGGGGACCGCGGAGGCCAGCGCCGGGCGGTCGCTCGCGGTGTGGTCGAGCGTGCCGAAGAGCATGAGCACGGCCGCTCGTCGGGGCGAGAAGGTGTCGCCCGGCTCGAAGGGTGGCGCGGCGTCGCCCCAGCCGGCCGCTGCCACCGCCGCGAGTGCTGCCCGTGCTGATCCGTCCTGCGCCACCCGTTCACCCTAGGCGTGCCGCTGAGCCCTCCGGCCGGTGCGCCCGCTCAGGGTGCTCCCGGGTGGCGTGGGCAGGGTGATCAGAGCGAGGATCGCTCGGACAACCAGGAGAGACACGATGGACCGCTTCCGCTCACTGCCCCTCCCGGCGCTGCTGCCGATCCTGTTCGTCCTGGTCGGTGGCCTGTACTTCGCCATCGGTCTCGTGTCGGACCAGGACACCGACTCCCTGGTCGCGCGGGCCGTCGGCTCCTTCTTCTACGCCCTCGTCATGACGACCTTCTTCGGGTTCCTCATCGCACACCGGCGCCGTCGCGCAGGCGGGACGGAGACGGCGGCGGCGATCCAGCGTGCGGTCCGGAGCGGCGAGCTGCCCGAGCACGTCGACCACGTCGTGTGGACGCGCGAGCTCGAGTCGACGCGCAAGCGGTACCGCAACAACCGGGTCGTCGTGCCGGTCATGGTGGTGCTGTTCGCGGCGTTCTCCGTCTGGGCGGCGGCCACCGTCAGCCCGTTCTGGTGGCTCATCCTGGTGCTGTTCGTCGGGGCGTGCGCCTACTCGGTGTGGGAGACCCGACGGGCACTGCGGAACATCGAGCACCTGTTGACGGCACTGCGCGGCAGTTGGACCATCGACCAGCCCGACGCTTCCCGGACCGACTCGCCGGCGAACCAGGCGGGCTGATCCGAGCCCGGCCGTCGCACCGCTGTGGGGCACCGTGTCAGGATCGGCCGTCGCACGACATCTCTCAGTGAGCGCGCCCTGCTCCGACCGAAGGAGAGACACCCATGCACACCCGAACCCGCCTCAGCGTCACCGCACTGGCTGCCTGCGTCACGGTCGCCGCCCTCACCGGTTGCGCAACGAGCGCCCCGACTCCGTCGCCGTCCGCCACCACGGCGATCGCCGGGGACGAGACCCCGGTCCCGTCCACGTCGCCGACCGCGACGGACGCCCCCACTCCCGAGACCCCGTCGACTCCGTCGTCGTCTCCGTCGCAGGGGTCCGGGACACCGTCGCTCGCGCAGCACATCCACGACGAGTGCAGCAAGGGGGCCGCGGACGCCGGGGTCACCCTGACGTTCACGGAGGACCCGTCGGGGTACACGGGCAGCGACGGGACCTACCAGCTCATCTACCCCTTCACCTTCGACGACGGGCACACCGACCCGTACGCCATCTACAACTGCACGCTCACCGACGACACGGTCGACTCCTCGTACGTCAGCAGCGGGATGACCGACAGCCACTGACCACCGCCGGTGGCGGCACGGGCGGCGGACCGCCCGCGGATCAGGGCGGGGCGTCGCGGGACCAGTAGTCCGCTCGGATCACGAGGAACTCGCCCCGGACCTCCGACGTCAGGTTGACGACGCGCGGATCCCACAGCGTCCCGGGCAGCCTAGCGAACGGCTCGGTGCCCAACCTCGTCGACAGCTCGGCCGGGGTCGTGCCCGCTGGGGGCTGCACGGACACGAGTGCCCAACACCCGCCGGAGGCGCACCCCTCGTCCTCGTCGACCACCGTGCTCCCTGCCGGCAGGGGGATCGACGAGGTCGCCGGGACGTCGCCTTCGGTCGCGCCCGCGAACAAGACGGCGGTGCGCAGACCGAAGAACAGGGCCGCGGCGCCGACGATGAGGACGGTCGCGACGATCGCTCGTCGGGTGGTCGTCCGCGTCCTGGTCACCGTCGCAGCCTAGGCGGCGGCGCGGGCGGAACCCCGGACGTCGAGCCGATCCGGTCGACCGCCGCCGTGGCGAGAGCCGCGCAGGACCTACCCTGGACGGATGCTCTCCCGCCGCGACGCCGCCATCCGGCTCGACATCCCCCTCGAGATGGCGACCCACCACGGGCTGCCCGTCCGCCTCAGCGAAGCCGAGCTCGAGGCGATCGAGCAGGATCCGCCCGCCTGGCTCGTGCAGTCGCGCGCGAACCGCACCGGCACCAAGAAGGTCTGGGTGCGCCTGGAGTGCGTGGTCTGCCACTACGCCGAGACCGCGCGGCCGAAGAAGTGGTGGCCGGACTGGGACCACCTGATGTGCGACTACCACGCGCCGTACCAGGCGCCCGAGCCGACCGCCGGGCTGACCCGGCGCGAGGTCGAGGGCATCGGCAGCCGCTTCGTCGCCCTCGTCGACGAGCGTCGCTGAGCCGGTCGCGACCACGTGACGGACGGGAGGCCCGGTGCCAGCTGGCACCGGGCCTCCCGTCCGTGACGTGCGGACCTGCGGACGCTACTCGGTCGTCGAGACCCAGTCGATGAGCAGGTTGCCCTCGTCGCCCCAGTTGCCGACCTGGAACATGAACCGGTGCGGCGTGGTGGGCACGTCCTCGGTGATGGTCCGCAACTCGGTGCCGTCGACGCTGTACGTGACGGATTCGCCGGGCACCCAGTCCACCGTGTAGGTGTGCCAGTCCCGCCACGAGACGCCGGTGTCGACCTGGACGCGCTCGGCTTCCCGCCCCGGCGTCATCGAGTGGTGGAACACGGACGGGTTCGACTCGAAGTTGCCCTCGGGGAAGTCGATCTCGCCGTCGGACCACACGTTCGACGTCGGCCACAGCATGAACGCCGCACCGTTGCCGTCGCCACCGGTCGCCTTCGCGCGCACGGAGAACGAGCCGCCGACGTGGTCCCACGCGCCGTCGGCGGAACCGAACGTGCCCGCTGCGCCGGCACCGGTGCCGAGCGCGACGTCGAGGACGCCGTCGTGCACGGAGACGGTCCGGCTCGGGGCGTAGATGCCGGAGGTGCCGTCGGGGTAGGGCTGCCACGACTGCGGGTAGGCCGCGGTGACGAGACCCGTCGCGGCCGGCACGTCGAAGTCCTCGACGAACGAGACGTCGGGGGCGATCGCCGCGAGGTCGGCGAGCGACGCGGGCTCCGGTGCCGGGTCGG
Source organism: Curtobacterium oceanosedimentum (assembly GCF_020297365.1). GTDB lineage: Bacteria > Actinomycetota > Actinomycetes > Actinomycetales > Microbacteriaceae > Curtobacterium. The sequence continues at coordinate 128,107 of NZ_JAIXIG010000001.1, forward strand.
CCTCGGGGTCGTCGTCGGCGGGTCCGGCCTCGGCGGGTGCGGTGGCCTCGTCGGGCTGCACGGTGTCCTCGACCGGCGCCGAGGCGGCGTCGTCGACGGGCGTCGGTTCGTCGGCGGGCGGAGCGGGCTCGGCGGTCACGGTCGACTCGTCCGCAGGCTCCGGGGAGTCCGTCGGTGCGGGGACCGGGGCGGCGCTCGGCGGTCGGTGTCCGCCGTCGCGCCAGTCGCACCACGGGTGGGCGGCGGCGGCGGTGGGGACGCCGATGACCAGGGCGCTGGCGGCCGCTGCCACCAGGACGGCGCGACGCCGGCGGTTCACCGCGGGCTCCGGCGGGTGTGGGTGCGGGTGTCTGGGGTCGTGCCGCGCGTGGGCGTGCACGTGCTTCGGGTCGTGATGACGGGCTCCTCGGGTGCTTCGGGCGCAGGATGCGGGGAGGGACGGCGCGTCAGCCGGCCGGGTGCCGAGGGGATCGTTGACGCGTCCACGGACATCTTGCACCATGCGTGCCCCGTTCGGGGGGTGTCACGGAAATCGGAGGACGGGGTCCGGTGTCCTCAGGGGCGGGGGATCGGCTGCAACCGCTGCAGCTGGGTGACGTGTGCCGGTTCGAGTTCGTCGAGTGTGGCGACGCCGAGCAGGCGCATGGTGCGTTCGATCTGCTCGGTGAGGATCTGGATCACCCGGTCGACCCCGGCCTCGCCGCCGGCCATGAGCCCGTACAGGTAGGCGCGGCCGACCATCGTGAACCGTGCGCCGAGGGCGACCGCGGCGACGATGTCGGCACCGGACATGATGCCGGTGTCCAGGTGCACCTCGGTGTCCCCGCCGACCTCCTTGACGACGTTCGGGAGCAGGTGGAACGGGACGGGGGCGCGGTCGAGCTGCCGGCCGCCGTGGTTCGACAGGGTGATCCCGTCGACACCCATCGACGCGAGCCGCTTCGCGTCGGCGAGGGACTGGACGCCCTTCACGACGACCTTGCCGGGCCACTGGTCGCGGATCCACGCGAGGTCCTCGTAGGTGACGGTCGGGTCGAACATGTGGTCCAACAGCTCGCCGACGGTCCCGGACCACCGGTCGAGCGACGCGAACGCGAGGGGTTCGGTGGTGAGGAAGTCGAACCACCACCACGGCCGCGGGATGGCGTTGATCACCGTCTTCGGCGTGAGCTGCGGCGGGATCGAGAACCCGTTCCGCTTGTCCCGCAGGCGTGCACCGGCGACCGGGACGTCGACCGTGACCAGTAGCGTGTCGAAGCCGGCGCGCGCGGCTCGGTCGACGAGCGCCATCGACTTGTCGCGGTCCTTCCACATGTACAGCTGGAACCAGTTGCGGCCGTGCGGGTTCGCGCCCTGGACGTCCTCGATCGCGGTGGTCCCCATCGTGGAGAGCGAGAACGGGATGCCCGCCCGCCCCGCGGCCCGCGCCCCGGCGCGTTCGCCCTCGGTCTGCATCATCCGGGTGAAGCCGGTCGGGGCGATCCCGAACGGCAGGGCGGTGGGCGCGCCGAGCACGTCGCGGGAGGTGTCGACCGTCGACACGTCGCGGAGGATCGCCGGGGTGAACTCGATGTCCTCGAACGCCTGCCGGGCACGGGCGAGGGAGATCTCCGCCTCGGCGGCGCCCTCGGTGTAGTCGAACGCCGCCTTCGGGGTGCGGCGGGCTGCGATGTCGCGCAGGTCCCAGATGGTGAGCGCGGACTCGAGACGCTGGCGCCGACCCGGCAGCGAGGGCTTCTTGAACTGCATCAACGGCGCGAGGTCGCGGACGGTCGGCAGCTGGCGTCGGACCCGCGTCCGGGCGGTCGAGGCCGGACTCGTCGTCGGTGCCGGGGCACCGGTGGCGGGGTCGACGCGGTGCTGGTCGTCGCTCGAGGTCATGGAGACATCCTACGTCTCGGGCATCTGGGCGGGGAAGGGCCACCTGCCCGCGGGTCGACCCGGGCAAACGGTCGGACCTCTCCCGGTCGTCGCTGCCGTCGGCTGCTGTCGACCACCACCGCCCGCCCCGCCATCGGGGGATGGGCGGGCGCCGTCCGGAACCCTACGGTGGACGCATGCGACACCTGCGTGGCCGGAACCCCTACCAGTTCGCCCTCGGCGCCATCGCCGCGGTGGGCGGTGCGCTCATCGTGCTGAACGTCGTGGTGCAGATGGTCGCGCCACCGTCGGACTCCGGTTACGCGTACGTCGCGGGTGGGTACGCGTCGGGAGCATCGACGCTGGTGGCGTTGTTCGGGTTCATGGCGGTGCTGGCGACCATCGCGTGGCTCGTGGTCGGGGCACTCCTGTGGGGTCCGCGCCGGACGCCGGACACGGACACCGACACGGTGGCCGACTGAGGCCCTGCGGGCAGGTCCTCGCGCCGCTCGTCACCGGGGCAGGCGGGCCAGCACCTCCGCCGCGCGGGCAGCGTCGTCGTCGGAGACGTCGAGATGCGTCACCAACCGCACCCGACGCGGACCGAGCTGCATCACCCGGACCCCGGCGGCGGCCGCAGCGGCCACGAACGCCGGCGGATCGGACACCTCGGCGAACACGATGTTCGTCTCGACGGTGTCCGGATCGACGTCGAGTGCCGCGGCGAGCACCCGGGCGTTCGCGTGGTCCTCGGCCAGCCGCTCGACGTGGTGCGTCACCGCGAAGCGCGCCGCCGCCGCGAGGAACCCGGTCTGCCGCATACCGCCGCCGTACCGCTTCCGCCAGATCCGCGCCGCCGCGATGCGTTCCGTCGAGCCGACGAGCACCGAGCCGACCGGTGCGCCGAGGCCCTTGGACAGGCAGACGGACACGGTGTCGAACCCGGCGGCCAGCTCGTGCAGCGGGGTGGCCGAGGCGACGTGCGCGTTCCACAGCCGGGCGCCGTCCAGGTGCACCGCGATCCCGTGCTCCCGAGCGAAGGCCTGCACGGCGGAGACCTCGGACGCGGGCTGCACCGTGCCGCCGCCGAAGTTGTGCGTGTTCTCGACCGCGATCGCGGTGGTCGACACCGAGTAGGCGCCGGCGTTCGGTTCGGCGATGTCCCGCACGGCCGAGGCGACCAGCCGCCCGCGGTCGGACGCCCAGGTGCGGGTGGTGATGCCGGAGAACACCGCGGCGGCGCCGAGCTCGGCCCGCACCACGTGGGCCTGCTGGTCGGCGACGAGTTCCTCGCCGAGGCCGACCAGCAGCCGCAGCCCGAGCTGGTTCGCCATCGAACCGGTCGGGGTGAACAGGCCGGCCTCGTGCCCGAGCAGTGCCGCGACGTCCTGTTCGAGCAGGTTCGTCGTCGGGTCCTCGCCGAAGACGTCGTCGCCGACCTCGACGTCGAGCATCGCTGCGCGCATCGCGGCGGTCGGACGGGTGACGGTGTCGGAGCGGAGGTCGATGAACGCGTCGGTCACCAGGCAACGCTAACCCGCGACCGGCGCGGCGCACGACCGCCGTGGCTACCGTGGTGGACATGCAGCCGCCCGCCGCCGGGACCCTCCGGATCCTCCACCTGTCCGACACCCACCTGACCGGCGACGGAGCCCTGCACCAGGGGTCGGTCGACACCACCGCCGCGCTCGACCGCCTGCTCGGCCACCTCGACGACCTGCCCGGCGTCGGGCTCGTCGTGGTGTCGGGCGACGTGTCCGAGGACGGCAGCCCGGCCTCGTACACCGCGGTGCGCGAGCGGATCGGTGGCTGGGCCGAGCGGCACGGAGCGGCCCTCGTCGCCGTGCCGGGCAACCACGACCTGCGCGACGGCTTCCGGCAGGTGCTCGCGAACGGTCACGTGCTGGGCGAGGGCGGTCAGCCGCTGGCGCACACGATGGAGTACCTGCCGCCCGAGGTCCCGGTGTCCGGGCAGTCGGTCGTCGCCGGCCGCCGCATCGTGACCGTCGACACGAGCGTCCCCGGCGCCGGGTACGGCGAGATCGACGGGACGTCGCTCGAGCGGCTCCACGCGGCGCTCGCCGGCGAACCCGCTCCGCACGGCACCGTCGTCGTCCTGCACCACCCGCCCCTGCCGGCTCCGACCGAGCTGCACGAGGCCCTGCGGCTGCAGAACCCCGACGCGCTCGCCGAGGCCCTGCGTGGCTCGGACGTCCGCGTCGTGCTCGGCGGCCACTACCACCACCACTTCGCGGGATCACTGGCCGGCGTGCCGGTCCTGGTCGCGCCCGGGGTCGCGAACGACACGGACGTCACCGGCGCCCACGACGAGGAGTCGGCGACCCTGGACAGCGGCGCGCTCGTCGTGGACGTCGCCGCGGACGGCTCCGTCTGGTCGACACCGGTGCGCGCGACGCGTCCCGAGGGCGAACCGCTCGCGTTCCACATCGACGCCGCCACGGTCGCGTCGGTCATCGCGGCGGCCGGCAAGCACTGAGCGCTCGCCTGCGCGCTGGACGCGCGCCGTGACGGACGGGAGGCCCGGGGCCGTGTCCGCCACGGGCCTCCCGTCCGTCACCGGGTCCCGTCCGTGTGTCGGTACCCCGCCTGTTCGGGTTGCACGCGGGAACACCGAGTAGGCCGGAGCGACACGGAGCAGAGGAGCAGCCATGCGGATCGGCAGTGCAGTCCAGTACGACCGGTACGGCGACTTCGACGTCGTCGAACTCGTCCCCCAGGAGAAGCCGTCGGCCGGCCCCGGAGAGATCGTCGTCGAGACCGTCGCCGCCGGCCTGAACCACATCGAGCGGTTCCTGCGCGAGGGGAAGCTGCGCGACCACGTCGACCTGGAGTTCCCCGCCCGCCAGGGTGTGGACTTCGCCGGCATCGTGCGCGCGAAGGGCGACGGGGTGAAGGACCTGCGGGTCGGTGACGAGGTGATGGGCCACGCGCCGAACGGCGGAGCGCACGCCACCTGGATCGTCGTGCCGCGCGGCGCCGTCATCAAGAAGCCGGAACACGTCGGGTGGGAGGTCGCCGGCGGCCTGTACCTGGCGGGGTGCACCGCGGTGTCGGTGGTGCGATCGCTCCGCCTGGGGCCCGAGGACACCGTCGTCGTCACCGCGGCCGCCGGCGGGGTCGGTCACATCGAGTGCCAGCTGGCGCACGACGCCGGAGCGACCGTGATCGCCCTCGGCAGCGCACGCAACCACGACTACCTGCGCCAGATCGGGACGCTGCCCGTCGTGTACGGCGAGGGCGAGGAGGACCGCATCCGCGCCATCGCCGGCGGGCGCCCGATCACGGCCTTCATCGACAACCACGGCGAGAGCAACGCGGAACTGCTGGCCGAGCGGCTCGGCGTCAGCGAGAAGCGGTTCGTGTCCTCCGAGGAGCGCCGCGACATCGAGGTGCGGTTCCTCCGCGCCCCCGCCGAGGACGAGGAGACCCGGGAACTCCTGACGCTGCTGACGAAGGCCGTGCAGGACCGACGCGTGCAGGTGCTCATCTCGGGCTTCTACCCGTTCGAGTACATCGTCGAGGCGTACGAGGACCTGGCCGAGATGAAGTCGCGCGGCAAGGTCGTGATCGGCATGCAGACCGTCGAGACCGGGGCACGGCTGGACTGGTACCGCTCCGAGAAGGCCCGTGACCTGCGCGACCGGTACGCCGAGGCGCGGGGGACCGACACGGAGACGATGGCCGGCGGATCGGCGACGCCCGCGAGCTGAGGTGTGGGCGCGGTCGGCACCACGGTGCCGGCCGCGCTCCGTCAGCTCAGGATGTCCTTCGAGGCGAACCGGCTGTACGCGAGCGCCCCGAAGACCACGACGTACCCGAGCTGCAGGACGGCGTTCGCGCTGAACGAGTCGAACGCGATCGGGTCGCGCAGCAGGTCGCCGAACCCGAGCCACTGGTGCGAGAACAGGAACGGGTGCAGCCAGTCGAGCTGGGGGAGCTGGTCGAGCACCTGCGACGCCCCGGCGAGCACGACGGTCGCGGCCATCGCGCCCACCGGCACGTTCGTCAGCGTCGAGGCGAACATGCCGATCGCCACGAGTCCGAGCATCGACATCGCCACGTACAGCGCCAGCAGCAGCGCGCGCCCGGCGTACGACCAGCCGCCCACCTGCGTGCCGGACAGCAGCGTCACCGGGCCGATCGGGAAGAGGACCGCGCCGATCGCGGCCCCGACCAGCACGACGAGCAGCGTGGCGGCGAGGCAGAACGCCACCGCCCCGGCGAACTTCACGAGCACGAACCGCAGCCGGCCCGTCGGTGCGACGAGCAGGTAGCGGATGGTGCCGTGGCTCGCCTCGCCCGCGACGGTGTCACCGGCCACCACGCCCACCGTGAGCGGCAGGAACAGCGGGATCGACACCGTCAGGGCGGTGAAGGCCACGAACAGGCCGTTGTTGGTGATGTCGCCGAGGAACGCCGGCCCGCCGTCGTCGCCGTCGGTCGTCAGCTTGACGGCGACGGCGATCAGGATCGGCACGAGCGCGAGCGCCCCGAGCATCGCCCAGGTGCGCCGGCGTCGGAAGACCAGGGCGAGTTCGGATCCGAGCAGGGCGAACGGGCGCTGCCGGCGTGCGGTCGGCACGGCGGCGTCAGGCTGCGACATCGAATCCCTCTCCGGTGAGCGCGACGAACAGGTCCTCGAGGGTGCCGCCGCCCACCGCCACGCCACGCACCCGCACGTCGGCGCGGACGAGTTCGGCGGTGATGGTCTCCGGCAGCAGCTCGTGCGGCAGGTCGGCGACCAGGACGTCGGCGCCGCCGTCGTGCCGGGGTGCGAGTCCGAGCCGGGTCAGCACCGTGGCGGCCTGCCCGACGTCCGGCGTGCGGACGGTCACGGTGCGGGCTCCGGCGGCCCGGAGTTCGTCGAGCGGACCCTGGGCCACGATCCGACCCGTCCGCATCACCGCGGCGTGCGTGCACACCTGCTCGATCTCGGCGAGCAGGTGGCTCGACACGAACACCGTCGTGCCGTCGTCCGCCAGGGAGCGGATGAGGTTGCGGACCTCGCGGGTGCCCTGCGGGTCGAGGCCGTTCGTCGGCTCGTCGAGCACCAGCAGGTCCCGCGGCGAGAGCAGGGCGTTCGCGAGCCCGAGCCGCTGCTTCATGCCGAGCGAGTACGCGTGCGCCTTCTTGTCGGCGGCGTGGGTCAGTCCGACGCGGTCGAGGGCGCTCGCCACGCGAGCCTTCCGGGTGCGCGGGTCCGAGGTGGGGTCGGCGGCGTCGAAGCGCTGCAGGTTCGCACGGCCGGACAGGTACGGGTAGAACGCCGGCCCCTCGACCAGTGCTCCGACCCGCGGCAGGACGTCGTGCAGCGCCGTGGGCATCGGTCGGCCGAGCACCTCGATCGTGCCGCCCGTCGCGCTCGACAGGCCCAGGAGCATCCGGATCGTGGTGGTCTTGCCGGAACCGTTCGGTCCGAGGAACCCGAAGACGGCCCCGCGCGGCACCGCCAGGTCGATGCCGTCGACCGCGCGTTGCCTGCGGAAGACCTTCTGGAGGCCCGTGGTGCGGATCGCGAGGTCGGCTGCGGTCGGGGCCGTGGGTGCGTCGGGCACGGCCGTGCCCACGCTCGGGTCGTCCGTGCTCACTTCGCGGCGGCGACCAGGGAGGACACCGGCACCGCACCCGCGAGCACGCGGCCGTCGTCGGTCAGGTAGACGGACACCAGGGCGGTCTGCACGGCGCGGCCGCCGTCGACCGGCTTCGTCAGCTGGTCGAGCAGACCCGAGGCCTCGCCGTCGAGCCCGGACCGGTCGACCGTGCCGGCGGGGAGCTCGGCGATGGTGCCCCAGCCCGTGCCGGAGAACGTCGGTTCGTCGCCGCTGCGTGCACGGTCGTGACCGCCGTGCCCGCGCTGCTCATGGGTCGCGGCGTCGGACAGGTCCTTCTCGGTGACCTCCGCGTTCGACGGCGGGGTGAAGTCGAACAGCCGGGCGGCCGGAGCGCCGTAGTCGAGGCTCGTGAAGCCGACCTGCACCGCGGGGTCGTCCGAGCCGGCGGCCTCGACGGTCGCCCGGAGCGGCAGCCCGGTCTGCTGGTCGACGGCCAGGCGCACGGCACCGACGAGGGTGTCCGACGACTTCGGCGTCAGGGTGATCTGCCAGGCGTCGTGCCCGGCGACGCGCACCGCGGCCGGCCCCGACACGGTGGTGGTCGGGGTGATCGCGTCGACGGCCTGCCGCGCGACGTCGGCGGGGGTGGTCGTGCCGTCCCGCAGGTCCTCGGGCGCGTCGCTCGGCAGGGTCACGTGCGTGGCCGTGCAGTCCTTCGAGTCCCACGTCCAGACGTCCGACCCGTTGCGGACGACGTCCTGCTCGGCGAGCTGCTGCGTCAGCTGGAAGCGCTGCTTGTCCGGGCCGTCGACGTACACCCGGGCGGTGTGCGACGACGTGAGCAGACCGAGGACGTCCGACGCGTCGCCCTCGAGCGAGGAACCGCCGGAGCCGGTCGGGAGCTCGGGGAGCCCGAGTGCGCTCGTCTGCGCGAGCTTGCCGGAGTACTGGGCGTCCGACGACTCGGCGATGCTCGCGATGACGTCAGCGGCGGTGGGGTTCTTCCCCGCGATCGGGTCGTCCGCGGCGTTGGCGATCATCGGGGCGGCAACGGCGCCGGCGACGACGACCGGTGCGATGACGGCTGGCAGCCAGGCTGACTTCTTCATCGGGATTCCCATCGTGGAGCATCAGAGACGTGAGCACGGTACGTCCGCCCGCCGACAGGCAGCTGGGCGTCCGACCTCCTCCCACAGTGCTCCCCGCCGCGCAGCACCACCATCCACCCGGAGGATGATCTGCGGACGCGGGGCTAGCCCTGCGCGTCGACGCCGGCGGGCGCGCTGCCGTCGTACTCGCAGATCGCCTGGACCTTCGACGCGCTCGCGCTGGTGCGGTCGAACTCGTAGCCGAGCCACTCCTTCGCCAGGCGGCGCGCGAGCTCGATTCCGACGACGCGCTGCCCCATGCAGAGCACCTGGGCGTCGTTCGACAGCACCGAGCGCTCCACGCTGTACGAGTCGTGGGCCGTGACCGCGCGGATGCCGGGCACCTTGTTGGCGCTGATCGCGACGCCGAGACCCGTGCCGCAGACCAGGATCGCGCGGTCGGCCTCGCCGTTCGCCACGAGTCGTGCGGCGTCCACCGCGACGTGCGGGTACGCGGTGTGCCCGTCGGCGTCCACCCCGACGTCGGTGACGTCCGACACGCGCTCGTCGGCGAGCAGGTCGGCCTTGATGATCTCCTTGTAGTCGAACCCGGCATCGTCGGACCCGATCACGAGACGGTACGTCATGCGTGTGTTCCTTCCCGGCCCGTGGCACCGGGCCCCGTCCCAGTGTGCGCGGCACCTGGACATCTGTCCAGCACACAATTTCTGCCCGAGCAGAGGCGGTAGCATCGCCCCATGTCCGCCGACGTCCCCACCGCCGAGGCTGCCCGGACCCGCTTCCCGCTCGACACCGTCTACCAGGCGGCGCGGATGTACTACCTCGAGGACGCCACGCAGGTCGAGATCGCGGCCCGCCTGGGGGTCTCGCGGCCGACCGTCTCGCGGCTCGTCGCCGAGGCCCGCAAGGCCGGACTCGTCCGCATCGAGGTCGTCGACCCGTTCCAGGACGAGACGGTGGCGCTCGCCGAACGCCTGCAGGTCGTGCTCGGCCTGCGCGCGGTGCACCTCGCCGCGGTCACCCACGCCGCGACGCTCGGCGCCGACCTGGCCGGTCCGATCGCCGCGGCGGTGGAGGGCATGGGCCTGGTCCCCGGCGACGCCGTCCTGATGTCGTCCGGTCGCACGGTCCACGACGTCGCCCGGTCCGGCATGCCGACGATGCCGGGTGTCCAGCTCGTGCCGACCGTGGGCGGGCAGACCGACCCGATGCCGTGGTTCCAGACGAACGAGATCACGCGCACCGCCGCCGAGCACTCGGGCGCCATCCCGGCGTTCCTGTTCGCGCAGGCGCTGCCCTCGCCCGCGATGCGGTCGACCCTCGACGAGGACCCGGCGTTCCAGCACGTCGTCGGACTCTGGAGCCGCGCGAAGGGTGCGATCCTCGGGATCGGTGCACCCACCCCCACCCGCGACGCCCTGGCCAGGGGCATCCCGACCGACGACGCCGTGTTCGACCACGCCGCGGGTGACGTCTGCCTGAACTTCTACGCCGCCGACGGTTCGGCCATCGAGTTCCCCGGCAGCGACCGGATGGTGCGGACCTCGCGCGAGATCCTGGCGTCGGTGCCGCACGCCGTGGGGGTCGCCGTCGGCAGCGCGAAGGTCCCGAGCATCATCGGCGCGGTGCACGGCGGGCTCGTGAACGAGCTCGTCACGGACGCCGCGACCGCGCGGGCCGTGCTCGACGCCCTCGCCTGACCGATCCCGGTCGGTGCCGGATCCGGTGGTGACCGTCGCCGGACGGGAGGCGCGGTGCGGCGCCGCGCCGCGCCTCCCGGCCGGTGGTCCCCGCGTCTAGGGCGTGCGCCGCACGTCCCACAGGTGGTGCACCGGGTCGTGCGCGTAGTAGGTGGCGAGCGTCGCGACGGTGAAGGCGCTGCCGTCGGACCGGAGCCCGGTGCGCTCGAGCACCTCGTCGGGGACCGCCGCGAAGGCCCGGGCCGCGCGGTCAGCCGACTCGCGCAGCTCCTCGGCGACGACCGCGGGGTCCTGCTCGGAGTAGCGGTCCTCGACGGCGGTGGCGTCCTGGTCCCAGTTCGCGAAGGTCGGGGTGTCCTGGGTGAGCATGAGCTCGAGGCGCTCGGCCATCTTCCGGTGCACGTCCCGCACGTGGGCGCCGTACTCGAGCGGCGACCAGGTGTGGTCGTCCGGACGGTCGCGCACGTCGTCGCGCCGGAGGACCTCCGGCCACGCGGCGGTGTTCTCGTCGATGATGCCCGGCACGTCGCGGACGGTCACCACGCTGCCGTCGTAGCCGCACTCGGGACACGCGGACTCGATGACCCACGTCCAGTTCTTCGTCTCGGGTTCGATCGCCACGCTGCCGATGGTAGGGCCTCGGCGCGCGGAGGTCACCGCGCGCACACGAGCAGTGCGACGATCCACCCGTCGATCGACCGGTGCGATGTCGGAACATGCGCACGCATCCGCGCTCGCCCTCGCGCAGTGCGAGATCCACGCGTCGGCGGCGGTCCGTAGGGTGGCGGCATGCGACTGCTGCTCATCCGCCACGGCCAGACCCCCGCGAACGTGCACGGCATCCTCGATGCCGTGGTGCCCGGACCCGGACTGACCGAGCTCGGGCAGCAGCAGGCCGACGCCCTGCCGGCGGCGCTCGCCGACCGGGGGATCGAGCGCCTGTTCGCGTCGACCATGGTCCGGACGCAGATCACGGCGGCACCGCTGGCGACCGCGCTCGGGCTCGAACCCGTCGTCCTGCCCGGGCTCCGCGAGATCGAGGCGGGCGACACCCAGGGCAAGAACGACAAGGTGTCGGTGCAGACCTACATCTCCACCGTGCACGGCTGGTCAGGCGGTGACCGGACCACCCGGATGCCGGGCGGCGAGAGCGGCACCGAGTTCTTCGAGCGGTACGACGACGCCGTGCGCCAGATCGAGGCCTCCGGGGTCGCGGTCGCCGCTGCCGTGAGCCACGGTGCCGCCATCCGCACCTGGGCGAGCGCCGCGGCGCAGAACACGCCGGACCACTTCGGCACGAAGCGGAACCTGGAGAACACCGGCATCGTCGAGCTCGAGGGCTCCTCGGCCGACGGCTGGCGCCTGGTCGACTGGGAGGGCGAGCCGGTCGGCGGCGACCAGCTCATCGACCGCACGGCGCTCGACCCCACCGGCGAGCGGTTCTGACGCGCGGGCGCTGACGCGAGCAGCAGACGGACGGGAGGCGCGGTGCCAGCTGGCACCGCGCCTCCCGTCCGTCTGTCGCGTCGACTACGCGAGCTGCGCCGACGTCAGCGGCACGATGACGCCGTGCGACTCGCGCAGCACGTCGAGCGTGCGCTGCACCTCGTCCGCGCGCTCCTCGGTCGTCCAGTCGAGCGCACCGGCGAGCACGTCGGCCAGCTCGTCGAGCAGCTCGATCGTGACGCCGCCGACGAACGCCAGGTTCGTGCGGCGCAGGACGACGTCGACCAGGTGGACGGCCTGCTCGTGGCGGGCGAAGTACGCGACCTCGGCGCGGGTGAGCGACGGGTCCGACTCCAGGGCCTCGACCGGGCCGTCGGTCAGGACGTCCACGACCTCGGCGGCACGGGTGCCGTAGCGCTCGAGCAGGCCCTCGACGAGGGACTCGTCCAGGCCGTCGCGGTGCGACTTGATCCACAGGGCGCGCTGCGCGTCAGTGGCCGGGAAGTCCTTGCCGCCGCCGATCGGCATGCCGGTGGTGTCGACCTTGCGGGTGATGCCGAGCTTGGTCGTCGCCTCGGTGGACAGGTGTGCGGCGAGGGCGCGGAAGGTCGTCCACTTGCCACCGACGAGCGACAGCACGGTCGACTCCGGCAGGCCGGCGATCTGGGTGTCCACGATCCGGTAGTCGCGGGACACGAAGCCGGGGGCGGTGTCCTCGTGGCGGGGGAGCGGGCGGATGCCGGAGTAGCTGTAGACGATGTGGTCGCGGGTGACCTCGATCTGCGGGAACACGTGCTTGACGAGCCCGAAGAAGTAGTCGATCTCCTCGTCGGTCGTCGTGACCGGCTTCGCGGGGTCGGCGTCGATGTCGGTCGTGCCGATGAGCACCCGGCCCTTGAGCGGGTAGATGAGGACGATGCGGCCGTCGTCGTTCTCGAAGAACAGCTCACGGCCCTTGGTGGCCTCGAGCAGCTCGTCGTTGTGGACGACGATGTGCGAGCCCTTCGTGCCGCCCATGAACTTCGTCTCGCCGCCGAACGCCTCGTTCGTCAGGTCGGTCCAGGGCCCCGATGCGTTGATCACGACGTCGGCGGTGAACACGAACTCGTCGCCCGTCTCGCGGTCGCGCAGCAGCACGCCGCCGTCGCGGGTGCCGGCGGCCTCGACGTAGTTCGTCGCGCGGGCGGTCGCCGCGGAGCCGGTCCCGGTGCCGGCGGTCAGGCCGTCCTTCAGGACGTCGAGGGCCAGACGCTCCGGCTCGTGCACGCTCGCGTCGTAGTAGGTGCCCGTGTACTTCAGGTCCTTGTTGAGGGCCGGCATGTCCTCGAGCGCCGCCTTCTTGGTGCGGAAGACGTGCTTCGGGACGGAGCCGCCGTCGCGCGAGAAGGAGTCGTAGATCGTCATGCCGATCTTGATGAGCATCGCGCCGCGCTCCTTGGTGGAGCGCTGCTTGTGGGTCAGCATGCGCAGCGGGGCGTTCATGATGCCGGAGAACGTCGAGAAGATCGGCATCGTCGTCTGCAGCGGCTTGACGTAGTGCGGGGCGATGCGGATCAGGCCGTTGCGCTCCTGCACGCTCTCGCGCACCAGGCGGAACTCGCCGTTCTCCAGGTAGCGGATGCCGCCGTGGATCATGTGGCTCGACGCCGCCGAGGCACCGGAGGCGTAGTCGCCGCGCTCGACCAGGGCGACGTCGACACCCTGCAGCGCGAGGTCGCGGAAGGTGGCGATGCCGTTGATGCCGCCGCCGACGACGAGGACCTGTGCATTCGGGCGCTCGGTGAGGGCGGTCACCGTGTTCCGGGGCTGTGTCTTCTTCGACATGGTTCGTCGCTTCCTTCGTCCGTTCGTGGGGTCACCAACGATCGTGCGCTCGTCGCGCATTGCGGGCAACCTGGGTGCACGAACGTGCAGAACAGGTGTCGCGCAGTGCGAACGGGCGGTCTGGAGGCTCGGCCGGGGTTGCAGACGCCCTGCACGTCCGTGCATGGTTGCGTTCGACAGATCGGAGCACCATGAGCGATGCGGGTCAGCCCATGCGCACCCAGCAGGCGCTGCGCGCCGCGCACCTGTACTACCTGCAGGACCTGACGATGGACGCCATCGCCGACGAGCTCGGTACGTCGCGCTCGTCGGTGTCCCGCCTGCTCAAGTACGCGCGCGACACCGGCCTGGTCGACATCCAGATCCGGTCGCCCCTGGACCAGGCCGCGGCCCTCAGCCGGTCGATCCGGTCGCGGTTCGGGGTGCACGCGCACGTCGTGCCGGTGCCCGACCACACGAGCGACGTCGACCGGCTCGAACGGGTCGCGCTGTCGGCCGCCCGGATCCTGACGCAGTACGTCGAGTCGAACATGGTGATCGGGCTGTCGTGGGGCTCGACGGTGAGCGCGGTGAGCCGGTACCTCGTGCCGAAGACCACGCACGGGTCGACGATCGTGCAGATCAACGGGGCCGCGAACACCCGCACGACGGGCATCGTGTACGCCTCGGAGATCCTGCGGCGGTTCGGCGAGGCGTACGGCGCCTTCGTGCAGCAGTTCCCCGTACCGGCCTTCTTCGACGACCCCGCCACCAAGGAGGCCCTGTTCCGCGAGCGTTCGATCCGCCGCGTGCTCGACATGCACGAGCGGATGGACCTGGTCGTGTTCGGTGTGGGTGCCCCGCAGGCGCCGGTGCCCTCGCACGTGTACTCCGGCGGGTACCTCGACCCGGCGGACCGCGAGGAGCTCACCCGGGCACAGGTCGTCGGCGACGTGTCGACGGTGTTCTACCGGGCCGACGGGTCGTGGCGGGACATCGGTGTGAACGCCCGCGCGGGCGGACCCGACCTGGACACGATCAAGCGCGCGCCGCGACGGGTGTGCGTCGTGGCCGGTCGCTCGAAGGCCGCCTCGTTGCGCGGGGCACTGGCCTCGGGACTCGTGACCGACCTGATCCTGGACGAGAGCGTCGGACAGGCCATCCTGCAGCCCTGAGTCAGCATCTGAAGCAGATTGTCGGTGGGTACCAATACGTTCTGCACCATGCTGCCTTCTCTCGAACAGCCCTCCGAGCGGTACCGCCGCCGGCTCGTCGGCAACGACGTGGACGAGGCGCTCGCGTTCTTCACGGGCGACTACGACTTCCGGGCCCCGGTCGTCCGGCGCACCCACGAGAACGCGTACTGGGACTTCGCCGGGGTCGGTGACGAGCGCATGTCGCTCCGCTCCTCGCGGTTCCTTGTGGACCTGCGGAGCGAGAGCCGCGTCGACGACCAGTTCCTGGTGGCCTGGCTGCGGCACGGCTCGAGCCGGATCACCTCCGGGGGCGAGGAACACGAGCTGCAGGCGGGCGTCCCCGTCGTGCTGCCCTTCGCCGAGCCCTACGAGCTGCACCACCGCGACATCGCCCTGAACCTGGTGCACCTGGACCGCGACTTCGTCCGGGCGATCGCCGGGGACGACGACTTCGCCTTCGACACGATGCGGCGGCCGACGTCCGAGGGCGCGGCGCTCTGGCAGGCGGTGGTGCGCCGGCACTCGTCGACCTGGCTCGACGTCGAGCGTCCGATGAGTCCGATCGAGCAGCGCGACATCGCCGAGGCGTTCGCGACCGCGGCGATCCGGGCGTTCCCCCGCCGCGACCGCTGGCGCGCCGCGGTGTCCGGCAGCGGTCCCGAGCACGAGCGGCTGCGCCGTGCCCTGGAGTTCGTGCACGAGCACGCCCGCGAGTCGATCGGCACGCCGGAGATCGCGAGCGCCGCGGGACTGAGCCCGCGCGGCCTGCAGCAGTCGCTCCGGCGGCACCTCGACCAGACGCCGGGCGAGTTGCTGCGCGGCGTGCGGCTCGACGGCGCGCGCACCGACTTGGTGAGCAGCGGCTTCGACGAGACGACGGTCGCCGAGGTCGCGCGGACCTGGGGATTCGGACACCTCGGTCGCTTCTCGGCGACGTACCGCACCCGGTTCGGTGAGCTGCCGAGCGAGTCCCTGCGCGGCAGCTGACGGCGCTCCGCCGAATCACGTCGCACGGATCCGGCTGATCCTGCTCGGATCTTCGGTGGGACGGTGCTCGGAGCGAATCCGCGGCTCAATGGTGGAGACGAACGCACCGCCCACGAAGGAGTCCGCATGCGCATCGGCGTCCCGACCGAGATCAAGAACAACGAGTACCGCGTGGCGGCCACGCCGGCGGGGGCTGCCGAGCTGAGCGCCCACGGGCACGAGGTCCTGGTGCAGGCCGGGGCCGGTGTCGGTTCGGCCTTCACCGACGACGAGTACCGCGCTGCCGGTGCCACGATCGTCGACTCCGCCGCCGAGGTCTGGGACCGCGCGGAACTCGTGCTGAAGGTCAAGGAGCCCGTGGCGTTGGAGTACCCGATGATCCGACCGGGCCAGGTGCTCTTCACCTACCTGCACCTGGCCGCCGACCGCCCGTTGACCGACGCGCTCGTCGACTCCGGGGCCACCGCGATCGCCTACGAGACCGTGCAGCTGCCGGACCGCTCGCTCCCGCTGCTGTCGCCGATGTCCGAGGTCGCCGGCCGCCTGTCCGCCCAGGTCGGCGCCCACCACCTGATGCGCGCGAACGGCGGGCGGGGGCTGCTGCTCGGCGGGGTCCCCGGCGCACCGAAGGGACGGGTCGTCGTGATCGGCGGCGGCGTCGCGGGCGAGCACGCCGCGACGATGGCGCTCGGCATGGGCGCCGACGTCACCGTGTTCGACATCAGCCTGCCGCGGCTGCGCGCGCTCGACGCCCGCTTTGACGGCCGCATCACGACCCTGCGGTCGTCGGCCCACGCCATCGGCGAGGCACTGCGCGACGCCGACCTGGTGATCGGCTCGGTGCTGATCCCCGGGGCGTCGGCGCCGAAGCTCGTGACCGACGCCATGGTCGCGGACATGCGGCCGGGGTCGGTGCTCGTCGACATCGCGATCGACCAGGGCGGCTGCTTCGAGGGGTCGCACCCGACCACCCACGACGACCCGACCTTCGCCGTGCACGACACCGTGTACTACTGCGTGGCGAACATGCCGGGGGCCGTGCCGCGCACGAGCACGATCTCGCTGACGAACGCCACGCTGCCCTACGCCGTCGCGATCGCCGACCGCGGGTGGGAGGCCGCGCTCGAGGCCGATCCCGCGCTCGCCGCCGGCCTGAACGTGCACGGGGGAGCGGTCACGAACGCCGCGGTCGCCGCCGCCCACGGCCTGGTGGCCGCCGCGCGCTGAGGCCGCGCGACTCTTCGCGCTGAGCGACACCTCACGGCCCAGCGGCTGCGTGAGGTGTCGCTCAGCGCGAAGCGGCGCGTAGCGGTCGTGCGTCAGGCCACGACCCACCCGGCGCGCGCCCGCACGACCACGGTCACGACGACCACGGCCGCCGCGGCCACCACGGCCGTGACCGCCGTCGGCAGGGAGACGAGCGGTCCCTCGAACCGGGCGACCGCCACCCACGCCAGGCCCCACGCGAGCGAGGCCGCCGGGGCGAGGCGACCGCGCCCCCAGAACGCCAGCAGCACGCCGACCAGTCCGGCCACCGCCGCGACCGCCACGCCCCAGAGGTCCTGCCCGAGGCCGAAGCCCCGGAAACCTGCCGCCGTCAGCACCGCGGCCGTGTTCGCCGCCGTCGCGACGCACACCCACCCCAGGTAGAGGCCGAACGTGCCGTCGACCAGGATCGCCTCGACGACGCCTCGCGAGCGGGTCCGGCGCAGGATCGAGAACGTCCAGACCAGCACGACGAGCAGCGCGACGATGATCGGCTCGCTGGCCCACAGCAGCCCGAACTGCACCGACAGGATCCACGCCGCGTTGAGCAGCAGGGACAGCACGGCCGGCAGCACCAGGCGGTCGTGTCGCTCGTCGTTCGCGGTGCGGACGAGCTGCAGGACCGCGTAGCCGATGAGTCCGGCGTAGATCACGCTCCAGATCGAGAAGGCCGGGCCGCCCGGGGCGATCGCGGTCGACGACGCGGAGAGTGCGCCTCCGGCGGCGTCGGCGATCGGCGTCCCACCGGCGGCTCCCGAGCCGATGTACGCCCCGACGACGGCGACGACCGCGCTCACCGCGACGGCGATCCGCTTCCAGATGCGCTTCATGACAGTCCCTTTCGTCAGCATGCTGATGACCTGCACGGTAGACGTCGAACCGGGGACCGTGCGCAGCGCGCGTCCAGCGAAGCGGGGGACGGGCCGCAGGCGGCGGGGCGGCCCCGCGCCGCGCCTCCCGTCCGTCCACGCGATGTGCTGCGTACGGTGGTCGCGTGAGCGTCGAACTGAACACCGTCTACATCGACCGGATCGCCCCGATCGCGAGCCCGTCCCTCGACGACACCTTCCGGATGCTCGACGAGCAGGGCGCCAGCGCGTGCATCGTGCTGCACGAGCCGGACGCCCAGGAACTCGGCGACGTCGCGGTCGCCCTCGGCCTGCACGAACTGGCCGTCGAGGACTCCGCCGAGGGTCACCAGCGCCCCAAGCTCGAGCGCTACGGCTCGACGCTGTTCGTCGTGCTGAAGCCGGCGCTGTACAACGACCGGCAGGAAGAAGTGGCCTTCGGCGAGGTGCACGCCTTCGTGGGGGAGCGCTTCTTCCTGGCCGTCGTCAAGGCCGACCCTCGTGGCCCGCAGACCGTGCCGCGGGCGCTGCAGCGGATGAGCGGCAAGCCGGGGCTGGTGACGGTGGGGCCGCAGGCGCAGCTCTGGGCGCTCATGGACTCGATCGTCGACGGCTACGTCCCGGTCATCGACGGGCTCGAGGAGGACATCAACCAGATCGAGGACCAGCTGTTCTCCGGTGAGGCCGGGGTGTCCCGCCGGGTGTACGAGCTGTTCGGCGAGGTCGTCGACTTCCAGCGGGCCGCCCGGCCGCTCATCCACATCATCGAGAACCTGCACCGCGGCGCCGAGAAGTACCACCTGCCGGTCGAGATGCAGCGCCGGTTCCGCGACGTCCTCGACCACGCCATCCGGACCGTGGAGCGGCTCGACACCTTCCGGCAGCTGCTGCAGAACGCGCTGACGGTCGACTCCACCCTGGCGGCGCAGAAGCAGAACGACGACACCAAGCGGATCTCGGGCTGGGCGGCGATCCTGTTCGCACCGACCCTGATCGCCGCGATCTACGGCATGAACTTCACCCACATGCCCGAGCTCGGGTGGACGTGGGGCTACCCGCTGTCGATCCTGGCGATGATCCTGTTCGCGGCGATCCTGTACGTGGTGTTCAAGGTCAAGCGCTGGTTCTGAGCCGCGCCGCCAGCGGAGTTGCGACGGGCACCCCGACCGGCGAGGCTCGGGGTGCAACGACGCCGACTGGAGCCCGCATGCCGCACGACCTCGTCCACCTGACCGCCGGGGGCGTGTCCCTGGTCCTCGACTGCCGCGGTGCCGCCCTGCCCGCCGTCGTGCACTGGGGCGCTGCCCTCGGACCGCTCGACGGGGAAGCCCTCACCGCGCTCGCCGACGCCGACGTCGCCCCGGTCGCCCCGAACGAGATGGACGAGCCCGTCCGCCTGGCGCTGCTGCCGGAACCGCACCGCGGCTGGACGGGCCGACCGGGTCTCGCCGGACACCGTGACGGCCACGACTGGGCACCGGCGTTCACCGTGACCGCGCTCGACGTGACCGACACCACGTTCACCGCCCACGCCGTCGACACCACCGCCGGGCTGGCCGTCCGGCTGACGGTCGAGATGCTCGACTCCGGACTCGTCCGCGCCCGGGCCGCCGTGACGAACACCGCCGAGGGCGTCTACACCGTCGACGACCTCACCGTGGCGATGCCGATCCCGTCCGGTGCGCGCGAGATCCTGGACTTCGCCGGGCGCTGGGGCAAGGAACGGACGCCGCAGCGCCGCGAACTCGTCGTCGGCACCCACCAGCGCGAGGGACGGAAGGGCCGGACCGGTGCGGACGCCGCCACGGTGCTGACGGTGGGGGAGCCCGGCTTCGGGTTCGCCCACGGCCGGGTGTGGGGCGTGCACACGGCGTGGAGTGGGAACCACCGCCACCACGCCGAGCGGCTCAGCACCGGTCGGCAGGTCGTTGGCGGCGGTGAGCTCCTGCTGCCCGGCGAGGTGCGGCTCGGACGCGACGAGTCGTACGAGGGGCCGTGGGTGTACTTCGCGCACGGCGACGGCCTCGACGACCAGGCACGGCGCTTCCACCGCTGGCTGCGCAGCCGTCCGCAGCACCCGAACTCCCCGCGCCCCGTCACGATCAACGTGTGGGAGGCCGTCTACTTCGACCACGACCTCGCCCGGCTGGTCGACCTCGCCGAGCGGGCGGCGGCGCTCGGCGTCGAGCGGTACGTGCTCGACGACGGCTGGTTCCGCGGTCGGCGCGACGACCACGCGGGCCTCGGAGACTGGTACGTCGACGAGGACGTCTGGCCGGACGGCCTCGGGCCCCTGGTCGACCGCGTCCGCGCGCTCGGCATGCAGTTCGGGCTGTGGTTCGAGCCCGAGATGGTCAACGAGGACAGCGACCTCGCCCGCGCCCACCCCGAGTGGCTCATGCAGGCGGACGGCCGGTTGCCCGTCCGGTCGCGCGACCAGCAGGTGCTCGACCTCGCGATCCCCGAGGCGTACGAGTACGTGCTCGAACGTATGACCGCGATCATCGGCGAGTACGGCGTCGACGCCGTCAAGTGGGACCACAACCGTGACCTCGTCGACGCCGGGTTCCCCGGTGGCGGCGCCGCCGTGCACGAGCAGACCCTTGCCACCTACCGCCTCATGGCGACGCTCGGACAGCGGTTCCCGTCGCTCGAGATCGAGTCGTGCTCGTCCGGTGGTGCCCGCGTCGACCTGGGCGTCATCGAGCACACCAGCCGGGTGTGGGTGTCCGACGACATCGACCCCCTGGAGCGGCAGCACATGCACCGGTGGACGCAGCAGCTCCTGCCGCCGGAGATGCTCGGAGCGCACGTCGCGAGCGGGCGGAACCACACCACCGGCCGCGTCCACGACCTCGCGTTCCGTGCCGGCACCGCCCTGGTCGGGCACCTCGGCATCGAGTGGGACCTGGCCCGGGCGACGCCGGCCGAGTCCGCGGAGCTCGCCGAGTGGATCGCGCTGTACCGGGAGGTCCGCGGTCTGCTGCACGGCGGCGACCTGGTGCGCTCGGACGAGACCGACCCGTCCCGGCTGGTGTACGGCACCGTCGCCCCCGATCGACGGAGCGCGGTGTTCTACCTGGCGAGCACCGGCCGCTCCGACGTGTCGGGCACGGGCCGGGTCGCGTTCCGCGACCTCGACCCGGACGCCGACTACCGCGTCGACCCGGTCGTCATCGGTGACGGTCACGGGCTGGTCCGACCGCCGTGGTGGTCCGGCGAGCGGGTGTTCCGCGGACGGGTGCTCAGCACGGTCGGCCTGCAGCCGCCGCTCATGCCTGCCGACTGCGTGGTGCCGTTCCGGGTGACGGCCGTCTGACCGCGGGCGGTCGGTGCGCGGTCTGGAGGCACGGTGCGGCTCCGCGGGGACCGCTCGGGCCGGGTGGGCGGCCCGGTCGACGGCTCGGCTGTGGCGGCCCCTCCTCAGACGGTCGCGCGAGTTCCGACGGCCGGGGCCAGCTTCGCCTGCACGTACGGGGCCCACGCGGTCCGCAGCGCGGTGAACGCCCCCGCGGCGACGACGACGAGCAGGACGGCGGTCGCGGCGGCGATCCAGAGGCCCTGACCCCGGCCGGGTTCGATCAGCGCGACGACGATGAGCGGCAGCGGCGAGGACACCCACATCGCGCAGGCGACCGCCGTCGCCCGGGTGCGCTGCCGTCGGCGGACGCCCTCGAGGCGCTCGGCCCACCGCAGCGCCCGCGCGCCGAACCGCACCCGTTCCTGGCGGATCGGCAGGTACGGGGACAGCCGGCCGGACGCCCGGACGAG
Organism: Curtobacterium oceanosedimentum; assembly: GCF_020297365.1. Taxonomy (GTDB): domain Bacteria; phylum Actinomycetota; class Actinomycetes; order Actinomycetales; family Microbacteriaceae; genus Curtobacterium. The sequence continues at coordinate 149,666 of NZ_JAIXIG010000001.1, forward strand.
GTGGAGCGTCGCGACCAGGGCGATCGCGAGCAGCGCCCCGAGCCCGATCGCGATGGCGACCTCGACGCTCGTGGGGACGAGGCCGGCGTCGGCCCCCGCGATCAGCAGCACGACCGGGGCCGGCGACGTCACGAGCAGGGCCACCCCGAGGGCGATGTCGCGCCAGGCGCTCCGCGCTGCGCCGGCGAAGTGCCGAGCAGCAGCGTCGTCCCCGGCGGCCGGACCGTCGGTGTCGTCGTCCTCCGGGTCCTCCACGACCAGCTGACGGACCGGGACCTCGAGTGCCGCGGCCAGACGCGTCAGGGTGTCGAGGCTCACGTCGTTCCCGGCCTCGAGCCGTTGGACGGTCCGGACCGTCACCCCGCTGACCTCGGCCAGGCGTTCCTGGGTCCAGCCCCGCTCGGTCCGCAGCCCGACGATCCGTGTCTCGCTCATGTCGCCCACAGTACGAGCGACACGCGTCCGGTCCCACGCTCGTGACCCGACAGACAGCCGACATCCACCCGACAGGGCGCGGTGCCGCGGGCCCTCGGCGCGTCCGAGCGCCGACGCGGCGGCCTTCGGCGCTCCCCGGTGAGCCCACCCACTAGGCTTCCGGCATGCCGCACTCCGGTCTCGCGACCCCTGTCTGGGCGGTCAAGCTCGCGGTCATCACCGCCCTGGTCGGCATCTCGGGCGGCATCGCGGGGATCGCGGTCTGGCTCGCCCTGCAGCTCATCCAGTTCGTCGCGTTCGGCTACGGTTTCGGCGGGCACCTCGAGGCCGCCGACGCGCCGTCCGGCCTGAACCGGTTCCTGGCGATCACCGCCGCCGGTGTGCTGACGGGGGTCGCGTGGTGGGCACTCCGACGTTGGGGGCGGTCGATCGTCTCGGTGACCGCCGCGGTCGACGGGGCCCGGATGCCGGCACTCGCGACGCTCGCCAACGCGGGCATCCAGATCCTCGCCGTCGGCCTCGGTGCCTCGATCGGCAAGGAGGTCGCGCCGCGCGAGGTCGGGGCCTGGCTCGCCCAGCTCGTCACACGCCGCGCCGGCCTCACGCCACGCGAGACCCGGATCCTCGTGGCGTGCGGAGCGGCGGCCGGTCTCGCGGCGGTCTACGACGTGCCCCTCGGCGGCGCCCTGTTCGCGGTGGAGGTCCTGCTCGGCGAGATCAGCCTGGCGACCGCGCTGCCCGCGTTCGCGACGAGTGCGGTCGCGGCGATCGTCGCCCGACTCGTGATCCCGGACGAGGTGCTCTACGACGTCCCTGCGATGCACCTGACCCCGTCGCTGCTGGTGTGGGCGATCGTCGTCGGCCCCGTGCTCGGGCTGGCCGGGGTCGGGTTCGTCAAGCTGACGAACCGGCTGCAGGGGATCGCGCCGAAGGGCTGGCACCTGCTCGTCGTGCTGCCCGTCGTCTTCGCGCTGGTCGGGCTCATCGCCATCCCGTTCCCGGAGATCCTCGGCAACGGTCGGGCGCTCGGGCTCGTGGCGATGAACACCGCGCTCGACGACGACCCGTTCGCCGGGCTCTCGCCGATCGTCCTGCTCCTGCTGCTCGGTGTGCTGCGCACCGTGACGACCACGGCCACCATCGGCGCGGGCGCGGTGGGCGGCACCCTGACGCCCTCGATCGCGATCGGCGCGGCGATCGGCGGCGGACTGGGCGGTGCGTGGCTGCTGCTCTGGCCCGCCGACGGCCCGAGCCTGGCGGCCTTCGCGTTCGTCGGCGCCGCGGCGTTCCTCGCCACGACGATGCGTGCGCCCTTCACGGCCCTCGTGCTCGTCGTCGAGTTCACGCAGCAGGGCGTCGACATCCTGGTGCCCTCGTTGCTGGCGATCTCCGGTGCCGTCGCCGTCGGCCACGTCCTGGCCCGCCGCCGCAGCGCCCAGATGGTGTGAAGACCCCGAACGTTCCGGTACGCGCGTCGTGGGCTCGGCCTACGCTCGGCGGCACGACGGAGCGACGGGCTCCGCACCGACACGAGGAGCAGCGATGGCGGCGTTCGACGACATCACCAAGAAGGCGCAGGCGTTCCTGCAGGACGGCAAGGTCCAGGACGCCCTGAAGAGCGAGCGCGCCGAGGGCGTCAGCGACAAGGTGCTCGGCGGCGTGGCCGACGCCGTCAAGAAGGCGACCGGCGGCAAGTACGACGACAAGATCGACGGCGCCCGCGACGCAGCGGACAAGAAGCTCGGCAACGAGTAGCCGACGGACCACCGTCGACGCGCGCTGCCCCGGACCGCTCCGGCCCGGGGCTGCGCCGTGCCGACTGGACGGCGTCGGGAACAACGGCCACCATTGACGGGTTGTCGTGGACGGCAACACCAGGAGGACGAGACGTGACAGTCGTGGCGCCGAACCAGCCGCTCACCGAGACCGAGGTCGCAGCGATCAAGCGGGACTTCCCGATCCTCGCGCAGGACGTGAACGGGCAGCCGCTGGCGTACCTGGACTCCGGTGCGACGGCGGAGCGCCCGCGCCAGGTCCTCGACGCCGAGCGCCGGTTCCTGGAACACGACAACGCCGCCGTCCACCGCGGGGCCCACACGCTCGCGGCGCTCAGCACCGACGCCTACGAGGACGCCCGTGCCACCGTCGCCGGGTTCATCGGGGCCGCCGCCCCGACCGAGGTCGTGTGGACGGCGAACGCCACCGACGCCCTGAACCTGGTCGCCCACGGCATGGCGAGCGCCAGTGCCGGCCGCGGCGGGCCCGACGCCGCGCGCTTCCGTCTGGGTGAGCGCGACGAGATCCTGGTCACCGAGGCGGAGCACCACGCCAACCTCGTGCCGTGGCAGGAGCTCGCCGCGCTGACCGGTGCGACGCTGCGCTGGATCCCGGTCGCCGACGACGGCACGTGGACCGCGGACGACGCCGCCGCGCTCATCACCGACCGCACGAAGGTCGTCGCGTTCTCGCACGTCTCGAACGTCACGGGCATGGTCGCGCCCGTCGAGCAGATCGTCGGGCTCGCCCACGCCCGCGGTGCCCTCGTCGTGCTCGACGCCTGCCAGTCCGCCCCGCACCGTCCCCTCGACGTGCAGCAGCTCGGCGTCGACTTCGCCGCGTTCTCCGGGCACAAGATGCTCGGCCCGAACGGGATCGGGGTGCTGTGGGGTCGCGGCGACCTGCTGAACGCCCTGCCACCGTTCCGCACCGGCGGTTCGATGATCACCACCGTGACGATGGAGGGCTCGGAGTTCATGCCCGCGCCCGAGCGGTTCGAGGCCGGCACGCAGCCCGTGTCCCAGGCCGTCGCCCTCGCCGAGGCCGTCCGCTACCTGCAGGGCATCGGCATGGAACGTGTCCGCGCCCACGAGGAGCACCTCGCCCGTCGCATGCTCGACGGTCTCGCCGCCGTCCCGGGCATCCGCGTCGTCGGCCCGCCCGCCGGCGTGCCACGGTCCGGCCTGGCGGCGTTCGACGTCGAGGGCGTGCACGCCCACGACGTCTCCCAGTACCTGGACGCGCAGGGCATCGCCGTCCGGTCCGGGCACCACTGCGCCCAGCCCCTGCACCGACGCCTCGGCCTGACCGCCACGAGCCGCGCGAGCACCTACGTCTACACGACCGAGCACGACGTCGACCGGTTCATCGCAGCCGTCGCCGAGGTCCGCGACTACTTCGGAGCATCCGCGTGAACACCCTCGACTCCCTGTACCAGCAGGTCATCCTCGACCACGCGAAGGCCCGGCACGGTGACGGCGAACTGCCCGACGCCGACGCCTCGCACTTCGAGCGCAACCCCACGTGCGGCGACGAGATCACCGTCAGCCTGCGGCTCGAGCCCAGCACGGACCGCATCGCCGGGCTCGCCTGGCAGGGCGACGGCTGCTCGATCTCGATGGCCTCGGCGTCCGTCCTCACCGACATGGCCGTGGGCCGGACCGTCCCGGAGCTCCTCGCCCTCACCGACGAGTTCCGCACCATGATGCGCTCGCGCGGCGTCGGCGAGCCCGACGAGGACGTCCTCGAGGACCTCGTCGCCTTCCACGGCGTCTCGAAGTTCGTCATGCGCGTCAAGTGCGGCATGCTCGCCTGGGTGGCGGCGGAAGCCGCCGCGCGCGAGGCGACCGCGTCCCGCTGAGCCAGGTGCGGCTCGCGATCGCGACCACCTGACCGACGGGAGGCCCGGTGCGGGCCGGTCCCGCGCCTCCCGTTAGCGGCTCAGCTGACCGCGCCGATCTCGCGGAGCGCGTCGCCGACGGTGATGCGCTCGTCGTGTTCCTGCGCCCGCGCCCACCGCTCGTGTGCGAGGCGGACGGTGGCGGCGTCGAGGCCGAGGAGCTCGTACAGGCCGTCGAGTTCTCGGGGAACCAGGTCCGCGAGCGGCAGGGGGAACTTCCGATCAGGGCTGGCGTAGCCCTGCTGGGCGAGCTGCTCGACCACGTCCGGGTCGGTCTCACGGGCTTCCATGAGCAGCACGACGCTCCGGGCCCGGGTCGTCCCGGACAGGAACACCGACCGGACGTTCGCGTCGGGGTCTGTCGCGAGGGCGATCTCGACGGCCAGCGGGAGGTCCTCGGTGCCGGCGAGTTCCCAGCGCTGGCTCGTGTCGCCCTGGATCGCCGTGAGCATGTCCGGGTGGACTCCGAAGCCGCGCTCGCCCCGGTCCGGCGTCGACGACGTCGCACGCGGGTCGTCGCTGACCCGCGCCGACGGGAAACCGACCCCGGCGTAGACGGTGTGGGCGATCGGCAGGAACTGGAGCGCCTCGTGGAGTGCGGTGGCGGCGTCCTGCACCGCCGGGGCGGTGACGTCGCCGTCGGCGTCGTCGAGCGCCCTGGCGTAGTCGGACAGCGCGGTGTGCTGCTGGTCGACCGCCCGGGCGAACATCTCCTTGCCCCGGGCGGTGTCACCGAGGAGCTGTGGGTCCAGGTGGAGTGTGACCGCGCTCGGGTCCTGCAGGTGGCCGCGGGGCGTGCCGCCGCTCGACATCGTGAAGCTGAAGGTCTCGTCGTCGTGCTCGCCGGTCTCGGTCACGTCGCTGACGCTACCGGCTCAGGGGAGCGTGGCGACGAGCTTCCGCCCGCCGGATGGCCGACGCCGTCGACGAGCAGCTTCAGCGCGGTTCGTGGGATGCTCGTTCGGCGGCACGCAGCGTCATGAACACGTCGACACCGTCGTCGGTGTCGAGCACGAAGCCGTGGCGTTCGTAGAGTCGGCGAGCGGGGCTGCCCACCAGCACGTTGAGGCGCGTCGGGCCGTCGTGCGGTTCGTCGAGGACGGTGCGCAGCACGGTCGATCCGACCCCTCGCCCCTGGACGTCGGGCGCGAGGTAGAAGTGCTCGACCCAGCGGACGTCGCCCTCGACCCGGACGGTGATCGACCCGACGTCGCGGCCGTCGACCACGACGATGCGGGTCAGCTGCGGCTGGAACGCGTCGCGGAGTCGCTGCCGGACGCGCGTCTCGTCGAAGACTCCGAGGCGTGTCAGGTCGTCGCGCAGCACCACGGCCCGGAGCTCGACGAGCCACTCGAGGTCCTCGGTGGTGCTGTCCCGCAGTGCGACGTCCATCCGATCAGCCTACGAACACCGGCACACCGTCATCGACCTCGTACGCTTGCCCGATGGACCGCGCCAGCGTCATCGACCTTGTCGCGTCCCGCCGTGCCTCGGCTCGTGCACCGATCGTCGTCGGTGTCTCTGGGTACTGCGGATCCGGCAAGTCCACGCTGACGCGCACGCTCGTCGAGGCGCTCCCCGGCGCGGTCCGCATCCGCGGCGACGACTTCCTCGACCCCCTTCGGTCTCATCAGCGCTCCGTCGATTGGGACGGCGTCGATCGTCCCCGTCTGGTCTCTTCGGTGTTCGAACCGCACCGTGCCGGTCGGGCGAGCACGTTCCAGCGGTTCGACTGGTCCGCGCGTGCGCTCGGACCGGCTGAGCCGCTGCCGAGGACGGACGTGCTGGTCGTCGATCTGATCGGACTCTTCCATCCCGACGCGCTCCCGCACCTCGACGTCACGATCTGGTGCGACGTCGATCTGCAGACGGCGGCGCAGCGGGGGATGGCTCGGGATCGAGCGCTGGGGCGCCGTCACGAGAACCTCTGGCGTGACGTGTGGATCCCGAACGAGCGTGACTTCGAAGAGCGGTTCTCGCCGAGGGACGGTGCGGGCGTGCGCTACGAAGGCTGATCTGGGTCCGCGCTCGTCATCGAGGACGTCGGGGCGGACCCGCTGGCCGTGACGGCCGGGTGACCTGGAGGACCACCGCGAGCGGGCCGGCGAGCAGGGTCCGTGCACGGAGGCGGCTGGGTCAGTCCTGCCTGCGGAGGGCCGTGACCATGCTCCGGAGGACCCGACGGGCGTCCGCCTGCTGCTGCTCGGTCAGGCCCTCGAGCATCCGCTGCTCGACACCGCGGACCGCGGCGCTCGCCTGCTCCAGGCTCCGACGCCCGCTCGCGGTCAGCTGCGTCGGCAGCGCCTTGCCGACGGACGGCTCACTGGCCCGCGTGACGAAGCCGTCCCGCTCCAGTGCTTGCAGCAGGACGTTCATCGACTGCCGGGTGACGAAGGTGCCGCGGGCGAGCTCGGAGTTCGACAAACCGGGGCGCTGCGCCAGCAGCTCGAGGCAGGAGTAGTGCGTGATCGTCATGCCCAGTGGCCGCAGGACGGCTTCCATCGATGCGCGCAGGGCGCTCGCCGTCTCCTTGAGCAGGTAACCGATCGACGTGTCGAGGTCGATGCCGTCTCCGTCTTGACGCATGTCAGAAGTCTGACATACGTTGGTGCGTGTCAGAAGACTGACACAACCGAAGGAGCACCACATGCCCGTCACCGGCCCCGACTTCATCTCCCTGCAGAGCCGCGACCTCGCCGCGTCGCAGGCGTTCTACGAGCAGTACCTCGGTCTGGTCCGCGCCCAGGCCGGTCCGCCGCACGCCGTCGTGTTCGAGACCTCGCCGATCGCGTTCGCCCTGCGCGACCTGGCGCCCGGGACCGATCTCGACGCCGTGTCGCAGCCGGGCATCGGTGCCGCGATCTGGATGCACGCGACCGATGTGCAGGCGATCCACGACGCCCTGGCAGCCGACGGTCACCGCATCGTCTCGGCGCCGATCGACGGCCCCTTCGGTCGGACCTTCACGTTCGCCGACCCCGACGGCTACCACGTCACGCTCCACGACCGGGCCTGAGCCGCGGGAGCGATGTCACGTCGCACAACCGAAGTGCGCTCGCGCCGTGCGATCGCGCGGCTCCGAAGCACTTCGGTTGTGCGACGCGCATCCGCGCCGGGGGCCCGCCCCACCCGCACCGCGCCGGGGACCCGGCGACCGGCGCGGCCGGCCACCAGCCCGGCCGGGGCGGCGGGGCGGAGGCGGGGCGGGCCTCCAGGCCGGTGCCGGAGCCGGCCCGTCACGCTTCGTCACGGTCCGTGACGGACGCGCGCGACCGACGTAGCGTCTCGACCCGTGAGCAGCAGCAGCGAGCACCGGCAGATCCGCTTCAACGCGTTCGACATGAACTGCGTGGCGCACCAGTCCTCCGGGCTGTGGCGGCACCCGCGCGACCGCTCGCGGGACTACCGCGACCTGAGCTACTGGACGGACCTGGCGAAGACGCTCGAGCGCGGGGCGTTCGACGGCATCTTCATCGCCGATGTCCTGGGCACCTACGACGTGTACGGCGGGTCGAACGAGGCCGCGCTCCGCACCGGGTCGCAGGTGCCCGTGAACGACCCGGTGCTGCTCGTGTCGGCGATGGCGTCGGTGACCGAGCACCTGGGCTTCGGGATCACGGCGGGTACCGCGTACGAGCACCCGTACCCGTTCGCCCGACGCATGTCGACGCTCGACCACCTGACGAAGGGCCGGGTCGGCTGGAACGTCGTCACCGGGTACCTGCCGAGCGCGGCGCGGAACATGGGGCAAACCGACCAGTTGTCGCACGACGACCGCTACGACGTGGCCGACGAGTACCTCGAGGTCCTCTACAAGCTGTGGGAGGGCTCGTGGGAGGACGACGCCGTCGTCGCGGACCGCGACGCCGGGATCTTCACGGACCCCGCGAAGGTGCACCCGATCGAGCACCACGGCACACACTTCGACGTCCCCGGCATCCACCTGTCCGAGCCGTCCGTGCAGCGCACGCCCGTCATCTACCAGGCGGGCGCCTCACCGCGCGGCATCCGCTTCGCCGCCGAGAACGCCGAAGCGGTCTTCGTGGGCGCACCGACCGTCGAGCAGCTCGCGTCGACCGTCGCGAAGGTCCGTGACGCCCTGGAGGCAGCTGGTCGCGACCGGTACGCCGCCCGCGTCTACACACTGCTCACCGTGATCACGGACGCCACCGACGAACTGGCCCAGGCGAAGTACGAGGACTACCTGTCGTACGCCTCGGAGCTCGGCGCCCTGGTGCTCAACTCGGGGTGGATGGGCGTCGACCTGTCGCAGTGGGACCTCGACGAGCCCCTCGGCGACGTCGAATCGAACGCGATCCAGTCCGCCGCGGCGAACATCGCGGCGGCCACCGGCGAGGACGGGTCGTCGTGGACGATCCGCGACCTCGCCCGGCACACGGCGATCGGCGGGCTCGGGCCGGTGGCGGTCGGCGGGGGAGCGACCATCGCCGACCGGCTGCAGGAGATCCAGGAGCTGACCGACGTCGACGGCTTCAACCTGGCGTACGCGGTGACCCCGGGCACGTGGGAGGACGTCATCGAGTTCGTGATCCCGGAGCTCCGTGCCCGCGGGGCCTACCCGGAGGAGTACGAGCAGGGCTCGCTCCGGCAGAAGCTGCACGGACGGGGCGACCGGCTGCCCGAGGAGCACCGTGGGGCCTCGTTCAGGATCGGGAGCCGCGCCGCCGTAGGCTGAACGGATGATCGAATCGTCCGTGGTCGTGCGTCCTGCGAGCCCCGACGAGACGGCCGCCTGCATCGACCTGTGGGCAGCCGCGGTCGCCGCACGGGACGGCGTCGTCGAGGACCCCGCGGTGCGGGAGCGCGCCCGGCAGAAGTTCGCGGCCGAGCACGTCGCCTGGCTGGTGGCTCCCGGTGACGACGGCGCGGTCGACGGCTTCGTGCTCGTGACGGCGCCGGGCACCGGGCGGTCGACGGACCCGACGGACGCCGCCTACCTGTCGTTGCTCGCGGTGCGACCCGGCGTGCAGGCGCGGGGGCTCGGGCGGTCCCTGCTGTCGGAGGCGGTGCACGACGCGCGAGCTGCCGGTCACCCGCGCGTGGTGCTGCACGTGCTCGGCGACAACGACCGGGCGGTGCGCCTGTACGAGGCGGGTGGCTTCGTCGCGACGGGCGACGAGTTCGCACACGCCCTGAGCGGCGTCACGACCCGGGTCTACGTCGCGGGCTGATCCCGGCGGCCGCCCGACTGCGGTCCTGCGGGCTGTCCGACCGGGGTCCAGGTGGGGAAGGTGGCGGAGCGGCCGTCGCCGGACGACCGCCGCGTGACCCGGCGTCGGACCCACGGCAGGACGTGCTCCCGGTAGTAGCGCAGCTCCTCGCCGAGCCTCGCCCGGGACCTGCCGTCGTCGGTCGGTTCGACCGGTGCGGGCGCGTCGGTGACGGCGTGCAGGGCGAGTTCGGCGACGCGCTGGTGGCCGGTGGCGTTCATGTGCAGCCGATCGTCCGACCAGAACTCCGCCCGCCGCAGGTGCGGGTCGCGCGAGACGTCGACGAACGGCAGGCCACGACGCCGGGCGAGCGTGCCGAGCGCCTCGGCCCAGGCGTTGCCACGGCGGTTGATGAGGGACCCGAGCGGCAGTCGAGCGCTCGGGTCGGCCGGGCTGAGGAGTGCCAGGCGGGCACCGGTGATGGCGACCCGGTCGGCCGCTGCCTCGACGAGGGCGAGGAGCGCGGGGACGTCGTAGCCGGGGCGCAGCATGTCGTTGCCGCCGGCGCAGAACGTGATGAGCGTCGGTGCCGGGTCGAGCGCGAGCGCGGCCTCGAGTTGCCCGTCGATGACGCCCGCGAGCAGCCGCCCGCGCACGGCGAGGTTGGCGTACGAGACGCCGGTGTCCGGCGCCGCGGCCATCCCGCTCGCGAGTCGTCCGGTCCAGCCGGGGAGCGGAGCGGGACCGGCGTCGCCGATGCCCTCCGAGAAGCTGTCGCCGATCGCGACGTAGCGGATGGTCTCGTGCATGGGTGCATCATCGTGCACATGGCTGTGCACGTTCTCTGTGCCGCCGCGAGCTTCGTGAGCAGGAATGGTCGGGTCGCCGTTCGGCACCCGACCATTTCTGCTCACGAAGGGCTCGTCTCCGCGTCGCGTCAGTGCACGGCGGGGGCCGGCACCGGGAAGACGTCGTCCGACATCGGCCACGGGGCCCACTTCGGGCGCGGTGCGTACAGCAGGTACGGCTGGGGCGTCGGGTAGCTCACCAGCTCGAGGGTCGACCCCCACGGCGTCCGCGTGTAGACGAAGCGGTTGCCGGTGCCGGCCTCGTCGCCGCGCAGGTCACGCGGGTCGGAGTTCCTGGTCCCTCCGGCTGCCTCGACCCGGGCGAGTGTCTCGTCCAGGTCGTCGGCGTACACCGCCAGGTGCTGCCAGCCGAGGTCCGACGGGTGCGCCGCGGTCCGCTGCTCCGGGCCGAGGTACTCGAACAGCTCCAGGCCCGGGCCCTCGGGCAGCGCGAGCATCCGCATGGCCCCCTGCGCCATCGTGCTCGGGATGCCGAGGTAGCCGTGCGCCTCGGCCGTACCGTTCGGAGCCTCGTCACGACGCCGCATGTCGTACAGGACGACGGCGTCGAACGCCGCCTCGAAGAACGCCGTGGCTGCGTCGATGTCCGGCACCGTGACGCCCACGTGGTCGATCCTGATTCCCCTGCTCATGGTCGATTCCTACCATCGCGGCGGGCTCGCGATCCGCTCGGTCCGGTGGGCGTGCGTCATCGGTGCGGCAAGCCGCAGCGAGCGACGGTCTGGCGGCTACTGACCGGAGCTGCCCGGGCCGCCGGAGCCCCCCGAGCCACTGGCACCACCGTGGCCGTCGGCGCGGAGCTCGGCGGCGAGCGAGGCGTTCCGGTCGGCGATCAGCCGTGGCATGTACCGACCGAGGGCAAGCACCTCGGCCAGACGGCCCAACGGGCCGAGCGGAGCGCGGAAGGTGATCGTGTCGACCATGCGCGTGCCGCCGGCCGACGGCTCGAACCGGTGCTCGTGGTGGAAGCGGGCGAACGGACCACGGACCTGTTCGTCGACGAACCGGTGTGGTGCCTCCAGAGTGGTGATCCGGCTCGTCATCCGCCAGACGATCCCGAAGTGCCGCGCACGCCACGTCACGGTCTCGCCCAGGCCGATCGTCCCGGAGGTCGTGCCGGCGACGGCGCGCTCGCCGCTCGCGGCCATCGACCGCTCGTGCGCGCCGATGTCGAGCGACAGCGCGATGGCGCGCTCGGGGGAGCAGGCGAGCTCCGTCTCGCACCGGAACGAGACCGTCACCGGACCGGCCGGTCCGTCGACGTGTTCGTGGAGGTCACCCGGAGATCGTAGCGACGGGCGGTAGCGTCGCAGGCATGACGTTCGACGCGCTCCCGTTCCCGGTCATCGACGGCCACAACGACCTGCCGTGGGAGCGCCGCGAGTCCCACGACTCCGGCGTGGAGGGCATCGACACCGAGGCCGACTCGCTGCACACCGACATCCCGAAGCTCCGCGCCGGTGGCGTCGCCGGCCAGTTCTGGTCGGTGTTCGTCCCCGCCGACGACCCAGACCCGGTGCGCACGACCCTGCAGCAGGTGGACCTTGCCCACCGGATCATCGAGCGGTACCCCGACGACCTCGCGTTCGCCCGGACCGCCGCCCAGGTGCGTGCCGCGATCGACACCGGTCGCATCGCGTCGTTGCTCGGAGCCGAGGGCGGGCACTCCATCGGTGACGACCTGGCCGTGCTCCGCACCCTCGCCCGGCTCGGCGTCCGGTACATGACGCTCACCCACAACGACGACACCCCGTGGGCGGACTCCGCGACGGGGGAGCGGGCGCACGGTGGCCTCACCGACCGCGGACGTCAGGTCGTCGCCGAGATGGAGCGGATCGGCATGCTCGTCGACCTGTCGCACACGGCGCCGGCGACCATGCGGGACACCCTCGACGTGGCGACCCAGCCGGTCGTCTTCAGTCACTCGTCCACGGTCGCGATCGACGACCACCCGCGGAACGTCCCCGACGACGTGCTCGCCCGGCTGGCCGACAACGGCGGCGTGGTCATGATCACCTTCGTGCCGAAGTTCGTGTCGCGGGCGTGGGCGGACTGGGAGGAAGGCGGCTCGGTCGGGGAACCGCCCTTGGTGACCGTGTCCGACGTCGCGGATCACGTGGAGCACGCCCGCGACGTCGCCGGTGCGGCGCACATCGGTCTCGGCGGCGACTACGACGGCACCCCGGTGCTGCCGCCGGACCTGCGGGACGTGTCGCGGTACCCGGTGCTCGCGGCGGAGCTCGAACGACGTGGCTGGGGCGGGTCCGACCTGCGGGCGCTCGCCGGGGGCAACGTGCTGCGGGTGCTCGAGGCGACGGACGAGCGGTTCGTGCGGACGTCGCTCGCGCGCTGACCCGGACAGGGCGAATGCCTCGCATCCGTCGTCCATACCGATTCGTGGACAGCCAGCCTGGCGCCCGTCCACCATCGGCGGATGACCGATGACGCCGCACTGCCGGACGAGTACGCCGAGACCCTCCGGTCGATCCGAGACCGCGTGACGGCGACGAGAGGGCGGGTGCAGCTCGCGGCGAACGCTCACCTCGTCCACCTGTACTGGTCCATCGGTTCGGTGTTGCTCGAGCGGTCGAGGGCCGGACGTTGGGGGAGCGGGGTGCTCAACCAGCTGGCTGCGGACTTGCGCACCGAGTTCCCCTCGATGAAGGGGCTCTCGGCGACCAACCTGAAGTACATGCGGCAGTTCGCGGCGACGTGGCCTGACGAAGCGGCAATCGGTCAACAGTCTGTTGACCGATTGCCGTGGGGGCACGTCACCGTGCTCCTCGGGCTCCCCGACCAGTCGGCGCGGATCTGGTACGTCCGCGCAGCGGTGCAGGGCGGCTGGCCGCGGAACGTCCTGCGTCACAACATCCGCAGTCGGCTGTGGGAGCGCGCGGGTGCTGCACCCACCAACTTCAGCCGTTTGCTCGACGCGGACGGAGAGGACCTCGCGCAGCAGATCACCCGCGACCCGTACGTCCTCGACTTCCTGGCCGTGGACGGCGACCGCGACGAGCGCACCATCGAGTCCGCGATGGTGGACCGCATCGCGGACACCCTCCGCGAGCTCGGCTCGGGGTTCGCCTTCGTCGGCCGCCAGGTGCACTTCGACGTCGACGGGAGCGACTTCTTCGTGGACCTGCTCTTCTTCCACGTGGAGCAACTGCGCTACGTGGTCGTCGAGCTCAAGAGGGGGGAGTTCCGCCCCGATCACGTGGGTCAGCTCTCCTTCTACGTCGCCCTCGTGGACGCACGACTGCGCCGAGCGCGGCACGCCGAGACCGTCGGGCTCCTGCTCGTCGCCGGCAAGAACGACGCGGTGGTCCGGTACTCGCTCGGCGCCTCGAACGCGCCGGTCGGCGTCGCGTCGTACGACCTCCTTCCACCCGAGATCCGGCAGGCGCTGCCGACCGAGGCGCAGCTGCAGCGTGCGCTGCGCGGACGCGCGTGAGACCCGGCCTGGAGGCGCGACCCGCGTCCGGCGCGGAGCGCCCGTCACGGACAGGACCACGCTGGGTCCGGTCGCTAGGATCGGGCGCACACCGCGCCTCCAGGAAGAGCGATGCGCGACTGACCCGCAGAGGACGGACCGGATGAGCGGCACCATCTACGAGAACATCTCCCAGGCGTTCGGCAACACCCCCCTCGTCAAGCTGAACCGCCTGCCGAAGGCCGGCGGTGCAGAGGTCCTCGCCAAGCTCGAGTTCTACAACCCCGGCGCGAGCGTCAAGGACCGTCTGGGCGGCGCGATCATCGACGCGGCCGAGGAGTCCGGCGAACTGCAGGCCGGTGGCACCATCGTCGAGGGCTCGTCGGGCAACACCGGCATCGCGCTCGCCCTGGTCGGTGCCGCCCGCGGCTACCGCGTCGTCATCACGATGCCCGAGACGATGAGCGTCGAGCGCCGTGCGGTCATCCGCGCCTACGGTGCCGAGATCGTCCTGACCCCCGGGCCGGAGGGCATGAAGGGTGCGGTGGCGAAGGCCGAGTCGATCGTCGCCGAGACGCCGGGCGCGATCCTCGCCCACCAGTTCGAGACGGCAGCGAACGCCGCGATCCACCGGAAGACGACGGCGGAGGAGATCCTCCGCGACACCGAGGAGCACGTCGACGTGTTCGTCGCGGGCGTCGGCACCGGCGGCACGATCACGGGTGTCGGCCAGGTGCTGAAGGAGCGGGTGCCCGGCGTGCAGATCGTCGCGGTCGAGCCGAAGGACTCGCCCCTGCTCACGGAGGGCAAGGCCGGGCCGCACAAGATCCAGGGCATCGGCGCGAACTTCGTGCCCGAGGTGCTCGACCGCAGCGTCATCGACGAGGTGTTCGACGTCGAGCTCGATGACGCGCTCCGCGTGGCCCGCGCCCTGGCGACGGAGGAGGGGATCCTGTCCGGCATCTCGTCCGGCGCGATCATCCACGCTGCGCTCGAGATCGCGGCCCGCCCCGAGAACGCCGGCAAGCGGATCGTCGCCATCGTGTGCGACACCGGGGAGCGCTACCTGTCGACGGTGCTCTTCGAGGGGCTCACTGCGTGAGTCGAACCGGGCGCCGGGGTGTGCTGCGGACGGTCCGCGAGGACCTGGCCGCAGCACGCCGCGGCGACCCCGCTGCCCGGGGCGACCTGGAGAACGCGCTCCTGTACCCGGGCCTGCACGCCGTCTGGACGCACCGGCTCACGCACCGGTTGTGGATCGCCGAGGGGCTGCCCGGATCACGCTTCGTCGCGCGGCTGCTGGGGCAGGTCGCCCGGGCGGTGACGGGGATCGAGATCCACCCCGGGGCACGCATCGGTCGCCGCTGTTTCATCGACCACGGGATGGGGGTCGTGATCGGCGAGACCGCAGTGGTCGGCGACGACGTGCTCGTGTTCCACGGCGTGACGCTCGGCGGTCGCGGGTTGCAGCACGGTCCGGGAACACGACGGCACCCCGTGGTGGGGGACCGCGTGGTGCTCGGTGCCGGGTCCTCGCTCATCGGGGCGATCACCGTGGGGTCGGACTCAGTCGTCGGAGCGAACACCGTCGTGACGAAGGACGTGCCGGCAGGGTCGGTGGTCACCGGGGTGGCTGGTACCGCACGGCCGCGGACGGGGCACGAGGGCGTCCCGTCGCTCTGAGTGGTCCGGGAGACGCTGCTGGAGACGCCGTCGTGGCAGCGTCACGCCGTCGTGTCAGCGCGACGCCGTCGTCTTATTGCGACGAACGTCGTGTCGAGATGACGCCGGCCTCGTGGTCGTTCGTCGCTTCGAGATGACGCCGGTGTCTCGGCCGTCCGTCGCGTCGAGATGACGCCGGTGTCTCGGATCGACGCCGCCGAATGCTCGAGACGCCGACGGTTCTGACGGCGTCTCGAGCGCATGACGGCGCTTCGCGAGGACGACAGCGTCTTGAGCGCACGATGACGGCCTGCCGGGAAGACAACGACGGCGTCTCGAGCGCAGGACGGCGTCTCGAGCGCACGACGTCGTCTCGGTCGCACGACGACGACGGCGTCTCACGCACACGACGGCGTCATGTGCGGTGGAGAGCGGGTCAGCTCTTCTCGCAGGCGATGCCGTCCTTGTCGCGGTCGAGCTTCGTGTTCGCCTTGTACAGCGCGTCGTCCTTCTTCACCGTGCCCTTGAGCGCGCGGTAGGTGGCCTTGCCGCCGGAGACGACCTTGTTCTTCTTGACGGACTTCTTGGCGATGCCGCCCGAGTAGACCTTGTGGACGGCGGAGCAGTTGGCGTACGACTTCGGTGCCGCCTGGGCGGTCGTGGCGCCGCCGACGACGACGGAGGTCGCGAGGACAGCGGTGGCGGCGGCGATGCCGAGGGTTCGGATGATGCGCACGGGTTCCCCCTGGAACTGGTGGTGATCGCCGGGGCGACCGCCGCGTCGGGTGCGCGGCGTGGGAATCCTACGACGTGATCGGTCCTCACGACCCGCCCCCGAACGGGTGGGTGTCTGCGGCGTGCGGCAGGCTGTCCGCATGGACGGCGAGCAGCTGCACGAAGTCGCGATCCGCACGGCGGCGGGGCTGCCCGCGGCCGTCGAGACCCAGCCCTTCGGCGAGGGTGCGATCGTGTACAAGGTCGTCGGCAAGATGTTCGTGATGGTCACCGAGGTCCGCGGCGTCCCGATCGTCAACCTCAAGTGCGCGCCGCCGCACGGAGCGGCCCTGGTGCGCGACCACGCCGAGATCACGCCCGGGTGGCACATGAACAAGCGGCACTGGATCACGCTGTCGCCGGGCGACGGGATCGACGAGACCCTGGTCGAGGACCTCGTCGCCAACGCGTACGACCTGGTGGTCGCCGGGCTGCCCGTGGCGAAGCGGCCGATCGACAGGGAACCCTGAACGCGCGTGTGACGAACGGGCCGCTGCCTCCGTCTCATCGGTACCGGACCACCCGACCGAGGAGACCGCATGGCACGCACCGACCCCGTCACCAGGAGCACGCGCTCCCACCCGCTGGCGCAGACCCGTGTCCGGTCCCTCGCCGCACGGCCCGTCGGTCCGCTGCGCGTGGTCCCGGCCGCCGGTCGCACCCAGCCGATCACCACCCGTCACCAGTAGAAGGAACGCGTGCACCAGCAGTCCCTCGCCGAGCTCGACGACGCGGTCCTCGCCGGCCGGTCGTCCGACGGCGACGTCCGGGCCTTCGAGGTCCTGATCCGCCGCCACACCCCGCTGCTCCGCGCCTACGCCCGTCGCACACTCGGTTCGACCGACGAGCTCGACGACGTGGTGCAGGAGACGTTCATCACCGCCTGGGACCGGCTGGACGGCCTCGACGACCCGGCGCGTGTGAAGTCCTGGTTGATGCGCATCCTCAGCCGCAAGTGCCTCGACCGCATCCGTGCCCGCCGCGTCCACGACGACGTCACGGAGCTCGAGGTCGCCGCGCCGGCGGACGACGCCCCAGAGCGGGTCGCCGAGGCGCGCTCCCGCGAAGAGGCCGCCGAGCGGGCGCTGGCCGAACTCCCGGAAGCGCAGCGACGGTGCTGGATCATGAAGGAGGTGCTCGAGTACCGGTACGACGAGATCGCCGCCGAACTCGACCTGCCACCGTCGACGGTCCGGGGCCTGCTGTCCCGAGCGAGGAAGAACATGATCCGACTCATGGAGGGATGGCGATGAGCGACCACGACGGCATCCGACCGGACGGCCCCGACGCCCCCGACACGACGGACCTGCCCGACAGCCCCGAGGCACTCGACGCGCTCGAGCCCGGCGACCTGGACGGCCACTCGATCGACGAGCTCGCCGACTACCTCGACGCCGGCATGCAGCCGGCCGACCCGAGCATCGACGACTCGCCGGCCTGTCAGAACGCCCTCGCGGCGATCATCCGGGTCCGGCACGCCTCGCTCCGATCGCTCGAGGCGGCGGCTCGCGACGAGGCCCCGGCCGACGAGTCGTGGATCGGCAACGTCCTGGCGAACATCTCGATCGAGTCCCGCTCCGGTCGTGACGTGCCGCTCCGGCCGCTGTCGGAGACCGAGCACCCCGTGATGACCGAGGGCGCCATCCGTTCGCTCATCCGGCGCACCGGCGACGGTGTGCCCGGTGTGCTCGTGGCCCGGTGCCACCTGGACGGCGACGTCACCGAGCTGGCCTCGCCGGTCCGGGTGGTCGTCGAGATCGCGATTGCCACCGGCCCGTCGATCCCCGCGACCGCCGAGCTCGTGCGGACCGCGGTCGCCGGCACCCTGGCGGAGCAGACCGACCTGCTCGTCGAGGCGATCGACGTGGTCGTGCGCGACCTGCTGCCGGAGCACCAGGCCGAGCACGAGCACCAGACCGAGCACGAGCACGAGACGACCCACGGCAGCGATCAGGAGGAGGCCCGATGAGCACCACCGACGAGACCCTCGCCGCGATCGAGGCCGCCGTCACCGAGGTCCCGGGCGTCACCGACCTGTACCGCGCCCGGCCGACGGTCGCGAGCGCCGTGCAGGCCGTCCGCAGCATCGCGACGAACGCCGGCCCGCTCCTCCGCGCCGTCGTTGACGACGACGGCGTCCTGCGCGTGGTGATCGGCACCGACGGCGTCCGCCCGGCCCCCGAGGTCGCCCGCGCCGTGCACGACGCCGCCCTCGCGACCGCGACGGCCCTCGGCCTGTCCCTCAGCCGCGTCGACGTGCGCGTCGCGCGGGTGGGGTGAACCGGACCACACCGACGGACGGGAGGCCCGTGGCGGATCCGCCACGGGCCTCCCGTCCGTCACCGGTCGCGGTCGCGACCGCGGGGATCAGTAGAAGTTGTTCGCCTGCGAGTGCGCCCACGCGGCGCACGGGGTGCCGTACGCGGCGCTGATGTACTGCAGGCCCCAGGTGATCTGGGTGGTCGCGTTCGTGCGCCAGTCCGAGCCGGCGGTCGCCATCTTCGAGCCGGGGAGCGCCTGCGGGATGCCGGTCGCGCCGCCGTTCGCGTTGACGGCCTGGTAGTCCCACCCGGACTCTTTGGTCCACAGGTTGTCGAGGCACTGGAACTGGTCGGCCCCCCAGCCGTACTCGGCGGACGCCATCGAGGTCGCCGTCGCCTTCGCGCCGGCCACGGTGTTGCCCGCGGCGAGCTTGCGCGCGGCATCGGCGGCCTCGGCTGCTGCGCGCTCGTCGGCGGCGGCCTTCGCTGCCGCCGCGGCCTTCGCATCGACGTCCCGCTTGTCCTGGGTGGCGCTCGCCTGGGCGACGTGCGTCGTGGAGGCGACCGTCGTCGAGATCCGCGTGGTCAGGGCGGCACCGGACAGCTCCGGGTAGTCCCGCAGGGCGTCGACGCGGCGCTCGAGCGCCGAGGTGTCGACCTTGTCGTTCGCGGTCTGCATGACGGTCTTCGCCGTGGTGATCGTCGCGGCGGCCTGCGCGCGGTCGAGTGCGGTGCCGTGCAGCGCCGGCTGCGGGGTCGACGACGCGCTCGCGGTGCCGGACGGGACGCCGAGGGCCTCGCCGATGGCGGGCTGGGTGCCGACGGTCAGCGCACCGCCGGCGACGGCGAGGACGGCCACGCCGCCGGCGACCAGGGTCGCCCGGTGCCGCAGCGCACGGCGCAGGCGCCGGGA
This sequence comes from Curtobacterium oceanosedimentum, assembly GCF_020297365.1. Taxonomy (GTDB): domain Bacteria; phylum Actinomycetota; class Actinomycetes; order Actinomycetales; family Microbacteriaceae; genus Curtobacterium. Next base: position 168,857 of record NZ_JAIXIG010000001.1, read on the forward strand.
CGGGGTGTTCAGCGCCTGACGTCGGGTCGAGGCGGTGGTGCTGGGGAGCTCGGGGGTGTGTCGCATCGGTTCCGGTGGGTCGGCGGCTCGCGGGTGGCGCTCCGGGACACGTCGGGTGGTCGATCGTGCGGGCGTGACGGGCGTCGGTGACGTCGTCATCGGGGGAGGCCGCGGGCCGGTGGGGACCGGACGGTGGGGTGGGGCCCGTCCGTCCGCCGGGCGACCGTGGGGTGGTCGCCGTCAGGCGGAGCGGACACCATGACCGGGCAGCCTGGGCGGCCCGTCCAGGAACACTGGCAGAACGGTCCGTCCACCTGCTCGGTAACGGTTCGGTAACGGCCGGAGAGGCGTCAGAAGGTGTGAGGTTCCTGGGCGTGCTCACCCTGCGCGACGCGCTCGAGGGCGCCGAGCGCACTCGCGATGGCCTCGACGTCGTCGTCGTCGAGTTCGCCGATCAGCTCGGCGACGATGCCGGTGCGGTTCGCGCCGGCGCGTTCGACCGCCGCGATGCCCTCCGGCGTGGCCGAGACCATGAACGCCCGGCCGTCGCGCGGGTCGGCCTCGCGCTCGATGAACCCGCGCTGCTCGAGCTCGGTCAGGATGCGGGTCATGGTCGGCTTCGTGACGACCTCGATCCGCGACAGGTCGCCGGGGCGCAGGGGACCGTGGCGCTGGATCGACGCGAGGGCCGACACGATCCCGTAGCCGAGCGACGCCGAGTCGGTGCGTGCCCGACGGTTGATCCGTCCGACCGCGGCGGCCAGGCGTGCGGCGACCTCGGTGCGGTCCGTCGGGCGGGTGCTCATGTGTGGCTCCGGGTGGGGGTTCGGGTGGTCGCTCGCGATGCTATCGGCTCCCGAGCGCCCCAGTCTGGGAGCGTCGCGGTCGTGGTGCGCCGGGTCCGGCCGGTCGCCGCGCACCGGGCTCCGCGGCGTCCGACGCCCTCGAAGCGCCTGTTCCTGTACGGCGGTACAGGAACGTTCAGCGCTTCTCGCCCGGCAGCTGGTGGATCGCCTCGGTCGCCAGCTCGGCCGCCACGTTGTCGCCCGACTCGGTCGCCGCGCGCAGGCGGCGGAAGTCCTCGGTCATCCGGTCCCAGTCGACCAGCTCGTCGAGGTTCGGCAGGCGCAGCCGGAAGGCCAGGCCGTCCATCGTGTCGCGGCACACGCGCTGCAGGTTCTCGTTGCCGCACTCGGCGACGTAGAGCGCGAAGACGTCGAGGGCGTCGTGGTTGACGGCCGGGACGTCGTGCGCCTCGAGCTCGGCGATGGTGGTGTCGAGCTGCGCCAGGATCTTCTTCCGGGCCGCTGCGCCGAGACGGGGGACCGCCAGGCGGACGACGCCGCCGAACAGCACGCCGAGCGTCTGCATCGCCTCGACGACCTCGGCCGGGTCCGGCGTGGTGACGCGGGTGTACCGGTTCGGTGCCATCTCGATCAGGCCGGCCCGGGACAGCTGGCTCAGGGCCTCGCGGATGGGGGTGCGCGAGACGCCGAGCCACGAGATGAGCTCGTCGTCGTTCAGCCGCTCGCCGGGCAGCAGCGTGCCGTCCATGATCGCCGCGTGGATCTTGTGCCGCACGGTGTCGCGGAGCAGCTGGTGCTCGGTCGGGGCGCTGCGGGGGACCGGCATGCGTTCTCCTTCGGGGACGGGGCGGGCTGCCCGCCTCACCGTACCTGATATGGGACCGGTCTTGCGCTCGGCTCGGGGCCCGCCGTGCCCTCGACCCCGCGCTCGCTCCGGCGCCCGGTCCGGCCACGGTTCAGCGGTCGTCGTCCGCCGCCTGGGTCGACCCGCCGAGCAGTCGCGTCGTCGCCGGGTCGACGGCGCCGCCGTACCAGCGGTCGAGCACCGCGGAGAACGGGCGCGGGTCGTCGGCGACCGCGGCGAACAGGGTCGCCGACGACCGCAGCTTCACCGCGTCGGTGCCGCCGAGCACCGCGTCCGCCGACCGTCCAGGCGCCGCCGCGACGACCTCGGCGGCCGTCCGCAACCGCGTGCCGAGCACGGGGTGCGCCAGGTACGCCCGTGCCTCGTCGGCACCCGAGATCCCGTACCGCTCGGCGGTCGCGCTCCGCCCGAGTCCGGCGAGCTGGGGGAACACGAACCACATCCAGTGCGACGTCTTGCGGCCGCGGCGGAGCTCGTCGAGTGCGACCTCGTGCACCCCGTCCTGCGCCCGGACGAAGCGCTCCAGGTCGAACGGGTCGGTCACCGGACCACCCCGCCCCAGCCGTACCGCACCGTGGTGCCGTCGACCACGAGCAGCGAGTCCGGCTCGCGGTCGAACAGGCCGGGCATCCCGACCGCGTCGGGCAGGTCGCCCTCGAGCCGGTCCAGGCGACCGGCCCGCGTGGTCAGCGGCGGGTGCTGGCGCTGCCAGAACAGCGTCTGCGTCAGGTACCGGGCGTGGATGCCCGCGCGCGTGGTGAGTTCGGCGGCCAGCGGGGTGTCGACGATCTCGCCCGCGGTCACCCGGACGGTCGCCGCGTGCCGGGGTCGTGCCGTCCCGGTCGTCCGGCCCGGGCGCAGGGAGCGTGCCCACCGGACCGGGTGCAGTGCGCGGGCCGGGTGCCGGACGGACCGGTGCGCCACGGTGTCACCGCGGCGGCCGGACCGGGCGTGCGAGAACGTGTACGGCACGCCGAGCAGCGCGTGCGCCGCGACGATGGCGGGGACGTTCGCCGTGTCCACGGTGCGGTAGGTCACTCCGCGACGGCCGTCGTCGTCCACCGTCAGGACCTCGATCGTCACCTCGCTCATCGTGCCGAGCCGGCCGGCGGACGGGAACGGCGGCACCCGGGTCTCGCGGAACACGTAGGCGGACAGGCCGACCCACGCACTGCCGTCGACCACGTCCGGCCGCGTCCCGCGCGGGACGAGCCGCTGCAGCGCCGCCGGGTCGGACCGCCAGTGCGCGAAGACGATGTCCTCCCAGGCGTGCTGCGTGACCGGCCGGTGCAGCAACGGCACCGCCGCACGGGTCCACGACGGCTGGTTCACGGCTTCGAGGCGTGACGGGCGACGCGCACGGCCCACAGCACGAGGGGCGCCTGCAGGGGGAGCCGGAGCACCGAGACGATCCGCATCGTCCGGCTCGACCGGGGGTGGTCGAGCAGGTCGCTCGCCATCTTGAGGTTGGCCGGGAACACCGCCGCGAACAGTGCAGCGGCCGCCCACCCCGAGGTCCGTCGCGCGGCCGGGACCACCAGACCGGCGGCGATCGCGAGCTCGGCGACGCCCGAGGCCAGTGTCGTCAGCCGCGGCGGCAGGGCGTCGGGGACGATCCGGTCGTAGCCGCGCGGGCGCAGGAAGTGGGTGATGCCGGCCCCGCCGAGGATCACCGCGAGGATGGTGGCCGTGCGGTCGGCACGTCGGGTCCGCTCACGTCGTCGCATGGCCCCATCGTGCTCGCCCCTGCTCGGGAGCGGCCGGAGGTGCCGCGGGTGCGGCGGGCTCAGGTGAGGGCGGTCGCCACCAGGTCGAGGACCGCCGTCGCCACCTCGGCCTTGGTGCCGGAGGTCTCCCGCACCACCTCGCCACCGGGCACGAGGACCTCGATCGCGTTCTCCTCGCGCTCGAACCCCGCCGACCAGCCGACGTGGTTCACGACGAGCAGGTCGGCCGGCTTGCGGGCGATCTTGGCGCGGCCGAGCTCGATCCGGGCGGCGCGGTCCGGCTCGGTCTCGGCGGCGAACCCGACGATGATCTGTCCCGTCCGCCGCGCCGCGACCAGCTCGGCCAGGACGTCCGGGTTCCGCACGAGCTCGAGCGTCATGTGCTCGCCCTGCGCGTCCTTCTTGAGCTTCTCGGCGTGCACCTCGGCCGGCCGGTAGTCCGCCACGGCGGCCGTCATCACCACCACGTCGGCCTGCTCCGCCGCGCGGTGCACGGCCTCGGCGAGCTCGAGCGCGGATCCCACCGGCACGACGGTGGCGTCCAGCGCGTCGGTGGTCGCGGTGTCGATGTTCGCCGCCACGAGGGTCACGGCTGCGCCGCGACGGACGGCGTCGGCCGCGATCGCCAGGCCCTGCCGTCCGCTCGACCGGTTGCCGACGAAGCGCACCGGGTCGACGGGTTCCCGCGTGCCGCCGGCGCTGACGACGACGCGGACGCCCGCCAGGTCGCCCTGCTCGCCGCGGGCACCGGTGCCGGCCTGGAGGCCCGGGTCGACCCCGGCGCGTCGGCCCCCGTCGGTCGGGTGGTCGAGCACCGCGAGTGCCGCGGCGACGATGTCCTCCGGCTCCGCCATCCGACCGATGCCGGCGTCGTCGCCCGTGAGCGCACCGACGACCGGCCCGACCAGGTGCACGCCGCGCTCGCGCAGGGTGGCGACGTTCGCCCGGGTGGCCGGGTGCTCCCACATCTGCGGGTGCATCGCCGGCGCGACGACGACGGGGGCCTCGGTGGCGAGCAGCGTCGTGCCGAGCAGGTCGCTCGCCAGGCCGCCCGCCATCCGCGCCAGCGAGTCGGCGGTGGCCGGGGCGATGACGACGAGGTCGGCGCGGCGGCCGAGTGCGACGTGCCGGACCTCGGCGACGTCGTCCCAGACGCTCGTGGTGACCGGGTTGCGGCTGAGGGCCTCGAGCGTCGGCAGGCCGACGAAGCGCAGGGCGCCCTCGGTCGGGACGACGTGCACGTCGTGGCCGCGCTTGACGAGGTCGCGGACGACCCCGACGGCCTTGTAGGCGGCGATGCCCCCGGTGATCCCCACGATGACGGTCAGGGCGCGCTCAGCTGGTGCGTTCACCCGGCTCACGCTACCGGGACCACGTGCGAGGATCGAGGGCATGTGCACCGTCGTCGTCCGCGTCGACCCCGGGGCCGCGTGGCCCGTCACCGTGCTCGCCCTGCGGGACGAGTCGCCCGAGCGTCCCTGGGACCCGCCGGCGGCCTGGTGGCCGGACCGCGACCCGAGTGTGCGCGGTGTCCGTGACCGTTCCGCGGGCGGCGCGTGGCTCGCGGCGTCCGACCGGGCCGGCCTGGCGGTGGTGCTCAACCGGTCGGAGGCGGTGCCGAGCGACGACGGCACGTGGACGACCCGGGGCGTGCTGCCGGTCGACGCCCTCGCCGACGACCACCTGCCGGGTGACGACGGCGTGCTGCCGACCACCCGGGCGTTCAACCTCGTGCGCGCGACGGCCGAGGGCGCATCGGTCCTGACCTGGGACGGCGAACGGGTGCGCACCACCGAGCTCGGACCCGGCGTCCACATGGTCACGCACGGCGAGGCCGACGACCCGGCGGCTCCGCGGATCGGCCGGTGGCTCGGTGCCTTCCGCGCGGTCGACGCGCCCGTCGGCCCGCCCGAGCTCGGTCCGTTCGACGAGCTGCGGGCCGCCGACGCCGGCACCGACGCGGGGGACGGCTGGAGCGGCTGGTTCGGGGTGCTGGCGGACTCGGCCGCGCTGCCCACGGACCACCCCGACGCCATCCTGCGCGACGTGCACGAGGCCGAGGGGCACATGACGACCCTGTCGATCGTCGCCGCGGCGATCGCTCCCGACCGCACCGTGCTGCAGCACGCCCGGCTGGCCGACCCCGGTCGGCTCGACGGGTCGGTGGAGCTGCACCGGGCCTGACGGGGGCCGCGGGGCGGAGCCGGGCCGGGCCTCCCGTCCGCGCGACCGCACCGTCCCGGCGGCGCGAGGGGTCAGAACGGCGCGCGCGTCCCGGTGAGGTCCTCGGCGACCGCCCACAGGGAGCGGGCGAGGTCGGCGCTGCGGGCCGAGCCGGGGATCGACACGGTGGTGGCGGGGCCGGACATGCCGAACGCGCCGGACGGACCGTAGTAGGCGCCGCCCACCGCGTTCGGTCCGACGGCGGCGTAGAGCAGCGGCTCGGTGCCCTGCTCCACGCTCTGCGCGAAGGGCATCTGTCGGTCACCGGACCGACCCGACCCGGACCGTCCGAGCGACCGGCCGTTCGCCATGAGGTTCGTGCGGGTGATGCCGGGGTGCGCGGCGGTGCTGAGCAGGGGGACGTCGGCCTCGACGGTCAGGCGGTGCAGGTGCAGCGCGAGGAGCAGGTCGGCGAGCTTCGACTGCCCGTAGGCACGCCAGCCGTTGTAACCTCGCTCCCACTGCAGGTCGCGGAACCGGATGCTGCCGCCCATCGCCGCCAGGCTCGACATCGTCGTGACCCGCGGGGCCTCGGCGCGGAGCAGTGCGGGCAGCAGCAGGTTCGTCAGCGCGAACGGCCCGAGGAAGTTCGTCGCGAGCTGCAGCTCGAAGCCGTCGACGGTCTCGATGCGGCGCGGCGGGGCCATCACGCCGGCGTTGTTCACCAGGACGTCGATCGGGCGGTCCTCGTCGACGACGCCGGCGGCGAAGCGCCGCACGCTCGCGAGGTCGGCGAGGTCGAGTTCACGGACCTCGAGGTCGGCGTCGGGGTGGGCCGCGCGGATGTCGGCCGCAGCGGCGTCGCCCTTCCCGGTGTCGCGCACCGCGAGCACGACGCTCGCGCCGGCGGTCGCCAGGCGCAGTGCGGCTTCTCGGCCGGTGCCGCTGTTGGCGCCGGTCACGACGATGCGGCGTCCGGTCTGGTCGGGGAGGATCGGCATGTCGGTGACCGTACACGCGCCACGTGCGCCGCAGCCGCGTGGGCTGCGGGGTGCGGCCGCTGGTGCGTGCGCCGCAACCGCGTCCGTGGTAGTTTGATGCAAACGCATGGAAGTGCGACCAGGAGGAGACCATGAGCAACGCATTCGGTACCGACCGCCCCTCGGACGTGCCGCCGCCCGCACCCGACCGGGTCGGCCCCCTGCAGCTCGGGCTCGACACCTTCGGCGACGTCACCGAGCGCGCCGACGGCAGCCTGCAGTCCGACGCGCAGAGCATCCGCGACGTCGTCGACCAGGCCGTCCTCGCCGACCAGGTGGGCGTCGACTTCATCGGCGTCGGGGAGCACCACCGCGCCGACTTCGTGGTGAGCGCGCCCGAGGTCGTCCTCGCCGCGATCGCCGCGTCGACCTCGAAGATCCGCATGGGATCGGCGGTCACCGTGCTGTCCTCCGACGACCCGGTCCGCGTGTACGAGCGGTTCGCCACCGTCGACGCCCTGTCGAACGGCCGCGCCGAGGTCATCCTGGGTCGTGGCTCGTTCACCGAGTCGTTCCCCCTGTTCGGCTACGAGCTGAGCGACTACGAGGTCCTGTTCGAGGAGAAGCTCCAGCTCTGGGCAGCCCTGCGCGGCGGCGACGCCGTCACGTGGTCCGGCACGAAGCGCGCGAGCCTGGTCGACCAGGACGTCTTCCCGAAGCTCGAGCACGGCGCCATCCCCACCTGGATCGGCGTCGGCGGATCCCCGCAGTCGGTCATCCGTGCGGCGTCGTACGGCCTGCCGCTGTTCCTCGCCATCATCGGCGGGCAGCCCGCGCAGTTCGCCCCGTTCTCGCGCCTGTACCGCCAGGCACTGGCACAGCTCGAGCTGCCGCAGCAGCCCATCGCGATGCACTCGCCGGGCTTCGTGGCCGCCACCGACGAAGAGGCCGCCGAGCGCTACTGGCCGTACCACAAGGCCGTCACCGACCAGCTCGGCCGGGAGCGCGGCTGGCCGCCCCTCGACGTCGCCGGCTACCGCGCGAGCCTGTCGGCCGGCGGGTCGCTCTACGTCGGGTCTCCGGAGACGGTCGCCCGCAAGATCGCGCGCAACATGCGGATCCTCGGCGCCTCGCGCTTCGACATGCGGTACGCCACGGGGCGTCTGCCGCACGCCGACATGATGCGCTCGATCGAGCTCTACGGCACGCAGGTCGCGCCGCGGGTGCGCGAGCTGCTGGCGCAGCCCGTCCCCGTCGCCTAGCCGCGCGGCGGGCGCGCCAGCCGGGAGGCCCGCACCGGCCCGCCGTGATCGCCTCACGGCGGCGCCGGGTACGGTCCACGGCATGCCCTCACGTCCCAGCACCTCCCACGTCGAGCGTCGGTTCCGCGGCCGGATCATGGGCGTCGGCACGACCTCGGGCGTGCGGATCGTCGTCGGCATGTGGGAGCAGTCGCCGTTCGGCGCGTTCACGGACGTGTTCCTCGAGCTGCCCGACGGCACGAGTGTGCTGCTCGCCCCCGACGAGATCGTCGCCGCGTACGTCTCCGGCACCTACCGCTTCGACACCGTCTCGGTCGTCGACGTCCGTGCCCGCCGGACCGCCAGCGGCCTCGAACTGTCGGCCGGGGCACTGGAGGCGTCGATCGACGTCGGCGGCATCTCGCCGCTCGGCCGGATCCTGCGCATCGTGCCGAAGCCCGTCGCGCGGGACCCGCGCTGGCTCGCCGCGATCGACCCCGTCGCGCGTCTGGTCGCGCCCGGTTCCGGCACCGCGGGCTCGGCGGGCAACGGCCGCCGCGAGTACTACGGCGTGACCGGGGCGCACGACGTCACCGGTGTGCGCGGCAGCTGGGCGGGGGAGCCGCTCGGGGAACTCGCGCCGCTCGACCCACCCGTGGCGTTCGGCTTCGCCTCGATGCCCCGGATCCCGCAGGTCGTCGACGTCGAGACCACGATCCGCGAGCCCGCCTGACCCCGGTCGCGCCGGGTGCGTGCGCGCGCATGTCCCGACGATCGACGCGTCGAACGTCTCGTGTCCCGTCGCTCCGTGCACCTGCATCCGGTGCGGGTGCATGCATCGACGATCCACCCGGCGATCGACGCGTGGATCGTCGCCCGGTGCACACGCATCGGCAGCGTGCGGGCTCGGGAGCCGGCGCGCGCCGGGCGGGAGCCGACCGGCGGACGTGCGCCGGGCCTCCAGACCGACCCGCTCGCCACGCCGGGCTGACGCGTCCAGCGCTCGAGGGGCAGACTGGTCGGAACGGTACGGCCCCGTGCACCGACGGTCGCACGTCGGCGGAGCGGGGCGCATGACGCAAAGGAGCACCATGACCGACACCCAGACCGACCAGCGCGCCGCCATCTCGGACATCGTCCACGGCGCCCGCACGGCACTGCTCACCACCGTGAGCGAGGACGGCAACCTGCACGCCAGACCCCTCGCCGTGCAGGACAAGACCTTCCACGGGACCCTGCGGTTCCTGGTGCAGGACGGCAGCGAGAAGGTCGAGGACATCGCGCGGAACCCGCACGTCAACGTCGCCATCGAGTCGCAGGGCGGGTACCTGTCGATCGCCGGCACGGCCACCGTGACCCGGGACGACTCCGTGGTCGACGAACTGTGGTCCCCGTTCGCCGAGGCCTGGTTCCCGGAGGGACGTCAGGACCCGTCGATCCGACTCCTGACGGTCGAGGGGGTGTCGGTCGAGTACTGGACCCAGGACACCGGACCGGTCGGCAGCCTGGTGCAGATGTTCAAGGCCGCGATCGGCAAGCAGAGCCAGCCGGACACCGGCGACCACGGCACGGTCGAGCTCTGACCGCCAGCCGCTGACGCGGAACGACGGAGCCGGTGTCGCACGACACCGGCTCCGTCGTCCCGCGTCTGCACGCGTCCCGCGCCCGTCGCCCTACGGCGGGCCGAGCAACCACAGCACCGCCACGAGCACCGGCTGCCCGGCGAGCGCCGCCGTCACGAAGGTCCGGCGCATCCACGGCTTCGCCACCAGCTCGGGCGAGCCGAACAGGGGTGCCAGCGGCATGAGCAGCCGCGGGGTCGACGCCATCGGGAGCGACACCGCGAAGATGTACAGCGCGTAGGCCGCCGAGTACAGCACCGTGGTGGACCCGAGCCGCAGCGTCGACCGGCGCAGCAGCCAGACCGGGTAGGCCACGAGCAGGAACACCACGATGAGGACGCCGCCCACCCCGAGCCAGCGCACGGCGATCAGGAACCACGGGGTCATCGGCACGAACTCCACCCGACCGATGAAGTTCACCCACCAGGACATCTCGGTCTCCAGGTAGGCGTCCGGCGTCCCGGTCACGTGCGAGGCGATCACCGGCCAGGCGAGCCCGGCGGCGACCATCGTCAGACCGGCGGCCACGACCCGGACCTGTTCCCGCAGCGGGAACGTCTCGAGCACCCGACCGTCAGCACGCCGGGCACGGATCCAGCGGACGAGTGCGACGACGCCGAGCACGAGGGGGATCGCCAACGCACCGGGACGGGTGAACGCGGCGACGACCCCGAGCACGGTGACGAGTCCGTACCGCCGTCGCTCCAGGGCGAGCAGCGCACCGAACGTCAGCGCGAGGAAGGTGCTCTCGGCGTACCCGACCTGCAGCAGGAACGACAGCGGACCGCACGCGAAGAAGAAGACCGCCCACATCGCCGCCGCGTGCCCCGTCCGGTCGCGCACCAGGCGGTACAGCAGGGCGGTCGCCACCAGGCCGGCGACCGTGGCGACGATCGGCGCGCCGACCTCGAACGGCAGCCCGGTCGAGATGGTCAGCAGCCGGATGGCGAAGGGGAACGCGGGCAGGAAGGCCCACGCGTTCTGCGCGACGTTGCCCGCGGCGTCGAGGGGGAGCGTGTCCGGGTACCCGTGCAACGAGATCTGCTCGTAGTACTGCCCGTCCCACGCCACCAGGAACGCCCCGAAGCCGTGGTCGTCGCCCCAGACCCCGTTCTCGGGCATCGCACGGGCGGCGAGCGGGAACGCGATGAGGAGCCAGAACGTCGACAACACCCGTCCGCCGGCCCAGACGAGCAGGACCGCGGCCCACGCGGGCAGCGAGGTGGCGAGGTCGATCGCCCGTCGGCGAGCCGAGGCGGTGCCGGCGCCGACGACCACGCCGGCGTCGTCGAGCCGGCTCACGTGTGGGCTCCTCGGCGCTCGGGCAGGCGGGTCGACACCCGCCCAGGGTAGTCGTCCCCGGCTTGGGAACCCGCCCGGTCGGCCACCGACCGCGTGACGCGGCGGACGGCGTGGAGGCGCGGCGTGCGTTGTGCAGACCGCGACGGTTCGGGCACGGTCTGGAGGCGCGGCGTACGTCCTGCGGACGGCAACGGTTCGGGCACGGTCTGGAGGCGCGGCGTGCGTTGTGCAGACCACAACGCCTTGGGCAGGTGCCCGGGTCCACCCGGTGCGTGCCGCCTAGCCTGGAGGCCCACCCACCGACACCGCGAGGAGCCACCGTGCCGAAGACCGCCATCGTGACCGACAACGCCCCCAAGCCCGCCGGGCCCTACAGCCAGGGCATCGTGGCCAACGGGTTCATCTACACCGCCGGCTTCGGCCCGCAGGACCCGGCGACCGGGGCCATGGCCGACGACGTCGCCGGGCAGACGGCGCAGGTGCTGGCGAACGTGGCCGCGGTGCTCGCCGAGCACGGGGCCACGTTCGACGACGTCGTCAAGGCCACCGTGCACCTCGAGCACTCCGACCGTGACTTCGCGGCGTTCAACGAGGAGTACGCGAAGCACTTCACGCAGCCGTACCCGGTCCGCACGACGGTGCAGTCGCACCTGGCGGGCATCCTGGTCGAGATCGACGTCGTGGCGGTGCTGCCCGGGACGGAGTGACCGGCGGCCGCAGGCTCACCGACCCCCGGTGCCCGATCCGACGTGACCTCGGTCGCGACGGATCCCGGCGCCGGGGGTCACGTGCGTCAGGGCCCCGTCCGCCAGGACCGGGACACCGGCGACCAGCACGTCGTCGATGCCGTCGGCGAGCTGCATCGGGTGCTCGTACGTCGCGTTCGCCCGGACCCGACCCGGGTCGACCACCACGAGGTCGGCCACCGCGCCGACCGCGACCGAGCCCCGACGACCGAGCCGCAGGTGCTCGACCGCCGACGTCGACAGGTGCCGCTGTGCCTGCGCCCACGTGGACCGGCCGGTCACGGCGTACTGCTCGAGGTACCGCGCGAAGGTGCCGTACGCCCGCGGGTGCGGGTGCGTCCCGACGAAGATGCCGTCCGACCCGGCCGTGTGCGCCGGCAGCCGGAACAGCGGCGCGAGCTCGTCGGCCGTGCGGGGACGCGGCACGCGCATCACCGCGGTGACCTGCGACTGCGCGGCGACGAGCACGTCCAGGGCCAGGTCGACGGGGGCGCGTCCGGTCGCGGCGCCGGCGTCCGCGAGGGTCCGGCCCTGCAGGGTGTGGAAGGCGGCCGCGGGCACGTGCGAGAGCGTGACCTGCTCGGCCCAGTCGGCCCCGAGGTCCGCGCGGGACGTCACGCGGGCGAGCACCTCGGCCCGGACCCGGTCACGGCCGCCGGCGCCGGCGAGCGCTCGTGCGAGGTCGTCGGTGCCGGGACGGGCGAGGGCCGCCGGCAGGAGCAGCATCGACAGGATCGTGCACCCCCGCGAGTACGGGTAGGCGTCGAACGTCATCGGCGCACCGTCCGCTGCCAGGTCGGCGAGTGCCGCCACGGCGAGGTCGACGGGCGCGTGCAGGTGGGAGACGTGGGTCCGGACGCCCGTTCGCCGAGCGACCTCGGCCAGTTCGTCGAGGCCGGCGCGGGCGTTCCCCTCGTACCCGCCCCGCATGTGCGAGACGGCGACGGCGTCGACGGCAGCCACCTCGGCGCAGAGGGCGGCGATCTCGTCGGTGTCGGCGAACAGCCCCGGGACGTAGTCGAGCCCGGTCGAGAGGCCGACCGCCCCGGCGGCGAGTCCGTCGCGCACGAGGCCGCGCATGGCGTCGATCTGGTCGGCGCTCGCCGGTGCCGGGTCGTCGCCCATGACCTCGTGCCGGACCGTGCCGGCCGGCACGAGGGTCGCGACGTTGATCGGTGTCGTGCCGTCGTACCCGTCGAGCAGCGCGCCGATGCCACCGCCCCGGTACGTCGGGTGCGGGCCGTCGATCGCGGCGAAGTACCGGTCGGCGTAGCTGCCGTCGCCCGGTGCCGGTCCGACGCCGTCCTGCCCGGTGACGACGGTCGTGACGCCCTGGCGCAGGAGCGCGAGCTGCACCGCAGGGTCGGACACCGACGACCCGGCGTGCGAGTGTGCGTCGACGAACCCGGGCATGACGAACCGACCGTCGCACCGCACCCGCTGTGCCCCGACGGGGACGTCGAGTCCGGTGCCGGCCGCTCGCACCACGCCGTCGACGACGAGCACGTCCGCCCGGACCCGCTCGTCGTCGGGGCCGAGCACCGCGCCGCCGTGCAGCAGGACGGCGGTGGTCATCGGCGGAGCGCCGCGGTGAGGCGTTCCGCGCGGCTGCGGAGGGCGTCGAGGTCGCCGCTGGACAGCGCGTCGCCGATCAACGGCGAGCCGAGTCCCACCGCGACGGCGCCGGCTGCCAGGTAGTCGGCGGCGTCGTCGACACCGATCCCACCGGTGGGGACGACGTCCACGAAGTCGAGCGGGGCGAGCACCTGCCGCAGGAACGCCGGGCCACCGAGCTGTGCCGCCGGGAAGAGCTTGACGGCGCGGGCCCCGAGGCGCCAGGCGCGGACGATCTCGGTCGGTGTCGCGGCGCCCGGGTACCACCCGAGGCCGCGTTCGTGGGCGCGCTCCGCGAGGTCGGGGTCCAGGTGGGGGCTCACCGCGAAGCTCGCCCCGGCGGCGGCGGCCTCGTCGATCTGCCGGACGTCCAGCACCGTGCCCACCCCGACCGAGACCGCGCTGCCGTGCCGGCTGACCGCGCGCTCGATGCCGTCGCGCCAACCGGGGGTGTTCGTCGTGATCTCGATGGCGGTCACCCCGCACCCGACCAGGGTGTCGACGACGTCGTGCACGTGCGCGCCCGTCCCGCCGCGCAGGATCGCGACGGCCGGGCCGGCCTGGTGGCGGTGGCGGGTGTCGTCCCGCGGCCCGGGGACCCCGGTGCTGTCGCTGGTCGTGGTGCGGTCGGTCATCGGGACGCTCCCTCTCGTGGGACGACGGGCGGATGCCCGGACGGCGTGTGGGTGGTGCGGTGG
>NZ_JAIXIG010000020.1 GCF_020297365.1 Curtobacterium oceanosedimentum
CGCTGGACGAACGCGGCGGCTTCCACCTGACGGCCGAGATGCTGCCGGGGATGCGCGAACTCGGCATGACGGAGGCCCAGCTCGACGAGGGCCTGCGTGCCCGCGGTCTCGAGCGGCGCAGCGTCACCGTCCCGGGACACCTCGGCGACCCGATCTCCCTCGCCGTGATCCAGCGCACCGGGCGGACCGGGCCGGCGGCGTGCGCGTACGCCATCCACGGCGGTGGCATGGTGTTCGGCCACCACCTCGGCAACCTCGACTCCTACGACGAGTGGCTGCTCGTGCACGACGTGGTGCTGGTGAGCCCGGACTACCGCCTCGCCCCCGAGCACCCCGACCCCTACCCGGTCGAGGACTGCTACGCCGGGCTGGTCTGGACCGCCGCGCACGCCGACGAGCTCGGCATCGACCCGGAGCGCATCCTGCTGGTCGGGCAGAGCGCCGGCGGCGGGCTCGCGGCCGGGACCGCCCTGCTGGCCCGCGACCGTGGCGGCCCCGAGGTGATCGGACAGGTGCTCATCAGTCCCATGCTCGACGACCGCGACGCGACCTGCTCGGCGCGGCAGTTCGACGGCGTCGGCGTCGCCGACCGTGCGATGGTCGGGTTCGGCTGGGACGCCTTGCTCGGCGACCGGCGCGGTGGCGACGACGTGTCGGCCGCCGCAGCTCCGGCGCGGGCGAGCGACCTGGGCGGGCTGCCGCCCGCGTACGTCGACTGCGGCAGCGCCGAGGTGTTCCGCGACGAGACCGTCGCCTTCGCGAGCGCCCTCTGGGCGGCCGGCGTGCAGGCGGAACTGCACGTCTGGCCAGGCGCGTTCCACGGATCGTCGAGCATGCTGCCGACGGCGACGCTGTCCCGACGCGCGACACATGCCGTGCGGGAGTGGACCGGTCGCCTGCTCGGTCCCGACGCCTGACCGGGCGGCGGCACCGCGCTCCCGCCCGGGCGCGGTGCCGCGCTACCGCCCCAGCAGCGGCTCGCGCGAGGCCATCCCCGCCGCACCGGCCCGTGCGACCGCGTCCGGCAGGGCAGCCAGGAACGCGTCGACGTCGGCGTCCGTCGAGGTGTGCCCCAGCGTGATGCGGAGCGCGCCGCGGGCGTCCTGTTCGGACAGGCCCATCGCGAGCAGCACGTGCGAGGCCTCGGGGACCCCGGCCTGGCAGGCCGACCCGGTCGACACGGCGACCCCGGCGGCGTCGAGCAGGAACAGGAGCGAGTCCCCCTCGCACCCGGGGAACGTGAAGTGCGCGTTGCCGGGCAGCCGGTCGGTCGGGTCCCCCATCAGCACCGCCGACGGCACGGCCGCGCGCACGCCGTCGACCAACCGGTCACGCAGGGCGGCGAGCGACGGGTGCGGCAGGGGCTCGGCGACGGCCGCGGTGGCCGCGACGCCGAACGCGGCCGCCGCCGGGGCGTCCTGCGTGCCGCTCCGCACCTGCCGCTGCTGCCCACCGCCGTGGATCAGGGGCTCGACCGTGGCCCGCCGACCGAGCACGAGGGCACCGATGCCGACCGGGCCGCCGACCTTGTGCGCCGAGACGCTCAGCGCGTCGAGGCCGGACGCGGCGAACGACACGGGCACCTGCCCGTAGGCGGCGACGGCGTCGCTGTGCACGGGCACGCCGACGGCGTGCGCGAGGTCCACGATCCGTGACACGGGCTGGACGGTGCCCACCTCGTTGTTCGCCCACAGGAACGTGACCAGGGCGACGTCGTCGGCGGAGGCGAGTCGCGCCTCCAGGCCGGCCAGGTCGACGCGACCGTGCGCGTCCAACGGGACCACGTCGATCACCGCGCCCTCGTGCGTCTCCAACCAGGTGAGGGTGTCGACCGTGGCGTGGTGCTCGCCGCCCGGGACGACGATGCGCGGTCGCGCGCGGTCGCGCTGGCGCGCCCAGAACAGGCCCTTCACGGCGAGGTTGATGCTCTCGGTCCCGCCCGAGGTGAACACCACCTCGACCGGGTCGGCGTCGAGCGAGCGGGCGACGGCCGCGCGGCCGTCCTCGAGCAGCATCTTCGCGCGCTGCCCGGCGCTGTGGATCGACGAGGGGTTGCCGACGGTGCCGAGCGCCTCGGTGAAGGCGGCGAGCGCCTCCGGCAGCATCGGCGTCGTCGCGGCGTGGTCGAGGTAGACCGTCACGTGCACCCCTTCGGATCGAGCGATGTCCAGGATACGCGCCGGTCCTCGTACCCTTGACGCGTGCACGAGACAGCGATCGACCACACGCCGGGGTTCTCCCTCGGGGGGACCGTCCCGCGGTTCACCCTGCGGTCCGCCTCGGCGACGGACGTCGTGCTGGTGGTGCAGGGCGCCGGTGGTCCGCCGGTCCGGCACCCGCTCGACCGCGTCGCCGGGACCGACGTGTGGACCGTCGAGGTCCCCGGGGTCGCACCGGGCGACCGGTACCACCTGCTCGTCGACGGGCCGTCGGGGCCCCGCCACGAGTTCGACCCGGGCCGACCACTGCTCGACCCGTACGCGCGCGGCATCGCGCCGACCGGCTCCGACGAGCACGACGGCCCGCGCTGGACCAGCGTCGTCGTCGACGAGGCGTTCGACTGGGGCGGGGTCACGAAGCCACTGGTCCCCCTCGACCGGGCCGTGGTCTACGAGGCGAACGTCCGGACCCTGACCGCGGCGAACCCGCACCTGCCGGAGCACCTGCGCGGCACGTACGCCGGGGTCGCGCACGAGAGCACGATCGCGCACCTGCACCGGATCGGCGTCACGACGCTCGAGCTGCTGCCCGTGCACGCGTTCGACACCGAGCGGTGGCTGCGCGA
This sequence comes from Curtobacterium oceanosedimentum, assembly GCF_020297365.1. Taxonomy (GTDB): domain Bacteria; phylum Actinomycetota; class Actinomycetes; order Actinomycetales; family Microbacteriaceae; genus Curtobacterium. Next base: position 2,786 of record NZ_JAIXIG010000020.1, read on the forward strand.
CGCCGGTCGGGAGAACGCATGGGGCTACAACACGCTCGGGTTCTTCGCGCCGCACGCCGCGCACGCCTCGGTACCCGCCCGGCACGAGGGCGCCGGCGCCGTCCTGCGGGAGTTCAAGGGCATGGTCCGGCTGCTGCACGAGGCCGGCATCCAGGTCGTCCTCGACGTCGTCTACAACCACACGGCAGAAGAGGGCCTGGGTGGTCCGACGACGAGCCTGCGGGGCATCGACGGTGCGGACCGCTACCGCTGGGCGCCGACCGACCCGCCACGCCGGGACGCGTACTTCGACACCACCGGGTGCGGGAACACCCTCGACACCTCGGTGGAGGCCACCGCCGACCTGGTCGTCGACAGCCTGGTGTACTGGGCGCGCGAGGTGCAGGTCGACGGGTTCCGCTTCGACCTGATGGCCGCCCTGGCCCGCGACGGCGAGCACCGCTTCGACCCGTCGCACCCGGTGCTCGAACGCATCCGGAACCACCCCGACCTGCAGGACACCCTGGTGATCGCCGAGCCGTGGGACGTCGGCCCGGACGGTTGGAAGACGGGAGCGTTCGGAGCAGCGGGATCCCGCACGAGCGAGTGGAACGACGGGTTCCGCAACACGGTCCGCCAGTTCTGGCTCACCGACATCGCCGAGGAACGCCGCACCGGGCTGCCCCAGACGGGGATCGGCGCGCTCGCCGGAGCCCTGACCGGGTCGCGTCACGTGTTCGGCGCCGAGCGCGGCCCGCTGGCGAGCGTCAACTTCGTGACCGCGCACGACGGCTTCACCCTGCTCGACCTGGTGTCGTACGACGGCAAGCACAACGAGGCCAACGGCGAGGACAACCGGGACGGGTCGAACGACAACCGGTCGTTCAACCACGGCATCGAGGGCGACACCGCCGACCGCGGGGTGCGCGCTGCACGGGGTCGGTCGATGCGGAACCTCGTGGCGACGCTCATGCTCTCCGCCGGGGTCCCGATGCTCACCGCCGGCGACGAGCGCAGTCGCACCCAGCACGGCAACAACAACGCCTACGTGGTCTCCGACGACCTGACGCCGGTGGACTGGTCCGACGACGAGGACGCCGAGGCCATGACCGAGGCCGTCGCGGCGCTCGCCCGGCTGCGGGCCGCGCACCCGGCGCTCCGCCCGACCCGGTTCGGCGTCGACGGGCAGGAGACGCCCGGTGCGTCGCGCATGTCCTGGTACGGGCCGGACGGCCACCCGATGACCGTCGAGGGCTGGGACCAGCCGGTGCACCGCGCCCTGCAGTACTTCGTCGCGTCGACGCCGGAGGACGGACCGTCCGACCGCGTGCTCGTCGTGGTGCACGGCAGCGGCCGCACGCGCGACCTGACCCTGCCGGTGCACGAGGACGTGACCGGGTACCGGCTCGCCTGGTCGAGCGAGAAGCACCGCGACCACGAGCGCCTGCGACCGGCCGGCCAGGTCTTCACGGCGTACGGGCCCGGCATCCACCTGTTCGAGGTGGCGTAGGGCGGGGGCTCGCGCGGGCGCTCGCGCGCGCTCGTCCGTCGCGTCGCGCCCCGCTGCCGCCGTCGCGCCCCGGAGCGTCGGGGCGCGACGACCCTAGCGGGGCGCGACACGGTCGTGACCGACAGGCGGACGGGAGGCCCGTGGCGGCCCCGTCCCGCGCCTCCCGTCCGTCCCTGCACAGGCACGGGCGGCCGGCGCGCCGTCCACACGACACGCGTTCCGGGGAACGTCCGGGCGGCTTCCGGGTAGCGTCGCCTCCGTGGCCACCGCAGACCGACCCCGCCGCCCGAAGATCGGGCGCATCCCGATCACCGAGCTCGCCCCGAGGACGCCCAACGGCTTCCCCGGCAAGGCATTCGACGGCGAGGTGATCACGTTCGGTGCGACCGTCTTCCGAGAAGGACACGGCATCATCGGCGCCGACCTCGTCCTCGAGCGCCCCGACGGTGGCACCCGCACCGTCCCCCTGACCCTCGGCACGCCCGGGACCGACCGCTACGAGGCGACCGTGCAGGTCGACCACGTCGGCGTCTGGACCTGGCACGTCGAGTCCTACTCCGACGACTGGGCCAGCTGGCTGCACGCCGCACGCCTGAAGATCGCGGCCGGCGTGGACACCGAGGCCACCCTGCTCGACGGCGCCGTGCTGCTCGACCGCCTGGCCGACGAGACCGGCTCCCCCGCCGCCACCCGGGCGGCCGCGCGCATCCGCGACACCGACCTGGACCCGGCCGAACGGCTCGCCGCCGTCGACGACCCGCGGATCGTCGCCGAGGTCGAGGACGCCCCGCTCACCTCGCTGCGCACGCACTCCGCCACGCAGCTGCTCGACGTCGAACGCACCCGCGCCGGCGTCGGCTCCTGGTACGAGTTCTTCCCCCGGTCCGAGGGCGCGAAGAAGAACCCCGACGGCTCCTGGAAGAGCGGCGACTTCCGCACCGCTGCCCGTCGTCTGCCCGCCGTCGCCCGCATGGGCTTCGACGTGATCTACCTGCCGCCGATCCACCCCATCGGCACGACCGCGCGCAAGGGGCCGAACAACACCCTCACCCCCGGACCGCACGACCCGGGCAGCCCCTGGGCGATCGGCTCCCCCGAGGGCGGCCACGACGCCATCCACCCCGACCTCGGCACCGAGGACGACTTCCGCGACTTCGTCGAGACCGCGAAGAACACCGGCATGGAGGTGGCGCTCGACTTCGCCCTGCAGTGCTCCCCCGACCACCCCTGGGTCACCGAGCACCCGGAGTGGTTCACCCAGCGCGCCGACGGCTCCATCGCGACGGCCGAGAACCCGCCGAAGCGGTACCAGGACATCTACCCGATCCAGTTCGACACCGACCCCGAGGGGCTCGTCGCCGAGGTCGAGCGAGTCCTGCGGCACTGGATCGCGTTCGGCATCCGCATCTTCCGCGTCGACAACCCGCACACCAAGCCGCTGTGGTTCTGGGAGCGGGTCATCCGCGAGATCCGCGACGAGCACCCCGACACGGTGTTCCTCGCCGAGGCGTTCACCCGCCCGGCGATGATGCGCGCCCTCGCCGAGGCCGGGTTCCAGCAGTCGTACTCGTACTTCACCTGGCGAAACACGAAGGAGGAGATCGAGGAGTACTTCACCGAGCTCTCCCACGAGACGAGCGCGTACCTGCGTCCGAACCTCTTCGTGAACACGCCCGACATCCTCACCGAGTACCTGCAGTTCGGCGGCCGTGCCGGCTACAAGGTGCGTGCGGCGCTCGCCGCCACCGGTGCCCCGACCTGGGGCATGTACGCCGGGTACGAGCTCTTCGAGGACGTCGCCCGCCCGGGCTCGGAAGAGAACATCGACAACGAGAAGTACGAGTACAAGCCCCGCGACTTCGCGCTCGCCGAGGCCGAGGGCGCGTCCCTCGCGCCGTACGTCACGATGCTCAACCGCCTCCGCGCCGCGCACCCCGCCCTGCGGCAGCTGCGGAACCTGCACGTGCACGCCGCCGAGGACCCGGCGATCGTCGTCTACTCGAAGCACCTGCCGGGAGCGTTCATCCGGTCGGGCCGCGACGACACCGTGATCGTCGTCGCCAACGTCGACCCGCACTCCGCTCGTGAGACCACCGTGCACCTGGACCTCGCCGCCCTCGGCCTGCCCGCCGACGGCCTGTTCGACGTCCGTGACGTCGTGACCGGCCAGCGCTGGGTCTGGGGCGCGTCGAACTACGTGCGCCTGGACGCGTTCCAGGAGCCCGTGCACCTGCTCGTCGTGGAAGGACCGCACCGATGACCAACGACCCGACCGACCCCACGAAGCGCGGACCGGGCGTGCCCCCGGTGCCGCCTCCGCCGCCGGCCGTGCGCCGCACCGAGCCGCGGGTCTCCGCCCCGCACGAGGACCTGCCGGGCGCCCCGACGCCCGAGCGCGAGGCCCCCGACCGCGGTGTCGACGAGTCCGCCACGCTCGCCGGACACCCGGCCGACGCGACGCACCCGCGGGTGCCGCCCGTCGACGCCGCCCCGACCGCCGCCGTCCCCGGCGTGCAGAGCGTCCCTCCGGGAGGCGCCACCCCCGTCGTCCCGCCGGCCTCCGTCGAGACGCCGGTCGCCACGACGGCCGCGCCCCCGGCTCCTGCAGGTGCCCCCACGGACCCCCGTCCCGCTCCGATCGAGGACTGGCTGCGCCAGCAGGTCGCCGAGGGCCGCTGGTCGCAGCCGCACGACGTGCTCGGCCCGCACCCCGTCGACGGCGGTACCAGCGTGCGGGTCGTCCGGCACCTCGCCCGAGCGGTGCGGATCGTCCGCCCCGACGGCGACGACGTCGAGCTCACCCACGAGGGCGACGGCCTCTGGGCCGGTGCGACGTCCGACGACCTCGGGCGCTACCGGGTCGAGGCAGACTACGACCGCGACGAGTCGAACGACGACGACGCCACCTGGACCACCGACGACGCGTACCGGTTCGCGCCGACGCTCGGCGAGCTCGACCTGCACCTGTTCGGCGAGGGCCGTGACGAGCAGCTCTGGCACCACCTCGGCGCCCACGTCCGCACGGTCGACGGCGTGGACGGCGTCGCCTTCGCCGTGTGGGCGCCCCGCGCCACCGCGGTCCGCGTGATCGGCGACTTCGAGGGCTGGGCGGGCCGCACGACCGCGATGCGCCGCCTGAGCGACCTGGGCGTCTGGGAGCTGTTCTGGCCCGGAGCCGTCGCCGGACAGCGCTACAAGTTCCAGATCCTCACCGACTCGGGCTGGGTCGAGCGTGCGGACCCCTTCGCCCGCGAAGCCGAGATCGCCCCCGCGACCGCGTCCGTCATCACGGAGTCCACCTACGCGTGGTCCGAGGGCGACCGGGCGTGGATGGAGCAGCGCGCCCAGAGCACCACGCACGACAAGCCCATGAGCGTCTACGAGGTCCACCTCGGCTCGTGGCGTCCCGGCCTGTCGTACCGCGAGGTCGCCGACCAGCTCATCGGCCACGTGCAGTACACCGGCTTCACCCACGTCGAGTTCCTGCCGCTCGCCGAGCACCCCTTCGGCGGCTCGTGGGGCTACCAGGTCACCGGGTACTACGCGCCGACCGCGCGGTACGGCTCCCCGGACGACCTGCGCTACCTGATCGACCGCCTGCACTCTGCCGGCATCGGCGTGATCATGGACTGGGTCCCCGGACACTTCCCCAAGGACGAGTGGGCGCTCGGTCGCTTCGACGGACACGCGCTGTTCGAGCACCCGGACCCCCGCCGCGGCGAACAGCTCGACTGGGGCACCTACGTGTTCGACTTCGGGCAGCCGCAGGTGCGGAACTTCCTGGTCGCCAACGCCCTGTACTGGCTCGAGGAGTTCCACATCGACGGCCTACGGGTCGACGCCGTCGCCTCGATCCTGTACCTCGACTACTCCCGCACCGACTGGCTGCCGAACATCCACGGCGGCCGCGAGAACCTGGACGCCGTCGCGTTCCTGCAGGAGACCAACGCCACGGCCTACAAGCGCTACCCCGGCATCGTCATGATCGCCGAGGAGAGCACCTCGTGGCCGGGCGTCACCCAGCCGACGAGCGCGGGTGGCCTCGGGTTCGGTCAGAAGTGGAACATGGGCTGGATGCACGACACGCTCGAGTACGTGCAGCGCGACCCGGCGTACCGCAGCTACCACCACGACGAGATCACGTTCTCGTTCGTCTACGCCTTCAGCGAGCAGTTCACCCTGCCGATCAGCCACGACGAGGTCGTGCACGGCAAGGGTTCGCTGTACGGCAAGATGCCCGGCGACGAGTGGCAGAAGCTCGCGAACGTGCGCGCCTACCTGGCGTTCATGTGGGCGCACCCCGGCAAGCAGCTGCTCTTCATGGGCCAGGAGTTCGCCCAGCCCTCCGAGTGGTCCGAGGCCAAGGGGCTCGACTGGTGGCTCCTCGACCAGCCCGGGCACCGCGGCGTGCAGGACCTGGTCGCCGAGCTCAACCGCGTGTACAAGGACTCCCCCGCGCTCTGGACGCACGACGCGACGGCCGAGGGCTTCGAGTGGATCGAGGGCGGCGACGCGCCGCACTCGACGCTCGGGTTCCTGCGGAAGGACGGCGACGACCGGGTCGCGGTGTTCGTGAACTTCTCGGGTGTGCCCGTGGAGCGCCGGTTCGGTCTGCCGGCTGCCGGCGAGTGGCACGAGGTGCTCAACTCGGACGCCACGGAGTACGGCGGCTCCGGTGTCGGCAACTACGGCGTCGTCACCGCGGACGAGACCCCGTGGGCGGGCCGACCGGCCTCGGCGAACCTGGTGGTGCCGCCGCTCGGCGCCGTCTGGCTGAAGCTGGCGCAGGAGCCCGACGCGCGTTCCTGACGCGACCACCTGACGGACGGGAGGCCCGGTGCCAGCTGGCACCGGGCCTCCCGTCTGTGCACACGCGACGCGGCAGTGAGTCACGCGTGCGCGCGACGCCGTCGTGTCATCGAGACGCCCCGGACGTGACGAGACGCCGCCGGATCCGGCGGCGTCTCGTCACGACGACGGCGTCATGTTCGCCGCGTGGTGTCTCCCGGGCCTAGTACAGGGCGCTCGCGAGCCGCCGCCGAGCCGCGACCACGCGCGGGTCGTCGCTGCCGATGAGCTCGAAGTACTCGACGAGCCGGACCCGCAGGGCCTCGCGGTCCTCACCGAACACCGTCGGCACCAGGTCGAGCAGCCGCCCGAAGGCATCCTCGACGTGCCCGCCGGAGATGTCGAGGTCGGCGACCGCGAGCTGGGCCGGCACGTCCTTGGGGCCCGCGGCCGCAGCGGCACGGACCTCGTCGGCCGTCCGACCGTTCAGCCGGTCGAGCAGCGACACCTGCGCCAGTCCGGCCACGGCCATCTGGTCGTGCGGGTCCTGCGCGATGGCCGTCTTGTACTCCTGGATCGCCGTGGCGTAGTCGCCCTGCTCGATCGCGTCGTACGCGGCCTGGTGGTGCGGCGGCAGGGGCTCCGGCTCGGGCTCGCCCTGCTCGGCGGCGTCGACCGGGGCGGCCCCGTCGACGGTGACCCGACCGGACACACCGTTCTGCTCCGCCGCCTGGAGCACCTGCTCGTAGACGTCGCGGACCTGCGCTTCGGGCAGCGCCCCGACGAAGAGCCCGAGGGGACGTCCGCCGATGAGCGCGGCCACGGTCGGGATCGACTGCGCCTGGAACGCCTGCACGAGCTGCGGGTTCGTGTCGGCGTCGACCTTGGCGAGCACCACACGGCCGTCGTACTCGGCGGTGAGCTGCTCCAGGATCGGCGACAGCTGCTTGCACGGACCGCACCACTCGGCCCAGATGTCCACGATGACCGGCACGATGGTCGAGAGCTGCAGGACGTCCTGGAACGACTGGTCGGTGACGTCCATCACGAGCGACGGAACGGTCAGGTCACCGCCGGCGTCGGGGCCGGGTACCACCGCACCGTCCGGAGCGGGGGCTCCGGTGGGCGGCTGCGGCGGACGCTGTGCGCGGTCGACCAGGGACGACAGGTCGACGGCGCCACGGAGTCCGGACGGGGTCGGGGGGATGTTGCTCATTGCACCTCACTCGCTGCGGTCAGGCCCTGCGTGAACCCGAGCAGGACCACTTTGTCATCCGAGGCGACCGGCGGCACGTAGAACAGCAGCTGGACGCTGTACGTGGCGCTGATCCCCTTCTTGCTGGTGTCGACACCGGACAGGGCCTTGACGGCGCCCTCGGTGTTCACCTCGGCACCCGACGCGGTCGGGGTCACCTTCTCGACCTCGTTGAGGTCGGCGGACACGAGCGCACCGGCGTCGTCGGTCGCGATGGCGACGGCGGAGTCGGCCGGCACCTCGGACGAGTACTCGATCTCCGCCGTGTCCGGCAGCGCCTTCGCCTTCTTGTCCTTGTAGGCCTTGCCGATGGTCGTGCGCAGGCCGTCGCCCTCGGTGGCGAACAGGTCGGCGTACTCGCTGCCGGTGTCCTTCGACAGGACGTCGCCGTAGGCGGTGGCCACCTGGTCCGGTGCGATCGTCAGCAGCTTCGACTGCGGCGCGAGCAGCGCGGCACCGACGCTGGTCGGGGCGAGGCTCGGGATCGTCGCGTCGGCCTCGAGCGAGACGTCGTAGGCGACCTTGTACGGGTCGCGCGCGGAGTCCTGCACGAGCGTCAGGGCCTGCGGAGCCGACTTCGCGTCGCAGTCCTCGGCGACGATGGTGAACACGGTGCGCGGCCAGGTGTCGGTCTGCTGCGGCAGTGCCACGCACACCTGGGCGGCCGAGATCGCCGGCGGCGCCTTGACGTCCGAGTCCTTGCCGCGGATCGAGTAGTTGGCCTGGCGCAGCTCGAGCGCGGCGCCGGTGAAGCGGGTCTCGGCGAGCTCGCCGTCCCGCGCTCCGTCGGCCTGCTTCGCGACCGCTGCGATGCGCTGCACGACGCGCGTGATCTGCTGCTTCGTCGCCGCGGTCGGCTCGGTCGTCTCGGGTGCACCCGTCGCCGTCGCGGTCGGGGTCGGGGTGGCGAGCGAGGCGTCCCCGCCCTGCGGCCAGTAGTCCGAGGAGCAGCCGGCCAGGGTCAGGGCGCCGGTCAGCAGCACCGGCACGGCGACGAACGCGCGGGAGCCACGACGACCGCGGCGCGGCACCTGTGCCCCGGCGGCGGCGGCACGGCGCGAGGCACGCACGCGCGGCGGACGGGAGCCGCCGCTCCGACGGCGGGGTCCGCGGCCGCGACGCTGGTGCAGGAACGCGAGGACGAGCAGCACGAGGCCTCCCAGGACGAACACGCCACCGGCGACGAGCAGCGGGCCGACAGACGGGGTCGCCGTGTCGCGGGGCCACGTGACCGAGATGTCGGCCGGTGCCGCCGACTTGCCGTCGCTGACGACGAGGACGGAGACGTCCTGCGGCAGCCGCACGGTGAACTGCCCGGCGCCGTCGTACTCCTGGTACCAGAGGTCGCTCCCCTCCGGCGACGGCACGCTCGTTCCGGAACCGGTCGTCGACCCGACCAGGGCGCCCTTCTCGGCGTCGAACCGGAGCGTCGTGTGGGCGGCGTCGCCGACCCACGCGTCGACGTCGGCCGACCGGCCGTAGGCGGCGAAGACCTTGCCGGACCCGGCGACGTTGATCCGCTGGTAGCCGGGGTTGGCGTTCAGCGTCGAGCCCGGGATCACCGTGACCGGTGCCGAGCTCGTGGTCGCGTTCTCGGCGACGAGCGAGGACGGCGGCGCGAACACGGTCCGCTGTCCCACCGCCAGCGCGACGAGCAGCAGGCCGATGACGAAACTGACGATCGCCAGGACGAATCGCACGAACTCTCTCCCTACCGCGCCGGGGTGGGGATGTCGGCGCGCGAATCAGCGACTCAGGATAGCGAGCAACGCTGGACGGCGCATCAATCCGCGCTGTCGTCGGTCTCAGACGACCCGCTCCGGCCCCCACTACACTCGACCGCGGGCCTTTCCTGAGCCCTCCGCCGACCACCCAGGAGCGACACGTGGCGAACGACGAGGCCGAGTTCGGGACCGAACTGCGCGGGTACCGCCGCGACGAGGTGGACCGTTCACTGAACGACCTGCGTCGCGAGCTCATCAAGTCGAACAACGACCGCGCCGACGCCGCCAAGGAGATCCGGCTGCTGCAGGCCCGCGTGTCCGAGCTGCAGGGCGAGCTCGACGAGGCCGGCACCCCGACCTACAGCGGTCTCGGCACCCGGCTCGAGTCGACCCTGCGCGTCGCCGAGGAGCAGTCGACCCGACTCATCAGCCAGGCGGACATCGACGCCCAGCGGCTCCGCGCCTCGAGCCGTGCCGAGGCCGAGCGGACCGTCCGCGAGGCCCGCGAGGAAGCGCGCGACACCCTCGAGGACGCCCGCACCCGCGCCACCGCCGAACTGAGCCGCGCCCGCGCCGAGGCGTCGGACACCGTCGAGCGTGCCCGCGCCGAGGCCGGCCTGCTCACGCAGGACGCCCGCAACGAGGCTGCCGCGGTCCGTGGCGCCGCGGTGACCGAGGCCGCCGAGGTGCGGTCGATCGCGATCCGCGAGACCGACGCGTTGCGCGCCCAGGTCGCGCACGAGGTCGCCGAGCTGCGCGAGACCGTGCAGCGCGAGTCCGCCGACGCCCGCACGGCAGCCGCCGAGCTCGACCGCGACACCGAGCACCGCCGCTCGGTCTTCGAGGCCGACCACGCCCGGCGCACCGCGGACCTCGACCGCGAGGAGACCGCCCGACGCGAGGCCCTCGAGCGCGAGGTGCGCGAGGGCCGCGCCGCCTGGCACCGCGAACGCGACGAGGAGCAGCAGGCGCACGCCGCGGCCCTGGAAGCCGGCCGAGCCGGACTCGACGCCGAGGTCGCGCGCCGCCGTGCCGAGCTCGACAGCGAGCTCGCCGACCGTCGTCGTGTCCTGGACGAGGACCTCGCCGCCGCCCGTGCCGAGTGGGACCGCGAACTCGCCGCGGCCCGCGTCGCACTGGCGCAGGAGGTCGAGGCGGCGCGCGCCCAGCTCCGCGTCGACGAGGAGCAGACCCGGGTCGAGAACGAGCGCCTGGTGCAGGAGACCGCCTCGCGCATCGCGCGCGAGCTCGAGGAGCACGACGCGCGCCTCGCCGAGGAGCGTGCCGAGGCCGACGCCGCGGCCGAGCGCGCCGTCCGGGAGCACGAACAGGCCCTGGCCGCCCGGCGCGAGCGTGAGCACGCCGAGGTCGACACCGAGATCGCCGACCGTCGGGCCGAGGAGCTCGGCACGCTCGAGGCCGAGCGGGAGGCACTCCGCCAGGAGATCGACACCGCCCGCGCGGACCTGGCGAAGGAGCGCGACGAGGTCCGGACCGAGATCGCTCGCGAGCGCGACGAAGCCCGCACCGCCCTGGAGTCCGAGCTCGCGGCGCGCCGGGACGACGCCGAGCAGGAGTACCTGCAGAAGCACCACGAGACGGTCACCGAGACGCAGAAGTACCTGGACGAGGCGAACCTGCAGCTCGCCGAGGCCACCCGTCGCGCGACCGAGGCCCGGCAGCGCGCCGAACGCCTGCAGCAGGAGGCCGACGATCTCGAGCGCACCAGCACCGCCGAGGCGCAGGAGCACGCCCGCACCATCGTCGCCGACGCGCAGGACCGGGTGCACCGGATGGTCGCCGACGCCGAGGAGCGCACCGCCGGGGTGATCGCCGAGGCCGAGGACCGCCTGGCTGCCATCCGCACCGAGCGCGAAGCGGTGGCCGGCTACCTCGAGAACCTCCGTGGCGTCCTCACGAACGCCACCGGCCTGCTCGTCGACGCTCCGGTCGACGCGACGGACGCGACAGACGCGAGCGACGACCGGGACGCCGCCGACCGCTGACGGGACCCGGTCTGGAGGCGCGTGGTGCGCCTCCAGACCGGCTCACCCGGGCGGGCGGTCCGGTCCACGGCGACCGCCGTGCGTCAGACCGGCCAGTGCGTGCGCAGCGGCGCGGTGCCGGGCACGACCAGGTCCGCGACGGCGTCGAGCACGATGCGGACGTACCGCTCCCCCACCCAGAGGTGCTTCGCACCCTCGATCGGGACGACCCGGACGTTCGGGGCGACGGCGAAGCGCTCCGCGGCCGCCTCGGGCTGCAGGAAGTCGTCGTGCTCCGGCACGAGTGCGACCACGGGCACGTCGACGGCGGCCCAGCAGGCCAGTTCGTCGTCCGACGTACGGTGCAGCGGCGGCGACAGCAGGACGACACCGGCGACCCTGCCGGCCTCGACGTGTTCCAGCGCGTGCTTGAGGATCACCTCGGTCCCGAACGACCACCCGACGAGCCACGGCGTCGGCAGGCCGCGGTCGACGACCTCGGTGACGGCGGCGCGCAGATCGAAGCCCTCGGAGACGCCGTCGCCGAAGGTCCCCTCGGAGGTGCCGCGCGGAGAGGTCACCGACCGGAAGTTGAAGCGCAGGACGGCGATGTCGGCGAGGGCGGGCAGCCGGGCCGCGGCCTTCTTGAGCACGTGCGAGTCCATGAACCCGTGCGCCGTGGGCAGTGGGTGGAGCGTCACGATCGTGCCGCGGGCCGGACGGTCGAGGGGCTCGGCCAGTTCGCCGACCAGGGTGAGGTGGTCGTCGGTGACGAGCTCGACGTCGGTGCGCAGCGCCGGTAACTCGGTGGCGGAGCGGATCTCGGTGTCGGTCATGCGATGCTCCAGCAGTGGTTGTGCCAGTGCCGGCGGGACGCCAGGTCGGCGGCGTCGCCGAGGACGCCGTCGGTCCGCCACACCACCACGTGGGCGGTCCCGGGCAGGACCGTCCCGCCGCAGCCCGGGCAGACGTACTCCTTCTGCGCCGACGCGGCCGAGATCGGCTGCACCTGGTACTCGCGCCCCCGACGCACCTCGGTGCGCCGCCAGGAGCTCATCAGGCGGTCGAGACCGGACTCCTCGTCAGGCACGACCTCGCGACCACGGGGACGCCGCGGCCGGTTGCTGCGCGGCACCCGAACTGCCGATCAGTACCAGTTGACGGCCTGGCTGTGACCCCAGGCAGCACACGGGGTGCCGTAGACACCCGCGATGTAGTTGAGACCCCAGGTGATCTGCGTGGCGGGGTTGGTCTGCCAATCAGCGCCGGCCGTCTCCATCTTCTTGCCCGGAAGCGCCTGCGGGATGCCGTAGGCACCGCTCGGGTTGTACGCGTTGACCCGCCAGCCCGACTCCTTGTTCCACAGGGAGACGAGGCAGTTGTACTGGTCGGTGCCCCACCCGCGTGCGGTGACCTGCTCGAGGGCGATGGCCTGCGCGCTGCCCGGGTCGGGCGTCGCGGCGACCGCGGCCAGGGTGTTGCCGGCGGAGACGGGCTCGTCGGCGGTCTCGGCCGGGGCGTCCGTCGTGGCCTCGGCGTCGTCCGTCTCCTCGGCGTCTTCCGCCGGAGCCGGCTTGACGACCTTCGGTGCGGGGACGGTCACGCCGTAGCCGTCGCGGTCGGCGACCACGGCGTCCGCGCCGTTCGCCGTGTACTGCTGCGGCGAGGGGGTCTTGACGAGCACCGGGGTGTCGACGGCCGCACGGGCGACGTCGGCCTGGAGCGGGTTGAAGAGCGAGGCGCCGACGAACAGGAACACGCCGACGAACGCGAAGGCCGGCACCGCGGCGCGCTTGCGGGCGAAGGTGTTCACCGCGGCGACACCGCCGAGGGCCTTCGGTTCCACCGTCGCACGGCGCTGCTGCACGGCGCGGGGGGCGACCGCTGCGCTCGGGACGTCGTGCGCGTAGGCCGCGACGCGTTCGTCCGAGACGCGGTTCGCCGCGACCGACTTCGGCATGGCGACCGGACCGGTGGTCACGGCCGGAGCCTGCTCGTCCGCCCGGATCACCGACGTCGCCGTCGTGCGGGTTCGCTGCATTGCCGCGCGGCGCTCACCGGCAGCCTGGAGGCCGAGGTGCTCGCGGGATGCGCGGTCGGAGCTGATGTCTGCCGTGTGCCTGCCCATGAGTAGGACCAGGGTAACGGAACGATCACGGAAAGCGAAGCACCTCGTGACCGCGCGTCGTCTAGCGGACGGCGAGCATGACCTCGACGACCGCGTCGAGCAGGGCGTCGACCTGTGCCTCGCGGTAGCCGCCGTGCTTCGGACGGAACACGATCGAGCGCACCTCGGTCAGGCTGAGCGGCTTGCCCTCGCGGAAGTAGCCGGCGAGCCGGGTCGCGAAGGCGTCGACGTCCTTCGGGTGGTACCCGGTGCCGAGCACGCTGACCCGGCTGAAGCGCTGACCGTCCGGCCGCTCGAGTCGAGCCACGACGTCCGACGCCTTCGTGCGTGCCTCGGCGTACCAGGCCTTCTTGCCGACCTCGCTCATCTCACGCTCGCGCTCACGGGCCGCGAAGGCGTCCTCCAGACGTTCGAGCGCCGCGTCGACGTGCGACGTGGAGTAGCCGCCCTTGCGCATCGAGAAGGCGGTGGCGCGGATCTTCGCCGCCTCGATGCCGGGGGCGCTGTCGTCGGCCGAGTACGCGCGACGGGCGTCCTCGAGGAAACGCTCGACCTCGTCGACGTCGTATCCGAGGGCGGAACGGGCTGCGGTCGGGAAGGTGGTGGCCACGGCGTCATTCTGCCAGTCCCGCACCATGGCACAACCTGGACGCGCTGCGGACCGCCCCCGGACCGGTGGCGCTCCCGTTCCCGCTCCTGCGCGGACAGGCGTCAGTGGTGGACGATCAGGTACAGCACGTAGGCGACGGCCGCCGACGGCAGGATGCTGTCGATGCGGTCGAGCAGCCCGCCGTGCCCGGGCAGGAACGACGAGATGTCCTTGATGCCGAGGTCGCGCTTGATCATCGACTCGGTCAGGTCGCCGAGGGTGGCGGACCCGGAGATGAGCACACCGAGCACGATGCCGGTCCACCAGGGCAGGCCGAGCATGAGCCAGGTCACCAGGATGCCGACCAGGATGCTCGCCGCGACGGACCCGGCGAAGCCCTCCCAGGTCTTCTTCGGGCTGATGCGCGGCGCCATCGGGTGCTTGCCGAGGTTGAGCCCCGTCGCGTACGCCCCGGTGTCCACCGCGACCACCACCAGGATGAACCCGATGACCCACAGCTGCCCGTCCGGCTGTGCTGACAACAGCACCACGCAGGCGCCGAGCAGCGAGACGTAGGCCTGGGCGAACAGGCCGTTCGTCAGGTCGCGGACGACGTTGCCCGCCGGCGGACGCTGCCGCGACAGTCCGACCTCGACCAGGCGCCACGCGCTGACGACCACGATCCCGCCGAGCAGCGTGAACAGCGCCGCTGCCTGACCGACCAGGAACGCCGCGGGCACGATCGCGATCGCCACCGCGACGCTCGGGATCCGCGGGACGTCGCGCCCGGCGAAGCGCATCGCGCTCGTGAGCTCGTACACACCCACCCCGAGCAGGAACGCCGCCACGACCATGAACGACGGCGTCCAGATGAGCAGCGTGCCGAGCATGACGACGGCGAACGCGAGCGCGATCCCGATCGCCGCCGGCAGGTTGCGGCCGGTGCGGGCGGTCAAGGCCTGGTTCCGCGCGCCGAGGTCGGCCTTGCGCTGCCGGAGCTGCGCCTCGAAGTCGACGCGGGCCGCTCGGGCGCGCGCGTCGAAGTCCTGGCGGAGCCCCTTCTTCACGGGCCCGCTCGATGCGGGCCCGTGCTCTGCTGTGGGGCGGTCACCGCCCTGGTCGGGACGACGCATCAGACCTCGAGGAGTTCGGCTTCCTTCTTCTTCAGCGCGTCGTCGATCTGGTCGACGTGCTTCTTCGTCAGGGACTCCAGGTCCTTGTCGCCGCGCGAGATCTCGTCGTCCGAGATCTCGCCCTTGAGTGCGTCGAGGTCGTCCTTGGCCTTGCGGCGGATGTTGCGGATGACGACCTTGTGGTCCTCGCCCTTGCCGCGCACGAGCTTCACGAACTCCTTGCGGCGGTCCTGGGTGAGCTCCGGGATCGTCACACGGACGATCTCGCCGTCGTTCGACGGGCTGGCGCCGAGGTTCGGGAACGTCGCGATGGAGCGTTCGATCTCCTTGAGCGCCGACTTGTCGTACGGCGTGACGATGAGCGTGCGTGCCTCGGGCGTCTGCAGGGACGCCAGCTGCGCGAGCGGCGTCGGCGTGCCGTAGTAGTCGACCGGGATCTTCTGGAAGAGCGCGGCGTTGATCCGGCCGGTGCGGACGGTCGAGAAGTCGTCCTTGGCGACCTCCACGGCCTTCGCCATCTTCTCGGTGGCTTCGGTCAGGACATCACTGATCACGGTGTTACTCCTTCGGTACTGGCGTCGAGTCTAGTCAGCGCCGGGGCTCAGTTGCTGACCACCGTGCCGATGCGCTCCCCGCGGATGGCGGCCTGGACGTTGCCCTCGCCCTCCATCCCGAAGACGTGCATCGGCATGCCGTTGTCCATGCAGAGCGAGAACGCGGTGGCATCGACGACCTTGAGTCCCTGCAGCAGCGCGTCCTGGTAGGTCACGTGGTGCAGCTTCTCGGCGGTGGCGTCCTTCTTCGGGTCGGCGGTGTAGACCCCGTCGACGCCGTTCTTGGCGACGAGGACCTCGTCGGCCTTGATCTCGAGCGCGCGCTGCGCGGCGACCGTGTCGGTGGAGAAGTACGGCAGACCCGCTCCGGCTCCGAAGATGACGACCCGGCCCTTCTCGAGGTGCCGCTCGGCGCGCCGCGGGATGTACGGCTCGGCGACCTGGGTCATCGCGATCGCGGACTGCACGCGCGTGGCGGCACCCGCCTGCTCCAGGAAGTCCTGCAGCGCCAGGGCGTTCATCACCGTGCCGAGCATGCCCATGTAGTCGGCACGTCCGCGGTCCATGCCGCGCTGCGAGAGCTCGGCGCCGCGGAAGAAGTTCCCGCCGCCGACCACGATCGCGATCTCGACGTCCTGGGCAGCCACCGCGATCTCCTTGGCGATGGTGCCGATCACGTCGGGGTTCACCCCGAGGGAGCCGGCGCCGAACGCCTCTCCCGACAGCTTCAGCAGGACGCGGCGTCGTCCGGTCTTCTCGTCGGTCATCTGGTCCGCACCCTTCGTCGAATGTCTCGTGGGAATCTACCCGGCCGCAGCCGGTCCGGCGGAGGCGGGTCGTGCCTCCGGTCCGTCGTCACGCGCCGCAGCGCGCGAAAACGGGGCCAGGAACCGGATGGTCCCTGGCCCCGTCACGGGTTCGTTACGCGCCGACCTTGACGCGGGCGAAGCCCTGGATGGTGATGCCGGCGTTCTCGGCGGCCTTCGCGACGGAGATCTTGTTGTCCTTCGCGTAGTCCTGGTCGAGGAGCGACACCTGCTTGATGAAGGCGTTGACACGGCCCTCGACGATCTTCGGCAGGGCGGCCTCGGGCTTGCCCTCCTCGCGCGTGATCGCCTCGACGGTCGCGCGCTCCTTCTCGATCGCGTCGGCCGGGACCTCGTCACGCGTCAGGTACGACGGGTTCGCGAACGCGACGTGCTGCGCGATCGAGCGGGCCTCGGCGGCGTTGTCACCCTCGTAGGCGACGACGACGGCGATCTGCGGGGGCAGGTCCTGGCTCGTCTTGTGCAGGTAGATCTCGAAGGCCGAGCCCTCGACACGGCGGACCGTGCGGACCTCGAGCTTCTCGCCCAGCGCGGCGGCAGCCTCGTTGACGACGTCGAGGACGGTCTTGCCGTCCAGCGGCGCGGCGTTGGCGGACGCGACGTCGGTCGCACCGGCGGCGGCGACGGCCCCGAGCACCTTGTCGGCGAGGGTGGTGAACTTCTCGTTCTTCGCGACGAAGTCGGTCTCGCTCGCGAGCTCGACGACCGTGGCGGCGCCGTTCTCGGCGGTCGCGACGACGACACCCTCGGAGGTGGCGCGGTCGTCGCGCTTGGCGACGGCCTTCGCGCCCTTGATGCGGAGCAGCTCGACGGCCTTGTCGTAGTCGCCGTCGGCCTCGACGAGCGCGTTCTTCGCGTCCATCATGCCGGCGCCGAGGTCCTCGCGGAGCTTCTTCACGTCAGCAGCGGTGAAGTTTGCCATTGACTGGAGTCCTTTCTGGACTGTACGTGTGTGGAGAGTGGAGTTGCAGGCGCCGGACCCTGTCGGATCCGGCGCCTGCAGACGGTCACTCGGCGGGGGTGGTCTCCGCGGCTGCGGCGGCCTCGGCCGTCGGCTCCGCGTTCTTGGCCTCGTCGGCGATCGGCTCGCCGATCTCCTTCGCGGCGACCTGCGCATCAGCGTCATTCTCTTCGACGGTGCTGCCCTCGACCGGGGCAGCAGCCTCGGTCGTGGCGGCGGCCTCGCCACCGAGGAGCTCCTGCTCCCACTCGGCGAGCGGCTCGGCCGGCTCGTCGTCGCCACCGTTGTGACGGGTCTTCAGGCCCTCGGCCGCGGCGTCGGCGACGATGCGGGTGAGGAGACCGACGGAACGGATCGCGTCGTCGTTGCCCGGGATCGGGTAGGTGATCTCGTCCGGGTCGCAGTTGGTGTCGAGGATGCCGATGATCGGGATACCGAGCTTCTGCGCCTCGTCGACGGCGAGGTGCTCCTTCTTGGTGTCGACGATCCAGAGCGCGCTCGGGGTCCGCGTGAGGTTGCGGATACCACCGAGGGTCTTGTGGAGCTTGTCCAGCTCGCGCTTCTTGATGAGGAGCTCCTTCTTGGTGAAGCCCTTCGTCGTGTCGTCGAAGTCGATCTCCTCGAGCTCCTTCATGCGCGCGAGGCGCTTGGAGACCGTCTGGAAGTTCGTGAGCAGACCGCCGAGCCAACGCTGGTTGACGTACGGCTGGCCGACGCGGGTCGCCTGCTCGGCGATGGAGCCCTGGGCCTGCTTCTTGGTGCCCACGAAGAGGATCGTGCCACCGTGCGCGACCGTCTCCTTGACGAAGTCGTACGCGCGGTCGATGAAGGCCAGCGACTGCTGCAGGTCGATGATGTGGATGCCCGAGCGCTCGGCGAGGATGAAGCGCTTCACCTTCGGGTTCCACCGGCGGGTCTGGTGTCCGAAGTGGACGCCGCTGTCGAGCAGCTGGCGGATGGTGACGACGGCCATGTGCCGTCCTCCTTCTGTGTTCTCGGCGCGCAGCCGTGCTCTCGCACGTCGCTGCGGACCTGTTGCGGTTGTGTCGACCGCGACCGGAGGTCGTGGTCCCTGGTGTCCTGGCGTACGACCGCCCGCTCGTACGAGCGGGACCGGTGGTCGGACGCCGGGCCGGTGACGGCCTGGTGGACACGCGAAGTCAGCGCGCATCAGCGCGCTGCTGGATAGATGCTAACAGAAGGGAGGCCCGGATCACGCGCGCCTCGCGGCTTGCGTGATCCGGGCCTCCCGTCCGGCGATCCGTGTGGACGGACGCGGTGTGCGGCCGGCCGATCAGGCCTTGGCGTCCGCCGTGTCGCCGTCGGCGGAGATGCCCATCTCCTCGAGCGAGCGCCCCTTGGTCTCCGGGATCTTGGCGATGACGAAGAACAGCGACAGCAGCGCGAACAGCGCGTAGATGCCGTACGTGACGGTCAGGTTGAAGCCGGAGAGCACCGGGAACGAGATCGTGACGATGAAGTTCGCGACCCAGTTCGCGGCCGAGCCGACGCCGAGCGCGGTGGCGCGGATGCGGTTCGGGAACATCTCGCCGAGCAGCACCCACATGAGCGGGCCCCACGTGGCACCGAACGACACCACGAACAGGTTGGCGAAGACGAGGGCGATGATGCCCCACGCGCCGGGCAGGCTCGGGTTGCCGTCGACGATCGTCGCCTGCGAGAACGCGATGGCGACCATGGTGAGCGAGACGAACATGCCCGCGGAACCGGCGACGAGCAGCGGCTTGCGGCCGACCTTGTCGACCAGGAAGATCGCGACGAAGGTGACGGCGACGTTGACCACCGAGGTGATCGTGGAGATGAGGAACGAGTCCTCCTCCTTGAAGCCGACGGCCTGCCAGAGCGTCGTCGAGTAGTAGAAGATCACGTTGATGCCGACGAACTGCTGCAGCACCGCCAGGATGATGCCGACCCAGACGATGGGCTGGAGCCCGAAGCGGTTGCCCCGGATGGAGCCCTTCTTCTCGTTGGCTTCCTTCTTGATGCCGTCCTGGATCTCCTCCAGGCTCGTGTTCACGGTGTCGCGCGGAACGATCTTGCCCATGACCTCGCGGGCGTCGTCGTTGCGACCCTTCGTGAGCAGGTATCGCGGCGACTCCGGCAGGGTGACCGCCAGGATGCCGTAGACCACCGACGGCACGACACCGACCAGGAACATCCAGCGCCACGCGGCCAGGCCCCAGATCTCGGCCGAGGCGCTGCCCGCGGTCACGGCGAACAGCTGGTCGGACAGGAGCGCGGCGAAGATACCGAGCGTGATGGCGAGCTGCTGGAACGACGCCAGACGGCCACGGATGGCCTTCGGCGAGACCTCGGAGATGTAGGCCGGCGCGATGACGGACGCCGTACCGATGCCGAGTCCGCCGACGAGGCGCCAGATGACGAGGTCCCACGTGGCGAACGCGAAGGCCGAGCCGATCGAGCTCACGAAGAACAGGACGGCGGCCCAGAACATGATCCGGGTGCGGCCGAAGCGGTCAGCGAGGCGACCGGCGAAGTAGGCGCCGAACGCACAGCCGATCAGGGCCGAGGCGACCGCGAAGCCGCTGGCGGCGTCGGAGAGGTCGAACTCGCCCTTGATCGCGTCGACTGCGCCGTTGATGACGGACGAGTCGAAGCCGAACAGGAAGCCACCGACAGCCGCCGCGATGGCGAACAGGGTGACCTTCCCCTTGAAGGCACGGTCTTCGCCGTGCCCGGTGTTCGTGGTGGACACGATGCTCCTGGGTTCTGCCGCCGTGCAGTCGTGCAGCACGGTGCCCCGGCGGTCGGCTGGTTCGCCGTCCGAGCGGCGTTGCGGGGTCCGGAGCGGCCCCGACTGTACTCCTCGACGGGCGGGTGGTCATAACCGGGGTCCGCTCGGGTGGACACGGTGCGCGGGTGGCGTCGCTCGTGTGCGACGCTCGTGGCCGACGCGGAACGACGGTGTCGGTGTCGTGCGACACCGGTTCCGTCGCGGCGGGGCGCGGGCGGGGCTCGGGCGCGGGCGTGCGCGGGCGTGCGCGCGGTCGTGGGCGCGGGCGTGCGCCCCGGTGCGACAGCGTCGACGTCGTGCGACACCGGTTCCGTCGCGGCGGTCGCGCGCCGTTCCTCCCCAGCCTGGAGGCGCGGCTCCCCCTCCACAGGCCGCCCTTCCCCCGCCCCGTGGCCTCGCTCCGGAGCAAAGGCTGGGGGCATGCGATCGACTCCCTGCCCAGGACCCGTGGTCCTGCTGCTGACGGTGGTCATGGCCGTACTCGGGTCGGCACCCGTGGCGGGCTCGGCGCCGGCGTCGGCGTCGGCGTCGGCGTCGGCTTCGAGGTTGGTGTCGGTGTGGGCGGCCGGGTCGGGGTCAGCGGCGGCTGGCTCGGGGTCGGGGTCGGCGTCGGTGCCAGCGCGGCCGGACCGTGCCGAGGCCCGGTGGGTCTGGCCGACCGGGTCGCGGGTGGTCGAGCGCGCGTGGGAGGCCCCGTCCTCCGACTACTCGGCAGGGCACCGCGGGCTCGACGTCCCCGCTTCCCTCGGAGCCACGGCGGTCGCGGTGGCGGACGGCACGGTTGCGTTCGCCGGCGCCGTGGGTGGTCGGAGCGTCGTCACGATCGACCACGGCGGCGGGCTGGTCAGCACCCTGGACTCGGCGGAGCCGCTGGTGTCCGCCGGTGACGAGGTCCGGCAGGGCGACGCCGTCGGACGCGTCGCGGTCGGGCACTGTCCTGCGGCCGCGCCCTGCCTGCACCTCGGCGCCCGGGTCGACGGTCGCTACGTCGATCCGATGCCGTACCTGCCCCCGGCGGAGTGGCCGGTACTGCTGCCCGAGTCGGCGTGGCCCGGCTGACCCGGGATCTGCAGTGCGGGTCGACAGCCGGGGAGGCCGGTCACCGAGGCCGCACGGGAGGCGGCCGCTCGGAGTCCGGTCCCGCCGGGGCCACTCGCGGAGTCGGCAGTCGGGGAGCCGGTCACGCCGAGGCCGCTCGCGGTCAGGCGCGCGGGTGAGCCGTGCGGTAGACCTCGCGCAGGCGCGCCGAGGACACGTGCGTGTAGATCTGCGTCGTGCCGAGGCTCGCGTGTCCGAGGAGCTCCTGCACCGCACGCAGGTCGGCTCCCCCGTCGAGCAGGTGGGTGGCCGCGGTGTGTCGGAAGGTGTGCGGGCCGCTCGGTCCCTCTCCGGGCAGGTCGCCGAGCAGGCGAGCGACGACCCGGTATGCACTGCGCACGCCGAGCCGCGCACCCCGGTCGCCGAGGAACAACGCCGTGCAGGCCGCCCCCTCTGCCCGGGCGGCGAGCGCGGGGCGTCCGCGTTCGAGCCACGCCTCGAGCGCGTCGCGTGCCGGCACCCCGAACGGCACGACCCGCTCCTTGCCGCCCTTGCCGAGCACCCGCACGGTCAAGCGCCCGCGGTCGAGGTCGGTGACGTCGATCCCGACGAGCTCACTGACGCGGATCGCCGCCGCGTACAGGAGTTCGACGAGTGCCAGGTCCCGGAGCGCCGAGGGGTCGTCCGTGGCTGCGCGGGCACCGAGCCCGTCCAGCATTGCGCGGACCTGGTCGGCGGAGACCACCCGGGGCAGGTGTGCGCCACCCTTCGGTGCCCGCAGGCGGACCCCCGCGTCGGTCGGCGTCACCCCGGTCTCGCTCGCCCACCGGGTGAAGGCCCGCACCGACGCGGACCGCCGAGCGATCGTCGAGCGGGCGAGGCCGCGCTGGTCGGCCTCCCAGAGCCAGTCGCGCAGGAGTTCGAGGCCGACGTCGCCGACGTGCTCGACACCGTGACGGGCGGCGAACTCCACGAACTGGTCGAGGTCGTTGGCGTACGCACGCACGGTCTGCTCGCTGAGTCCGCGAGGACTCCGGGCATGTGTGAGGAACGCGTCCACCGAGGCCACGAGCCGTCGGTCGGTCCGCGATGCCTGGTCCGCCTGGTCCGCCACGACTTCAGCGTACGGCCGCCGACCCTCATGCCCGCGCCCACCCGCCGTTGCCCACCACGACGAGCCCCTGCAACTGCGCCAGGGCGAGCGCGTCGGTCACGTCGGCGACGGACATCCCGGAGCGCCGGGCGATCTCGCTCTCGGGCAGCGCCCGCCTGCCGAGAGCGTCGAGCACGCGCAGCACCTCGGGGTCCTCCCGGCCGGA
This sequence comes from Curtobacterium oceanosedimentum, assembly GCF_020297365.1. Lineage (GTDB taxonomy): Bacteria > Actinomycetota > Actinomycetes > Actinomycetales > Microbacteriaceae > Curtobacterium. Next base: position 25,352 of record NZ_JAIXIG010000020.1, read on the forward strand.
CAGCAGCGGAGCGTCCGCCGCTCCCGCCCGTCCGTCCGTGACGTCGGGGCGCGCGGCCGCGACCGGGTCCGCGGGGTGGACGACGATCTGCGCCCGCCCCTGCGCGATGAGGCGATGGCACCCGACCGAGGCCGAGGACGCGAACGCTCCCGGTACGGCGAAGACCGGACGGCCGAGCTGCGCGGCGTGGTGGGCGGTGTTGAGCGCACCGGATCGTGCACCGGCCTCGACCACGACCGTCACGTCGGCCAGCGCGGCGATCAGCCGGTTGCGGGCGAGGAAGCGCCACCGCGTCGGTCGCGTCCCCGGTGCCGACTCGGCGAGCAGCGCACCCTGCCGCGCCACGTTGTGGAGCAGCTGCGCGTTCCCCGCCGGGTAGAGCTGGTCGATGCCCCCGGCCAGGACCGCCACCGTGGGCGTCCCGGCGGCGATGGCGACCCGGTGCGCCACTGCGTCGATGCCGTACGCGCCCCCGCTGACGATGGTGCACCCGGCGTCGGCTGCGGTCGACGTGATCTCCGCCGCGGCGTCGGCCCCGGCGACCGTGTTCGCTCGCGATCCCACGACGCCGAGTGCCGGAGCACCGCCACCGAGCTGCGCTGCCGCACTGCGCGTCCAGAGGACCACCGGGGCGTGCGGCCCGAGGTCGTCCATCGCCGAGGGCCACTCGTCGCTCTCGGGGACCAGCAGACCGGCACCGACCGCGCCGGCCGCGGCGAGGACGTCCCCCACGTCGATCGTGGACAGCCGAGGCGTCCACCGTTCCACCGCGGCCTTGAGCCCGTGGAGCAGCGCCGCGGGGTCCTCGGCGCCCGCCACCTCTGCCTCGACACATCGCCCCAGGAGCGTGTCGAACCCGTCGTCCGCCGCGAGCAGCACGGCGCCGAGCGCGCGCTCCGGGCCGAGTCCGCTGAGGAGCTCGCCCGCGACGGAGTCCCCCGGCTCGACGACGGCCGACCACGCGACCCTCGCGGCGGCCTGCGCCGGGTCCACCGCGCCACCGCTCCGACCGAGCAGCCGCACCACGGCGTCGAGGAGCTCCGTGCCCACCGGGGTCACAGCGCGCTCCGCAGCGCCAGGGCACCACGCACGTGGGCACCCGTGGGACGGTCGGCCGCGTCGAGGTCGGCCAGCGTCCACGCCAGACGCATCACCCGGTCCCAGCCACGCATGGTGAGCGTGCCGAGGTCGAGGGCGTGATCGAGGTCCGCGGTCGACCCCGGTTCGATGCGTCCCTCGGCGCGCAGCCACGTCCCGGTGACCTCCGCGTTGCGCGACCAGCCGGTCCCCCGCAGCCGCTCGGCCATGCGCGCCCGGGCCGCCGCGACCGCCGCTCGCGCGTCCGCCGTCGTCGGGGTGCTGTCGTCTGCCCCGCGCATCCGCCCGGTCGTCACGCGGGGCACGAGCACCCGGATGTCCATCCGGTCGAGCAGCGGGCCGGACATCCGACCGAGGTAGCGGCGGACGGTGCTCGCGGAGCACTCGCACGGCTGCCCGTGGGCGCCACCGGCGTTGCCGCACGGGCAGGGGTTCGCCGCGAGCACGACCTGGCAGCGTGCGGGGAACTCGGCGGCACCGGCCGCCCGGTGGATCGTGATGCGACCGGACTCGAGCGGTTGCCGGAGCGCGTCGAGCACGGCCCGCGGGAACTCCGGCGCCTCGTCGAGGAACAGGACGCCCCCGGTGGCACGCGACACGGCTCCCGGGCGGAGCACCCCGGAGCCGCCGCCGATCAACGCGACGGCGGACGCGGAGTGGTGCGGTGCCTCCCACGGGGGCTTCGAGCTCCACGAGGCCGGTCCGAGACCCGCGACCGACCGGACCGCCGCGACCTCGAGCGCGGTCGCGTCGTCGAGGTCGGGTAGCAGCCCGGGCAACCGTTCGGCGAGCATCGTCTTGCCTGCTCCCGGCGGGCCGAGCAGCAGCGCGTGGTGCCCGCCCGCCGCCGCGGCGACGATCGCGCGCACGCCGATCGGGTTGCCGATCACGTCCGACAACTCGGCGACGGGGCGTGGGACCAGGGGCACCGGGGCCGGGAGCACGGGGTCCACCTCGACCGGCGGCAGGAGCGCCCCGGCGTCGATCGCTGCAGCGCGCAACGAGTCCACACCCCGGACCGGCACGCCGGACACCACCCGGGCCTCCTCGAGGTTGCCCACCGGCAGGACGACGCGGTCTGCGCCGGCGTCACGGGCGGCGAGCAGCATCGGGATCACCCCGGGGACGGGCCGGACGCGTCCGTCGAGCCCGAGCTCGCCGATGTAGACGATCCGCTCGGATGCCTGCGGCGCGAGACCGGCACCGGCCAGCACCGCCATCGCGATCGCCAGGTCGAAGCCGGACCCCCGCTTCGGGATGGCTGCCGGCGTGAGGTTGACGGTGATCCGGCGGGCGGGCAGCGGGCACCCGGCGTTGGCGGCGGCGGCACGGACCCGCTCACGTGCCTCGCCCAGCGAGGTGTCCGGCAGCCCGATGATGGTGAAGGCGGGGAGCTGGCTGGTCAGGTGCGCCTCGACCTCGATGCGCCTGCCGGTGACACCGAGCAGCGCGACGGCCGCCGCCCGGCCGATGTCCGTCACAGCACACCCGGCAGGTGCTCGACGACGGTGCGATCGCCGTCGACGTGCACCGCCACGGCGTCGATCCGCACCGATCGAGCAGAGACCCGGGGGTGCGCGTCGAACCACTCGGGCACGAGCCGCCGCATGCGGGCCAGTTTCGTCGCGGTGATCGCCTCGAACGGGTGCCCCGTCGACGTGCCGGAGCGTGTCTTCACCTCGATGAACGCGAGCGTGCAGGAATCCCAGGCGATGATGTCGATCTCCCCCCGTGCACATCGCCAATTCCGTTCGAGCACACGGAATCCCCGTGCTTCCAACCAGGCGACCGCCCGTTCCTCGCCGAACCGTCCGAGTCGCCCGTTCCGCAGTGATCCTCCGGTCGAGCCGTGCGATTGTCGTTCCATGTCGTTGCCTCCACGGCAACGATCCCGTCCGAGTGAGCGACTCGGTGCGCCGTGCCGGGATCTGTGGAAACCATCGTTCCGGCTCGGCGCTGTGCAGGAATGACGAAGGACCCGGGCGATCGGAATCACCCGGGTCCTTCCTGGTCACTGCGACTCAGTGTGCTGCTGCGTACGCTTCCTGCACCTGCGTCGAGATGCGTCCACGCGACGAGACCTCGTAGCCGTTCTCCTTGGCCCATTCGCGGATCTTCCCGAGCTCCTCGGAGTTCCCACGCTTGGGGGCGGACTTCGGAGCGGAACCGCCACCGGTCCGACGGCCAGAGACCTTGCGGGCCGCGGCGATGTAGTCGGAGAGCGCCTCGCGGAACTTGTCGACGTTGTCGTTCGACAGGTCGATCTCGTACGACGAGCCGTCGAATGCGAATTCGACGGTCCGGCCTTCACCGCTGGTGATGGGGGAATCATCGAGATCGTCGACGAGCTGGACGGTGACCTTCTGTGCCATGGAGTGCTCCTGTTCGTGGGGCGGGAAATCCCCACCAGAATAGCGCGGTCAATTGCAGACCGGTTCCACGCACCGGCGATTCCCCCGACAAAGCGGCAGGAAAAGAATTGACGATCACTCGTCGAGTGCGAGTTCCTTCGGCAGTTCGAGTTCCCGCGTCGTGAGTTCTTCGACGTTCACGTCCTTGAACGTCAGGACGCGCACGCCCTTCACGAACCGGTCGGAACGGTAGACGTCCCACACCCAGACGTCGTTCATCGTCAGTTCGAAGTAGAAGTCGTGTTCCGTGTCCCGGCGCACGAGTTCGACCTCGTTCGCCAGGTAGAAACGTCGTTCCGTCTCGACCACGTAGCGGAACTGCGAAACCACGTCGCGGTACTCGCGGTACAGGGCCAGCTCGACCTCGCGGTCGTAGTCGTCGAATTCGTCCTCATCCATCGCGCCCACAGTCTACGGCGACGGACAGCCGAACGGACGACACCCCCGATCCGTCCCGAACAGCCGGACGGACGACACCGCCGCCCGCCTCAGCCCGCGACGGCGTCGAGTTCCTCGAACCCGTCCAACGCCACGCTCGACGCCTGGTGCAACCACGACTTCCGGTGCAGCGCGTGCGCCCCGACGGCCCGGATGGCGTCGTAGTGCGCGGTGGACCCGTACCCCTTGTTCGACGCCCAGCCGTAGTGCGGCACCTCGTCGTGGGCGGCGATCATCACCGCGTCCCGGGCGACCTTCGCCACCACCGACGCAGCAGCGACGGACGCGCAGTCACGGTCGGCCTTCACCCGCACGACCACCTCGAGCGGATCCGCCACGGGTCGGAGCGACGCGGGCACTGCTCGGCTCAACCAGTCGAACGACCCGTCCAGCACCACCACGGCGCCGTCGAGCGACACCCCCTGATCGACCAGGGCCCCGAGCGCCTGGGCACCGGCAGCGCCGAGCGCCGGCACGATGCCCTGCTGGTCGACGTACTCGGCCGGGGCCATGCCCACCGCCGTGCGCGCCCAGCGCCGCACGACGGGCACAAGGTCGGTACGCCGCGTCTCGGAGAGCAGCTTGGAGTCGGCGAGGCCCTGCGGCACGCGGCCGATGTCGAGCGTCACCGCGGCGACCCCGACCCCGACGGGCCCGGCGATCGCGCCGCGACCGACCTCGTCCATCCCGATGACCGTGACGCGCCCCTCGGCGAGCAGACGCTTCTCGACCCGCAGGGACGGGCGGACGGCGGTCACTCGTCCCGCTCCTCCACACCGGCGAACACCTCGGGGTGGTCGTCGAGCCACGTCCAACGGCTGGAGGGCCACGAGATGACGAACGCGCGGCCGGTCACGTCGGACAGCGGCACGAAGCCCTTCGACGGGGTGTCCCCGTTGTAGCGGGAGTCCTTCGAGTCGTTGCGGTTGTCGCCCATCACCCAGATGGTGCCCTTCGGCACGGTGACGGAGAAGTCGGTGGCAGAGGCCGGCGCACCGGGCGGCAGCTTGAGGTACGGCTCCTTGATGGGCACGCCGTTCACCGACATCTGGCCGAGGTCGTTGCAGCACGACACCTCGTCACCCGGCAGCCCGATGACCCGCTTGATCAGGTGGTCGTCACTGTCACCGGTGCCGAGACCGACCTGGGTGAGGAGCCAGTCGATCGCCTTGGCCGGCTGCGTGTCCGGGGTGACGCTCGGCACCCCGGAGCCCGTGAGCCACCCGCCCGGGTCCTTGAACACGACGACGTCGCCGCGCTTGAGCGACACGACGTCCGGGACGAGCTCGTTGACGATCACCCGGTCGTTGATCTGCAGCGTGTTCTCCATCGACGCCGACGGGATGTAGAACGAGCGGATCAGGAAGGTCTTCACCAGGAACGACACGAGCAGTGCCGCGAGGAAGATGATGACGAGGTCGCGGAGGAATGTGAGGACGCCGTTCCGTTGCTTCTCGACTCGGGGCCTGCGCACGGGTTCCTCTGTCGTGTCCGTCATTTCCGCTCTCGTTCACACCGTGTCCGGCCAGATGGAACGAACACAAAGGGAAAGCCCCCCGTCGATGCACAACCGTACATGGACGAGGGGCCCGTAGCGGCGTCCGGCTCGCGGACGCTCACTGTGAAGGCGATCAGGCGTCGCGCTTCTCCTTGATCTTGCGGCGGGCGGCCTTGCCGCGCAGCTCGCGCAGGTAGTAGAGCTTCGCACGGCGGACGTCACCCTTGGTGACGATCTCGATGTGGTCGATGATCGGCGAGTGCACCGGGAACCAGCGCTCGACGCCGACCTGGAAGCTCACCTTGCGGACCTTGAAGGTCTCGCCGATGCCGTGGCCCTGACGGCCGATGACGACACCCTGGAAGACCTGGATACGCGAGCGCGTGCCTTCGACGATGTTGACGTGCACCTTGATGGTGTCGCCGGGGCGGAAGTCCGGGACGTCGGTCCGCAGCGATGCTGCGTCGACGTTGTCGAGGAGCTGGCTCATGGTGGGTTTCACTCTCTGCGGACGCACACGGGTCGCCGCGGATCGAAGGTTCGGAAGGTGGTGGTGCGTGCCCGGTGTCGGCGACTCCCCCGTGGCAGAGTCCAGCCAGGGCACAGCGATCCATACTGCCACAGAGAGCGCGCGGGACAAAACGACGAGGATGGACCCATGATCGAACTCCGCACCCCTGCTGAGCTGGACGGGCTGCGTGTCGCCGGCCGGTTCGTGGCCGACGTCCTCGACGCACTGCTCGAGACGGTCGACGTCGGCGTCAACCTGCTCGACCTGGACCGCGTGGCGGCCCGGATGATCGCCGAGCGCGGCGCGGAGAGCTGCTACGTCGACTACCACCCGTCGTTCGGCAAGTCCCCCTTCGGCAAGAACCTCTGCACCTCGGTCAACGACGCCGCTCTGCACGGTCTTCCGCACGACTACACCCTGCAGGACGGCGACCTGGTGAGCCTCGACTTCGCCGCGAGCGTCGACGGATGGGTCGCCGACTCCGCCGTCAGCGTGCAGGTCGGGACGCCCCGGGACGAGGACCAGGCCCTCATCGCGACGGTCGAGCGTGCACTGGCCGCCGGCATCGCCCAGGCGGCGCCGGGCAACAAGCTCGGCGACGTGTCGCACGCGATCGGGCACGTCGCACGCCAGGCCGGCTACGACGTCAACCTGCAGTTCGGCGGCCACGGCGTCGGTCGCACGATGCACGGCGACCCGCACGTGCCGAACGACGGCCGTCCGGGGCGCGGGCTGAAGCTCCGCCCCGGGCTGGTCGTCGCGATCGAACCCTGGCTCATGCAGTCGACCGACGAGCTGTACCAGGACGACGACGGCTGGACGCTGCGCAGCGTCGACGGCTCGCGTGCCGCGCACGTCGAGCACACCGTCGCGGTCACCGAGGCCGGCCCCGAGGTCCTGACCCTGCGTCGCGCCCAGCGCGCCGAACCGACCGCCTGACGGACGGGAGGCACGGCGCGGGCCCGCCCCGTGCCTCCAGGCCGACACGGCGGAGCCACGTTTCGTGCTCAGCGACAGTTCACGCAGAACGCACCGCGAGGAGTGTCGCTCAGCGCGAAAGTCTTCCAGCGGGCGCGAGCGCGAGCGGCCAACGCGCCCTACTCGTCGGGCAGCAGGTCCGGGCGGACGCGCCGCGTCCGCTCCACCTGCTGCTCGTGCCGCCAGGCACCGACGCGGGCGTGGTGCCCGCTGAGCAGGACGTCGGGGACGTCGAGGCCGCGCCACGACGCGGGCTTGGTGTACGAGGGGTACTCGAGCAGCCCGTCCTCGTGGGACTCCTCGACCAGCGACTCGGGGTTGCCGACGACGCCGGGCACGAGTCGACCGACGGCCTCGATCATGGCCATCGCCGCGACCTCGCCGCCGTTCAGCACGTAGTCGCCCAGCGAGAGCTCGACGACGGTCGCGCGCGACGCCGCCCACTCGAACACCCGGGCGTCGATGCCCTCGTACCGCCCGCAGGCGAAGACGAGGTGCTCCGACGTCGACGCGAGCGAGCGCGCGATCGACTGCGTGAAGGGCGTGCCGGCGGGCGTCGGGACCACCAGGGTCGACGAACCGTCGGGGCGGAACAGCGCCTCGAGCGCCTGTGCCCACGGCTCCGGCTTCATCACCATGCCGGCGCCACCGCCGTACGGGGTGTCGTCGACGGTGCGGTGCCGGTCCGTGGTCCAGGCGCGCAGGTCGTGCACGTGCAGGTCGAGCAGGCCGCCGGAGCGGGCCTTGCCGAGCAGGGACACGTCGAGCACGGAGAAGAACTCCGGGAAGATCGTGACGATGTCGATCCGCACGGCAGCTAGTCCGTGACCGTCTCGGGGCGGGACGTGTCCTCGGGGTCCTCGAACAGCCCCTGCGGCGGCGTGACCGTGACGGTGCCGGCAGCGATGTCGACCGCGGGCACGATGGCCGAGACGAACGGCACGAGGACCTCGCCGCGGGACGGCGTGTCGATCGCGAGCAGGTCCTGCGCGGGCATGTGGTCCACGCGTGCGACGGTGCCGACCTCGACGCCGTCGCGCAGGACCGTCAACCCGACGAGCTGGTGGTCGTACCAGGCGTCGTCCTCGCCGGTCTCGGCGTCGGTGTCCTGTTCGACCCAGAGGATGACCCGGGCCAGGGACTCAGCCGCGGTGCGGTCGTCGATCCCGGCGAAGAACGCGACGGGGTGACCGTTGTACCAGCGGAGCTCGTCCAGCTCGAGGGTCTTGCCCGACCACGGTGAGTCGTCGGGGACCTGGAGCGTGAAGGTGGCGCCCGGGGTGAACCGACGATCCGGGTCGTCGGTGTAGAGCTCGAGCTTGATGCCGCCCTTGAGCCCGTGCGCCTTCGTGATGCGACCCACCCGGAGCTGGGTCGTCTCCCTAGGAATCGGTGTCCACCACGTCGACCCGCACCCGCTTGCCGTCGGCCAGGGCCGTGACGAGGGTGCGGAGCGCCTTGGCGGTACGCCCGGCGCGACCGATCACGCGGCCGAGGTCCTCGGGGTGCACACGCACCTCGAGGACCTCGCCGCGTGGGGAGGTGCTACTGGCGACGCGCACGTCGTCAGGGTGATCGACGATCCCCTTGACGAGGTGCGTCAGCGCGGATTCGAGCAAGGACTACGCCTCGGTCGTCTCGTCGGCGGTCTCGGCGTCGTCGGCCTTGGCGGCGGGAGCCGTCTTCTCCGACTTCGGCTTGAGGACGGCCTTCTTCGACGAGTCGGCCTGGAACGGCTGCTTCGGCTCGGCGACCTTGACCTTGGACTCGGTGTCCTTCTCGCCCTTGAACTTGGCCCAGTCGCCGGTCAGCTTGAGGAGGGCCGCGACCTGCTCGGTCGGCTGCGCGCCGACGCCGAGCCAGTAGAGCGCACGCTCGGACTCGATCTTGATGACCGAGGGCTCCTCGGTCGGGTGGTACTGACCGATCTCCTCGAGGACACGACCATCGCGCTTGGTGCGCGAGTCGGCGACGACGATGCGGTAGTAGGGCGCACGGATCTTACCGAGACGCTTCAGACGGATCTTGACAGCCACAATTGCTCCTGTTTGCTTTCGTTGTGGTTGAACTGGAACCGCGGGCGTGGGGGCACACACGGTGAAAGCTCGAGAGAGATCGCTCACAGCTGGATAGAGGGTCGAGCTGCGGCGATTCGACCGTTCATTCTTACAGATTCCCGGCCCCGATGCGAGCCGACGCGCTACGGCGCGAGTCGCCGGACGGCTTCGAGGGCCTCGGACGTCGCGCGGACCGCGTCCACGCTCCGCGCGTCCCGCGCTCCGCCCACGACGGCGAACGGCACGCCGGCGGCCTGGAGGCCCGTGGCGAGTCCGTCGGACACGTCGCCGCCGCTGTCGCTCGCCCGCTCCTGCCCGGCGCAGACCACCACGGTGTCCGCCGGCACGCCGACCTCGTCCCCGTGCTCGTCGCGGATCCAGAGCACACCGGGTTCGATGCGCAGGTACTCCTGTACGCCGCCGACCATCCGGACCCCGGCGTCACGCAGCCGACCGACGGCGACCCAGCGCGAGGTGATGCCGATGCCCTGGCCGAACTTGCCCGTCCGCCGGAGCACCGTCACCTGGGATCCCGGGCGGGTGGTGCGCGGCGCGGCGGGCAGCCGCTGCGGGACGTCGCCGACGAGCTCGTCCGACACGTCGAGGTCCCAGCGGACGGCGAACTCGGCGGCGCGGACGGCCTCGTCGGGCGACTCGGTCAGGAACGCCGCGGTGTCGACGCCGATCCCGCCGCCGCCGATGACCGCCACGGTCCCCTCGGGCACGCCGTCGCGGAGCGCCTGCTCGTAGCTCACGACGTGCGGCAGTTCGGCGCCCGGGACGTCGATCGCGCGCGGCACCACCCCGTGGGCGAGCACGACGGCGTCGCTGCCGGCCAGGTCCGTGGCGGTGGCACGCCGGCCGAGGTGGATCGTCGCCCCGCGTTCGTCGAGCTCGGCCCGGGCGGACCGGACCGTGGCGGCGTAGTCCTCCTTGCCGGGCACCATCGCGGCGAGGCCGAACTGCCCGCCGAGCTGCTCGTCCGCCTCCCACAGCGTGACCCGGTGCCCGCGACGGGCGGCGTCCACCGCGGCGGCGAGACCGGCCGGCCCACCGCCGACGACGTCGACACGCTTCGGTTCGGTGGTCGGACGGGATGGGAACGCGACCTCGCGGGCGGCGCGGGGGTTCACCAGACAGGACACCGGTGCGCCGACGATCGAGCGGTCGAGGCACGCCTGGTTGCAGCCGATGCAGGTGTTGACCAGGGCGAACCGACCGGCCAGGGACCGTTCGACCAGCGCGGGGTCGGCGAGGAACGGCCGGGCGAGGGCGACGGCGTCGATCAGCCCGTCGGCGAGCACGGCCTCGCCGTCGCGCAGGTCGGTCATCCGGTTCGACGCGATCACGCGGACGTCCGGGTACGGCGAGGCACGCACCACCTCGGCGATCCGCGCCGCGTACGCGAGCCAGGCGCCGTGCGGTACCGCGGCCTGCACGGTGGGGGTGCGGGACTCGTGCCAGCCGATGCCGACCGAGATCCCGTCGAGTCCGAGCGGCAGCAGGTCGTGCACGAGCGCGTCGACCTCGTCGTCCGTCGATGAACCGGGCATCAGGTCGGCGCCGGACAACCGGATCGTCACGGCCAGGTCGGGCACCGCGGCGCGCACGGCCCGGACGACCTCGACCGCGAAGCGCCGACGACGGACGGCGTCACCGCCCCACTCGTCGTCGCGCAGGTTCGTCAGCGGCGACTGGAACTGGTTGATGAGGTACCCCTCGGACCCCATGATCTCGACACCGTCGAACCCGACCGCACGGGCGCTGCGCGCCGCGGCCGCGAAGTCCTCGATGGTGCGCTCGACCTCGGCCGACGTCAGCTCCGTCGGCACGACCCCACGGGCCGCGGCCCACGGCAGGGCCGACGGTGCGACCACCCGCTGGGGTGCGCCGTCGCGGTCGACCATCCCCGACGCCAGCGCGTACCGGCCGGCGTGGAACAGCTGCGCGAGGATCGTCCCGCCCTCGTCGTGCACGGCGTCGACCGCCACGCGGAACCGCTCGTCCGCTCCCCCGACCCCGAACACGGCGAAGTCGGGACCCCCGCGAGCCTCGTCGTTCACCGCGATGCCGCCCGTGATGATGCACGACACGCCGCCCGCCGCACGTTCGCGGTAGAACGCCGCCATGCCCGCGCCGCCGTCGTCCTGCACCTCGAGCCCGGTGTGCATCGACCCCATGACCACCCGGTTGCCCAGGCGCAGGGGCCCGAGGGTCCAAGGGGAGGCGACCGTCCGGAGGGCGGTCGGAACGGTGGGGGCGGAAGCGACGCTGCTCATGTGCTCCATTCTGCGGTCTCCGTCCGCGAACCGCCCGACGGACGGACCGGACACCGCTGCCGGGCGTTCCGGGGACCCGCCGGGCAGGATGGACGGCATGGACATCCGCTTCACCGAGTCCCGCCCGTCGACCATCGGCGTCGAGTGGGAACTCCCGCTGGTCGACCGCTCGACCGGCGACCTCACGCCCCGCGCCCCCGCCGTCATCGCCGCCGTGCACGAGCGGCTCGGCGACCACGACCGGGTCACCGAGGAACTGCTCACCAACACCGTCGAGGTCGTGTCGAGCGTGCACGAACGCGTCGGTGCGGCGACGAGCGAGCTGTCCGGCATCATCGGCGAGGTCATCGACGCCGCCGAGCCGCTCGACGCCCAGGTGATGTGCTCCGGCACGCACCCGTTCGCCCTCTGGGACCAGCAGGAGATCACCGCGGACAGCGAGCACTACACGACCCTCATCGACCGCACCCGGTGGTGGGGGCGCCAGATGCTCATCTGGGGTGTCCACGTGCACGTCGGCATCGACGACCGCGACAAGGCCGTCCCGATCATGAACGCGATGCTCGCCTACGTCCCGCACCTGCAGGCGTTCACCGCGTCGAGCCCGTTCTGGGGCGGCACGGACACCGGCTACGCGTCGAACCGTGCGCTCATGTTCCAGCAGCTCCCGACCGGCGGACTCCCGCCGCAGCTCGGCGCGTGGGCGAACTTCGAGGAGGTCGTCGGCGACCTCACGCACACCGGCGTCATCGACGGCGTGAAGGACCTGCGCTGGGACATCCGCCCGTCGCCGGGCTGGGGCACCCTGGAGAACCGGGTCTCCGACGGCATCTCGACCCTGCACGAGGTCGGCGCCGTCACCGCGCTCGTCCAGTGCCTGGTCACCGCCTGCTCGGACCGGCTCGACGCCGGCGAGACCCTGCCCACGATGCAGCCGTGGTTCATCCGCGAGAACAAGTGGCGCGCGGCCCGCTACGGCATGGAGGCCGAGATCATCACGAACGTCGCCGGCGACGAGCGACTCGTGACCGACGAGGTGCACGACCTGGTGCAGCGACTCGACCCGATCGCCGAGCGGCTCGGCTGCCAGGACGAGCTGCACCACCTCGACACCATGATCGAGCGCGGCGCGTCCTACCAGCGGCAGCTGCGGGTCGCGCAGGAGAACGGCGGCGACCTGCGCGCCGTCGTCCGCCACCTGGTCACGGAGTTCCGCGAGTCGCTCTAGACGCGGCCCGTGGACGGACAGGAGGCCCGTGGCGGGATCGCCACGGGCCTCCTGTCCGTCAGCTGGTCGCGCCTAGCGACCCAGGAACTTCTGCAGGCTCGCGAGCTCTTCCTCGGTCGGCGCCTTGGCGCCCTTGGCACCACCGAGGCCGAGGCCGGACCCCTTCGGGGCCTGCTGCGGCGCAGCCGCGGCGCCGGCCGCGAGGGCGGCACGCTTGGCGGGGTTGCCGACCTTCGACTTCTTCTTGCCGCCGCCCTGCTGCTGCTTCTTGCCGCCGTGCATGCCCGGGATCGGACCCATGCCCGGCATCTGCGGGACACCACCGCGGGCAACGGTCTTCATCATCTTGGCGGCCTGCTCGAACCGGTTCACCAGGGCGTTGACCTCGGTCACGGTCGTGCCGGAGCCCTTGGCGATGCGGAGTCGGCGGGAGCCGTTGAGGAGCTTCGGCAGCTCGCGCTCCTGCTTGGTCATCGACTGGATGATCGCCTCGGTGCGGACGATCTCGCCCTCGTCGAAGTTGTCGAGCGCCTCGCGCATGCCCTTCGCGCCAGGGAGCATGCCGAGCATGCCCTTGATCGACCCCGCCTTGCGCAGCTGCTGCATCTGCTCGAGGAAGTCGTTGAGCGTGAACGAGTCGCTCGCGATCTTCTCGGCGACCTTGCGCGCCTCGTCCTCGTCGAAGGCCGACTGCGCCTGCTCGATGAGGGACAGGATGTCGCCGAGGTCGAGGATGCGGCTCGCCATGCGGTCCGGGTGGAACGGCTCGAAGTCGTCGAGCGACTCACCCGTCGACGCGAACATGATGGGGCGACCCGTGACACTGGCGACCGACAGGGCCGCACCACCGCGGGCGTCACCGTCGAGCTTCGACAGGACGACACCGGTGAAGTCGACGCCCTCCTGGAAGGCGCGCGCGGTCGTCACGGCGTCCTGACCGATCATCGCGTCGATGACGAACAGGACCTCGTCCGGGTCGACGGCCTTGCGGATGTTCGCGGCCTGCTTCATCAGCTCGGCGTCGACGCCGAGACGACCGGCGGTGTCCACGATGACGGTGTCGTACTGCTGGTCGACCGCGGCCTTGATGGCGTTCTTGGCGACCTTGACCGGGTCACCGACGCCGTTGCCGGGCTCGGGTGCGAAGACGTGCACGCCGGCCTGCTCGCCGACGACCTGCAGCTGCTGCACGGCGTTCGGGCGCTGCAGGTCCGCCGCGACGAGCATCGGGGTGTGGCCGTCCTTCTTGAGCCACTTGCCGAGCTTGCCGGCGAGGGTCGTCTTGCCGGCACCCTGCAGACCCGCGAGCATGATGACCGTCGGCGGCTTCTTCGCGAACTCCAGGCGTCGCTGCTGCCCGCCCAGGATGCCGACGAGTTCCTCGTTGACGATCTGGACGACCTGCTGCGCCGGGTTGAGCGCGCGGTTGACCTCGTCGGAGAGCGCACGTTCGCGCACCGAGGCGGTGAACGCCTTGACGACCTCGAGCGCGACGTCGGCGTCGAGGAGCGCCCGCCGGATCTCGCGGACGGTGCCGTCGACGTCGGACGGAGTCAGCCGACCCTTGCTCCGCAGGTTGCGGAAGGTCTCGGTCAGCCGATCGGAGAGTGAACCGAATTGCGCCATGATCCGTCGATTCTACCGGTAGACGAGCAGATCACCGGATCCGGCGTCCAGCGCTCGGTATCGTCGAGGCATGCGCGCCGTCCCCGAGGAGCTCGACCCCGCGGTGGTCGCCGAGATCGACGGGCGCCTCGCGCGTCTGCAGACCGAGCTCGGCGTGACGATCCCCTGGGCGATCGAGAGCGGCAGCCGCGCCTGGGGCTTCCCGTCCCCCGACAGCGACTACGACTGCCGGTTCCTGTACGTGCGACGGCCCGACGACTACCTGTCGCTCTGGCCCAGCCGTGACGTCATCGAGACGCCGTTGGACAAGGTCTTCGACGTCAACGGGTGGGACCTCGCCAAGACGGTCCGCCTGGCGGTGAACGGGAACGCGACGGTCGGCGAGTGGCTGCGGTCACCGATCGTGTACTCGGGCGACGAGGGCTTCCGCGACCGCCTGCTGGCGTTCGTGGCGAGCGTGGCCGACCGCGGGCGCATCGGCCGGCACTACCTGCACGTCGCCGATCGGCAGTACGAGCGCGAGGTCACGCTGAAGCGCTTCTTCTACGTGCTCCGCACCGCTGCCTCGCTCCGCTGGCTGCGGGAGCACCCGGAGAGCGCCACGCCGCCGATGGACCTGCCGACGCTGCTCGCCGAGTCGACGGTCGACCGCGCGGTGGCCGACGCCACGGCGGAACTCATCGCGGTGAAGGCACGGACGCGCGAGGTCGGCACCGGCACCCCGCCCGGTGTCCTCGTCCGTTTCGTCGACGCGGAACTCGACCTGGCACGGTCCTTCGACGACCTGCCGCCCGAGAACTCCTCTGCCGACGCGCACGACCGAGCGGACGCGTACTTCCTCGGCGAGCTCGACCGGCTGCGCTGACGAGGACCCACGGGGCGGTCGGCACAGAGCATGAGGGCTCAGCGGACCACGACCCCCTCGGCGAGCTCGATCGGGGCCGTCAGCCCGACGTCGAGGACCACCGGTGCCGTCGACGGAAGTCGGTCGCCCGTCGGGAACCACCGCCGCTCCGGCGACACCAGGATGACGAGACCGTCGGCGTCACCGACCGCGGCGAAGCCCTCGCCGGGCGAGTTGGCGTAAGGCTCGAGCCCGGCGTGGCGCAGGGTCTCGACGGCACCGAGGACGTCCGGGACGGGGACGCCGACCTCGCTGACCGAAAGGAACGGAACGACGCCGGCGTGTGCCGGTGCGAGTGCGGCGCTCGCGGACCTGGTCGCGACGAGGTCGCGGCGCTCGATCAGCTCGAGCAGCTGCTGATCCGGACCCTCGAAGTACACCGATCGCGAGTTCCAGTTCGGCGGCCCGTCGAACTGATCTCGGCCGTCGGCGTCGACCAGCACGATCGCGATCTCGGCGACCCACGCTGCAGCCGCGTCGAACGTGCCCGTCGGGATCGTGATCGCCAGGTGGAGCGCGCCGGTCATCCCCGGGAGTTCGCGGAACACGAGTTGCGTGGACCCGACCGCGACCTCGACCACCCCGTCGACGAGCTCGACCGGGCAGCCGAGCCGTTCGTAGAAGCGAGCGGTGCCGTCGAGGGAACGGGTGGCGAGCTGTACCTGGCGGATCTCCATGCGCCCATCGGAGCAGCTCAACCGATGTTGCGGTCAAGCACCGGGTTGATGAGCCAGGAACTTTCGTCCGCCCGCCATCAGGACTGCCACGCGTCAGTGCGAGACCGCACGGCGAGGCGTGCGGCGCAGCGCGACGACCGTGAGCGAGACGAGCACGAGCGTTGCGGACCCGATGACCATGATCACCGCGTCCGTGCGTTCGTTCGCGAACCACCGGAGGGCGATCGCCCCCGCGGCGCCCCACGGGATCCAGGCGATGGAGAGCGAGGCCGCCAACTCCTGGCGCCGCTGCACGAGCAGCACGATCACGAGGATCGCGAGCAGGGCGCCGGCGGCCGCGAGCATCCAGGCGGGGGCCACGACGGTCCACATCGCACTGTCGGTCACCGTGGTCAGACGGAACGTGCGCCCGCTCGACGGGAACAGGACCGCGTAGGACGCCAGGCCACCCCCGACGACCGCGAGTCCCCAGAGGAACGCGCCGCGGTGACGCGGATCGCCGCAGTTCGCGAGCAGGATCAGCAGCAGGGTCACACCGGTGGTCGTGGAGTGCGGACCGTTCCAGGACCCGTCGGTCCGCCCGAGCAGCCAGGCCGCTGCGGCACCGAGCACTGCGAGGACTGCCAAGAGGTGTACGCCCCACCGCGACCGCACGGCCGCGGCGAGCGCCATCAGGGCGAGCGGGACGACGACGAGGATCCCGGCGTTCCAGAACGGCCCGAACGTGCGCAAGTCACCGGGGGTCTGCAGTGGGCGCGCGTCCCAGGGTCCCCACACCACGAAGACGCCGTAGACGAGGGCGAACCCGAGGGCCGACCCCGCCCCGATCGACGCGGCGATCCGCCGGACCGCGGAGGGCACCACGGCGTCCGCCCAGCCGCGGAGGCCGTGCAAGCGGAGACCGACCACCTCGCCCCTCGCCGGACGGGTACGCCCGTGGGCGTCCGCGACGTCGAGCAGTGTCCCGAGCATCGCGGCACCGTGCTCTCGTCGCCACCTCGGCGGGTACCACCGGATCGCAGCGCGGTACTCCTCCTCCAGCCTCGTGGTCGTCACGACGCTCCCCCCATCTGGATCGTCCCCGGTCGCCACGTCGACAGTCGCGCTCGTGCCACGGTGGCGTTCGCCTCCAGGCGCCGCACCTCAGCGGCGAGCGCCCGAGCGCCGTCCTCGGTCAGCTCGAAGTAGCGGCGCAGGCGCCCGTCCACGACCTCCTCGCCCGCCGTGCGGACGAGCCCCTGGTCGAGCAAGCGGTCGAGCACCGCGTAAAGCGTGCCGACCTTCAGCTGCACCCGCCCGCCCGACAGCTCGGATGCGCCGCCGATCAACGCGTACCCGTGCTTCCGTCCGCCGACGAGCGCGGTCAGGACGAGCATCGTCGGCTCGCGCATCTCCGTGGTACTCATGCGGAAAGGATACTCACGCAATCAGAGTATGCAAACGGCGCCCGCGAGAACAGGTTGATGTACGGAGTCCAGAAACTGTCGTACGCTGGCGCCCATGCCGGAACTCGAGATCGTCCGGGTGCCCGGGCTGCTCGACTACGACGAGGGCCTCGCACTGCAGCAGCGCCTGAAGGCTGACGTCGTCGCCGCGCGCTCCCCTGGCGCGGTCGTCCTGTGCGAGCACCCGTCCGTGTACACCGCAGGTCGTCGGACGCGGCCGAGTGACCTGCCGACGGACGGCTCCCCCGTGGTCGAGGTCGACCGCGGCGGGCGCATCACGTGGCACGGCCCGGGACAGCTCGTCGCCTACCCCATCCTGCGGCTCGCCGAGCCCCTCGACGTCGTCCCCTGGGTGCGCGACCTCGAGCAGGTCATCATCGACGCCGCCGACGCGGTCGGCATCACGGCGGAGCGCATCGACGGTCGCAGCGGCGCGTGGGTGCCGACCTCGCCGCCGGCGAAGGTCGGCGCGATCGGGCTGCACGTCGCCGAGGGGGTCACAAGCCACGGGATCGCGATCAACTGTGAGAACGACCTCGAGGCCTACGCGACGATCGTGCCATGTGGGATCGCGGACGCGGGCGTCACCACGCTCTCGCGGGCCGCAGGACACCCGGTCGCCGCCGACGAGGTCGCCGACCGCGTCGCTGCCCGGCTGCAGGCGGCGTTCGACGGCATGCACACCGGCAACCGGATCGCACGACAGGAGACCCTCGTATGACCCTCGCCCCCGAAGGCCGCCGCATGCTCCGGGTCGAGGCCCGGAACGCCGAGACCCCGATCGAGACGAAGCCCGCGTGGATCAAGACCCGCGCCACGCAGGGCCCGGAGTTCCGCGACCTGTCGGCCCTGGTGCGGGACAAGCAGCTGCACACCGTCTGCCAGGAGGCCGGCTGCCCGAACATCTTCGAGTGCTGGGAGGACCGCGAGGCCACCTTCCTGATCGGTGGCTCGCAGTGCACCCGCCGGTGCGACTTCTGCCAGATCGACACCGGCAAGCCGGAGCCGCTCGACCGCGACGAGCCCCGACGGGTCGCCGACTCGGTCGCGTCCATGGGGCTCAAGTACGCCACCGTGACCGGCGTGGCCCGCGACGACCTGCCCGACGGCGGCGCCTGGCTCTACGCCGAGACCATCCGCCAGATCCACGAGCACTCCCCCGGCACGGGCGTCGAGATCCTGGTGCCGGACTTCAACGGCCGTCCGGATCAGCTCGGCCAGGTGTTCGACGCCCGCCCGGAGGTCTTCGCGCACAACGTCGAGACGGTGCCGCGGATCTTCAAGCGCATCCGCCCCGCGTTCACGTTCGAGCGCTCCCTCGGCGTCATCACCCAGGGCCGGGACGCCGGGCTCGTGACGAAGTCGAACCTGATCCTCGGCATGGGCGAGGACCGCGCCGAGATCGAGGACGCCCTGCAACGCCTGTTCGACGCCGGCACCGACATCATCACGCTGACGCAGTACCTCCGCCCCTCGCCGCGGCACCTGCCCGTGGCGCGCTGGGTGGCGCCGGACGAGTTCGTCGCGCTGCGCGAGGTCGCCGAGCAGATGGGCTTCGCCGGCGTGCTCGCCGGGCCGCTGGTGCGGTCGTCCTACCGGGCGGGCCGGCTGTGGGCCCGGGCGACGGTGGCCCGCGGTGGCTCGGTGCCCGAGCACCTGTCCCACCTGCTCGACGCAGCGCCGGGCCGCCAGGCCGTCTGACGCTCCGGACGCTCGGCCGCTCGGCCGGATCGCACGAAGCGGCCGACACTTCGCGCCAGGCGACACCTCACGGGCCGGGGAGCACGTGGACTGTCGCTCGGGCCGAACCTCCGCGTCCGGCCGACACCGAGACGGACGGGAGGCGCGGTGCCAGCCGGCACCGCGCCTCCCGTCCGTCAGCTGGGGACGACTACTTCGCGTCGGCCTCGACCGACTCCTTCGGCTGGCCCGAGGGCGTGAGGCCACGCTCCACGCGCTTCTTCGAGACGACGAGCGACGCGACCGTGGCGACCGCGATGGTCAGCGCGATGAAGCTCAGCGAGAACCAGATCGGGATCTCCGGCGCCCACTCGATGTGCTCGCCACCGTTGATGAAGGGCAGCTCGTTGACGTGCATGGCGTGGAAGACGAGCTTCACACCGATGAACGCCAGGATGACGGCCAGCCCCTGACCCAGGTAGATGAGGCGCTCGAGCAGGCCGGCGATCAGGAAGTACAGCTGGCGCAGACCGAGCAGCGAGAACGCGTTCGCGGTGAAGACGATGAAGGCGTCCTGCGTCAGCCCGAAGATCGCGGGGATCGAGTCGAGCGCGAACAGCACGTCGGTCAGGCCGATCGCGACCATGACGAGCAGCATCGGCGTGAACAGGCGCTTGCCGTCGACGCGGGTGGTCAGACGGTCGCCGTCGTAGTGGTCCGACGTCGGGATGATGCGCTTGAGGATGCGGATGAGCCGCGAGTCGCCCTCGTCGCCGTGGTCGTTGCCGCTGCGGGCCTGCGACCAGGCGAGCCAGAACAGCAGCGCACCGAACAGGTAGAAGACCCACGAGAAGTTCTCGATGATCGTCACGCCGAGGGCGATGAAGACACCGCGTGCGACGAGCGCGATCGCGACGCCGACCAGCAGGACCTTCTGCTGGAACTCCTTCGGCACCGCGAAGCTCGACATGATGATGAGGAAGACGAACAGGTTGTCGACCGACAGTGCCTTCTCGGTCAGCCACCCGGCGAAGTACTCACCGCCGGCCTGTCCGCCGCCGAACACCAGGATGCCGACACCGAACAGGATCGCCAGGCCGATGTAGAACACCGACCAGAACGCCGATTCACGGATGTGCGGGACGTGCGGCGTGCGCACGTGCGAGTAGAAGTCGAACACCAGCAGGGCCAGGATGCCTGCGATGGTGATGAGCCAGACGAAGAGTGGGACGTCCACGGTTTCCTTCAGGTAGGGCGTCGCACGGGACACGTGGTGCATGTCGCGCGGGTACGCCGAGGCCCGAAGGTCTCTTCCGTCGCGCTGCACCGGAACCGGTACGGCACGACCGGCGCCCCGGAGCCGGATCGTTCCGGCCCGTACTGACGGGGACACCGAGAGGGAATACTCCCCTTCGTGTCACCGAGCATACCGGGCACGGCGGACATGTGCCGCGCTCTAAGCTGGGAGCATGGCGAGTTCCTGGTCACTGTCCTCACGGCTGCGCGGCCTGTTCCAGCGCAAGACGATCGACGAGACCACGTGGGAGGACCTGGAGACCGCCCTCATCGGCGCGGACTTCGGTCCCGACGTCTCCGAGGCGATCATCGAGGACCTGCACGCCCGCGTCGACCGCTACGGCACGACGGACCCCGCGGACCTGCAGCGCATGCTCCGCGAGGTCCTCGAGGAACGGCTGTCGAAGCTCGACACGACCCTGAAGCTCAGCGCGCGTCCCGCCGTGGTGCTCGTGGTCGGGGTGAACGGCGTCGGCAAGACCACCACCATCGGCAAGTTCGCCAAGTTCCTGAAGACCTACGACCGCACGGTGCTCGTCGGGGCGGCGGACACGTTCCGCGCTGCAGCGGTCGAGCAGGTCGCCACCTGGGCCCAGCGCGCCGGCGTCGACGTCGTCCGGCCGTCGCAGCCCGGGCAGGACCCGGCGTCGGTGGCGTACCAGACCGTCGAGAAGGCGATCCGCGACCAGACCGAGATCGTCGTCATCGACACCGCGGGTCGCCTGCACACCAAGGCCGGCCTGATGGACGAGCTCACCAAGATCAAGCGCGTGGTCGAGAAGCAGACCGAGATCAGCGAGGTGCTCCTCGTCCTCGACGCGACGACCGGGCAGAACGGGCTCGCACAGGCCCAGGCCTTCATCGAGGGTGCCGGCGTGACCGGCCTCGTCATCACGAAGCTCGACGGTTCGGCCAAGGCCGGCTTCGTGCTCAGCGTGCAGGAGAAGACCGGCATCCCGATCAAGCTCATCGGGCAGGGCGAGGGCATCAACGACCTGACGGGCTTCACGCCGCACGTCTTCGTGCAGAACCTGGTCGGCTGAGCGAACGCGATCGCACCCCGAGGAGTAGCGTCTCCGGCGGTCCGGGCATCTGCTCGGTCTCGTTCCAGGGATAGGAGACCCTCATGCCCGCACTGCTGATCATCGCGATCATCGTCGGCCTCGTCCTGCTCTTCAGCGGCATCTTCGTCGGTGCGCTGAAGTTCCTGCTCTGGGTGGGCATCGTGCTCATCCTGCTGGCGGTCATCGGCTGGTTGCTCCGGAGCATCCGCGGTCGCGCGTAGCGACCCGGCGTCCGTTCCGGACGCACGAACGAACGGGAGGCGCGGTGCCAGCTGGCACCGCGCCTCCCGTCTGTCGTCCGGTCGCGTCCCGGCGTCGCGGGCGTGACCGGTCCTCGGGCTGACCGACACCTCACGGAACCGAGGGCGCGTGCGGTGTCGGTGAGCGCGTGAGCACGCGGGCGCCGCGCCGGCGTCGCTACGCGACGGCCCCGGCGCGCTGCTGCACCCGCTGGCCGACCACGGCGGAGACGCCGTCCTGCCGCATCGAGACGCCGTACAGGGCATCGGCGATCTCCATCGTGCGCTTCTGGTGCGTGATGACGATGAGCTGGGACGACTCGCGCAGCCGCTCGAACACGGTCAGCAGGCGCCCGAGGTTGGCGTCGTCGAGTGCCGCCTCGACCTCGTCCATGATGTAGAACGGCGACGGCCGCGCGGTGAAGATCGCGACGAGGAGCGCCACCGCGGCCAGGGACCGCTCACCGCCGGACAGCAGCGTCAGGCGGTCGATCTTCTTGCCGGCGGGCTTCACCTGCACGTCGATGCCGGTGCCGAGCAGGTCGGTCGGGTCGGTGAGCGTGATCGACCCCGAGCCGCCCGGGAACAGGATCGGGAAGATGACGTCGAAGGCGTCCTTCGTGTCGTTGAACGCCGACTCGAAGATCGTCTGCATCTTCGAGTCGAGTTCCTCGATGATCGTCAGCAGGTCCGTCCGGGTCTTCTGCAGGTCCTCGAGCTGCTCGGCGAGGAACGCGTGCCGCTGCTCGAGCGCCTGGAACTCCTCGAGCGCCAGCGGGTTCACCTTGCCGAGCTGCCCGAGGTCGCGCTCGGCCGCCTTCAGCCGGCGCTCCTGCTCGGCGCGGACGTAGGGCACGGTCTCGACGTCGGCCGGGTCGACCTCGTCGGTGGTGTCGAACTCGGCCAGGGCGGGGCCGCCGGGCAGGGTGGACTCGGCGTCGACGAGGGCCACGTCGTCGGCGTCGGTACCGTCGTCCGGACGGGCGGCGCCGTCTGCCCCCGTGCCTGCGTCTGCGTCTGCGTCCGGTACCGGGACGCCCGCCGCCTCGGCAGCCGCTGCCGCCGCCGCCCGCTCGGCGGCACGGTGCTTCCGCGCCAGCACCCGGGGGTCCACGAGCACGTCGACGGGCACCGGCACGTGCGGCCCGTACTCGCGCACGAGCACGGCCTCGGTCAGCCCGAGCTCGCTCAGCGCCCGGTCGAGCACGCCGGACACGTGCAGCTTCTTCTCGTAGATCTCCATCTCGAGCGAGTGCACGCCGTCCGTGATGGTCTGCAGCCGGTCGCGGAGCTCGCGTTCCTCGGTGCGGATGGTCTGCAGCTCGGTGTTGCGCTTCGACCGCTCGGCTTCCTCGGTGGCCAGCTGGACGCGGGCCTCGGCGAGCGAGCGGTCGACGGCGCCGAGCAGCCCGGGCAGGTCGGCGAGGACCTGCTCGGCGGTGCGGATCTGCCCGCGGCGGATCACGGCGAGCCGGGCGGCCTCCTCGGCGGCGGCGCGCTCGGCCTCGAGCTGGCGTTCGAGCTGGTCGGCACGGCCCCGTTCGGCGCGGACCCGCTCGCGCACGGTCTCCACCTGGATGCGCTGCTCGACCTCCGCCGCACGTGCGGCCTCGAGCGCGTCCTGCAGCGCCGGACGCTCCGAGGCGTCGACCACCGGGCGCTCCTGCTCGGTGAACGTCCGCGACGCGGCTTCCGCCTCGGCCAGGGCGGCGTCGGCCGCCTCGACGGCACCGTCCGTCTCGGCCAGGGCAGCCCGCAGTCGCTCCACCTCGGCAGCGGCGTTCTCGGCCTTCGCCCGGGTCGACGCGCTCGTGCGGTCGTACTCGGCCGTCGCCCGCGTGTACGCACGCGACGCCGCGTCGGCCTCGTCCGCACGGCGGCGTGCGTCCTCGACGGCGCTGCGCGCGGCCTGGAGGCCCGTGGCCGCGTCCTCGGCGTCCGTCGCGATCGCGTCGCGCCGGGTGACGGCGTCGTCGCGTTCGGCGGCGAGCTCGATGCGCGAGGTCACGCGCTCCCCGCCGCCGGTCACGCGGACCGCACGGACGAGGTCACCGGACCGCGTGACGACCGTGGCCTGCGGGGCGGCGGTCAGCAGCGCCTCCAGGTCGACGTCGGCGGCGTCGCTCGTGCCGTCCGCGACGAGCGTGTCGCGCAGGATGGCGGCCAGTGCCGGCGGCCCCTGCACCAGGTCGACCGCACGACGGACGCCCGCGGGCAACCGGTCGGGCAGCTGCGTGGGGGTCGTCGGTGCGTCCGCGACCACGACGTCGATGCGACCGAGGTCCGCTTCGCGGGCGTGGTCGACGGCGTCGAGCGCGGTTCCGCGGTCGTCGGCGAGGACGGCGTCGGCGAGACCCTCGAGGGCCGTCGCGATCGCGCCCTCGTACCCGGCGTCCACGGTCAGGCTGTCGGCCAGGCGGCCGACGATGCCGGCGCGGCCGGCGTCGATCAGGGCCTGCGAGCCGTCGCGGACCTCGATCGACATGGCGAGCGCCGTGACGCGGGCGTCCAGGGCGTCGCGTTCGCGTTCCAGGGCGTGCAGTCGGTCCCGGCGCTCGTCGCGGGAGGCCTGCGCGCGTTCCAGGTCGCCGCGGGCCTGCTCGAGGTCCCGTGCCAGCGCGGTCTCGTCGACCCCCTCGGACGGGTCGGTGCCGAGTTCGGCGAGGGCGGCCGCGGCACGTTCGGCGCGCTCCCCCGCCTCGCTCAGTGCACGCTCCCGCCGCTCGCGGTCGGCGACGGCGGAACCGCGCCTCGACCGGGCGACGTCGACCGCGCTCGACAGCCGCTGCGCCTCGAGGTCGTGCTGCGAGACGCGTGCGGCCTGCGCGGCGATCCGTTCGTCCAGGGCGTCGAGCGCGGCACGGGCGTCCTGCACCGCGCGCGCGGTCTCCGCCGACCCGCCCTGCATCGCGTCGGCGCGGGCGGCCAGGCGGTCCGCTTCGGCACGGACGCCGGCGACCTGCTCGGGCGTGACGGAGGGGCCCTGCTGCGGGGCGTCGGCCTGCTGCGCGAGGAACATCAGGCGCTGGTTCGCCAGACTCGACAGGCCGCGCAGGCGTTCTTGCACGCTCTCGAGCCGGTGCACCACCGTGCGGGCGCGGTCGACGTCGTCGCCGACCATGCTCTGCTCCACGTGCTGCTGCCGCGCCCGGGTCTGGTCGAGCCGCTCGGTCAGGACGATCCGCTCGGACTTCCGGCCGGCTTCGACCTCCTGGTGGTCGTGCAGCTCGCGGCGCAGGCGCACCACGTCGTCGGCGAGGATGCGGGCCTTGGCGTCGCGGAAGACCGCGGCGACCGACTGCGCCTTGCGGGCGACCTCGGCCTGGCGTCCGAGCGGCTTGAGCTGCCGCCGGATCTCGCCGGCCAGGTCGGACAGGCGGGTCAGGTTCGTCTGCATCGCGTCGAGCTTGCGGAGGGTCTTCTCCTTGCGTCGACGGTGCTTCAGGATGCCGGCGGCCTCCTCGATGAAGCCGCGGCGGTCCTCCGGGGTGGCGTGCAGCACCTTGTCGAGCTGTCCCTGCCCGACGATCACGTGCATCTCGCGACCGAGGCCGGTGTCGCTCAGCAGCTCCTGCACGTCGAGCAGTCGGCAGTTCTCGCCGTTGATCGCGTACTCGCTGCCGCCGTTGCGGAACAGGGTGCGCGAGATCGTCACCTCGGAGTACTCGATCGGCAGCAGGCCGTCACTGTTGTCGATGGTCAGCAGCACCTGGGCGCGGCCGAGCGGCCCACGGGTCGAGGTGCCCGCGAAGATGACGTCCTCCATCTTGCCGCCGCGCAGGGTCTTCGCGCCCTGCTCCCCCATCACCCAGGCGAGGGCGTCGACGACGTTCGACTTGCCCGAACCGTTCGGACCGACGATGCAGGTGACGCCCGGCTCGAACGCGAAGGTCGTCGGCTGCGCGAAGGACTTGAACCCCTTGATGGTCAGGCTCTTCAAGTACATGCGGTCTCCGGGTGCTCTGGTTGGCGCCAGGCTAACGCGTGCGGGCGCGGGGGCGCGGCTGGCACACGGGGCAGATGTGGCTCGACCGGTTCATGAACGCCTCGCGCACGATCGTCGTGCCACACCGCGGGCACGGCTTCCCCTGCTGCCCGTACACGTTCAGGCGCTGCGAGAAGTACCCGGACTGCCCGTTGACGTTGACGTACTGCGCGTCGAAGCTCGTGCCGCCGTCCTCGAGTGCCCGCCGCAGGACACTGCGGACCTCGTCGAGCAGCCGGCGCAGGTCGGCGCGGGTGAGCCGGTCGGCCGCGCGGTCGTAGTGCAGCTTCGCGGCCCACAGGGACTCGTCGGCGTAGATGTTGCCGATCCCGCTCACCACGCCCTGGTCGAGCAGCACCCGCTTGATGCCGCTCGAACGCTTGCGGGCCATCGCGGTGAAGCGGTCGTCGTCGAACGCGGGGTCGAGCGGGTCGCGGGCGATGTGCGACACCTGCCCGGGCACCCACCGGCGCCACACCGCATCGGGGTCGATCGCGTCGACCTGCCCGCCGAACCCGGCGGGCGCGCCGTCGACCGTCGGGACCATCGCGTCGATCGCCATCGAACCGAACGTGCGCTGGTCGACGAACTCGAGCTCGACGCAGGCTTCGGCGTTCCCGGTCCGGTCGGCCCCCGCCGGCAGCACGTCGATCAGGATCCGTCGGTGCCTGGCCGCCGGTCGACCGCGGCCGAGCAGGATCTGTCCGCTCATGCCGAGGTGTGCGACGAGGGCCTCGGGCCGGTCGCCGTCGTGCTCGGGCTGCAGCGGCATCCAGAGGAACTTGCCCCGGCGGACCGCGGCGGCGATGGTGCGGCCGGTCAGCCGTTCGGCGAAGTCCTCGGACGGACCGTCGTGCCGGGTGAGGGCACGGTCGTCGACGACGTCGACGTGCAGGACCCGCGCACCGCTGACGGCGGGTTCGAGGCCGGCGCGGACGACCTCGACCTCGGGGAGTTCGGGCACGCGGTCAGGCCGCTCGGCCGGACAGACGGGTCCAGGCGTCGAGCGCGGCGGCCATCTCGGCAGCCTTCTTGCTCGACCCGGTCCCGGTGGCGACGTCCTCGCCCTGCAGGACGACGGTCGCGCTGAAGGTCTTGTCGTGGTCGGGTCCGGTCTCGGTGACGCGGTACGCCGGGTTGCCGAGGGACTGGCTCGACGCGAGCTCCTGCAGGCTCGTCTTCGGGTCCATCGCGGCGCCGAAGCGGTCCGGGTCAATCATGAGCGGTTCGACCAGCCGCAGCACGAGCTCGGTCGCGGGGTCGGGACCGGCGGACAGGTAGGTCGCGCCGATGACGGCTTCGACCGTGTCGGCCAGGATCGACGACTTGTCGCGGCCGCCGGTCTGCTCCTCGCCCTTGCCGAGGCGCAGGTAGCTGCCGAGCCCGACCATGCGGGCGATCTCGGCCAGTGCCACGGTCGACACCAGGCTCGCTCGACGCTTCGCGAGGTCACCCTCGTCGAGGTCCGGGAAGGACCGGTAGAGCTTCACGGTCACGGCCTGGCCGAGGATCGAGTCGCCGAGGAACTCCAGGCGCTCGTTGTGCTTGATGCCCCCGTGCTCGTAGGCGTACGAGCGGTGCGTCAGGGCGAGCTGGAGCAGCTCGAGGTCGATGCCGACCCCGAGGATGCCCTGCAGACGAACGACGTCCGGCCCCACGGGGCGAGACCCCGCAGCGCCGGACGTCGTCGACATGCGTTCGGTCCGATCAGACGTCGGCGACCTTGCGGCCCTTGTACTCCATGTACAGGGGGGTGCCGGCCGAGTCCTCGACGACCTTCGCGCGGTGCGGGAGGCTGTAGGTGACCTGACCGTTCTCGATCGTCTTCACGAGCTGGATCGGCGTGGCCTTCCACTGCGAACGACGGGCGTGCGTGTTCGCACGGGACTGCTTGCGCTTGGGAACGGCCATGGTGAATCTCTTTCGGTTGGTCGGTGGTCGGTTCGGGGGCTGGCGGTGTCGGGGCCTACTCGGCCTCGGCCCGCTCCTCGCCCTCGGTGGTCTTCGGTGCGGTGGTGTCACCGTCGGTCTGGTCTGCGGCGCGGTCTTCTGCATCGCTGTCGTCGAGCTGGACCGCGCTGAGCGCCGCCCACCGCGGATCCAGGACCTGTCGAGCGGGCTGCTCGCCGAGGTCGGCCAGGCGCTCACCCGTCACCGGGTCGAGTCCTGGGCAGTCCGGTCGGCAGACCGGCTGGAACGGCAGCGACAGCACCACCGCATCTCGAACGACCTGTTCGGTGTCCACGTGGTCATCGCGAACGAAGAAGTCGAAATCCTCCGAGGCATCATACGCGAACAGCTCGGCGAAATCGACCTCGATGGGTTCGCTGATCTCGATGAGGCAACGCGAGCACTCCCCCGTCGCGTCGGCCGAGGCGTGGCCGGACACGAGGACGCCCTCGTGCAGCCCCTCGAGCTTGACGTCGATCCGGAGCTCGGCGCCCTGTCGGACGGCGATCAGACCGGCACCCATCGCGTCGGGCACCGTGATGTCGAGCGTGTGCTCGCGCATCTCGCCCGGCCGGTGCGCGAGGTCGCGCACGCGCAGGGCGTAGGGGCTGTTCACGGGGGAAGACACGATCGACGAGCCTAGCGCGATCGGGACCGAGAGTCGAGGTGGCGACAGGCGTGTCCGGACGTGGTGGTGCAGCGAGCGTGCTCAGCGCGCCGCGAGGGCGTCCGCGACCGCCTTCGGCACGTACGGCGTCACGTCGCCCCCCAGGGTCGACACCTGGCGGATGAGCGAGCTCGACACGTGCGCCCGCGAGGCCTCCGGCAGCAGGAACACCGTCTCGACGTCGGCGAGGTGGCGGTTCATGATCGCCATCGGGGTCTCGTAGGCGACGTCCTCGCCGGACCGCACGCCCTTGACCAGCACCTTCGCATCGACCTGGCGGCAGTAGTCGACCAACAGCCCGGACGTCCACTCGCCCACGGTCACGGTTTCCGGCGCGCCGACCTCGACGAGCGACTCGCGGATGAGCCGCACGCGGTCGACCGCCTCGAACATCGCGGGCTTCTTGTCCGGGTTGTGCACCACCAGGACGTGCACCTCGTCGAACAGGCCCGCCGCACGACCGATGACGTCGAGGTGCCCGAGGGTGACGGGGTCGAAGGAACCGGGGACCACCGCGATCTGCGCCATGCCAGCGACGATACCGCCAGCGCTGCGGTGGACCGTCGTCAGTTCTTGCCGAGGAACGCCACGTCGGACTCGTCCAGGCGCCGGGCCAGGGCGTCGCGGAGCGCCGGGGAGCCGTCGAGCTCCGGGTCGGGCTCGAGCACGCGCTCGGCTTCTTCGCGCGCGTCGACGATGAGGTCGGCGTGCTCCACCACCCGGAGCAGGTTGAGCGAGGACCGTCCACCGGACTGCCGTTCGCCGAGCACGTCGCCTTCTCGTCGGAGTTCGAGGTCGACCCGGGCGAGCTCGAACCCGTCGTCCGAGGCGGAGACCGCGTCGACCCGCTCACGCGAGGTGGTCTCGAGCTCGGCCGTCGTGACGAGCAGGCACACGCCCGCCCACTGCCCACGACCGATGCGGCCGCGCAGCTGGTGCAGCTGCGAGACCCCGAACCGGTCGGCGTCGAGGACGGCCATCATCGCCGCGTTCGGCACGTCGACCCCGACCTCGATCACGGTCGTCGCGACCAGCACGTCGAGGTCGCCGGCGGCGAAGGACGTCATCACGCGGTCCTTCTCGTCGGCGGTCATCCGACCGTGCAGCACGGCGATCCGGCGCCCCTCGAGCACGGGCATCGTGCGCATCCGCCCGGCGGTCGCGAGCACGGTCGCCGGTGCGCGCCGCGGGGCGTCGTCCTCGCCCTCGGTCGCCGCGGGTTCGCCGTCGTCCTCGGTGTGGGCGTCGTCGATGGCGGGACACACCACGAACGCCTGCCGGCCCTTCGCGAGCTCCTCGGCCATCCGCGACCAGATCCGGGACTCCCACCCCGGGTGCTCGGCGAGCGGGACCGTGAAGGTCTCGACGCCGGCGCGGCCGGACGGCAGACCGGTGATGGTCGAGACGTCGAGGTCGCCGAAGACCGTCATCGCGACGGTGCGCGGGATCGGGGTCGCGGTGAGGACGAGCGCGTGCGGCGGGGTCGCGCCCTTGGTCCGGAGGGCCTCGCGCTGCTCCACACCGAACCGGTGCTGCTCGTCGACGACGACCAGGCCGAGCTCGGCGAAGTCCACCCGGTCGCCCAGGAGCGCGTGCGTGCCGACGACCAGCCGCGAGCTGCCCGACGCCGCTGCCAGCAGGGCGCGCCGGCGTTCGTCGGTGGACTGGGAGCCCGTCAGGATGACCGGTCGGAGCTCGGCGGCCAGGTCCGGTCCGAGGAACTTCACGATGGACCGCAGGTGCTGCGCGGCCAGCACCTCGGTCGGGGCGATGAGCGCGGACTGCCCGCCGGACTCTGCCACGGTGAGCATCGCGCGGATCGCGACGAGGGTCTTGCCGGAGCCGACCTCGCCCTGCACCAACCGGTGCATGGGCCAGGTGCGCGCGAGGTCCTGGTCGACGTCGGCGCCGACGGCCCGCTGGTCGTCGGTCAACGTGAAGGGCAGCGAGGCGTCGAAGCGCTCGAGGATCCCACCGGGAGCCGCCACCCGGGGCGTCGCCGCGGTGCGCCGCGCTGCGATCCGGCGCTGCACCAGGGCGGTCTGCAGCACGAACGCCTCGCGGTAGCGCAGGGCGTCCTGCGCGCGCTTGAAGTCGGCGACCTTCTCGGGGCGGTGCAGCAGCTCGAGGGCGCGGCGGAACGGCACGAGGTCGAGTCGCGACCGCGCGGACGCCGGCACCGGGTCGGGCAGGTCCGGCAGGGTGTCGAGGACGATCCCGATGGACTTCGCGATCTGCCACGACGTGAGCGACGCGGTCGCCGGGTAGATCGGGATCGGCTGGCGCGACCACCGGATCGCTTCGTCGGAACCGGGTTCGGCGGTGGCGCGGGGGTCGTCGGGGTCGAACAGCTCGTAGTCCGGGTGGGCGAGCTGCCGGGCGCCCCGGTAGTCGCTGACCTTGCCGGAGAAGATGCCCCGGGCGCCGGGCACGAGGTCCTTCGTGCGCCAGCCCTGGTTGAAGAACGTGAGGGTGAGCAGGCCCTTGCCGTCGCCGATCTTCGCTTCGAGGATCGAGCCGCGGCGCGCACGCATGGTGCGTTCGCGGACGTCGACCACCTCGGCCACGATCGTGACCGGCTCGCCGATCGCGAGCGAGTCGAGGGCGGTCAGTGCCCCACGCTCGGCGTAGCGGCGGGGCGCGTGCTCGAGGAACTCCCCCACCGTGCGGTAGCCGAAGGCCTTCTCGATCGCGGTCGCCGTGCGGCCACCGAGCACGTTCGCGAGCCGCGCGTCGAGCGGCGCCGGACCGAGGTCGGGCGCGGCCGGCGCAGCGGGGGTTCCGGAGGTGACCACGCTCCAACGGTACCGGGCACGACCGACCCCACCCGCGCCTCCCGAGCGGCCTGTGGAGAACGCCGGGGCGGAGCCGTCGCGCCGGTACGGTGGCTCCATGACCCGCATCATCGCCGGCGCCGCCGGCTCCCTGACGCTCCGGGTGCCGAAGTCCGGTACCCGCCCGACGAGCGACCGCGTGCGCGAGGCGCTGTTCTCGTCGCTCGAAGCACGGGGGCTCGTCGAGGGCACGTCGGTGGCCGACCTGTACGCGGGGACGGGAGCACTCGGGCTCGAGGCGGCGTCCCGCGGTGCGGCAGAGGTGGTCCTGGTCGACCGCGCGTCGGCGGCAGCGCAGGCCTGCCGGGCGAACGCGAAGGCCGTGCAGCAGCGGATCCCCGGCGTGCGGATCGACGTGCAGCCGCAGCCCGTGCTCGGCTACCTGCGCGGCACGGTCCGGACGTTCGACCTGGTCTTCATCGACCCGCCGTACGACGTCACGGAGCACGAGCTGGCCGAGGTGCTCGAGACCCTGGTGCCGAAGCTGACGACCGACGCGGTGGTGGTCGTGGAGCGGAGCAAGCGCTCCCCCGAACCGACCTGGCCCGCCGGGCTCGCGCCGTTCAGCAAGCGGAGCTACGGCGAGACGGTGGCCTGGGAGGCCGTCGCGGACTGAACCGCCCGTGCCGCCCGTGCCGCCCGTGCGGGCTCACCCGGCGGCGCCGTCCCAGTCGGCGTAGGGGTCCCAGCCGGTCGTCGGCACCGGTGCCCCGCCGCGCACGAGGTCCGCGTCGCCGCGTTCCCGCACGACCCCGATGCGCCGGAACCCTCCGGGGAGCGCCCCGTCGGCCGGGAACGTCGCGAGCAGCCCGTGGTCCTCGCCCCCGTGCAGGGCGGCGTCGTCGAACCCGGTCGCGGCGTCGAGCTCCAGCGTGACGCGGCTCGCTCGGGCCATCCGGCCCCCGTCGATCGCGAGCCCGTCGGACAGGTCGAGCATCGCCGTCGCCCCCGCCCCGGCCGCGAGCGGGCCGTCCGCGATCGGCGGGACCGGTCGGCGCTGCCGTCCGACGTCCGGGTCCGTGTCCGCGCCGCTCGCCACGGTGGCCGCGCGGTCCGGCTCGCCGTCCTGGTCGACACCGTCGCGGAACAACCGTGCCAGCCCGCGGGCAGCGCGTCCGAGTTCGCCGGACACCGCCAGGACGTCGCCCGGCCGGGCGCCGGAGCGCAGGACGGGTCCGAGCGGGTGCGGGTCACCGAACGCCGTGACGGTCACGGTGAACGTGGCCGACGTCGACAGGTCGCCGCCCACCACGCCGCACGCGGGGGCCAGGGCCTCCACCGCGAGCCGGAACCCGTCCGCGATGCCCTCGAGCACCGCGGCGGGGGTGTCCTGGGGTGCGGCGATGGCGACGACGAGACCGCTCGGCGTCGCCCCCATGGCGGCGACGTCGGACAGGTTCGTGGCCGCAGCCTTCCACCCGACGTCCTCGGGCGAGGACCACGCCCAGCGGAAGTCCGGGCCGTGCACCATCATGTCCGTCGTCACGACGAAGCTGCCGTCGGGAGCGGCCACGACGGCGCAGTCGTCGCCCGGACCGAGGATCGGCGTGCCCGCGGGCAGGCGGCTCGTGATGCGGTCGAGGACGGCGAGTTCGCCGAGCTCCCCGACGGTCGGTCCGGCCCAGGCGTCGTACGTCGCGTCCACACGAGAACGGTAGCCTGGACCGCGATGGACACCGCGCGCCGCACCCCTCGCACCCTCGCGATCGTGGGGGCCGTCGTGGCCCTCGCCGCCGGGTTGACCGGGTGCACGAACGCGGTGTCGATGGCCCCAGCCCCCTCGGCGAACGCCGCCGCCTGCGCCGCCGTGCAGGTGCGCCTGCCCGAGACCGTCGGTTCGGGATCGGCCCTCCGCGCGACGAACGCGCAGGCCACCGCCGCCTGGGGCGATCCCGAGGTGGCGATCTACCACTGCGGCGTCGCCGTGCCGACGGTGTCCGACCTGCCGTGCTTCTCGCAGGGCGGGGTGGACTGGATCCGCGACGACCGGGGCGACCAGGTCGTCTTCACCACCTTCGGACGGTCCCCCGCGGCGCAGGTCGTCGTCGACACGACGAAGACCACCGCACAGGTGGTGCAGGACCTGTCCGACGCGGTGTCGACGCTGCCGAAGGACGGTCACGCCTGCCTCGACCCGTCCGACGTGCAGGGCTGACGCGGCCCGCGCCGGTCAGCGGACGGCGGCCCGCCCCAGCTCGATGAGTTCGGTGACGAGTTCGCCGTACGAGACGCCGGACGCCGCCCAGCAGCGCGGGTACATCGACAGGGGCGTGAACCCGGGCATGGTGTTGACCTCGTTCACGACGAAGCCGTCCTCGGTCAGGAAGCAGTCGACCCGCGCCAGCCCGGCCCCGCCGATCGCCTCGAAGGCGCGCGCGCCGATCGACCGGATCTCGTCGGTCTGCGCCGCGGTCAGGGGCGCGGGGCAGAGCAGCGACTCGTCACCGCCGAGGTACTTCGACGCGAAGTCGTAGAACCCCTCGTCGGGCACGACGATCTCGCCGGGCAGGCTCGTGCGCGGCACGCCGTCGCGCCCCTCGAGCACGGCGACCTCGACCTCGCGGCCGACCACGCGGGGTTCGACGATGACCTTGGAGTCGTGTTCGAAGGCCAGGTCCATCGCGGCGGCGAGCTGCGAGGGGTCGTCGACGCGCGAGACCCCCATGCTCGACCCGGCGCGGGCGGGCTTCACGAACAGCGGCCAGCCGTGCGCGGCGACCGCCCCGGCGACGCCGTCCGGGTCGGCGGCCCACTGCCGGCGGAGCACGGTGCTCCACGGCGCGACCCGCAGCCCGGCGTGCTCGAGCACGGCCTTCGCCACGTGCTTGTCCATCGCCAGGGCACTCGCGAGCACCCCGTCGCCGACGTACGGCAGACCGGCGATCTCGAGCATGCCCTGGATCGTGCCGTCCTCGCCGAACGGGCCGTGCAGGATCGGGAACACCACGTCGACCTCGATCATCGACACGGTGCCGTCGGGGTGCGAGACGACGAGCTCGTTGGTGGCGGGCGACGTCGGGAACGCGATGCGCGTGCCGTTGTCGGGCACCGTCGGCAGCACGCCGTCCTGGATCGTCCACTGCGCCGGGTCGTCGGGCTGCAGGGTGAAGGCACCGTCGCGCGTGATGCCGATCGGGACGACCAGGTACTCGCCCCGGTCGACGACGTCCATGATGCCGCCGGCCGTCACGCAGCTGATCTCGTGCTCACTCGACCGCCCGCCGAAGAGCACGGCGACGGTGGTCGTGGGCATGGTTCCCTCGGGGATCGTGGGCACGGGAGTCCCTTCGTGACTCGGTGCGGGACCGGTCACTCGCCCTGGGGCTCGTCGGTCTCGGTGAGGTGCGGCGCGATGTTGCGCGGATCGAGCCTACCGGCGAGCACCTCGCCGACCTGGCTGACGATCGGCATGTCGACGCCGTTCGCGGCGGCGAGCTCGAGGATCGGCGCGACGGATGCCAGCCCCTCTGCGGTCTGGTCCATCTGGCGCACCACCTCGTCGAACCGGTACCCCTGGCCCAGCAGCCGGCCGGCGGTGTTGTTCCGCGACAGCGGCGACTGGCAGGTGGCGATGAGGTCGCCCAGGCCGGCCAGCCCGGACAGCGTGGACGGCTGCGCGCCGAGGGACACCGCGAACTCGGTCATCTCGGCGAGCCCGCGCGTGATGATCGACGCCTTGGTGTTCTCGCCGTAGCCGACCCCGTCGACGATGCCGATCGCGACCGCGATGAGGTTCTTCAGCACGCCGCCGAACTCGGTGCCGATGACGTCGGTGTTCGTGAACGACCGGAAGTACGGGTTCGTCGCGACGGCGGCGACGGCGGTCGCGGTGTCCGCGCTCGACGACGACACCACGGCGGCGGTGGGCTGCCGACGGGCGATCTCGAGCGCCAGGTTCGGGCCGCTCGCGACGGCGATGCGGTCCTGGTCGATGCCGAGGCCCTGCAGCAGGACCTCGCTCATCCGCAGACCGGTCGCCTTCTCGACGCCCTTCATCAGGCTGACGACGGGGACGCCATCGGGCAGCAGCTCCTTGATGGCGTCGAGGTTCGACCGCAGGGTCTGCGACGGCACCGAGACGTACACCTGCTCCGCCCCCGACAGCACGGCGGACAGGGACGTCGACGCGGTGAGGGTGCGCGGCAGGTTGATGCCGGGCAGGTAGTCGGAGTTGCGCTTCGTCTCGGTGATCTCGCGGGCCACCTCGGGTCGGCGCGCCCACAGCACGGTGGAGGCACCGCCCTCGGCCAGCACCTTCGCGAAGGTGGTCCCCCAGCTGCCGGCACCGATGACGGCGACACGCGGCTTGTCGGCGGACTGCATCACCACCCGGATGGCGGCGGTGTCGAAGGCCCCGGGTGCCGCGGCGGCGGGGTCGGGTCGGTCGTCGTGCGGTCGGAGGTCACTCAAACCTGCCGGTCTCCTTCTGGTTGTTGGCGGCCGGGTCCCAGCGGGTGGCCGGAGCCGGTTCGCCGCGGAGCTCCTCGAGCAGCGCGGTGATGCGGCTCATCAGGACCTCGGTCACCTGGAGCAGGGTCTGCTGGTCGATCGGCCGACCGCGGTACGCCGACAGGTCGATCGGGTCCCCGACGACGACGTCGACCCGGGACGGCGGGAACAGCCGGAGCTTCTTGCCGTACCGCGCCATGATGTGCTGCGTGCCCCAGTGCGCCATCGGCACGAGCGGCACGTCGTTCTCGAGCGCGATCCGCGCCGCCCCGGTCTTGCCGCGCATGGGCCACAGGTCGGGATCGCGGGTCAGCGTGCCCTCGGGGTAGACGATGATCGCCCCGCCCTGCTCGACGAGCGACCGTCCGCCACCGAGCGGGTCGCTCAAGCGGGTCCGGCCGGACCGCTCGACGGGGATCTGCCCCATGCCCGACATGAGCTTGCCGACGACGGGGACCTTGAACAGCGACGCCTTCGCCAGGAAGCGGGGCGCACGCCGGCTCAGGTACACCGCCGTGCCGACCACGAGCGGGTCGATGTTCGTGAAGTGGTTCGGCGCGAGCACGAACGCGCCCTCCGCCGGCAGGCGGTTCGGGCCGTGCCAGTGGTAGCGCGCGGAGAACCGGAACGTCGGGATGACGATCGAGGCGACGATGCGGAAGGCCGTGTTCAGCTCACCGCGGCGCCACCGGCGCCCCGGGACCGGGAGGCCCGTGGTGACGTCAGTGGCGGACGCACGCCGGGCCTCCAGGCCGTCACCGTCGCTGCGAGGCGACACGTCGTCGCCCGATCGCGATGACGACACGCGTCTAGCCCGCGAAGTCGAAGTCGGCGCCGAGCTTGCGCAGCTTCGGGATGAAGTGCTCGTAGCCGCGGCTGATGATGCCGACGTTGGTGATGTGCGACTCGCCCTCGGCGGTCAGCGCCGCGATGAGGTGACTGAACCCGCCACGCAGGTCGGGGACGCGCACGTTCGCGGCGTGCAGCGTGGTCGGGCCGGTGATGACCGCGGCCTGCTCGAAGGGGCGACGGGCGACACGGCGGTCGTGGCCGGGCAGGCCCTCCTTGTGCACGACGATGTCGGCACCCATCTCGTTGAGCGCCTCGGTGAAGCCGAACCGGTTCTCGTACACGGTCTCGTGCACGATGCTCGTGCCCTCGGCCTGGGTGAGTGCGACGACGAGCGGCTGCTGCCAGTCCGTCATGAAGCCGGGGTGCACGTCGGTCTCGATGACGACGGGCTTGAGGGTCTCGAGCTCCCGGTAGAACCGGATGCCGTCCTCCTGGATGTCGAAGCCGCCGCCGACCTTGCGGAAGACGTTGAGGAACGTCATGAGTTCCTGCTGCTTCGCGCCCTCGACGAAGATGTCGCCGTTCGTCGCGAGCGCGGCGGAGGCCCAGCTGGCGGCCTCGTTGCGGTCGTTGATCGCCCGGTGCGTGTACCCGCGCAGGCTCGCGACGCCCTCGATGAAGATCGTCCGGCTCGGCTCGACCGTGACGATCGCGCCCATCTTCTGCAGGATCGCGATGAGGTCCATGATCTCGGGCTCGATCGCCGCGTTGCGGAGCTCGGTGACGCCCTCGGCCAGGACCGACGACAGCAGGACCTGCTCGGTCGCGCCGACGCTCGGGTACGGCAGCTCGATGTGCGCGCCCTTGAGGCCGTTCGGAGCAGTGAGGTGAATGCCGTTCAGCTGCTTGTCGACGACGGCACCCATGGCGCGCAGCGCGTCGAGGTGGAAGTCGATCGGACGGTCGCCGATGCGGCAGCCGCCGAGGTCGGGGATGAACGCCTCGCCGAGCTTGTGCAGCAGCGGGCCGCAGAACAGGATCGGGATGCGGCTCGAGCCGGCGTGGGCGTCGATCTCGGCGAAGTGCGCCGACTCGACACGGGACGGGTCGAGGATGAGTTCGCCTCGTGCAGGATCGGTGACGCGCACACCGTGCACCTCGAGCAGGCCGCGGACGACCTTGACGTCGGAGATGTCCGGCACGTCCTTGAGGATCGACGGGGTGTCGCCGAGGAGCGCGGCCACCATGGCCTTCGTCGCGAGGTTCTTCGCCCCGCGGACCTCGATGCGTCCCACCAGGGGCTTGCCCCCGCGGATGACGATCTCGTCCGACTTGAGGCCCACGCGCGCCCCTGCGGCTGCTGCGTCCTGTACGAGAGAGTTCACTACTTCACCGGCAATGTCTTCGGCCGCCAACTGGAGCGGCGGGATTCGAACTCCGTGATCGCGGTCTCGTCACGGAGGGTGAGCCCGATGTCGTCGAGCCCTTCCATCAACCGCCAACGAGTGTAGGCGTCGATCTCGAAGGGGACGTCCACATCCCCGAGCGACACGCGCTGCGTCACGAGGTCGACCGTCGCCTCGATCCCCGGGTGCGCCTTGATGGCGGCCCACAGGCGCTCGACTTCCGATTCGGTCACGATCGCGGTGACCAGGCCCTGCTTGCCGGCGTTCCCCTTGAAGATGTCCGCGAAGCGGGACGACACGACGACCCGGAACCCGAAGTCGCGGAGCGCCCAGACCGCGTGCTCACGGCTCGACCCCGTCCCGAAGTCCGGTCCGGCGACGAGCACCCGGGCACCCTGGTACTCGGGCTGGTTCAGCACGAACGCGGGGTCCTGACGCCACCCGGAGAACAGGGCGTCCTCGAAGCCGGTCTTCGTGACGCGCTTGAGGTAGACCGCTGGGATGATCTGGTCGGTGTCGACGTTCGACCGCTCGAGCGGTGCGGCGATGCCGGTGACGGTGGTGATCTTGTCCATCAGAAGGTCCCCTCGGTGGCGGTGGCGGACGTCGCCGCCGCGATCTCGTCGTCGGTCGCCAGGTCCCACGGGCTGGACAGCGTGCCGCGCACGGCGGTGGCGGCGGCGACGAGCGGCGACACCAGGTGGGTGCGGCCGCCCTTGCCCTGGCGCCCCTCGAAGTTGCGGTTCGACGTGCTGGCGCAGCGCTCCCCCGGCGCGAGCTGGTCGGGGTTCATGCCGAGGCACATCGAGCAGCCGGCGAACCGCCACTCGGCGCCGAACTCCTTGATGACGACGTCGAGCCCCTCGGCCTCGGCCTCGAGCCGGACGCGGGCGGAACCGGGCACCACCATGACGCGCACGCCCGGTGCCTTCTGCCGCCCCTGGATGATCGACGCGAAGGCCCGCAGGTCCTCGATGCGCGAGTTCGTGCAGGACCCCATGAAGACGGCGTCGACGGCGATGTCCTTCATCGGGGTGCCGGCCGCCAGGTCCATGTACTCGAGCGCGCGGGACGCCGCCGCCTGGTCGTTCGGGTCCTCGAAGTCAGCAGGCGAGGGCACGGTCTCGGACAGCGACACGCCCTGACCGGGGTTCGTGCCCCACGTCACGAACGGCTCGAGCTCGTCGGCGTCGATGAACACCTCGGCGTCGAACACGGCGTCGTCGTCGGTCGCCAGGGTGTCCCAGTACGCGACGGCGTCGTCCCAGTCCTGGCCGGTCGGGGCGTGGTCGCGGCCCTGCACGTAGTCGTACGTGGTCTGGTCGGGCGCGACCATGCCCGCGCGGGCGCCGGCCTCGATCGACATGTTGCAGATGGTCATGCGGCCCTCCATCGAGAGCGCGCGGATCGCCGAACCGCGGTACTCGAGCACGTAGCCCTGCCCGCCGCCCGTGCCGATCTCCGCGATGACGGCGAGGATGATGTCCTTCGCCGTGACGCCCGGGCGCAGCGTGCCCTCGACCGTGATCGCCATGGTCTTGAAGGGCTTGAGCGGCAGGGTCTGCGTGGCCAGGACGTGCTCGACCTCGGACGTGCCGATGCCGAACGCCATCGCGCCGAACGCCCCGTGCGTGCTGGTGTGCGAGTCGCCGCAGACGACGGTGATGCCGGGCATGGTCAGGCCGAGCTGCGGGCCGACGACGTGGACGATGCCCTGCTCCTTGTCGCCCAGCGAGTGCAGGCGCACACCGAACTCCTCGCAGTTGCGGCGCAGCGTCTCGATCTGGATCCGGCTGGTCGGGTCCGCGATGGGGCGGTCGATGGCGAGGGTCGGGGTGTTGTGGTCCTCGGTCGCGATGGTCAGGTCGAGGCGCCGGACCGGGCGACCGGCCTGGCGCAGGCCGTCGAAGGCCTGGGGGCTCGTGACCTCGTGCACGAGGTGGAGGTCGATGTACAGCAGGTCGGGGTTGCCGTCCTCACCCTTGACCACGACGTGGTCGTCCCACACCTTCTCGGCGAGCGTCTTTCCCATCGGCTCGGCCCTCCTCGTCATCGTCGGTGCACCGCGACCGCGGCACGATCAGGCGACCCTACCATTGGTATACCAACGCGTGCCACGCCCCGCCGCGCTCGCTGTGCGTGCTGCATCACGCCCGGCATGGGCGCCGCGTCCGGTCCGTCGCGCAAGCCGCGTCACGCCCGTCGCACCGGCCGGGAGGCCCATCCCGGCTCCCCGACACCCGTCGCGGTGGGAGGATGGTCGCGACATGACGACAGCTGCACACTCCGCCCGCACGACCAACCTGGAGGGCGCAGCACGCGCCGCGATCGCCGGGGGCGCCCCGCTCGCCCTGCTCATCGCGCTCGACCTGCCCGAGTACGCGGCGTTCGCGGTGTTCGCCGGGTTCACCGCCATCTTCGGCGCCACGGAGCCGTACCGGCAGCGCGCCGTCACCACCGGGGTCGCCGGCCTGCTGCAGACCCTGTGCATGGCCGCCGGCGTCGGGGTCGCGCTGGCCGGGTCGCAGCTCTGGTTGCAGGCCGTCGGGCTCGTCGTGGTGCTCGTCGTGGCGGTGTGCACGCTCTCCGTGCTCCGGACCATCCCCGCGCAGCCGATCTTCCCGGTCTTCGCGTTCGTCGTGTCGGCGCTCGTGCCGGTCCGGCCGTCCGACCTGCCGCTCGTCGCGACGATCATCCTCGGCTCGGTGGTGTGGGCGTGGCTCGTCGCGATGTCGGGCCTGGTGCTCCGCCGCGTGTTCCACCCCCACGCGCCGCACCGGTTCCGGCCCCTGTCCGGACGGAAGCACCGCACCCTGGCCGTCCTGCGCACGCCGGCGCTGTGGGAGACCGTGGCGCTGAACGTGGTCGGGGCGCTCGTGGCCGGCGGGGTCGCCGAGTCGATCCCGGTGCTCGGGCACCCGTACTGGGCGGTGATCGCCGTGGTCTCGACCCTGCCGGCGCTCCGGCAGCGGCACACCGTGGCCCGTGCCGGGCAGCGCGTCGTGGGCACGGTCGGCGGCACCGTGATCGCGGTGGGGATCCTGCTGCTCGAGCCGTCGGCGTGGTGGATCGTCGTCATCGCCGTGGTGGGACAGTTCTTCGCCGAGATCTTCGTGGCGCGGTACTACGCCGTCTGCCTGCTGTTCCTGACCCCGTTGGCGCTGGCGGTGTCGTGGCTGAGCGTGCCCGAGGCACCGGAGTTGCTGGCCCTCGACCGCATCGCGCAGACCGTGCTCGGCGCCGTGGTGAGCGTCGGGCTGCTGGTCGTCGGGCGGGCCGTGGAGCGCCGGCGCGGGCGGCCGCTCGGCGCCACCAGCGCGATCCCGACCGTCTGACGGCCGCGAGGTGCGTGGCGGCGTCGCCACGGGCCTCCCGGCAGTCGGCAGACGGTCGAGCCGCCCGGTCAGTCGCGCGGCTGGATGTTCCAGGCGTCGATCACGGGGCGGCCGTGCTCGTAGCCGAGGATGCTGACCGACGCCGTACCGAGCTTCAGCACCGCACCGTCCTGCGGCGCGAGCCGGATCCACGCGGCACCGAGCGCACGGAGCACGTGCCCGTGGGCGACGAACACGGCGTCGTGCCCCTCGGCGAGCACCGGTCGCGCGCGGTTCAGGATGCGCTCGACGCGGACCCGGACCTCGGCGGCGCTCTCCCCCGGGGTGTC
The DNA here is from genome assembly GCF_020297365.1 of Curtobacterium oceanosedimentum. GTDB lineage: Bacteria > Actinomycetota > Actinomycetes > Actinomycetales > Microbacteriaceae > Curtobacterium. Next base: position 66,528 of record NZ_JAIXIG010000020.1, read on the forward strand.
ACCCGCGGGCACGCCGTCGGTCCACAGGTCCCACGGCCCGTGCCGCAGCACCTTGATCTGCGGCGTGGTCAGGCCCTCGTACGCGCCGTAGTCCCACTCGTACAGGTCCTCGTCGAGCTCCGGCTCTACGCCGATCAGGTGCGCGGTGTCCCGGGCGCGCTGCAGCGGGCTCGACAGTGCGAGCGCGAACGAGCGGTCGGCGAGGTACCTGCCGGCGCGCTGGGCCTGCTCGACGCCGTTCTCGGTGAGCGGGATGTCGGTGCGGCCGGTGTGCTGTCCGCTCTTCGACCACTCCGTCTCTCCGTGACGGACGAGGACGAGTTCGCCGGGGCGTTCCGAGGTCATGTGTTCCTTCCGAGCCAGAGGCCGAGCGCAGCCGCGCCGACCGAGACGACGAGCATCCCGAGGCCGTTCAGGACGGCGAGCCGGGGCTTGCCGGATCGGAGGAGCTGTACGGTCTCGACGCTCGCCGTCGAGAACGTCGTGTACCCACCCATCATGCCCGTCCCGAGCACCACGACCACGGAGGACGGGATGGTGCCCGCCTGACCGAGCCCCGTCAGCAGGCCCAGCACGAGCGAGCCGGACACGTTGATGAGCACCGTGGCGAGGGGGAACCCGGCGGCGCGGGTGCGTGCGAGGCGCGTCCTGACCGCGCCGTCGAGCACGAAGCGGAGTGCGGCGCCTGCGCCCCCGCCGACGGTGACGAGCAGCAGTTCGAGGAGGTTCACGGCGTGTCCCCGTGCGGTCGGCTCGGTCGCGCTCCCGGGCAGGCTGGTCGCGGGCTGGTCCGCCGCGCGACCCACGTGCCGAGCACGACGGCCACGAGTCCAAGCACCACGGACAGCAGCGCGTACCCGGAGCCGGCGCCCCACCGACCGGCGTCGAGGAGCCGCGCCGTGTCGTCGGCCAGGGTGCTGTACGTCGTGAACCCGCCCAGGACGCCCGTCCCGACCAGCAGGCGGACGCCGCGCCGACGACCGACGTCCGGGCCACGGCGGGCGAGCGCGTCGAGCAGCAGTCCGAGACAGAACGCTCCGACGACGTTGATGCCGAGGACCACCCAGCTGATGCCGTCGTGCGGGGGGAACGCCGCGGCGAGCAGCGCACGTGCCGCGGTGCCGACCGCGCCACCGAGGGCGACGAGGAGGACGAGCCGCCAGCGCAGGTGCAGGGGTCGGTCGTCGCGCACGGCGATCAGGCTACTCGCCCGGCACGGCGGCGGACTGCTCAGCGGACCACCGGCTGGCACCGCGGGCACCACCACACCCGACGCGGTGGCGACCCCACCCGCTCGACGTCGTCGCGTGCGACCACGGCGGTGCCGCAGCGCAGGCACGGGCGACCGGCGCGACCCACGACCCAGTGCCGTTCGCCGCGGCGGGTCCGCCCCGTGGTGACCTGGTACGCCGCCGGCACGGTCGCCGAGTGCAGGAGCATCCGGCGCGCGAGCACGAGCAGCGCGTCGACGTCCACCCGGTCGACCGGGGTGTCCGGGTGCGCTCCGCGGAGGAAGCAGAGCTCGTTCACCCAGAGGTTGCCGAGCCCAGCCACGTTCCGCTGGTCGAGGAGCGCCGCGCGGACGGCACGGTCCGGGCGTGCGGCGAGCCGGTCGGCGGCGTCCGCTGCGTCGAACGGGTCGTGCAGCAGGTCCGGACCGAGGTGCGCGAGCACGCGCGGGACGTCGGCGGTCGCGACGTGCTCGACGACCGGGAGCGACAGGCCCCACAGGGTGCGACCGTCGTCGAACGCCATGCGGACCCGGGCGTCCCGTGCGGCGTGGACGGGCAGGCGACGACCGGCAGCGGTGAGCGTCCACGACCCCTGCATGCGCAGGTGGGTGTGCAGCGTGGTGCCGTCGTCGAACCGGGTGAGCAGGTGCTTGCCGTGCGTGTCGTGTCCCAGGATCCGGCGCCCCGCCAGGCTGCGACCGGCGGCGTCACCGCCGCGGAGCTCGCCGCGCAGCACGACGGCACCGTCGACCTGCCGCAGGCGTGCGGCGAGGCGGTGGACCGAGTCGCCCTCTGGCATGCGATCACGGTAGCCACGACGACCGACACCGCGCGGGCACGGACGGACGCGACGTCGAGCTCCGACGGACGTGATCCGGAACGACGGAAGCCCCCCGGCGGACCGGAGGGCTTCGTGCTGGTGACCCCAGCGGGATTCGAACCCGCGTTACCGCCGTGAGAGGGCAGCGTACTAGGCCGCTATACGATGGGGCCGCGGCATGTTGTCGGACTCGGAGGCTAGCCACCTGTGGTGACCCCAGCGGGATTCGAACCCGCGTTACCGCCGTGAGAGGGCAGCGTACTAGGCCGCTATACGATGGGGCCGTTCCGACAACTCGACAAGTATGGCACACGCCGTGCACGCGTACCAAAACGGGGCGTGTCGCCCGGGTGTGCCGCGCCTCCGGGCCGCCGGTCTAGAACGTCAGGGACTCCCCCGGACGGAGCACCACGAGGGACCCGTGGGGCTCGACGGCCTCCCGCAGTCGCGCCGTGTGCGCCTGGTACCCGACGTCGGACAGCGTGGCCTCGTGGATCGGGAACGCCCGCGTCGGCGCGAGCGCGGCGACGTAGTCCATCATCTCGGCGACCTTCAGCCAGGGCGCCCCGACCGGTGCCGCGAGCAGCTCGACCGGCACGCCGGGATCGGTGTACGAGTCGCCGGGGTGGAACAGGCGGCCGTCCACGAGCACGCCGGTGTTGTCGACGATCGGCACCGACGAGTGGATGAGCTGGTGCCGCGTGCCGTGGAAGTCGAGCGAGAACGGGCCGACCGTGCGGTGGTCGCCGTCGGTCACCACGTCGACCGCGATGTCCGCGTCGGCGAGCGCGGCGCGGACGCCCGCGGGGCCGATGACGACGGCGTCCGGGTTCGCGTCGAGGATGCGGCGCACCTGGTCGGGCGTGACGTGGTCGGGGTGTTCGTGCGTGACGACGACCGCGACCACACCGGTGGCGTCGACCGGACGGGTGAAGCCCCCGGGGTCGAGGACCAGTCGCGCGTCGCCCTCCCGCAGGACCTGGCAGGCGTGTTCGAGCTTCGTGACCTCCATGCGGCCGACCCTACGCGCCGCCCCGCCCCGCGGTCAGCGCTCACGCGCCGGCCGGCGC